>DATETY010000069.1:0-101709 GCA_035283365.1 Thermoplasmata archaeon | reverse complement strand
GGCGCCTTCACCTTGACGCCCTTCCCTCCGAGGAGCCGGTGGAAGTAGCGCTTCTTGAACGAATCGAGGGCCGCGAAGATCGCCCGCTTCTTCTTCTCCTCGATCTGGTCGAGCATCTGTTTCGCTTCCGCGCGCTCGCGGTCGAGCGACGCGACCTTGGCCGACATCTCGGATTTCTTGCGCTCGAGGGCCTCGAGGTCCTGCGCGACCGTCTCTTCCGTGGATTGGGCCATCACGTTCACCTCAGATGAGCTGGAACCCGAGCAGCGCGATGATGAGCATGATGAAGCTGTGGCGGAGCCCCGTGGGGATCTTCCCGTTGTCGAGCACGCCCGCCAAGATGCCGTCGCCCAACCCGTGGACGATCGTCGCGACGAAGAAGGCGAGCCGGATGTTGTACACGACCTCGGGGAGGTTCTCCGCGAGGGGGCTCGCCCCGCCGAGGCCGCCCGTGCCGCCCGACAGGGCGCCGCTCGCCTCGAGCATCTTCGGGAGGAACGTCACGTTGAGGATCCAGATCGTCACGAGGAAGACGAAGAACGAGATGTAGATGACCGCGACGTACGTGGACATCGCGATCCGGCGCTCGTCCTCTGTGAGCTGGGTCTCCTTCGTGTCGTGGGAGACCATCGTGAGGACGTCGGCCACGTCTCCGCCCGCGTCGGATGACTTCGTGATGATCGCGACGACCCGCTGGACCTTCGGGGTCTTGAGCCGCGCCGCAAAGAGGCGCAGGGCCTCCGTCGCGGGGACGCCCCAGCTGATCTGGGCCGCCATCTTCTTGATCTCGGGCGTGAGCTTGCCGTACCGGCCGCCCGCGCTCACGACGATCGCCTCCGCGAGGGTCATGCCGAACCGGCCCGCCTCCGCGACGTCGCGGAGGAAGTCCGGGAGCCGCCGCTCGATCTGCTTCGTCTCGCGGTTCTGCTTCGCGAGGTAGAACCCGTACGGCCCGATGAACGCCAGGATCGCGATCACGGTCCAGTTCAGGAACCGGTCGAAGCCGCGCTGGCCCGTGCGGAAGGAGAGATCAATCGATCCGATGAGGTTCAGGATCGCGATGAACATGAGCAGCAGGAAGAGGCTCGTGCTCAGGCCGAGGAGGGCCTTCCCCCGGTCTGCCTTCTCGTACAGCCGCACGCGGGCCTTCTCGAGATCTTCGCGTACCATGTCAGCCCTCCTGCTCCATGTTCCAAATCACGAAGATGAACCCGAACTGGCTGAGGGGGATCATGAGCGCGACGACGACGTACAGCAGGGTGAGGACGAACGAGGACCCCGTCTTACTGATCAGGGCCATGATGGCCATGATCACGACGAGGAACAGGGGGAACGCGACCACGACGGTCACGAACGACTCCGCGAGGAGGCCGAGGGTCTCCATGCGCTTCCGCATCTCGAGGCGGTCCTCCCGCTCGAACTGCTCCGCCTTGAGCAGGAAGTACGGCTTGAGCTGGCCGCCGCTCGTGGACGTCGTCACGACGCCCTGGAGGAAGTCCTGGAGCTTCCCGCTCGGGGAGCGCTGGGCCGCGCGGCGGATCGCGGTCAGGATGTCGACGCCGAGCAGCTCCGTGTCCCGCGTGATCCACTCCGCCTCCTTCGCGACCTCCCCGTAGACGATCTGCTTCGAGAGCTCCTTGAAGATCACGTCGACGGGCACGTCCGCGGACGCCATGGCGGAGATGAACGACATCGCGCTCGAGATCCGCTTGTCGATCTTGCGCGCGCGCTTCTTCGCCATGGAGGCCGGCTTCCCATGGTACCCGACGGGCAGCCCGAAGAAGTACATGTACGACACGAAGATCGGGATCGCCGCGACGAGGCCGAAGATCAAGATGAGGGTCGTGATTGGCACGTTGAGGACCGCAAGGAACAGGGACATCGCGAGGGCGGCTACGACGGCCCCGATCGCGGCGATCGTCGTGTTCATCCATGCGACCGCAAGGTACTCCTCGGGACGCAGGCGGATGTGGGCCTTCAGGAGGTTGTCCTCGAGCTCCGCGTCCTGCTTCCGTCGCGCCTGCACGAACGCGCCGAACGTCTTCCAGGCGATTTGCTCCTTCGGGGACAGCCCAACGTTCACGGGCTTCGCGCCCTTCGGGAGTTTCACCATGTGATGGCCTTTCGCCTTCTCCTCGCCGGGCCGGAACCGCTTCGTCCGCGTGAGGGTCCCGCGCGTCTCAAGCTTCTCGAAGGCCGTGCTACCCACCGACCTCACCTCCCGCCTCGATGGGCTTCGCGACGCGCTCCTGCCAGCCCATCTCGTCGCGGATTCGCTTGATCGACTCCTCGGGGTACTGATAGTACGAGACGATGAACTTGGAGATCTCGCGGAAGTCGACGATGCCCTTCTGGTTCAGGTAGTTCACCATGTCCACGCGGCGCTGGAACTCCGCTTCCATCTCCTCGTGGGTCATGTTCTTCATCTCCATGATCTCGTCGAACAGGAACGAGTGCCCCTTGAACAGGAACGTGTCCGTGGCGGGCTCCCACTCGTACACCGTGTTCGTGATGAGCTCGTTCGTCTCGGGTTCGAATCCGACGAGCTCGACGATCTGCTTGATCCGCCGAACGATGGAGTCTCCGATCCGGGCATGGGTCTGGATCACGACGAAGTTCAAGGCCGTCAGCAGGATGCGCGGGGTGTTGATCGGCGGGTTCTCGAGGCGGTTCACCATGGACTTCACGGAGTCCGCGTGCATCGTGGACATCGTGGGGTGTCCCGTCGCCATGGCCTGGAACATCGTGTACGTCTCCGCGCCGCGGACCTCCCCGACGACGATGTAGTTCGGCCGCTGCCGCAGGGCCGCGCGCACGAGGTCGTACATGTCGATCTCGCCGGCCGCCTTCCCATCGGCCCCGCGCTCGCCGATCCCCGTCCGGGTCGTGCCCGGGATCCAGTTCTCGTGGGGCAGGTTGATCTCCCGGGTGTCCTCGATTGAGACGATCTTCGCGCCGGGACGGATGAAGAGGGCCGCGCTGTTGAGGGTCGCGGTCTTCCCGGACGCCGTGCCGCCGCAGACCATCATGGACTTCCCGTTTTCGACCGCGATCCACACGTACGCGACCATCTCCGCGCTCGCGGTCTTGAACTTCACGAGCTCGACGGGCGTGAACGGCTTCTCCTTGTACCGCCGGATCGTGAACGAGGATCCGCGGGTCGTGACCTCGCGGCTGTACGTGGCCTGGACCCGGTGGCCTTCCACGGTCGTGCCGTCCAGGATCGGGCTCGCGACGGAGATCTGCTTCCCGCACCGCTGCCCGAGCATCACGGTGAACGAGTTCAGGACGTCGTCGTCCTGGAAGATCACGCTCGTCTTGATCGATTCGTACTTCTGGTGGAAAACGAACAGGGGGATCCCCGTGCCGTCGCACGACACGTCCTCGACCCGGAGGTCCGCCATGAGGACGTCAACGGGCCCGTATCCGACGAAATCCCGGATGATGTAGTAGACGACCTTGTCGCGCGAGGCGGGCTCGAGGCGCAGGCCGCGGGACTTGATGAACGACTCGACGGCCTCCTCGAGGTACTCCTTCTTGTCCTTCTCCGCCATCTTGTCCCATTCGTACTCGAGGGTGCGCGCCAGGCTGTCCTTGAGCATGTCGAGCAGCTTCTGCTCCCGCTCGTCGAGCTGGGGTTCCCAGACCTCGTAGAGATACTCGGACCGGTCGTGGTCGTACACCACCCGGATGTACGAGTAGGGCTCGCGGACTGCGACGACCTCGATCTCCTCGAGGGTTTCTTTCGCGAGGTCCGGGATCCGCGTGAGGTAGGACCCCCTCGTGCCGGACCACTCCGCCTTCCCCTGGAGGGCCCCCTTCGGCATGAACACCTTCTTGCGCTTCGTCACCGTGATCGCCTCCGCCTTACGGCTCCTCCGTGCCTTCGCCGATCCCCATGGTCACCTGCGCGTGCTGGAGCCGGAACACGCCGATCGGGAGCCCGGCCGTCTGATACAGCTCGAGCGCGAACCGGTACGTGAGCGTAATCGCGTCCCAGGCGACCCGGGCCCGGTACACGTTCTCGCCCGACCGCCGGGCCGTGAACTCGAGCAGGAGAACGCGCTCCGGCGTCTCGACGGTCGCGAACGTGCCCGTCGTGATCACGAGGTTCTTCGCGAGCGTGCCGTTGAAGAACTGGTACCATGCGACCCCATACAACGACGTGTGGTTGATCCAGATCGTGGACCTGATGTCCGTGTAGTCCTGGCGGTCGAGGCCGAACAACTTCGTGTTCACGACCTCCGTGCTCGTTCCGGACACGGAGCCGCTCCCGTACAAGGTGATCAGCTGGAAGCTCACATCGAGGGTGCTGTTCAAGGGGACCGCCTCGAATGTGGGCGGGGCCCGTACGACCTGGCCGTCCGCCTGCGACCGGATCACGCCGCCGTTCTCGTACGCGATCCGCTGGGGCACGAAGTACCGGTTCCCGACGTTCAGCTCCATCGTGCCGCTCGAGAACTCGTCCACGCGGGTCGAGACCCCGCGGATGTCGTAGTAGAACGCGACGGTCCACGGAGCCGCGTTCGGATTCAGGGTCATCTCCCCGGCCGTCGGGGCCGAGAAGATCGGTACGCCGTCGACCCCGAGGGTCACGGCGCTCGCGGTCGTGATCGGGATGTAGTGGGTGCCCGCGTCTTGGGCGATCTGGGCTCCGAGGACCTGGAGGTCCACGCTGCCCTTCATGTTCCCGAACTGGCCCAGGACGCCGTTCATGTGGGCGCTCTCGGAGTCCTTCATCCAGACGGGGACGTACTGGTTCACGATCAGGCTCAGGAACGTGAGGAACACGAGGAGCGCCATGATCGTCCCGACGGTCGACGCGACGCCCTCCTCGTCCTTGCGAAGCCGGCGGATCACGAAGCCCATGGGGTCACCCGGTGATGAGGCACTGTGGGCACTGGCGAGCCATCCCGGGTAACGCTATTTATACGTGTCGAGGTGAAAGTCAGACCTTGAGAATGAATGGATTCTCTCCATAGAAACGCATCTCGCGGGAGGCCCCAATTTTCCGACGCGGCGGAGGGTCGTTCTCATGCCTGAAAGCGTCCCGCGGCGGGTCCGGACGGCCCCTCACCGGGCCGCCCCGAGGGACGCGGCGCGGTACATGAGGCTCGCCTCGCCGTGCATGAACCGCTCCATCCCGTCGATCGTCGCGTACTCGTTCGGCGCGTGGGCCCGGCCTCCGTGCCCGAGGCCCGTCGCGACCCATGGGATGCGGAGGTCCTCGCTGAACACGAACGCGGGCATCGTCCCGCCGCTCGTGGGCCACACCTCGGGCGTCTTCCCGTGATCCGCGAGGGCGGCGCGGGCCGCGCCCACGATCCACGCGTCCGGATCCGTCCGGGCGGGGCCGTACGGCCCGTGGACCTCGATCTCGAGATCCTCGAACCCGCGCTTCTTCAGGTGGGCCTTCAGCTTCCGGAGGGTCGTCTCGACGGTCATGTCCGGGACGAGTCGGATGTCGACCTTCGCATACGCCTCGTGGGGCAGGACCGTCTTGGTCCCTCCGTGCTCCGTGTAGCCGGAGTACAGGCCGCAGAGGTTTACGGTCGGCTCAAAGAAGTACTTCCCCAGGAGCTTGTCCTTCGGGAGGTCGTACTTGAACTTGAACGCGGGCATCTGCTTGAGTTCCAGCTTCGGGTCGAAGCTCTTCGTGAGGTCCTGCGTGAGTTCCAAGTCTCGCTTCGACGGCGGCCGGATGTCGGCCCGGAGGCCGTCCACGACGGGCCGCTGGTCCTCGTCCACGAGGGTGTCGAGCGCCTTCACGAGCCGCCACACGGGGGACGACACCCAGACTGCGTTCGAGCTGTGGATCTCCCCGACCGTCGGGCCACCCTTCGCCTTCGAGCCGCGCGACCAGATCGTGAGGTAGAGGCACCCCTTCACGCCGAGGACGATGGACGGGATCCCGCGCAGGTCCTCCCCGTAGTCGTCCGCGAAGCCCGCATCCGAGCGCAGCTCGGACTTGTTCTGCTTCACGAACCGGATGAAGTTGTGGCTGCTGATCTCCTCCTCCCCCTCCGCGATGATCTTCAGGTTCACGGGCATCTCATCCACATCGAGGATGGTCTTCCAGGTGAGGAGGTGGCCCGCGAGGGCTCCCTTCGAGTTGTACACCCCTCGGTTCACGATCGATTTGCCGACCCCGTCCAGCTCGCGGATGTCCGCGGCAAACGGCGGGGACGTCCACGCGTCCAGGTTTCCGACGGGCTGCACGTCGTACATCTCGTACTCGACGAGGGTCACGTCCGCGCCGACGTCGAGGTCCCCGTACACGACGGGATGGCCCGTCTCGCCCCACGTGCGGGCCTTGCAGCCCAAGTCGGCCATCATCCCGCGGACCATCTCCGCGCACTCCTTCACGCCCTCGCCCGTCGCGCTCACGGAGGGCTGCCGTAGGAACTCGCGGGTCTTCTCGAGATGGTCGGGGAACCGTCGCGAGAGGGCTCGCTGGACTTCGTCGGGGGCCTTCATCGCGCCGGGAACGGGGAGTGGACGATAAGGCTCTCGGTCCCGGGCGCCTCCGTCGAACGTCGCCGCGAAGACTATATCCATCCGCCCGCATCGGGCCGTCCGAGCCGCGGTAACTCAGTTTGGGAGAGTGCGAGACTGAAGATCTCGAAGTCGCCGGTTCGAGCCCGGCCCGCGGCACTCCCTCCGGGCGAGGTCCGTCACCGACGGTCGAGACGCGTCACCGGCCCGCTCGCCTCAGGACGGAGAGCGCGGTCGTCGTGATGAGCCGACTCGGCCGTCCGGGGACCTCGAGGCCGAGAGGATAGAACGGGCCGCGGGTCCGGTAGTCCGGGTCCTCCGAATCCGGGTGCAATGCGTCGAGATTCCACGTCCCGTCCCGGTTGCGCTTCCGCTTGAGCCGGTCCAGGGCGGGGCGAATACGGGGATCGTCACCGTACCCGAGCGACGTGAGGATGTCGAGCCCGACGAGGAGATCGTAGTAGTAGTGGACCGGGTAATGCAGCCTCGTCCATGGCGCGTACGGGGTCCGCCCCTCACGGAGGAGCCCCCGATTGAGGTAGAACTCCGCCCCCCGTTCGATCGCCCGAAGCATCGCGGCGGATCGGGCGCGGCGAGGGATCGCGGCGAATGCGGACAAGGCCTCCCAAGCGTCCAGGGTCCCGGACTTGGATGGGAAACAGTGCCACCCCCCGTCCGGCTTCTGGTGCCGGACGAGCCAGTCGATTGCCGGCCGCACGCGCGGGTCCTCGAGGTAGCCAAACTGGACGAGCATCCGGACCGCATTCCCCGTGAAGCACACCTCGCTCCTCCCATAGCCCAATCCTCCGGACGCGCCCGAGTAGCGCTGAAAGAACAGCTTGAGGGCTTTCACGACGCGCGGGTTCTTCCCGCTCACGCCGAGATCGGCGAGGACGAGGAGCCTCCAGTTCGTCGCGATGTACTTCGGCCAGTACAGTTCGAACGCCGATGCGCCGGGCGTGTCCCACTGGCCTCCGGGGTGCTGTGCCCGGAGGATCCGGGCCGCCCAGCCTTCCTTTCCGATCCGCTTCCGCTCGGAGGCGACTTCCACATCGTCGGCTCGTCTGTTGAGGAGGTCCCGCAGGACGCGATGACGGACGCTCGGGTCCGCGTCCTCGTCGAGCAGCCATTTCTGTAGGGAACGCGGGAGGCTCACGGCGTCGAGGAAGAGCGGCTATGTATTTAGTCTCGGACCCGTGTGGGACTCCGGGCGGACCGAGCCGGACAACCTTTTTATCGCGGGAGCCATTCGTCGCCCGTCCCGCCTTAGCTCAGCCTGGTCAGAGCGGGTGACTGTAGAGAGCTCCCGCGGCCGCGGCGGCCGCGGTGCCCGCTGCCATCATCAGGCCCCCGGTTCAAATCCGGGAGGCGGGATCCCCTTTTCTGCGTCCGAGTTCGAGACCATCAAGGGAAGGCCACGATTCCCTCTCGGGCTGCCACACCGACAATCGAGATCTCCATTGAACGCTTACGGAATTCCTCCGGCGTAAGGCAGATTGGCTCGAGGTCGACGGGAAGATCCCAGAAGCGCATCGCAAGGGCCGCGCGCTCCACCCAGGGGACGCTGCGGAACCGTTTCGCGACGATCAAGATGTCGTAGTCGCTGGTCCGGCGAAGGGTCCCTCGAGCACGGCTCCCATAGAGCACGACCCGCTCGGGTCGAAGCTCTCGAGCGAGACGATTGAGGAACCGGCGAAACGGGGGGGTCATCGCAACCGACTTCGACACCAATCCATCACCGTCTTCGTGCCTCGTAGGAATCTGAGGGACACGCGCCCATTATGCAAGTCGGACGTCACGGCACCCGCGGCATCGGGGTACCGGGTGATCATGTAGTGAGGCGTGAGTTCTGCAAGGAATTCGCGCATCGGACGGCCCACTCCGGCGAGGCGGCCTAGTTCAATGAGATTGTGAATCTTCGGCGGCATCTGGGACGTGCGGTGGAGTAACAGAGCCTTGAGGGCCTTCTGTGCCGCCTGTTCGCAATAGAACACGGAGACTTCGTAATCGTGACTTGCATGGTTGGGCTGTGCAATTCGAAAGTCGCGCCTAGCTTGAGCCCACCAGAGCTTCGTCTCTGGGCTCAGCGCCATGTTCTCTCCCCGATCGGTCCACGTCCGAGCAAGGTAGCCCCTGTCTTAAAGGGAAAGGCTGCACCGCTTGAGGTCGGCATCCGTTGCGAAGCGGGGCTACCCATCCGAACCTCATGAACCGGTGGTCGTAGGAGGCTCCGCCTCACTCGCAAGCCGTGTCGGTCTGCCTTCGCTTTCTTGAGAGCGCCGTGCTTCGAGCTGTGCCTCATGTTCCACGGCGCCCAGGAGACGGACACATCCCGAAAGGGTCCACCGGCGACCAGGTATAGCACGCAGCCGATACCCGCCGCGAGGCGTCTGGATGACGGAAGCCACCCCTCCGAGGATGTACTTTCCCCGGGACGAGTACGAGGATCGATGGAGGCGCGTCTACGAGGAGATGGGGCGTCGAGGGTACGAGGCCGCGGTCGTATGGAGTCGGTCTGGGGGCACCCACGATGCCTGCGGCGATGTGCTCTGGCTCACGAACTACTACGCGGCGAGTTCCGGAGCGGAACCCGACAGCGCGACGATCCAGGGCCGACCCTGGAGTAGCGCAATCCTCGCGAACGGGGAGCCGCCGGAACTCCACGTCCCGCAGCCGATTCCCGCGGAGCTCCTCGCGGTCGATCGCATCGAGTGGCACTTCGACGTCGTCGCGGGCACGGCCGAAGCTCTCCGACGCCGAGGGATCCGTGGGAAGGTCGCGATGGTCGGAGAGTGGCTCCTCCCGCTGAAGTACGGCCGAGGCTTGGAACAGGCCGCGCCACAGGTCTCGTTCGAGCCGCAAGACGACGTGGTCATGGCGATGCGCCGCATCAAGAGCCCGAGGGAACTCGAGTGCTACCGGGAGGCGGGGAAGATCGTCACGGCAGGCCTCGATGCGCTCATGGACGCGCTCGTGGCGGGCGAGTCGGAAGCCGAGGCTGCGGCGCGGGCCGCGTACGAGGTCGTGCGCCGAGGCGGTAACTACCATATGATCCCCGTCACGTCGGGTCCGTACATCGACGACTGGTGCACGGAGCCGCTCAATGGGTACAGCCTGCGAACGCCCCGGACGGGCGAGCTCGTGCGGGCCTGGGTGTACGGCCCGATCTGGCAGGGGTACTGGCTCGATCCGGGGCGGACCGCCGTGGTGGGCCGGCGTCCCACCGTGGAACAGAAGGACCTCATCGAGGCGGCGCAAGAGATCGTCGACTCGGTGATCGCGGAGGTGCGGCCCGGCATTCGCGTGACGGAGGTCGCCGCGATCGGCGAACGGATGCGCGAATCGGCCACCGATTCGGACGACGTGGCGAGTCGCCTGTGGCCGCTGCTCGGCCACGGCGTCGGGATCGGCTGGGAGGGTCCGGACATCTCCACGGTCCTCGCGGACGGGGGGACCGACGATCGCGCGGTCTTCGAGGCAGGGATGGTCCTCGGCGTCGAGACGTTCGTGGCCCGGAAAGGGGTGGGCAGCGCGGGGATCGAGCAGAATGTGATCGTCCGGGAACGCGGGACCGAACTGCTCACGACGACACCCACCGCATTCTGGTAGTGGGTCGGACGGGTCGATGCGAGCGGAGTCCTCGGGTCCCAACGCTCGTGCCTAGCGGCACGTGGTCGCGATCGCGTCCTGGATCATGGCTCGCGGGTCCCTGGACTTCACTCGGATCCGCTGGATCAGGGCGGCAACCGCCTTCCGCTGCTCGTCGCTCCCTTTCCAGTTCGAGAGGGCCGCCTTCTCGAACGCGTCGACGTCCTCGACGACGAACACGAAGCCGACCGTCTTCCCGGGATGATGGGGGGAGTAGGGCAGCATGGCCGCGAGCCCGATCCCGTGCCGGCCCAGCTTCTCCGCGAGCCCGGGGAGCCGGTCCATCCGCACGTTCGCCGCGTACGGCTGGGTCGTCAGCCATCCGACGCCCGCGAACCCATTCTCGTCCAGCCCCGCCCACTCGTCCGGCGTGAGGAGTCCTGACTCGTGGGCCATCACGTCGCTCGAGTGGACCTTCGGGTAGAACCGGGCCCATGCGGCGATCTCCTCGTCGGAGAGGTGCCGGCAGTGCCCGCACACGAAACGCATGACGGGCGTCCGTCCGCTCGTCGCCTTGACGACCCACTCCGTCGTGGCTCTCACCCGGTCCCGTTGGCAGGCCGCATCGGGCGGACCTGAATTAAAGGTGTTGCATGCGGCGATCTGACACCCGGGGCCGGCGTGGGCCTGTCGAGGTGCCGAGGTCGGGTGGCCGCGTGCTTCGCTCACCCGGTGCGTCCCGCGTCCGGCTCGCCGTCCCGATTAGGGGAGCGAGCAGACGATCGCGTCGTCCACGGCGACCCCGCAGCCCGCGGCGAGGTGGGCGCCCTCCGGCAGTTCGGGCAACGGGAGGCCAGCCGCCATCGCGTGCTTCACGCTCAGGATGTACGTGTCATCGAGGATCTTGATCGTCCCGTCGGCCACACCGTCCCCGTTCGTATCGAACTCGACGTACACGTCCACGAAGCCTCCCGCGAGCTGGTCCCCGCGGTTCTCCGGCTCGCTCACGCTGCCATCGAGGCGGATGATCACGTCGCCGATGTTCCCCGCTCCGTCCGCCTTGCTCACGTTGACGCACACGGTCGCCGAGGCCGGCACGGCTAGCACCGTCACGAACAGGAGGGCGCCCAACCACCGGACCATAGCCTTTCGAGATTTCATCTGCTCACCGAGCTGGAACCCCCAGCCGCTCGGGGAGTGTCCGTCACTCTATAGACCCTTGCGTTCTTCGGGCCCGACCTCCTCTCGCAGATGACCCGCCAGGCGCACAACTTTATCTCGCGTCGACGGCATGAAAGGGCCGATGAGCGTTGCGGAGCCACCACCGGCCCGGGCCATCTCTGCGATCCTCCCGAGCCGCGAGACGATCGAGGGCGCGGGGGTCCACCTTCGAAGGGCCTTCGGCGGCAACGAGGTGCCGCGGCTCGATCCGTTCCTCCTGCTCGACGACTTCCGGTCCGAGAATCCCCTCGAGTACGTGGCCGGGTTCCCGTGGCATCCCCATCGCGGGATCGAGACGGTCACGTACATGCTCGACGGCTTCGTGGAGCACGAGGACAGCATCGGGAACCGCGGGGTGATCTCCCGCGGGGACGTCCAGTGGATGACGTCCGGGAGCGGGATCATCCACCAGGAGATGCCGAAGCCGCGGGACGGGTTCATGGGCGGCTTCCAGCTCTGGGTGAACCTGCCCGCCACGGACAAGATGATGGACCCGCGATACCAGGAAGTCAAACGGGCGAGCATCCCCGAGGTCGAGGCCGCCCAGGGCGTGCGCGTGCGTGTCGTGAGCGGCGAGGTCGCCGGCGTCCGGGGCCCGGTCCAAGGCATCGTCGTGGAGCCCGAGTACCTCGACGTCCGGATCGAGCCCAAGGCCGTGTTCGACCACCCGCTCAGGGAGGGTCACACCGCGTTCGCGTACGTCCTGTCGGGCCACGGGCGCTTCGACGAGGAGACGCGCGAGCCCGTCGACGCGGAGAACCTCGTGATCTTCCAGGACGGTCCTCGGGTGCGGATCGAGGCGGGCAGCGAGGCGCTGAGGTTCCTCCTCATCTCGGGCAAGCCGCTCCGGGAGCCCGTCGCGTGGTGGGGCCCGATCGTGATGAACAACCGCCGCGAGCTCGAGGTCGCGATCGAGGAGTTCCAGAGCGGGACGTTCATCAAGCACGGCCGCCGCGGAGGCCCGCCCGCCACGGCCCCCGCCTGATCTATGCGACGATCCTTCCGTCTTTCACGATCGCCCGGCCGTCCACCTCGACGGTCGCGTCACGAAGGGTCTGCTGGTGGTAGTAGCCTGGCTTGTTCACGCCTCCGAGGGCTTCGTTCCCGCCGATCGCGATCGTGACCGCGCCGCGTGCGAGTTCGTTCTGGAGGAAGCCGATCTCCGCGCGCGGGTTCAGCCCGATCCCGAGGCCCGCGATCCGGTCCTTGTCGCCGGCGCCCTTCTCCCATACCTGCCGAAGCCGACCCGCGACCGCGTCCCCGGTCCAGGAGGCGACCCGGCCGTCCTCGAACGTCCATTCGAGCCGACGAATCGTGCGGCCCGCCCACGCCTGGGGGACCGTGAACCGGACGGCGCCCGACCCGCTCGTCTCGAGGGGCGCGATGTTCACCTGCCCGGAGGGCACGCTCGCGTCGAGCGTCCCCGCGGCGATGTCCGCGTCGTCCACGATCCCGTCGTACACCTGCGCGCGTCGGCCCTGGACGGAGAGGGTGAGGTCCGTCCCGTTCGCCCGGATGTGTACGTCCCCCGCCGACTCGAGGGCGGCCGCGACCCGCTTCCCGTCCGCGGCGAGCTTCTCGGGCGACACGGCGGACGCAGTGCGGATCATGCGCTCCCAGGCCGGGAAATTGAATCCGTACGCCTTCGCACGGGGCCGGGTGACCTGGCCCAGTGCGACGAACAGAGAGCGCACCTTCCGGGAGCGTGCGGGCTCGTGCGCGATTGTCTCGCCCTCATCGTTCGCGGCGAGCTTCGCGGCCGGGATCTTGCGGTACACGGCGGGGTCGTACAGGGCCCCGAGCCAGAACTCCGCGGAGGAGAGCTCCGTGAGACCCCGGCAGAAAACGGACGGCTTCCGCAGGGCTTCCTCGGACATGACCGTCATGTACGACTCGTAGTACCGGTCCGTGTACAGGTTCAGGAGGACGTCGGCGCCGACCTTGAAGCACTCTGCGGCGATGTCCTCGGCGAGCTCGATCGTGTGCGGGTACGAGAACACGGTCACATTGTCGTCGGGCCGGATGCGCAGGTTCCTGTGGACGAGGTTCGCGGCGATCGATGGCATGGTCTCCCAGCAGTCCGGGCCATCACGGGCGTCTGTATTCAACGTGTTGGGCGGGTGCGCGAAGCGGGCCGCAGGCATCAGGTTTTTGGGCGACACCGCGATGCGGGCCCCATGGCGAGGTTCCCCGACATCGTCGCCCGGCTCCCCGAGGCGGACGTCGTCTTCCCGGGCATCAAGGTGTGGCTCCTCCAGGGTCCGACCGCGTCCGCGATCTTCGTGGAGGCGCGCGCAGACTCAGTCGTCCCGGAGCACGCCCACGGCGCGCAGTGGGGGGTCGTCGTGGACGGCGAGATGGACCTGTCGATCGGCGGCGCGACCCGGACGTACCGCCGCGGGGACGAGTACATGATTCCCGCGGGGGTGACGCACGGCGCGAGGCTCCGCGAGGGCACCCGGGTGATCGACTACTTCGACGTCCCGGATCGGTATCGTCCGCGCGCGTGAACGCGGTCGCGTTTGTCAGCGCGGCCCCCCTGGCAAACGTTTTAATAGTCTGCCAAGCCATGAGGAACGCGTCAGACAAGGGTCAGACCGACCCTCAGGGATGGGAATGGGACTCCTCCGGTGGCTGATCCGCCTCGTGATCCTGATCATCTGGCCATGGCGGAGGCGCCGGAAGGATGATGACAAGCCCCGGCGACGGGGCCCGCGGAAGCGCGTCGCGGACGACCACGGGGGCGTGTACCGGATCGAGGTCGACAACGAGATCGGCCGCTTCCACGGCGACTCGTACGCGTTCTCGTTCTGGTCCTCCTCGCGGATCATCCTGATCCTGTCCCTCCTCCTGTGGTGGATCCAACCCGCAGGGCCCATGATCGCGGGGTTCGTCGGCGGCCGTCGCGCGGGTTCCCCGTGGAAGGCGGTCATCGCGGCCATCCTGCCCGTCGCGGTGATCCTCCTCGCGAACTACGCGTATGGGCACAACGTGGCGGCCCGGCAGATCGACTTCGTCGCGTCCCTCCCGCTCGTCGTGGGCGACGGGGTCGCCAGCGTCCTCCCGTTCCTCGCCCCGTACCGGGACTTCATGGTCGCATACCTCCAGAGCTTCGTGGAGGCGCTCCGCACGACGTTCGGGATGGGGACGAACGGGTACCTCATGGTCGTCCTGTTCGCGTACATCGGAGGCCTCATCGGGGAGCAGACGCGCCGCGAGCTCGCGGTCCGCCAGGGGACCTCCCAGTCCCTGGGCCTGAACTTCCTCACCCCGTTCTTCCACCCGCGACCCGTCGCGCACTCGGACGCTGAAGCAGTCGAAGACGACGAGGAGCCCGACGACGAAGGCGCCCCGAGGCCCCACCGCCGGCCCACGCGCGCGATCGCCGCCGGGACGAAAACCCGGCACCGCAAGGCGCGGCACGGCGGTCCCGTCGCCTTCGACGAGATGCGGCGGCTCCCCGCGGAGGGCTCCGCCGCGCGCGGCGAGCGCCGGTCCGGGAAGCCCCGACGGCGTCTCGAGGACGACGAAGACGAGGACGACGCGGACGAGGATCGGGAGCCCGTCCGGACCCGCAAGCCAAAAGCCCACGAGGAGGTCCGGCGCGAGCGGATCCGCGACGAGGAGCCCGAGGAGGCGCCCCGGGGCCATCCCCACGCGAGGGACCGTGCGCCCGCGAAGGCGCGCACCCGCGAGGAGGAGATCGCGATCCAGCGGTTCGTCGAGCGCGCCCTCCGGAACTACGACAAATCGAGACTCTGACCTCGCAACCTTTTTATCGACGGCTCGCTTCCCAACGGTTCCTAGATGTTCTGCCCGAAGTGCGGCTCCCTGATGTTCCCCGACGAGGGGAAGCTGCGCTGCGGGACGTGCGGGACGGAACGGTCGTTCTCGACGAAGGACCAGACCGTCACGAAGGTCGCCCGCGTGGGGAAAGACAAGCCGATGGACACGCTGGTCCTCGACGAGATCACGGAGACCCTGCCGAGGACCCGCGTCGAGTGCCCGAAGTGCGGCCACTTCGAGGCGTTCTGGGTGATGCGCCAGACCCGCGCGGCCGACGAGCCCACGACGCGCATCTACCGTTGCGTGAAGTGCAGCCACACGTGGCGAGAATACTGAGCCGCCGAGCGCGCATCCGAGCACCCACGAATCTTTATAACGAGGCATCGGATATCCGGCCGATTCCGGGGGAGATGGATGTTCGATGCGAAGGTCAAGGCCGAAGTGCTCAAGGAGGTCGTCGACGTCGTCTCGACCCTGGTCGACGAAGCGAAGTTCAACGTCTCGAAAGACACCATCTCCGTGAAGGCCGTGGACCCGGCCCATGTCGCGATGGTCGACCTGAGCTTGGACCGCGGCTCGTTCGACGCGTACAAGGCGGACGAAGGGGAGCTCGGGATCGACATGGACAAGATGAAGGAGATCCTCCGCCTCGCGAAGGCCGGGGATTCGATATCGCTCGTCCATGACGAGGACAAAAACCGGCTCGTCGTGACGGTCGGGAACACGACCCGCCGCATGGCCCTCGTGGACACGGCCGGGATGTCGGACCCGAAGGTCCCGAGCCTGAACCTGCCCGCCAAGGTCACGGTCCGGACGGAGGAGCTCCGTCAGGGGATCCGAGCCTCGGAGAGCATCAGCGACCACATCGCGCTCCGCGTGTCCCCGACGGGCTTCGAGATCGCCTCGGAGGGGGACACGGACAACGTCTCCCACGTGGTCCCGAAGGAACTCCTCGAGGAGTTGCAATGCAAGGACGCGGTGCGGTCCCTGTTCCCGCTCGACTATTTCTCGAACATGGTGAAGTCGATCGGCTCCGCGCCCACCGTGACGCTATACGTCGGGTCCGACTATCCCGTGAAGATGGAATTCAAGGTCGCAGGCGGCAAGGGCGAAGTCCACTTCCTGCTCGCGCCGCGGATCGAATCGGAGTGATTTCCGAGCGAGGCGTCAGGCCGCCGACGCGGTCGGCGAGGCCGCGTCTTGGGGAGCCCGAGCGGATCGGGTCCTACCCTGACCGGTGAACGTCGGGACCGAGGGTACCCCCCGCACGGATCTCGGCCCTCCTCGCTGACTCCCATCGGCGTCCAGAGCCTTCACGGTGGGCGTCCGTACTCAGATCCGGTCGGCTCCGCGCCGCGAGCCCAATGAGAGGTACGGCTAGGCGACCCCTAGGAGGATCGCGGCGATCCACGCGACGACGTACGCGAAGAAGGCGGCCGCCGGCAGGGTGAGGATCCAGGCGCCCACGATCCGCCGCGCGATGCCCCAGCGCACGGCGGACACCCGCTGAGTGGCCCCGACCCCCATGATGGACGTCGAGATCGCATGGGTCGTGCTGATTGGGGCCCCGATCTGGGCCATCGCGACGAGGACGAGGGCCCCGCTCGTCTCCGCGGCGAATCCCTGGTAAGGCCGGAGCTTCGTGATCTTCATCGCCATGGTCCGGACGATCCGCCACCCGCCGAGGAGGGTCCCGAGCGACAGGGCGACCTGGACGAGGGTGATGACCCACAGGTCCGCGTGGGTTGCGGTCGGGGCGATGAGCCCCTCGGCCGCGAGCATGAGGAGGATGATCCCGACCGTCTTCTGGCCGTCCTGGGACCCGTGGGAGAACGAGAAGAAGAACGACGAGACGAGCTGCAGGTTCCGGAAGTACCGGTTCGCCCGCGTCGCGGGGTGCCGGCGGAACAGGCGGATGATGAGGGCGGCGAACAGGAAGGCGGCCGCGAACGCGATGAGCGGGGAGTAGATCATCGGGAGGACGACCCGGTTCACGACGCCTCCGAGAAGGACCGCATTCGCTCCGCCGAAGAACAGTCCCGCCCCGACCAGGCTCCCGATCAGGACGTGCGTCTCGCTCACGGGGAGCCCGAAGTACCAGGTGATCACGTCGTACACGAGACCCCCCAGGACGGCCGCGATCACGAGGACGACCGCGGAGATCGCGAGCCCTCGGACGACCGCGTCGTCCAGAATCCCCCTCCAGATCGTGATTGCGACCTGGCCCCCGAAGTACAGGCCGATGAAGTTCCCCATCGCGGACAGGACGACGGCCTTCGCGGGCGCGAGCACCCGCGTCGCGACGATCGTCGAGATCGCGTTCGCCGCGTCCGTGAAGCCGTTCCAGAACGCGAAGAAGAGCGCGACACCGATCCCCGCGAGGAGCAGCTCCTGGGCCATGGGCGTCGGCCTACCGGTTCTTCGCCACGACGTCACTCAGGACGTTCGCGACATCCTCGCAGTAGTCGGTGGCCTGCTCGAGGACCTCGATGATCTCTTTGAACTTGATGATCTGCACGGGGTCCGTGCCCTCGAACAGGCGCGCGACCGCGTTGTTCATCAGGTCGTCCGCGACGTTCTCGAGACGGTGGACCTCGGAGGCGATCCGCTCGACCTCGTCCCCTTGCTTCATGTCCCGGATCATTCCGACGGCCCGCTGCAGCATCGCGGTCGACTGCGCGATCACGTCGGCGAGGTGGACCATCGCCTCGTTCGGCCGCTCGATCCGGTACAGGTGGATCCGGTTCGCGCCCGCGTCGATCATGTCCAAGACGTCGTCCAGGCGGCTGGCGAGGTCCTGGATGTCCTCCCGGTCGATCGGCGTGATGAACGTCTTGTTCAGTTCCTCGTGCACCTGGTGGGTGATCTCGTCCCCGCGGTGCTCGATGTCCTTGATCCGGCGCTGCTTCGCGTCCACGTCGCGGAAGTCCCGGAGGAGATCGAGGAGCGCGACCGCGCCCTCCGCGACCGTCTTGGCCAGCCGGTCCAAAAGGTCGAAGAACTGCCTCTCCTGCGGGATGATCCATCCCTTGATGCCCATCGTCCTCTGCCCCGGCCGCGGTAGCGGGGGTTCCGTCTTGAAGTTTTCCCGTGCGCCGCTAGCGCGGCTCGTCACTCCTGGGGCGCGCTCATCCCGGCGGCCTCGAGCTGCTTGAGGAGCTGCTTCCGCATCTTGCGGTTCCCCGCGAAGCCCTTGATCGCCTTCCGGGCCATCTCGTAATGCCGGAGGAGCTCCTTCACGTCCTTCGGGGCGACTCCGGCCCCGCGCGCAATCCGCTGGACCCGGGAGGACTTCACGCTCTTCGGCTCCGTCATCTCGTCCTCCGTCATGGAGTCCATGATCACCTTGAACCGCCGGAGGCGGACCTGGGTCCCTTCCATGTCCTCCTCCTTCATCTTCCCCGCGACGCCTGGGATCATCGAGGCGAGCCGCTTCATGGGGCCCATGTCCGTGAGCATCTCGATCTGGTCGTACATCTCGTTGAGGGTGAACTTCCCCGCGAGGATCTTCTTCGTGAGCTCCTCCGCCTTCGCCTCGTCGATCGTCTCCTGGGCTTTCTCGAGGAGGGACTCGAGGTCCCCCATCCCGAGGAGGCGGGAGATGAACCGCGGCGGCTCGAACCGCTCCAAGTCGTCGAGCTTCTCCCCGATGCCGATGAACACGATGGGCGCCTGGACTTCCGCGACGGCGCTCAGGGCCCCGCCCCCCTTCGCGGTCCCGTCGAGCTTCGTCACGATGACCCCCGTGATCGCGACCGCGTCGTGGAACGCCTTGGCATGGGGCCCCGCCTGCTGCCCGATCGTCGCATCCACGACGAGGAGCCGCTCGTCCGCCGCGAACGCCTTCCCGACCGCCTTGATCTCTTCGATCAGGTCCGGCTCGAGGGCGTGCCGCCCGGACGAGTCCACGATCACGACGTCCGCGGCTTCCAGGGCCTTGAGGCCCGCCTTCACGATCTTCACCGCGTCCTTCCCGCCCGGCTCCCCGTAGAACGGGGCCTTAATCTGGTCCGCGATCTGACGAAGTTGGTCGTATGCCGCGGGGCGGTGGACGTCCGCCGCGACGAGCCCGACATTCAGGCCCTTCTTCTGGAAGTACTTCCCGAGCTTCCCCGCGGTCGTCGTCTTCCCCTGGCCGTACAGACCGACGAGCAGGATCCGTTGCTTCTGGATCGGGACCTCCCGGGACGTGCCGAGGACCTTCACGAGTTCCTCGTAGATGATCCGGACCACGTGCTCCCGCGGGCTCATCCCCGCAGGCGGGGACTCCTCGAGGGCGCGGCGCTGGAGCTGCTTCGTGATCCCGAGGGCCAGCTGGACGTTCACGTCCGCCTGGAGAAGGGCCCGCTGGATGTCCCGGACGATCTCCTTGATGAGGGCCTCGTCGACGTAGCTCGAGCCCGCGATCTTGCGCAGGGCGTCGCGCAGGGAGGAGCCGAGCTTCTCGAGGACCATTCAGGACTCGAAGGGTCGTTCGGGCATTAAGGTTGGCCTGCGGATGCCGCGTCGCGCAGTCTATTAAAAAGGGAAGGGAGGGCTAGTCTTGTCAGAAGGGATGGGATGCACTCTAACGAACTAGCCCGAAATTCCCCCGAAACGTTGTATCCGGATTCCGATATTTAAGGATTTGTCATCGCCTTCGGGGCGGTGGCGCCTCAAAGGTACCCGCTCTTCTGGAGGGTCATGAGATCCTCCGTGGAGAGCTTCTCCCCTTTCTTGAAGCGCTCGAAGATCTCCTCGGCCTGGCGCCTCGCGTCGACCTCCTCCTCCACGCCCGTCGTCGTGCGCTCCTTCAGCCAGATCCCCTGCACGATCTTGTCGTAGTCGTGGACCTGGCGGATGTGCTCGATGTGCTTCCGGTGCTCCTCGTCCGCGAGCATCTTCGTCTTGATGAACTCCTCCTGGGCGTTGTCCGCCTGCCGGCGGAGCTCGTCGGACTGTTCGTACAGGCTGGTCATCAGGTCGTGCTCCGCCTGGGCCTGCTCCGCGAGCTGCCCGACCCGGCGGTGGGCCGCCTCGGCCCGGTCCTCCGCGTCCTTCAGCGTGGCGATCAAGGCCTTCACCTCTTCGTTCTCCTCGAGGGACTTCTCGAGCCGCTTCACCTCGGCCTGGAGGCGCTGGATCTCCTCGATGAGCGCGCGCTCCTTGTCCACCGTGAGGACGGAGGTCATCTGCCTGAACTCGAGGGCCTTCAGGTCTCGTTTGAGCTTCCCGACGGGGATCGCGCCCCGCGGGAGCTTCCGCCGCTTCACCTCGTTGAGGTTGTCGAGGAGTTCGTTCCGGTTGCGGTTCCAGATGTCCCGCTCCTCCTTCGCCTTCTTGACCTCCGCGTTGAGCTCGTCCCGCTTGATCCGGTGCCCGGTCGCCTCCTCTACGAGACCGCGCACCTGTGCGTTCAGTTCGTCCCGCTTCGCGACCCACTCGCGCGTCTTGTCGTTGAGTTCGTCGCGCCGCCGGCGGTGGCGTTCCGCCTCCGCGTTCTCGCGTTCTCTCTTCAGCTTCAGCTCGTCAAGCAAGCCGCCCCGTCCCTCGTCGTCCGACCGGAGCGTGCCGATGCGGACCTATCCATATAAAGGTTCTCGCCTCGCCATCGGTTTCTCCATAGGAACGGCCATTCGATAACCGCGGCGCAAAGTCCATGAGCGGCCGTCCCCATGAGATTCGGGATCCCGTGAGATTCCTCGCCGCGCTCGCCCTATTCTTCGTCGTCCTGGCGGTCCTCGCCGGGCCCCGCGCGGCCGGTGCGCCCGGCCTCGGGGCGTCGCCCGCCGTGCCGGGCGGATCCGTCGCGATCGTCGCGGACGCGACGGCGGCGGGCCGCACGGACCCCGTCCGGTTCAATGCCTGGCTGAACCTCACGGGCTCGGGGTCCCTCCAGGTCGCGTGGGTGAACCTCAGCTTCGAGTCGGACCTGATCCCGGACACGTCGAACGCGACGGGGCCGTCGCAGTGCTCCCGGACCGGGGCCCTGTCCTGGGAGTGTACGGGCCTTCGCTCGGGCTCCATCAGATGGACGATCGATGCGGCCGTCGGGCCCAACGCGGCCGTCGGCGCCGCGAACGCGACGATCAGCGCGACGACCTTCTCCGGGGGCACGTACACGACGCCTCCTGGGGGCGTCGCGGCCGTGGACGTCCGGGGCTCTGTCCTGCGCTTCGAGGTGGACCCGCTCCTCGCCGCCATCCGGGCCGGGGAGAAGGTGAACGTGCGCGTCGAGGTGTTCAACGAGCGGGACGCGTCCGATTCGGCCTGGAACGTGAGCGTGACGATCGTCCCGGACGCCCGCCTCGTGATCGACGAGGGAACGAACCTCACGCTGTTCGTCCCGGAGCTCACCTCGGGCAGCGCGCAGGGTCTTGAGTTCGAGGTCCTGCTCCCGACGAATTCGTCGGCCGGGGAGTCCCTCCTGATCCGACTCGTGTTCGCATACGAGGACTACGACCGTCGCCCCGTGCCGTCGATCACGCTGGACGCCGCGATCGTCGTACTCCCGACCGCCATCGTGCCGCCCGAGGGCCTCCTCGCCGCCCTCGCGGCCCTCGTCCTGCCCGTCCTGGGAGCCATCATCGTCCTCCTGTTCCTCGGCCAACGGCGCCTCCGGATCGACGAGGTCTTCCTCATGCACCGGAGCGGGCTCCTGATCCACCACCAGAGTCGTGGGCCCGCGCTCAAGAAGGACGACGACCTCGTCGCGTCCATGCTCGTCGCGATCCAGGAGTTCGTGCGCGATTCGTTCCGGAGCGAGGCGACCCTCGACGAGTTCGCGTTCGGGGGACGGCACGCCGCGATCGTGCGCGGGAAGCACGTCGTGCTCGCGGCGATCCTGTCCCGCGGCGACGTGCGGTACCTGCTTCCCCAGCTCCAGGCTGCCGTCCAGGAGATCGAGGACGCCCACGGCCCGGCCCTGGCGAACTGGGACGGTCGGATCAGCAAGCTGGACCGCGCGGCCCCCGCGGTCCGGACCCTCCTCGGCGGCGGCTACCGGGGCCGCGCGTGGACGGACTGGGCCCGTCGCGCGAGGACCCGAATTCCCAGGTTCCGTTGACATGTTCGCATTCTCCGTTCAATTCTGCGCAAGAATGTTTAATTGGGCCGGCCTGCATGCGGCCCGATCAGGAGTTCGCGTCCCGCCCCGAGCCGCCTTCTCTCGAGGAGATCAACCCCGTGACCCATGAACGTCCCGACACGGACGCCCTCGTGCGCGAACGGCTCCGCGCGAACGCGGACGACGTGGACGCGCTGTTCGTCCTCGCGGCCCTCCGGCTCCGGGACGGCGATGTGGGCGGGGGCCTGTCCGTACTCGAGCGGGTCCTGCGGATCGATCCGAGATACCCGGGAGCCTGGATCTTCAAGGCGAAGCTGCACGGCCTCCTCGGGGACCGGGAAGCCGCGGAATCGGCCCGCCAAAGCGCGGAGGCGCACGAGCCGTGAGCCCGCCGATCGCCCCGGGAGAGCCCGTGTTCACGGCGGACACCGTGAAGCTCAAGGTGTGCATGGCCGGGGAGGCGGCCGTCGGGAAGACGTCCCTGATCCGGAGGTACGTCCTCGATGAGTACGACGACCGGTACGTGGCAACCCTGGGCACGAAGGTCTCGAAGAAATCCCTCATCGCGACGGACCCCCTGACCAGCAAGCTCGTGGAGGTCCACACGATCCTCTGGGACGTGATGGGCACCCGGACGTTGCGCGAGCTCCTCAAGGAGGCGTACTATCACGGAGCCCAGGGCATCCTCGCGGTCGCGGACCTGACCCGGGAGGAGACCCTCGGCGAGCTCGACGCGTGGGCCCGTTCGATCCGAGCCGTCGCGGGCGATGTCCCGACGTACGTCGTGGTGAACAAGGCGGACCTCGAGGCGGACCGGGCTGTGAAGGAGTCCGAGATCGACGCGTTCTGCCACGCGCGCGGCTGGCCCTGGTCGTACACGAGCGCGAAGACGGGGCGAGGCGTCGAGGACGGGTTCCGCCACCTCGTGGACGTGCTCCTCAACGTGCGCGCGGACTCCCTCAAGTGATCCGCCAGCGTCGGTGGGCCTCCGCGTCCGGCGTGAAGCAGTAGTGCACCCGGTTGAAGTCCCGCCGCATCGCCCCGACGTCGGCGGCGATCTTCGCGGGGGGTTCTCCCTTGAGCGCGACGCGGGCGATCAGGTCCGCGACCTCCCGCATCTGGGGCTCCTTCATCCCCAGGCGGGTGAGCTCCTGGGTCCCGAGCCGCACGCCGCTCGGCTTCACGGGGGACGTGTCCCATGGGAGGAGGTTCTTGTTCGTGATGATGTTCGCCCGCTCGAGGTCCGTCGCGACTTTCGCGCCGCCCCCGACCGCGGCGACGTCCAGGGCGACCGTGTGGCTCTCCGTGAACCCGTGCTTCTCCGCGAGGACCTTGATCCCGCGCTCGTGGAGGGCCTGGGCGAGCGCCTTCGAGTTCTTCACGATCTGCTCCGCGTACGCGCGGCCGAACTCGAGGTGCTCCGCGAGGGTGACCCCGAGGGCGGCCATCGCGTGGAGGTGGTGGTTCGACACGACGCCGGGGAAGACGGCCTTCACGAGGCGCTTGACGAACTTCTCGTCGTCGGAGTCGGAGAGCAGGATGCCGTGCTGGGGGCCCGGGAGGGTCTTGTGGGTGGAGCCCGTCATCACGTCGGCGCCCTCGTGGAGGGGATCCTGGAACATCCCGCCCGCGATGAGGCCGATCACGTGCGCGCCGTCGTACCAGACGTGGCAACCCGCCTCTTGGAACGCGTCCCGCAGCTCCTTGAGTGGGGTCGGGAACAGGAACACGCTCTGGCCGAACGCGGCGACCTTCGGGCGGACCTGCCGGAGAAGCCTCGCGGTCCCGTCCACGTCGATGTTCATCCGTTCCACGTCGAACGGATAGTTCACGTTGTGGACGCCCCGGAACCCCGCCGCGCCGAACTTCGCGGACGAGATGTGCGCCCCGTGGCTCAGGGCCACGGACGTCATGATGTCCCCGTACTCGAGAAGGGCGAAGTACACGGCCATGTTCGCCACGGTCCCGCTCACGAGCCGCGAGTCCGCGTGGCGGACGTGGAAGAGGCGCTTCGCGAGCGCGATCACGCGCTCCTCGACCTCGTCCACGTACGTGAGGCCCTGGTAGTACCGCTCCCGCGGCCAGCCCTCCGCGTACCGGTCCCCGAAGTCGCTCACGAGGAGCTCGCGGGCGAGCGGGCTGATCACGTTCTCGGAGGCGATCATGGGAAGGCACGTGGCGAACCATGCGTGGTGGCGGTCCACCTGGCCGTGGATGAACGCGACGTCCTCGTTCAGCGGGCGCCCCCCGCGCACGAAACGGGCATCGGGATAAATAGGTTCGGACCCGCGCCCCGCGCGGCTCAGAAGACGCGGACCTTTCCCTGGACGATCCGTTCCGTGATCTTCGAGATCCCGTCGAGGCCTT
Organism: Thermoplasmata archaeon; assembly: GCA_035283365.1. Classification (GTDB taxonomy): domain Archaea; phylum Thermoplasmatota; class Thermoplasmata; order RBG-16-68-12; family RBG-16-68-12; genus RBG-16-68-12. The sequence goes on along the minus strand of DATETY010000069.1, from coordinate 77,207 downwards.
CCGCGACAATCGACTCCGCGTCGGTCCGGAACTTGTTCAGGGTCACGCCGGGCGCGGGGCTGATCTGGACCGACGCGGCCTGGGGCTCCTCGATCGGCTTCCCGATCTGGGAGACGATCCGGACCCACACCTCCCGCACGCTCGACTCGAGCTCCTTCGCGATCCGGTCCGCGATGTCGAACGCGAGGAGGTTGTACAGTTTCCCCACGTGGGTCACGGGGTTCTTGCCCGCGGCCGCCTCCATGGACATGGGCCGGTAGGGCGTGATGAGGCCGCTCACGCGGTTCCCGCGGCCCACGGACCCGTCGTCCCCGTTCTCCCAGGAGAGGCCCGTGACGGTCAGGTAGTAGATCCCCGCGTCGTAGCTGTCTCCCGTGTTCACGTCCACGAGGACCTTGCGATCCGTGAACTTCACCGAGTGGTCGAGGACCCGCTCGCGCAGCTCCTCGATCACGTTCCGGTAGTGGTCCTTGTCCGGGATGTAGCGGTCCACCATGGCGGCCGCGATCGTGAGCCGGATCGTGTCGGCGCTCCGGACGCCCATCACCTTGATGTCTTGGCCGACCTCCTTGAGGTCCTTCTTGAGGGGGCCGTTGATGAGTTCCTCCGTCCTCAGGACGAGGGTCTCCGTCTCCGAGAAGGGGGCGAAGCCCACTCCGAACGACGTGTCGTTCGCGAGGTGCTTCTGCGTGTCGTACAGGCCGCGCAGGTCGATGGAGCCCTGCCCGATCTTGCAGTCGATGATCACGTCCGCGTCGACGCTCAGGTTCGTGCAGTTCGTCTCGAGGTAGTCGTGGGCCGCCTGGACGGCCGTCGTGCGGTACGGGAGGCGCTCCCCGTTCACTTGGGTCACGGCCCGCCCGACGAGGAGGATGTACGCGGGCTCGAGGACCGTGCCGCCCCCGAACTTCGGGGCGCTCTGGCCTCCGACGACCTCTCCCTGGTCCGTGTTGTGGTGCAGGATCCGGCCATACCGCTCGATGTACATCGCGCACAGGGCGCGGGACACGGCCTCCGCGATCCCGTCCGCGACGCTGTCCGGATGGCCGATCCCCTTCCGCTCGACGATTTCCGTGCCCTGCTCCTCGATCGGCGTATGACGAAGTTCTTCCACGAAGATGCCGCGGCTCAACGGGCGCCCCCCGGGTTGAACGGGCCGAAGTCCCAGGTCCATATATGGACTTTGTCGTCCGGGCCGCGAGGACGCGGAACGGGAATCCAGTGGGGCATCGCGGCTATTCCGATTCGCGCTACCGGTTCGCGTCTATTAATATCCGCTTCCCCTGAAAAATTCCGAAGGGAATATGTACGGGCTCCGCGTTCCCGAGCGCATGTTGCCGGACCTCGACGAGATCCCCCGGCTCCGGAAGGCGCTCGGCCTCACCCAGACGGCCCTCGCCCGCCTCTCGAACGTGAGCCAGTCCACGATCGTGAAAATCGAGAAGAAGCAGATGAACCCGTCCTACGACGTCGTCCGGCGGATCATGAACGCGCTCCAGCAGGAGCTCAAGAAGCAGGAGAAGAAGGCGCTCGTGGACCAGATCCAGACCCGGAAGGTCCAGGTCATCGAGGCGAAGCTCCCCCTGGAGGCGGCCGCCGGGGAGATGCGGCGATGGAAGTTCTCCCAGATGCCCGTGTTCCACAACGGCCACCCGGTGGGCTCGATCTCGGACAAGGTGATCAACAACCTGATCCTGAGCGGGCGAGACCCCAGGGAGCTCTCGCACATCCGGGTCGACGAGGTCATGGAGCCCGCGTTCCCCCAAGTGGACGCGAAAGCCCCCGTCGAGCTCGCGGCGGGGCTCCTGCGGCATTACAACGCGGTCCTCGTGACGACGAAGGGCGACGTGACCGGGATCGTCACGAAGTCGGACCTCATGAAGCTCCTCTGAACGGGCCGGCCGCCCGAGAGTTCCGTGGAGACACGTGGCGTCGTGCGACCGCGCCCGGGTCAAGCCACGATGACGACTTGGGCTGGCCCGATCCCACCCGACGGCCTCGTCACTCGTCTCGTGCCGCGGGGCGCACCCCGAGGCGGTCCATCGCATCCCGCAACGCCTCCGGGAGGCCGTCCTCGAGGGACCTCGCCCTGAATCCCAGCTCGTGCTCCGCCTTAGCGCTCGTCCCGAGGTACGTGGCCCCCGCGAGAACCCGGAGGCCCTCCGGGTCGTACGCCTCGGGGAGATCCTTGACCCGCCCCACGAGACCCATGAGCCGCGAGAGGAATCGCATCATGGCCGGGGACGCGCGGCGGCGCGGGAGTGGGATCCCCGTGAGGCGCTCCGCGAGGAGGAGGGCGTCCTCGAGGGAGTGCGGCGGGCCCGCGAGGATGTAGCTCTCTCCGGGCCGGCCCCGCTCCATCGCGAGCACGTGGCCTCGGGCCGTGTCCTCCACGTGGCCCCAGCAGTACGCGGTACCTCGGGGGACCAGCGGGAGCGTGCCCGTGAGGTATCGCGCGAGGAGGTCGTACATGGGGCCCTCGTCCCCCGGGCCGTACGTGACGCCGGGCTGCACGACGACGATCGGGAGGCCTTTCCGGATCATGGGTTGCGCGACCTCGTAGTGCGCGGTCCACTTCGTCCGTTCGTACTCGCTCAGGAAGGGCCCGTCGTGGCGATACGACTCGTCGACGATCTGGCCGCGCGTGTCCGAGAACACGGCGAGGGTGCTCGTGTACACGGTCTTCGGCACGCCGAGCTCGGACGCGAGCTCGAGCACGTTCCGCGTGCCGTCCACGTTGATCGACCAGGCGGGCGACTTGTCCCGCACCCCGACCTTGTACCAGGCCGCGAGGTGGAACACCCCGTCCGCCCCCTCCATGGGGACCCGCATGGACGCTTGGTCCGTGACGTCTCCCGTCGCGACCACGAGGCCGGCGGCCTCGAGGCCTCCCGCCTTGGCTCGGGACCGGGCCAGGGCCACGACATCGTGTCCCGCCTCGGCGAGCTGACGCGCGACATGGCCGCCGATGAACCCCGTCGCGCCCGTGACGAAGTACCGCATCGGGCCCGAAGGCCGAAGGGGCGCGCCGGACTTAAGGCATCGCGCCTAGTCGGGGTACGGCACGTCGATCTCGGAGAAGTCCTCCGCGATCCGCACGGGCTCGAAGACCGCGCTCGCGTCCGCCAGGATCGTGGTCGGGTCCTCGTACCGCGGGCTCAGGTGCGTGAGGACGAGGAGTCCGACCCCCGCCTTCTTCGCGACCTCCGCGGCCTGCCGCGACGACGAGTGTCCGTACCGGTTCGCCTTCTCCTCGAGGGCCGCGTCGCTCGTTGCGTCGTGGATCAACACATCGGCCCCGCGGGCCATCTCGACGAGGACCTCGTGGGGCATCGAGTCGCCCGTGTACACGATCTTCCGGCCCCGGCGGGGCGGGCCCAGGACCTCCTCGGGCCGCACGGTCCGCTCACCGACCCGGACGGCCTCGCCCTCCTGGAGCCGGCTGAACAGGGGACCTTCGGGCACGCCGAGTGCGAGGGCCCGGTCCCGATGGAACCGGCCCGGGCGGGGGTGCTCCTCGAGGACGTAGCTGAGCCCCGGGACCGTATGGACCGCCTCGAACGCGGTCACCGCGTACTCCCCGGCATCGATCGAGGCGCCCGGCGGGAGCTCCTTCGCGCGAACCGGGAAGCCCGGCGTGAAGTAGCCGAGGCCCAGGAGATCCGACACCAACCGTTCGACGCCGCGCGGTCCGACCACGTCGAGGGGCGCCTCCCGGCCGTTCATGGACATGCTCTGGACGAGCCCCGGGAGGCCGAGGAAGTGGTCCCCGTGGAAGTGGCTGAGGAACACCCGGGAGACCTGCATGAAGCTGAGCCGGCTCAGCATGAACTGCCGCTGGGTGCCCTCCCCGCAGTCGAACAGGAGGACCTCGGGCCCGCGTTTCACGGCGACCGCGCTCACGTTCCGCTTCGGCGTGGGCCACGAACCGGACGTCCCGAGGAACACGATCTGCATGCAGGCGCGGGATGGGCCGGTCCGGCTTAACGGCTTTGTGGCGCGCGCCAAAGCTTTATCGCCGCGGCTCCGATGGGGCGCGCGAGGCGGCCCGGATGCTCTCGTTGGACGGCCGGTCCCTGGGTCTCGACGACGTCGTCCGGGTCTCGCGGCGACGGGAGGAAGTCCGCCTCGCGCCCGAGGCCGCACGGCGCGTGGACGCATCCCGGAAGGCCCTCGAGCGGATCGTCGCGAGCGGGGCCGTCGCATACGGGATCAAGACGGGCTTCGGCGAGCTCGCGAACGTGACGATCCCGGACGCGGACGTGCGGGCCCTCCAGCTGAACTTGGTCCGGAGCCACGCGGTCGGACAGGGCGAGCCGCTCCGGACGGACGAGGTCCGCGCGGCCCTCCTCCTCCGGGCGAACACCCTCGCGATCGGAGTCTCGGGGGTCCGCCGCGGGCTCATCGAGCTCCTCCTCGGGATGCTCAACGGCGGGGTCCATCCCGTGATCCCGTCCCGCGGTTCCCTCGGGGCGAGCGGGGACCTGGCCCCCCTGGCCCACCTGGGGCTCGTCCTCGTCGGGGAGGGTCAGGCGACGTACCGGGGGAGGACCGTGCCCGGGAAGGAGGCCCTGCGGCGCGCGGGCCTCGCCCCGATCACCCTCGAGACGAAGGAGGGGCTGGCGATCATCAACGGGACCTCCGTGATGGCCGGGGTCGGCGCCCTCGTCGTCGCGGACGGCCTGGCCCTCCTGAAGGACGCCCAGGTCGCCGCCTCCGTTGCGTTCGAGGCCCTCCGGGGCTCCCCCCAGCCCTACGAGGACCGGATCGTGCGGCTCAAGCCCCAGCCGGGCGCCCGCGAGGTCGCGGCGAACCTCCGCCGCCTCCTGCGCGGCAGCGAGATCGTCCCGTCCCACAAGGGTCCCCACCGGGTCCAGGACCCGTACACGCTCCGGTGCATCCCCCAGGTCCTCGGGGCGTGCCGGGCGGCTCTCCGATTCGCGGGGGACGCCGTGCGCATCGAGATGAACGCCGCGACGGACAATCCCCTCATCGTGGCCGGCTCCGGCTTGAGCGGCGGGAACTTCCACGGGCAGGCCGTCGCGATGGCCCTCGACCACGTCTCCCTCGCGATGTCCGTGGTGGCGGGCTTCTCGGAGCGGCGCATCGCCCGCCTCGTGGACACGCGGCTGAGCGAGCTCCCCGCGTTCCTCACGAAGGAGGGCGGCCTGAACTCCGGGATGATGCTCCTCCAGTACGTCGCGGCGGGCTACGCGAGCGAGAACAAGGTCCTCGCCCATCCCGCGTCCGCGGACTCCATCCCCACGTCGGCGAATCAGGAGGACTGGGTCCCCATGGGGATGGCCGCGGCCCTCAAGGCGCGCACGGCCCTCGAGAACGCGGCGCACGTCGTCGCGATGGAGTACCTCGCGGCGGCTCAGGGCCTCGAGTTCCTCTCGCCGCTCCGCGCGGGGATCGGCCCCCGGGCCGCGCGCGCGCTCATCCGCAAGTCTGTCCCGCCGCTCGAGGCGGACCGCGCGATGGCCGCCGACGTGGGACGGATCCTCGACGCGATGCGGTCCGGCGACCTCGTCGCGGCCGCGGAGCGCGCGGCGGGCCCGCTCGCGTGATCAGCCCGCGGCCGTCCCGAGCGGACGGAAGCAGGCGGGGCACCGACCGATCCGGGACGCGCACAGCTCGTGGAAGTCGCGGCCGCATCCGCAACGTAGGACCTTGAACCCCTTCTTGATCATCCCCTTGCAGATCGGGCAGCGGGTCTCCAGGTCCGCGACGAGCCTCTTGGGCCGTTCGATCGCGTCCTCCGCGACCTCGATCTGCGCGATCATCTCCTGGGTGTACGCCTTGTCGTCGAGCACGCGGTGGGAGGTGATCTGGATCGCGAGGGGGACGCTCCCCGAGGCGGTCATCTTGATCCGGATACGGAGGGATTCCTGGCCCTTCGCGCGGACCGCGGGCACGTCTTGGAGACCCTCCGTCTCCGCGTCCCCTAGGATCTTCACCCGGACGTCCTTGGCGAGCCCCTTCCCGACGTTCATCAGGGTGAGGGTCGCGTCCGTCCACTCGTTGAGCTTCGTGGGGCCCATCTCGAGGCCCGCCTCCATCGCGGGGGCGAACTCCTCGACGGCGTCCCACCCGAGCCGGTACGCTTCCTCTGCAGCCTTGATTGCGTCCGCGAGGTTCGTCTTCCGGAGGGCCATGGAGTCCGCGAGCCGGCGCTCCGCGGGGCGCATGTCGACCCCGAACTTCTTCCCGTTCCGGATCGTCGACTCCGCCTTGTACGTGAGGTCGACGAACCGCTTCTCGACGACCTTCACGGACTCGACCTTCTCGAGGGCCCGTTCCGTGAGCTCCAGGGCCCCGTCGTACTCCATGCGCTCGATCCGTGCGCGGGCCTGCCGGAGGATGTCCTCTGCCTCCCGGGCGTCCGTGCCCAGCTTCTTCGCATGGGTCACGTTGTCCGCGGCCTGCAGGATCGCCTCGTTCAACTTCGTGCCGAGGGCGACTTCCGCGATCCGCTGGCCCGACTGGATCGCCTTGTACGCGAGCCCGAAGTCCCCCGCCTCGATCCGGGAGCGGGCCTCCGCGAGGTGGTTCAGGGCCGCGGTCGGGTCGATCTGCATCCGGCGGCCCGTCTCCGTGATCCCGCTCGCCCGCGCGAGCAGGTCCCGGAGGTGGTTCTTCAGGACGCCCGTCGCCCACTCCGTCGCCTGCGCGTACGCGGCGCGCGCCTTCGTCACGTCGCCCACGTGGAGGGCCGCTTCGCCCTCGTCGAAGATCTGGATGAGCTTGACCGTCTCCGCGCCGACCTCCTGAACGGTCGCGAGGAGGGCTTGCACGCGGTCCCTCGCCTTGTGGAGCTCCCCGAGCTCGTTCCGGATGTCCGTGAGGGCGTCCGAGGCCTTGATCGCGGCGTCGAGGGCCTTCACGTAGTCGGCCGAGGCGAACCCGCGCTTCGCCTCGTCGAGCGCGTGGGCCACCGGAGGGACCGGGAACCCGAGGCCCTGGAGCTTCCGCTCCGCGGTCTGGAGGGCCTGGGCCGCCATCTTCTGCTGGAGCCCGATCCGCTCCGCCTCCCCCTCGCTCTGTTCCGCGAGGGCCAGGGCCTGGCGGTACTTCTTCCCGCGCAAGAACTCCCGCGCGCGGTCGAGGAGCCGCTCCGCGCTCCGAGTGTCCGTCCCCTCCCTCTTGGCCCGCTCGATCGACTCCTGGAACTGGGCCATCAGGGACGCGATCGCCTGATCCCGTTCCTTCGTGGCCTCGGCCTCCGCCTGCGCCGCGTGGTCGAGGGCCTCGTCGAACTGGGCCATCTTGAACGCGCGCAGGGAACGCTCAAGGAGGCGCGAGGTCGCGACGAGCTCGACGTTCATCCCTTCCGCGTCCGCGATGAGCTCCCGGACCCGACGGATCGCCCCGTCCGCTTCCTCGCCCTGCCGCGTGAGCCGGTCGAGCTGGTCCTTGAGCCGGAGGGAGGCATCCGCCGCGGGCGCGAACTGGCCCGCCCCAAGGTACTGCCGCGCCTTCACGATCTCGTCGTTCAGGGCCGCGAGGTTCGCCCCCTGGACGCTGCCCACCGCGGCTTCCGTCGCCTCGAGGAGGGATGCGATCCTCTGCCCGATGAGGGAGGTGATCTCCTGCTCGACGCGCTGGGCGTTCGCCAACGCCCGTTCGTAGTCCTTCGCCTTCATCGACTCCTTCGCGTCCGTGAGGGCGTCCCGGAGATGGGGCGCGTCGATCCCGAGGCGCGTCGCGAGGTCCATCCGCTCCCGGCTGGACACGATCTTCTGGGCGGACGTGTACAGGACGAGGAGTTTCCCCGTCTCCGCGCGGGCCTTCGCGGCGAGATCGATCGACTTCCCGTAGTCGAGCTGCTCGAACGCGCGCTTTCCCTCGAGGAGGATCTCGAGGACTCTCCCGACGTCGACGTCCCTCTTGCGCGCCTCCGCGGCGAACGCGGCCGCGCTCGCGAGAGCCGTCTGGGCCTGACGGTACATCGCGGTCGCCTTGCGGGCCCGGTCGTTGCACTCCCTGAGCAAGCCGAGGCCCTCGTGGTAGTTCTCGATGCTCAGGGCGACCTTGGACCGCTTCAGGAGGTCCCGCATCTCCTCGATGTCGATCTTGAGGTCCCTCGCCTGCGCGACGCGGTTCTTCACGAGGTTGAACAGGCCGTCGGAGGCCGTCGCGAGGGTGGACCGCACCCGGTCCCGCCCCGCGAGGACCTCGCTCGGCCGGCCGGCCCCGAGGTGGCCGTTGAGCTCCTTGTACAGGGCCTCGACGCCCCCGATGTCCGCGCCGAGGTCGAGCCCCATCGCGACGATCGTCCCGAGGTCCTCGACGGCCTGGGAGGCGAGTCCCGCCGTGCGGCGCTCCACGAGGCCCCGGGCCTCCGCGATCGCTCCGAACGCACCCTCGAAGTCCCGGGCCGTCACGGACGCCTCCGCTCGGTTCAGCAGGACCTTCACGGTGGACGCCTCCTCCCCCAGGTGGGGCAGGACGTTCCGGAGGACCGCGAGGCCGTCCGCCACGCGGCGACGCAGTCCGTCGTCCGCCCGGCTCGCGGCCTTCCCCGCGAGGTCGAGCGCCTTCCGGTACTCCTGGGCCTTCGCGGCGACGATGGACCCCTCGAGGAGCGTCTGGGCTTCCCCGAGGTCCGCCTCGTTCCGCTCCCCGAGGGTGAGGATGAACTCCGCCTGCTCGATCGATTGCATGGTCCGCTCGTGTTCCGACCGGCGGAGCTCCTCGAGTGCGGATCCGAGGGCCCGATCGAGGCCGTCCGGGTTCCGGTTCTGGTACGCTTCCCGGGCTTGCTCCGAGAAGCGGCGAGCGTTCGTCGTGGAGACACCGAGGGCCTCCGCCTCCGCCATGGCCCGGTGCAGGTCCCGGAGCTTGAGCTCGGCGGACCGGTACCGTCCGAGGACTTGCTCGACCCCTTCGTCCGCCTTCTTCGCCCAGTCGATCGCCTCGCGGAACGCGTTCCGCTGGAGGGCCTCCCGGGCCTTGTTGAGGGTCGCGACGGGGCCGGACACGTCGGCGCCGAGATTCATGGCGGCCACGAACTTCTCGCGGGACGCCGCGACGGTCTGGAGCACCCGCGTGAACTGGGCCTGCTGGACGACCTGGAAGCCTTCCTTCGCGAGCCGGCCTCCCGTCTTGTAGTCGCCCTTCTTGATCGCGGCTTCCGCCTGGTCGAAACGTTCCGCGGCCGCAGACGTCTCCGCTCCGAGGCCCGTGGCCTCGTCGAGGAACTTCGCGAAGTTCGCGACCTTCCCGTCGAGGCTCTTCTGGAGGGCCTTCTCGGACTCCCCGCGGCTCTGCCGGAACGCGTTGCGGGCCTTCTCGAAGTCCAGGTTCTCGAGGTCCCCGCGGGCCCGCTCGATGAGCCCGGACGGGCGCGTCACGTCGGCCCCGAGCTCCTGGGCCGTCCGCATGAGGTCCTCCGCCTCGCGCATCTCCCCGTCCAGGTTCGCGCGGAGGTCGTCCGTGATCGTGGCGAGAGCCTCCTTCGTGAAGGAGACTGCCGAGTCGTAGTCGTTCGAGTCCATCCCGGTCCGAGCGCGGGACAGGAGGTCCTCGATCGGGGCGACTTCGCGCCCCAGGTTCTTCGCGGTGAGGATGAGGGACTGGGCTTTCGAGAACGAGAGGGACAGATGCTCGTGGAGGACTTTCTCCCCGCGCTTCCATGCCTTCTTCGCCTGGTCCACCGCATTGGTCAGGTCGTCCGAGGAGAGGGCATCCCGGGCCTTCTTGAGGGCGGACTCCGCCTCCCCGAGCTCCCCACCCACGCTCCGGGCCAGGTTCGCGAGGGACTCGCTCGAGGTGACGATCGCCTCCGCGCGGCCGCGGTACAGGCGCTGGCCGCGCTCCTTCGCCTCCGCGGCCTTGTCCGCCGCGAGCCTGTAGTCCTTCGCGCCGAAGGCGCTCTCGGCTTCCGCGAGGGGCTCCTGGGCCACCCCGATGTCCGCGTCGATGCGCTTCGCGGCGTCCAGGACTTCGCGGGCCGCCTTGAGGGCCTCCTCCGCGACGCCCCGGGTTCGGGTGGCCTCCTTGACCTTCTCCTCGAGCTGCCGACGCAGCGCGCTGTCCCGGAGGAATCCGCTCACGGCCCGTGGCTCCGCTATCCCAGGGGGAGGCGGTAGGCTCGTCCCTCTGGAGGTTCCGAGCGGATCTTAGGGGATGGACGTTATAAAGCCGTTAGCCCGTGATTCTCACGAGCGATCGTTCACGCAGGGGGGTCCGTGACGGCGGTCTCCGCGACCCGCGCGGGCGGGGCCAGCTCGACGGCGGCTGGCGGGGTGTCCGTGGCGGCGTCGGCCGAGCCGTCGGGCGCGCCCTCCGGGGGCTTCTCCTTGAACGGGACGCCGGCCTTCTTCGCCATGAGCCTGCGGATCCCCTCGCGGTCCGTCGCCTTGATCCCGAAGAACTCGGCGAAGAACCGCGTCGTCGTGAGGGCCAGGGATCGGCCCGACGGCTTCCGCGAGATGAGCCCGAGGGACTCGAGGGCCTGCGTGTGCTCGTACACCTTCGAGCCGATCATGTCGAACAGATCGCTCTGGAGGAGAGGCTGGTGGTACGCGATGAGGGCCGCCGTCTTGAGGACGTCCCGGTCGATCTCGGGCGGCGCGAACGTGCGCGCGGGGCCCGCGTACTCGGACCGGATCTGCATGGCCCACTTCGTGCCGATCTGCGCGACCTCGAGTGCGCTGTCCCGCGCGTCGTAGTCCTTCGCGAGCTTCCGCAGGAGGTCCTTCACCTTCGTCTCGTCGAGGCCCGTCGTGCGGGCGATCGCCTCGACCGTCAGGGCGCTCCCGCTCGAGTAGAGAGCCGCCTCGACGAGCCCTTTCTCCGTCATGATTCCACCGCCTCTTCGTCGTGTTCGGGTTCGGGTCCCACCCTCGGCACGCCCACGAGGTCCTCCGAGACGATCACGTCCTCCGAGGAGAGCCGCTTGACGTAGATCTCCCCGAACGGGTACCCCTCCTGCCAGAGTTTGACCTTCTCCATGCGGGCGAGGAAGAGGAGGGCCATGAACACGGTCACCTCGTCCCAGACGCCCCCGACCGTGATCGCGCGGAGGGGGACCGCGTCTCCGTTGAACTGGACGAGGCGGGACCACGTGAGGCCGATGTCCTCCGTGAGGTCCTCCCCGTGGACCTTCTGGTGGAAGTTCGGGGCGAACTTGCGGAGCGCCTCCTCGCGGAGCGCCGCGAGCTGCACGTGGGCGTCCGCCTCCTTCCGCGCCTCGTCGAAGGCGTCCATGAGCTCCATCAGGGTGACGGCGCGCCGTCCCTCCCGCCGGATCGCTTCGGACAGGGGCATCGCGTGGCCCGTGAGGATCGCCTGGTTGTAGTCGAGGTCCTCGGGCTCCCGGTACATGTCCAGGTCCCAACCTCCCGCGTCCGGCGCCGGCTCGGGCGGCATCGCGGCCAGGAGGACCTTGTCGGATTGGAGCTTCAGGATGGACCAGGCGAGGAAGACGAGCTTGCCCGCGGTCACGAAATTCACGACCCCCGCGGACCGCACCTTGTCGAGGTACATCCGCGTGAACTCGACGAGGTCGATCTCCCACGGGTCCATCCCGCGGTCCAGGACGAGCTCGAACGCGGCCACGGCGGACTTCTCGAACGGGTCGCGGACCGCCACGTGGAGGCCTTGGTCGATCTCCTGGAGGAGCTCGAGGTACCGGTTGATCCGTTCGCCGCCCTCCTGCTCGCTGATGAGGGCCTTGTGGAACAGGAGATGGTTCAGGACGGCCTGGGCCTTCTCGCTCACGCGGTCACCGCCTCGACCGTCTTCTCGTCCTCGATGTCCGCGAGGTTCACGCGCATGAGGAGCTCGCTGATCGACGCGGGCGTCATCGTCACGCCGACGATGTGGTCCGCCTCCTTGATGGTCGCCTTCCGGAGGGAGATCTGGACGAACTGGGCCGTGTGGCTGTTCCGCCGGATCATCCGGGCGACCTTCTCCGCGTTCACCGCGTCCAGGTTCTGGTCGATCTCGTCGAGGAGATAGAACGGGGACGGGTCGTACTCCTGGATCGCGAAGATGAACGCCATGGAGACGAGGGACTTCTCGCCGCCCGAGAGGGCCTCGAGCCGCAAGACCTTCTTGTGGGGCGGCTTCGCCTTCACGATGAGCCCCGCATCGAACGGCTTGTCGGGGTTTTCGATGACGAGCTCCGCCTCGCCTCCCTCGCTGAGCTCCGCGTACACGCGCTTGAAGTTCTCGTTGATCGCGTCGAAGACCTTGGACAGGCCGCCCTTCTTCTTCTCGGTGAGTTCTTCGACGAGGTTAATCAGCTCCTGACGCTGCCCCTCGAGCCGGGCGAACTCCTCCTTGAGCTCGCCGTGCCGGGTCTCCTGGGCCTCGTAGTCCTCGAGGGCCCGTAGGTTGATCGGGCCGAGGGCCCCGATCAGGGTCTCGGACTCGTTGATCGTGCGCCTGAGCTCCTCGAGGGACGGGAGCTTGCCTTGCTTGATCTCGACGGCCATCTCCTGCATGACCCGTTCCGCCTCCGCGAGCTGGTCCTCCTGGACCTTGAGCTCCGTCTCCATCTTGAGGAGGAAGTCCTCCTTCGTCTCGATCTTGTGGGTCGCCTTGTCGAGGTCCGCCTCGGCGTCCGTCTTCTCCTTGTACGCGGCGTCGCGGGCGTCCTGGATGTCCTTCATTTTCTTCGCGAGCTGCATCTCCATCTTCTCGAGGCCGCGGATCTCGTTCTCGAGGCGGCCCAGGGCCGACTCGAATCCGTCGATGCGTTTCTCGTGCTCCTTCCTCTGGGCGTCGAGGGAGCCCGTTCGGGTCTCGAGTTCGGTCCGCCGGTCCTCGAGGATCCGGAGCTGGTCCGCCATCGCCTCGATCTTGGACCGGTGTCCCGTGATCTCCTCCGCGACGGTGGCGCGCCGGGCCATGAGCTCCTTCATCCGGGTCGCGATCTGCTGGGGCGTCGCGTCGATGACCGCCTTCTTGCGCTCGTCCCGCTTCTTCCGCACTTCGTCGAGTCCCTTCGTGAACTTCGCGAGGTCCTCCTGGAGGCGCTCCGCGGTCGTCTGGGCCTCCTCGAACCGCCTCTTGCGATCCTCGAGGTCCTTCCCGTTCGCGGCCAGCTTCGCCTGGAAGTCTTTCCGCTTGGCCTCGAGCGCGCTCGTCCTCACGTCGACCGCGCCCGTCTGGCTCCCGTGGTCCTTGAGCTGACCCTCGAGGTCGAGGATGTCCCGGCGCACGTCCTCGAGCCGGGACGCGACCGTCTCGGACTGGGCCTGGACCTCGCGGAGCTTCTCCGCGACTTTCTCGAGCTCACTCGCGGACGACGATCCGAACTTGAGCTGGGTCCTCTCCATGTCCCCGCCGACCATCGCCCCGCTCGCCTCGATGAGCTCGCCCTCGACGGTCACGAGGCGCACCCCGCCCATCCACTTGCGGGCCTCGTCGAGGGTCTTCACGACGAGGGTGTCTCCGAACACGTAGAAGAACGCGTCCCGGTACTTCTCGTCGAAGTGGCACAGGTCGATCGCGAAGCCGAGGCACTCCTTCGCTACGAGGATCGCCTTGCCTCGCGGCTTCCCGACGAGCATCTTGTTGAGAGGGAGGAATGTCGCGCGCCCGATCCGGCGCTTCTTCAGGTAGTCGATGCACCCCGCCGCGACCCCGTCGTCGTCCACGATGATCGCCTGCATCCGCGACCCCGCGGCCGTGATGATCGCGGTCTCGTACTGGGTCTCCACATGGGCGAGCTGGGCCACCGTCCCGTGGACCCCCTTGAGGGTCCCCGTCTCGCGGGCCTCGAGGATCGCGGACACCGCGGTCGAGTAGCCCTTCCGCATGTTCTCCGCGACGTCGGCCTCCGCTTTGAGCTGCGCGTACTGCCGGGTCAGCGTGAGGAGGGCCTGCTGGAGCTCCGTCTGCTGCTTCGACAGCTCGGCCTCCTCCCGGCGGCGCCCGTAGAACTCCTGCTGGAGCTTCTGGAGGCTCTTCCCCGTCTCCTTCGTGGACGACTTGAGTTCCTTGAGCTGCCAGTCCGCGTCGTCGAACTCGACCTGGTACGTCTTGCGGGACTCCTCGAGCTGCGCGATCTCCGATTCGAGCCGGACCATCGACTCCTTCGTCCGGTCCCCCTCGAGCACGAGGGCTTTGAGCCGGTCCTCGAGCTCGTCCGCCTTCTTGTTCAGGGCGATGATCTCCTTCTGGATCGTGAGAACTTTCGCGTCGCTCTTCGACGCGAGCTGGTCGACTTCCTTCAGGTTTTCGTCGGCCTCCTTGAGGGCCGAGTCGAGCTCCGCGATGCGGGCTTCGAGGTTCGTCCGCTCCCGCCCGAGCGCGTCGACCTCTTTGAGGACCTTCCCCTGCTCCTTCGACGCCTCGCCCGCGTCGAGCCGCAGCTGCTTGAGGGTCTCCTTGGACGTCTCGATCCCGTCCGTCGCGCGCGCCCGCTCGATGCGCAGGGCGTCGAGCTTCTGCTTCGTCTGTTTCGCCTCCTCGCCCCCGCGCTCCGCCATCTCGACCTCGAGCTCCCCGAGACGCGTCTGGGCGGCCTCGAGCCGCGTCCTCAGTTCGTCCCGCTGCGCGAGGAGCTTCGCCCGGTCCGCTTCGTGCTTCGCGATGGCCTCCTTCGTTCCGACGATCTGGCTCTCGATCAACTCGCGGTTCTTGTACGCGAGCTGGGCCCGCGCGGTCGAGAGGCGCTCGTTGAGCTCCTTGTACCTGAGGGCTCCTTCCCGGTCCGCCTCGAGCTGCTTGAGCTGCTTCTCGATCTCCTCGAGGATGATTCGGATGCGCTCGAGGTTCTCCTCCGTCTCCTTCCGCTTCCCCTCGGCCTGGTGGATGTCGTCGTCGAACTTCGTGATCCCCGCGATGTTGTCCAGGATCCGGCGGCGGTCCACGGAGGACATCGAGACGATCTTCTGGACGTCCCCCTGCTGGACCAGGTTGTAGCCCTCCGCGCTGATCCGGCCGTGGGCGAGGAGCTGGTCGAACTCCGCCAGGGAGGACTTCCGGTCGTTGATGTAGAAGTACGAGTTGTACCCGCCCTCGACGCTTGCGCTCAGGCCGACGTACCGCGTGAGCTTGACCTCATCGGCCTCGACAGGGAGCCCCCGGTCCGAGTTGTCGAAGACGAGACTGACCTGCGTGTAGTCGGACCCCTTGCGGTCCTTCCCGCCGTTCCACACGAGGTCCGTGAGCTTCCCCGCGCGGATCGCCTTCGAGCTCTTCGGCCCGAGGACGAACAGGATTGCGTCCGAGATGTTGCTCTTCCCGGAGCCATTCGGTCCCGTGATCGTCGTGTAGCCTTGGAGGAACGGAACCGAGATCTTTCGCCCGAATGACTTGAAGTTCTCCATCTGGATCTCTTTGAGAAACACGGTCCTCACCTGATCGGGGGAAGGTCAGCTCTGAGGGGTGTCGCGACTACCCATCCCATCTATATCCTTCTGACGTCCGACCAGCGTCGGACGATTGGCGGCAAGGTCATGTTGGCTATAAAAGTGTACCGGGGCCTGGCGTTCCGGGTTGACAAACGCGTCCCTCCGTCGCTGAATCTCTACACGCGGGCGCGCGACGACCACCCGGTCCAACGCTTCGCCGATCGAGACGGTCCCGGCGGCTAGAGACTCGACGGAAAGAAGATTTACCCGGATGTGCCGTCGCCTTGCCGGGACGGGTTCGCCGGCGTGATCCTCATCCGGGGCGAGTTCGACCGGCTTCCCGGGCGGCCCGGCCCGCCGTCTCCACGGTGAACGAAGCGTGTGCGGAATCTGCGGGGTCGTATCGACGGAGAAGGGGATCGACGCGGGGCGACTCCGCCGGATGGCGGAGTCCGTGTCCCATCGCGGTCCGGACGACGAGGGCTACTACGTCTCGGACCACGTCGGGCTCGCGAACCGGCGGCTGAGCATCATCGACCTGCCGGGCGGGCACCAGCCGATCCACGACGAGGACGAGGACCTTTGGATCACGTTCAACGGGGAGATTTTCAACTACCGTGAGCTCCGTCGAGAGACGGAAGCCGCGGGGCACCGGTACTATACGAACTCGGACACGGAGGTCCTCGTCCACCTGTACGAGATGGAGGGGCCCGCGATGCTCGACCGGCTCAATGGAATGTGGGCGTTCGCGATCTGGGACGCGGCGCGGAAGGAACTCTTCCTCGCGCGGGATCGGCTCGGCGTCAAGCCGATCTACTACGCGGCGCCGGACGGCTCCCTCGCTTTCGGCTCCGAAATCAAGTCGATCCTCCCGGTCCTCGACGGACCTCCCGAGATCGACCCCCTCGCGATCCCGTCGTACCTCGCGTTCCGGATGCACTACGGGGACCGCACCCTGTTTCGGGGAGTGCGGCAGCTGCGGGCGGGCCACCGGCTCTTCTGGCGGGCCGGCGACGTCACGGTCGAGGAGTGGTGGGATATCCGGCAGGCTCCGGCGCCCATCGATCCCGTGGCCGCCGCGCGCCGCCTCAGGGCCCTCCTGGAAGACGCGACCCGGCGCAGGCTCATCGCGGACGTTCCGATCGGCGTATTCCTGAGCGGCGGGATTGACTCGTCGACGGTGACAGGGCTCGCCGCGACCGTCGGCGAGGAGAGGGTACGGACGTTCAGCGTAGGCTTCGACGAGGCGTCGTTCAACGAACTTCCCTACGCGCGGGCCGTCGCGGAGAAGTGGGGCACGGATCACCACGAGTCCATGTTCAGCTCGAAGGACATCATCGAGAACATCGTGCGGATGACCTGGCACTTCGATGAACCGCTCATCCACTCGACGGGGATCGCCCAGTATCTCATCTCGGAGATCGCGAAGAAGTACGTCAAGGTGGCCCTGTGCGGTCACGGAGGGGATGAGCTGTTCGCGGGGTACGAGATCCTCCATGGGCTCCGGGGCTCTTCGGGACGCACGCGGTCCGAGAGCCGATGGTTCACGGAGGACTGGCTGTCCCGTTCGATCAACTTGATCCCCGTGCCGATGCGGCGACGATCCGAACTCCTCCACCGGTTCGCGCCCGCGGACGTCTCGTACGTGATCGAGACGACGGGTGTGAAGGCGGGGGTGCGCGATCGCCTGTACGGCCCTTCCCTGCGGAGGGCGATCGATCCCGTACGGGGCGATGAGGAGATCGTGGCCTTCTTCGCGAAGGCGCCCACTTCGGAACCGCTGAACCGCGTCCTCTATGTGATGCAGAAGACGTACCTCGTCGGCCTCCTGGTCACGCAGGACAAGATGAACATGGCTGCCTCGATCGAGAACCGCGTCCCGCTCCTCGACTACAGGATCGTGGAGTTCGCCGCGACCATCCCGGAGTCGTACAAGATCCGGGACGGAGAAAAGAAGCATCTGCTCAAGCGTGCGGTGAAGGACCTGCTCCCCGAGCGGGTACTCACCCGCACCAAGGCGGGCTTCTCCGCGCCCGAGCGGGACTGGTTCCGCGGGGAGCTGAAGGAAGTGACGGAGTCCCTCCTCACGGCAAACGAGTCCGCGACGTCGAGGTATTTCGCACCGGGGTACGTGGCGCGAAAGATCGCCCAGCATCGTCGCGTCGACAACTCCTGGCTCCTGTGGTCCTTGCTCGCCTTCGAACTGTGGCACCGGATTTACCTCGAGAACCTCGGCGACTGGACGAGGGTCCAGCTGTAGGGTGAGGAATGGCGCGCGTCCTCCTCGTGTCGTACACCCATGCGCGGTCGGATCGCGTCCTCCATATGGTCCGCCGGCTCGCCCCGGCCCTGCACCTCGAGCTCGGCGGGACAGACCGTCCGCCGTCCCGGACGGCGAAGACCGCGTCGGACCTGTTGAGCCCGGAAGTGAGGGACCAGATCGTCCATCATGGCATCTCCTGGCTGAAGCAGATCCCCCGGACGGCAGTCGGCGAGCGGAACCTCGCGGAACACCTCGAGCATCGTTCCGTGTCGCTCTGGTGGTGGCTCGAGTCCCCCATCTGGTTCGGCCGGCCCGCGGACCCGACGTCCCCGCCCATGTCGAAGCTACTTGAGGCCTGCGAGGCGCTGAAGGTCATCATGGAATCGACCACTTTCGACCGCGTCGTCTTCACCTCGGACATCCGACCGATGGCGAGCCTCCTCGTGCGCGACGTGGCCAGCCATTTCGGCCTCGAGGTGTCGGGGCCGACCCCTGGCCCGACCGCGAGCTGGCTCACGGACGCGGTACGACCCCTGGCGATCCGGTGGGTCCTCCTCCGGCGTCGGAAGCTCGGCCCGCGCGTGCGGGGAGGGCAGGGGCCGATCCTCCTCGTGAGCCATTTGAACGCGCTCCGGCGGGTCGGCGAGGCTCGCCACGACGTCTATCTGGGCCCGTTGCACGAGGAACTGAACCGCCGCGGGGTGCCGCACGCCCTCTGTTACGTGAACACGGCCGCGGACTCGAACCCCTCGCTGCGGCCCATGAGCCCGTCCCTCCCGGACGGGGGGTTCCTGCTCGAGCAGGCGATCAGCGACCGGCCGGCCGGCGAACTCGCCCGCGCGTACCGGGGCCTCGTCGAGTCGTGGGAACGGATCGCACCTCGCGCCCTCGAGGCGATGGCGTGGCGCGGGACTCCCCTGCCGCGGACTCTCCGCGCACGACTCGGAGACGCGGTCCGTCGGCACGCGCCGACCGGGGTGTACTACCTGGCCGCGTTCGAGGAGCTGCTCGACGCGATGCGTCCGCGCCTGGTGGTCGTCACGAACGAGACGGGCTACGCAGGTCGAGCCGTTGTGGCCGCCTGTCGCCGCGGCTCGGTCCCGTCCGTTGGCGTGCAGCACGGCCTCATCACTCCCCAGCACATCGAGTACATCAACGACCCCGTTTCGATGGATCGCGGGCTCCCCTGGAGTTGCCCCAATCCGGACCTGACGGCCCTCGATGGGGAGTACTACCGGCGGGTCCTGTTGGAAGTCGGCGCATACCCGAGGGACTCCCTCGTCGTGACGGGCCAGATGAGGTACGAGGCCGGCGATGACCGGGTCTCGGATCCCGTTGGACGGGATCCCCGACGGATCGTCGTGGCGACCCATCCTTTCGATCGCGAGGTGTGGATCACGGACGTCGTCGAGGCGTGTCGCGACCTCGGGGACCTCGTCATCAAGCCCCATCCGCTCGAGGACACGCGCTTCTACGCCGATTTCGTCCGAACGCGGGCCGCAAAGACCCGCGTGGTCGACGACATCGACTTGATGCGGCTCCTTCGATCCGCAGGCGCGCTCGTCACGGGATTCTCGACCACGGTCGTGGAAGCGGCCGTGTCCGGCTGCCCGTCGATCGTGTACAACCCCTGGAGGACGAGCCCGCCGGTCCCGTTCGCCGACGCGGGCGGCGCGATGGTCGCGGAGTCCAAGGACGACCTGCGCCGGGCCGTGCGAGCCGTGCTCGGCGATCCCGCGACGCGTCGGTCCCTCGAGGAAACGCGGCACGCGTTCCTCACACAATTCGCGTACGGAGGGGGCACGGGCAGCGCGAGGAGGCTTGCAGACGAACTTCTCCGGCGGATCGGAGGTTAGCCGCGTCCCTTTCGGCCCGCTGCCTTCTCGAACAGCCACCATGTGGTCCGGTCGAACCCCAAGGCCTGGTCCCAGAAGCCGGATCGCACGAGGCCCAGGTCCGGGAACTGGGATCGGAAATGCGTCGGGAAATCCCGCCGCCATAGGAGGCCCTCCTCGCCGCGGTACGGGACCGGGGTTTCCTGTTCGCCGAAGTATTCGACGGCCAGGAGGTACCGCCGAGAGACGCGGTGCATCTCGGCCAGGGCCTGCGGGAGACTCTCGAGCGGGACATGGATGAGCACCCCCGCGGTGAACACGAGGTCGAACGCTCGATCGTGGAAGGGCAGGTCGAACACGGCGCCTTGAAGGATCGCCGCCCTCGGTTGGGCGGCGCGTCCTCGTTCGAGCGCGTACCGGTTCGGTTCGATCCCGACGATCTGCGCGTCCACTCCGAGGAGCTCCGCGAGGGCGACCAGGTTGTGCGCGCGGTTGCAGCCCACCTCGAGCACACGTCGGATCGACAGGCCGGCCAAGGCCTCTCGGAAGGCCGGAACGCGGGATCGCCATGCCACCACGTTGCGGTCCGTGTACTCCCGGCCGAACCGACCTCGCCACACGTCCAGCTGATGAGCCACGCGAGTCCCTTCCCGGGTCGGAGCCCGTAAGCCCCGGCCGTCCATAAGGTTCACCCAGCAGCGGACACCCGATGGCGGCGTGACGGAACCGAACGATCCGCGCACGTCCGCGCGCGATCGAGACCCGCCTCGGGCCGTGGCCAGACCTTATGTACGCCATCGCGTGTTCGGTGACCGCGAGAGGAGCACCATGGCCGAGTCCGTCGCCTTCGCGGGGCAGAAGATCCTCGTGACGGGAGGCAGTGGCTCGTTCGGGCAGGCCCTCGTCGCGGAGTTGCTCGAGCGGAAGGCGAAGGTCGTCCGGGTCCTCGATCACGACGAAAATGGCCTCTGGGCCCTCCGGGAACGACACCGCGGGGAACCTCGACTCCGTCTCCTCCTCGGCGACCTGCGTGACCTCCCGCGGCTCGAGACGGCGTGCGCGGACATCGACGTGATCATTCACGCGGCCGCCCTGAAGCACGTGGAGAGCAGCGAGTACAACCCGTTCGAGGCCGTCAAGACGAACGTGATCGGGACCCAGAACGTGATCGACGCGGGCCTCGAGGCCAACGTCGAGAAGGTCGTCCTCACGAGCACGGATAAGGCCGTGAATCCCGTGAGCGTCTTGGGCGCGACGAAGCTCCTCGCGGAGAAACTCATCGTCGCCGCGAACTTCTACCGAGGCAGCCATCGCACGGCGTTCAGCTGCGTCCGCTTCGGGAACGTCCTCGGCTCCCGCGGCTCCGCGCCGCTCCTGTTCCGCGAGCAGGTCATCGCCGGGGGCCCCGTCACCCTCACGGACGAGCGGATGACGCGGTTCGTCATGACTCTCCCCGACGCGGTCCGCCTCGTGCTGAAGGCGATCGACCTGACCCGGGGAGGGGAGACGTTCATCCTCAAGATGGACGCCGCGCGGATCTCGGACCTGGCGGCCGTCCTCATCGAGCGGGGCGGGGCCCGGGAGGGCCGGAAGGTCACCGTCTCCCGGTCGGGCCCGAAGCCCGGGGAGAGGCTCCACGAGGAGCTCATGACGGAGGAGGAAGCCTCGCGAGCGTACGAGCTCGCGGACATGTACCTCGTCGTCCCGAACATGCCGGAGCTCCTGCCCGTGGACATGAAGGCGTATCCCGGCGCGAAACCGGTTCGCCGGATCGTGTACCGATCCGATCAGGTGTCCATGTTGAGCCGCCAGGACCTCGCGGGACTCATGAAGGCGGAAGGCCTTCTCTGAGGCGACCGTCCATGCGGGTGGTCGTGACGGGCGGCGCCGGGTTCATCGGCCGGTGGATCGTCGCGTCCCTCCTGGCCCGCGGCGATGAGGTCGTCGTGATCGACGACCTGTCGAACGGCTCCATGGCCAACCTGGCTGAATTCCGGGCTGATCCCCACCTCCACGTCGTCCGCGGGGACGTCGCGGACCCTAAGGCCGTCGTGGACGCGTTCGCGGGAGGCGCCGACCTCGCGATCCATCTCGCCGCCGTGATCGAGGTCCAGAAGAGCCTCGTCGACCCCGCGCGGAGCGTCGACGTGAACGTGGGCGGGACCGCGAACGTGCTCGAGGCGTGCCGCGCGGGCGACGTGCGCGCGACGTTCGTGAGCACGTGCATGGTGTACGACATGGCGAGCGCGAGAGGGTCCATCTCGGAGTCCCACCCCGTGAAACCCGTCTCGCCGTACGCGGCCACGAAACTCGCGGCGGAGCACCTGACCCTCGCGTACGGCCACGCGTACGGCCTGCCCGTGTCCGTCGTGCGCCCATTCAACACGTACGGTCCGTTCCAGAAGGCCAACCAAGAGGGCGGTGTCGTCGCGGTCTTCGTCCGCCGAGCCCTCCGAAAGGAACCCCTCGAGGTGTTCGGGGACGGGACCCAGACGAGGGATTTCCTCTACGTGGATGACTGCGTCGACCTCATCCTGCGTGCGTGCGAGTCGAAGGCGGCCCTCGGCGAGGTGCTGAACGGAGGGTCGGGCCGGGACATCGCGGTGAACGACCTGGCGCGGCTCGTCGGGGGTCCGGACGGCGAGGTCGTCCACGTCTCCCATCCGCATCCCCAGAGCGAGATCCAAAAGCTGCGCGCGGACGCTCGGAAGGCCGCGAAACTCCTGGGCTGGCGCCCGAGCGTTTCCCTCGAGGACGGGCTCGCGAGGCTGCGGAGGTGGATGGCCCCGTGACCGAGACGCTCGCGATCGACGGCGGCACACCCGTCCGGGACACGTTCCTCCCGTACGCGACCCAGTGGATCGGCCCGGACGAAGAGGCCCGCGTCCTCCAGGTCCTACGGTCCGAGTGGATCACGACGGGCCCCGTCACGAAGGAGTTCGAGGAGGCGTTCGCGAGGTACGTCGGGGCGAAGCATGCAGTCTCGTGCCATTCGGGGACCGCCGCCTTGCACCTCTCGATGGGGGCCCTCGGGATCGATCCGGGGGACGAGGTCATCACGACGCCGTTCACGTTCGCGGCGACGAGCAACGCGGTCCTGTTCCGCGGCGGCACGCCCGTCTTCGCGGACATCCAGGAGGACACGCGGAACTTGGACCCGGGCGCGGCGGCCGGCGCGATCACGCGGAAGACGAAAGCGATCGTCCCCGTACACTTCGGGGGCCACCCGTGCGACATGGACGAGCTTCGAAAGCTCGCGAAGGACCACTCCCTCGCGGTCGTGGAGGACGCGGCTCACGCGTTGAGCGCGGAGTACCGCGGCCGGCGGATCGGTGGGACGGACGGCCTCGCGGTGTTCTCGTTCCACCCCGTGAAGAACATCACGACGGGGGAGGGCGGGATGGTCACGACGAACTCGGGCGAGCTCGCGGAGCGGGTCCGCGCCCTGCGCGCCCACGGCGTCATGACGGATCCTGACGCGCGGTTCGGCCCGCGCGGGTCGTACTTCTACGAGATGCGCCTCCTTGGACACCGGTTCTACATGACGGACATGCAGGCCGCGCTCGGGATCGCGCAGCTCGGGCGCCTCGAGTCGTTCCAGCGCCGCCGACGGGAGATCGTGGCCTTGTACGAGCGGGAACTCGGCGGCGTCGAGGGGATCCGGCTCCCCGTCTCGCGATCCGAGGTCCTCCACGCGTGGCATCTGTACGTGATCGAGCTCACCGGGCCGGGCCTCGATCGGGACTGGGCGTTCAAGGCGATGCGGGCAGAGAACATCGGGGTCAACGTGCACTACATCCCCGTCCACTACCACCCGTACTACCGGGAGCGGTTCGGCGACCGGAAGGGACGGTTCCCCCGCGCGGAACGCGCGTACGAGCGGGTGCTCACTCTGCCCCTGTTCCCCCGGATGACGGACGAGGACGCGATGGACGTCGTCCGGGCCCTCCGGAAGGTGATGGATGTCTGGCGGCCGCGGGCCCGTGTACGCCATCGCTCAGGCTAGGATGGGTTCGACCCGCCTCCCCGGGAAGGTCCTCCTTCCCCTCGCCGGGCGGTCCGTCGTGGACTGGGTCGGGACCCGGGCCGGGCGGGCTTCCGTGGACGGCGTCGTCATCGGGATCCCGGACGGCCCGGAGGACCACATCCTCGCAGATCGGATTCGCGCCATGGGACATCGGGTCTTCCGCGGCGACCCGACGGACGTCCAGTCGCGGTACATCGCGGCCGCGGATGCCGTCGGGGCGAAGACCGTGGTCCGGCTCACGTGCGACAACCCCCTCGTGGACGCTGCCCTGATCGACCGCCTCGTGGAGAGTCACCGCCGATCCGGCGCGGAGTACAGTTCGTACGGCCTGAGCGGCCCGTTCCCCCTCGGCCTCGCGGTGGAGGCGTTCTCCGTCGACGCGCTGAGGCGCAGCCGATCCCGATTCGGCGAGCCCCACCACCGAGAGCATGTGACGGCCGCGCTCTACGAGAACCCGGCCGCGTTCCGGCTGAATCCCGTCGCGCCTCCTGGCGACCTCCGACGCGCGGACCTGCGGATGACCCTCGACACGGCGGAGGACCACGAGGCCCTGTCCCGACTCGTGGCCCTCGTGACGGACGAGGATCCGATCCGCGTGGCCGCGCAGCGCTACGCGCGTCTCCTGGCCGACCATCCGGAGATCCGCTCGATCAACGCCCACGTGCGGCAGAAGGGCCCGAGGGAGTGACGTAAATAGGCCCTCGGTCATCCCGGGGATTCGATGGAGCGCGTGAGGATCGCGGACCGCTGGATTGGCGCCGGGGAGCCGACGTTCATCGTCGGGGAGGCCGGATCGAACCACGACGGAAAGCTCGCGCAGGCGAAGCGCCTCGTGGAGGTCGCCGCGGAAGCCGGGTGCGACGCGATCAAGTTCCAGACGTTCCGCGCGGATCGGATCGTCGCGAAGGTCGCGGACCGGCCGTCGTACCTGGACACGCTCCTCGCCCCCGGAGAGACCCTCCACGATACGTTCCGGCGGCTCGAGGTGCCCGACGCGTGGCACGCAGAGCTCCGGGACCACGCGCAGGCGCATGGCCTCGTCTTCTTCAGCACTCCGTTCGACGAAGGGAGCGCGGACCTGCTCGACTCGGTCGGCGTGCCGTGCTTCAAGATCGCCAGCTTCGAGCTGAATCATCTCCCCCTCATCGAGCACGTCGCGGCGAAGAAGAAGCCGATGATCGTGTCCACGGGGATGGCGGACCTCGCGGCCATCGAAGAGGCCCTCGCCGTGATCCGTCGGTACCAGCGGGACGTGGTCCTGCTCCATTGCGCGTCCGTGTACCCGGCGGCCCCGGGGGACGCGAACCTCCGCGCGATGGCCACGATGCGCGCCGCGTTCCACGTGCCCGTGGGGTTCTCGGACCACACCGTGGGCTGGACCGTGAGCACGGCCGCCGTGGCCCTCGGGGCGTGCGTCCTCGAGAAGCACTTCACAGTCGACAAAGGCCTCCCGGGGCCGGACCATCCGTTCGCCCTCGACCCGGGCGAGCTGGCCGCGATGGTCCGCGCGATCCGGGACACGGAGGCGGCATCGGGCTCGGGCCGGAAGGAGGCCGTCCCCGCGGAGGAGGAGCTGTCACGGCTCGCTCGCCGCCGGATCTTCGCGGTCGTCGACATCCCGAAGGGCACGCCGGTGAGGCGGACGATGGTCGCGATCCTGCGCGGGACGGAGGGCCTCGAGCCCCGGGAGCTGGACCGGGTCCTCGGTCGACCGGCCCGACGGGCCATCCGGGCCCATTCGGCCCTCACGTGGGACGATGTCTGAGTGGGGCTCAATCCTTGAACTCGGACGCGAGGATCGAGTAGACGTACGTGTCCCAGTACTTGCCGTCCACGAACTGGTCCTCCCGCTTCGCGCCGTCCCGCTTGAAGCCCGCCTTCTCGAACAGGCGGATGCTCGGCTCGTTGAAGGCGAAAATCTCCGCGTACAGCTTGTGGAGGTTCACCGTGTGGAACCCGTATGCCAGGAGGGTCCGCAGCGCATCGTACCCGTAACCCTTCCCCTGGGCCCCTTCCTCTCCCACGTAGATGGAGACCTCCGCGCGGCGGTTCTTCCAATCGATGTACGTCAGGCCCACGACCCCGATGAGGCTCCCCTCCCCGTTGAGGACCGCGAACATGATCGTGTGCCGGTCGTTGTGCAGACCCTCGAACCATCGCTCCTGGTCCATCATGCTGAGGAGCCGGAACTCGCGGGTGCGCGCGCGGATCTCCGGGCTGTTGCGCCAGTCCCGGAGGCGAGGCAAGTCGTCCCGCTCGATCGCGCGGAACGTGACCTTCTTCCCGCGGATCATCGTCCGGGCCATCCTCGCGGACGAATTAACCCTTCCGCTGGACCCCGGGAGGCCCGAGGCGGTCCGACCCTGGCCCCTCCCCGTCGATCCAGACGCGGTGCCACAGCTCCACGTTCAGGAGGGACCACAGCTTCCACGAGTGATCCCGCGCGCCGGACACGTGATCCCGGACGAGTCGGCGGACGGTGTCGGTGCGGAACAGACCCCGGGCCGCGGCCCGCTCGCCGAGGAGCGTGTCCTCGAGGAACCCCTGGAGGGGCCCTCGAAGCCATTCGGCCAGGGGGACGAGGAACCCGACCTTCCGATGCTCGAGGATCGACTTCGGCAGCACGCCTTCCGCGCCCCGCCTCGGGATCCATTTGAGCGTGAGGTCCCGGATCTTGAGCCGGCCCGGGACCCGCGCGGCCAACTCGGCGATCCGGTGGTCGAGGAGGGGGACGCGATTCTCCACGGAGTGGGCCATCGACATCCGGTCCTCGACGAGGAGGAGGGACGGCAGGTACGTCTTGATGTCCAGGTACAGGATCCGATCGAGCGGGCCCGCGTGGCACCGCGCGAGGACCCGCTCGAGCTCGGCCCGGGGGTCGTATCCGTCCAGTCGCTCGGGCTCTCCAGGGCCCATCAGGCCGTCCCGTTCCCGATCGTCGAAGACCGCAGCGCGCCCATACCGGGCCAGGTCCCGGTTCACGAGGGCGAACAGGGGCAACCCGATGAGTCGTCTCCAGCCTTCCGCCCGCACCCGGTCACGGAACGCCCGCGCGATCCGGACCGCCTCCGACAGGTCGCGACGCGCCCACACCTCCCGGAGGTATGGCACGAGGTACGCCGGATACCCGGCGAACAGCTCGTCGCCGCCGTGCCCCGTGAGGACGACGCGCACCTCCTTCGACGCGATCTCCGCGACGTACCACTGGGGGATCACGCTGGGTCCGACCCGCGGCTCGTCGAGATGGTACATGATCCGCGACAGTATCTTCGGGAACTCAGCCGGGTCCAGTAGGAGGTCGTAGTGGATCGTGTCCGCGAGGAGGGACATCTCCTCGATCAGCGAGCTCTCATCGTACTCGGGCTCCGCGAAGTACACGCTGAACGTCTTGAGCCGCTCGGCGAGCTTGCGGCTGGCCCGCATCACGATGCCCGATGAATCGAGGCCTCCGCTCAGGTGGCTCCCGAGGGGCACGTCGCTCATGAGCTGCATCTCGACGGATTCGTCGAGGAGGGACCGGAACCGCGCGACCGCGTCCGCCTCGTCCCGGAGGTCGCCGGGAAACGGGAGGTCCCAGTACTCCCGGACCTCGACCCGCCCGTCCCGGGCCGTCAGGACGTGGCCCGCGGGGAGGACCTTGACGCCTTCGAAGAACGTCTTGTCGCCGAACACGTTCTGGAACGCGAGGTAGTCCGCGAGGGCCCGGCGGTCGAGGGACCGATGGACCGCGGGGTCCGCGAGGATCCCCTTGATCTCGGACGCGAAGGCGACCCGGCCTTCCGCCTCCCGGTAGTAGAGCGGCTTGATTCCCAGCCGGTCGCGCGCGAGGAGGAGGCGTCCCTCGCCTTCGTCCCAGATCGCGAACGCGAACATCCCGTTCAGGTCGTGGACCGCGTCCGCGCCCTTCTCCTCGTACAAGTGGACGATCGTCTCCGTGTCGCTGTTCGTGCGGAGGGTGTGACCCCGGGTCAGGAGGCCGTCCCGGAGGGTCTTGTAGTTGTAAATCTCCCCGTTGTACACGATCCATGACCGGCCCGACTCGTCCGACATGGGCTGGAACCCCGTGGGCAGGTCGATGATGCTGAGGCGCCTGTACGCGATCACGCAGGCGGGGAACGCCTTGATCGCATCCGCGTCGGGTCCCCGGTGGCGGAGGGTCTCGTTCATCCGCCGCACGAGGTCCGCGTCGATCCCGCCGCGCGGGTCGTACACGCCGCAGATCCCGCACATGTCACGCCCGCCGGGCGAGATCCTCGTACAGGCGGACGAGGCGGGCCTGTTCCGCGCCCCAGTTGTACTCCCGCTTCGCGGCCTCGAGCCCGTTCCGTCCGAGACGCTCCGCGAGCGCGGGGTCGTCCCGGAGCCGTTCCACGGCGCCCCGGAATCCCGCGTGCGTGTACGGCACGACGAGTCCGCAGTCCTCCTGCGCCACGATGCCTGCCATCAGGAGACCCTCCGTCACGATGCACGGACGCCCCGTCACCATGGCCTCGAACATCTTGTTCGAGATCCCGACTTTCGAGATCCGGTGGCCGGGGTCGAGCATCGCGAGGACCGCGTGGGCCTCGAGGGTCATCGGCAGGACGCGCTCGTTCGGGACGACGCCCAGGAACGGGGTGTTCGGATGGCGCGCACATCGTTCCCGGACGAGGGCCGTCAGCTTCTTGCTCCCGCCGAGGACGAGCCGAACGTCGGGCATCTCGCCGACCACGTCGATCGCCTGGAGGATGAACCGGCTGATGTGGAGCGTTCCCAAGTAGATCACCGTGAAGGGCGGGCCGGGAGGCGGTCGGTACGCGTCGAGGACGAGGTCGTGGCAGTTCCGGACGACCACGGCGTCGTGGCCCGATGCCCTGTCGATGTACTCTTTCACGGCCTCGTTCACGGCGATCACGCGGTCCGCCTGGGGCGCGAGCCGGCGTTCCATCCGGAACACGTAATCCACGACGGGCCGGGGCACGTCCGTCTCGATCATGTAGCCGAACACCTCGTGGGCGTCGTACACGATCGGAGTCTCGCGGAGCTCCTTGAGCCGGATCCCGATCGGGAGCGTGTCGAGGTCGTGACAATGCACGACGTCGAACGCCAGGCTTCGGCCGATCCGCACGGCGCGACGCCACCACATCGGGTTCCGGAACAGGTCCTTGCCCGCGAGGCGCATGAGGCCCTCCGTCTTCACGCGGTGGACCTCGAATCCGTCCCACGTCGTGCGGGCAGGCCCGGCGCCCGACCGGTCCCAACCGATGAGTGTGACCGTGTGCCCCGCCGTGCGGAGGGCCCGCGCCTCCTTGAGGACCCGGGAGTCGTGCACGACGTCGTTCGAGACGACCATGAGGATCCGCATCGCCCCGTCACCCGAGAAACTCGTCCACGATCCGTGCGATCCGCGCGCCCGTCGTCCCATCCCCGTAGGGATTCGTCCACCCCTTCGTCGCGCCGAGCTGGCCCCGCACGGCCTTGAGGACCTCGTCGGGTTCCGTCCCCGCGAGGACGTTCGCGCCGATGTCTAGGGTCTCTGGACGCTCCGTGTTCGCCCGCAAGGTGACGCATGGGACCTGGAAGAAGCAGCTTTCCTCCTGCAGGCCTCCCGAGTCCGTCATCACGAGGGCCGCGTGCTTCTCGAGGACGAGCATGTCGAGGTAGCCCGTCGGCTCGATGCGCCGCATTCGAGGGATCGAGGCCGCGCGCGGTTCGAGCCCGTGCGACCGCAGGCCCTTCGCGGTGCGCGGGTGGACCGGGAAGACGATTGGGAGGCCCGTCGCGTCCGCGACGGCGGCGAACGCGTCGAGGGCCTTCGCGAGGCGCGACTTCGAGTCGACGTTCTCCGCCCGATGGAAGGTCAACAGGAGGTAGCCTCGTGGCGTGAGCCCGAGGCGCGCGAGGACGTCGGACCGCTGCTCCGCCCGCGCGATGTTCTGGGTGAGCGCGTCGACCACGCTGTTGCCCACCACATGCACGCCGCGCACGACGTTCTCCCGCTTCAGGTTCGTCCGCGACACATCCGTGGGCGCGAACAGGAGATCCGACAGCTGGTCCGCGACGACCCGGTTCGTCTCCTCGGGCATCGTCCGGTCGAAGGACCGGATGCCCGCCTCGACGTGCGCGAGAGGCCGTCCGAGCTTGCTCGCGAGGAGCGCGCCCGCGAGGGTCGTGTTCGTGTCTCCATGGACGACGACGAGGTCCGCGTCCTTGGCGACGTCCGCGACCTGGCGGATCGTGCCCGCGACCTGGAGATGAGGGGGCTGCTCTTTGAGTTCGAATCGATGGTCCGGATCCCGGAGGGCCATGTCCCGGAAGAACACCTCGTCCATCTCGAGGTCATAGTGCTGGCCCGAGTGCACGAGCACATGCTCGTGCGAGAGCCCGTCGAGCGCCTCCACGACCGGAGCCATCTTGATGATCTCGGGCCGGGTCCCGACGATCGTGACGATCCGGGCCATGGCGGGACGCGCGCATATCCTGGGGTGCGTATTAAAGATGCTCGCGCTCCCGCGCGGGAGCCCGAAACCATCATAACGGGTCGGACCCTACGCGCCCGCCGTTGCTCCTGTCCGTCGTGATCACGGTGCGCGACGAGGCGCGAAACATCGCGGCCCTCCTCGACAGCCTCGTGATCCAGGAGCCGCCCATCGAGGTGATCCTCGTGGACGCCGGGAGCACGGACGCGACGCGGGACATCGTCCGGGCGTACGAGAAGCGGTACGAGTTCGTGCACCTGTACAACCGCGGAGGGACCCGCGCGGCGGGCCGCAACTTCGGGATCGGGAAGGCGCGCGGCGCGGCGATCGCGTTCATCGACGGGGACGGGATCGCGAGCCCGTTCTGGCTCAAGGAGCTGCGCGAGGGCCTCGCGTCCGCGGGCGTCGTCGCGGGGAGGACGATCCAGATCGGGTACCGCCCGTTCGAGGATCTCGAGCGCGTCGAGCTCGTCGTGCGGGGGTCCGACGTCACGTTCCCGTCCGCGAACCTCGCGTACCGGACGACGGTCCTGAAGGAAATCGGCGGATTCGACGAGTGGTTCGTCACCGCGGAGGACATCGACCTGAACCTGCGTGCGGTGAAGGCGGGCCAGCGGATCGGGTACCGCGCGAACGCGATCGTGTACCACCGCACGAGGGATTCCGTGCACGACTTCCTCAAGCAGGCGTTCTGGAACGGCGCGGGTCGGAAGCAGCTCACCCTGAAGCACGGCGCCCTCTGGCGGTCGTACCGTCCGTTCGCGATGTTCCGTCAGAAGACGACCGCGTGGTCCGTCCTCCGGCTGAGCACCGCGCTCCTCGGGTACGTCGGGTACAAGATGTTCGGACGGCCGCGTCCGACGTGAAGGGCGCGCAACGCTTATACGCGGACCCCCCATCGCGCGGCGGATGCCCGAGGTCTCCGTCGTGATCCCCACGATGAACGAGGGGGCCTCGATCGGGGCCGTGATCGACGAGGTGCGGGCCGCCCTCGCGGGCCGGGACCTCGAGATCCTCACGGTGGACACGGACTCGCGGGACCGCACGAACGAGATCGCGGCGTCCAAAGGGGCCCGCGTGGTCCACGAGCCGCGCCGCGGGTACGGCCGGGCGTACAAGACGGGATTCGCGGCCTCGCGCGGAGCGTTCGTCCTCACGCTCGACGCGGACCTGACGTATCCCGCGGACCGGCTTCCTGACCTGCTTCGGCCGCTCGAGGAAGGCCGCGCGGACTTCGTCTCCGCCGACCGGCTGACCCGCCTGCGCGACGAGGCGATGTCTGGGATGCACCGGATCGGGAACCGGATGTTGAACGCCGCGTTCCACGCCCTGTATGGCCATCCGATCCGCGACTGCCAGTCCGGGATGTGGGCGTTCCGCCGCGACATCCTGGACCGCCTGGACCTCCTCCACGACGGGATGGCGTTCTCCGAGGAACTCAAGCTCGAGGTGATTCGTATGGGCCTCCGGTTCCTTGAGGTGCCCATCGACTACCGTCCGCGCATCGGGGACCGGAAGATCCGGAGCGTCCCGGACGCGACGGAAAACCTCGTGTGGCTGTTCCGGAAGCGGTTCGGCTGGCTGCCGCGGCGCGCGTGATCAGGTCGCGAGGTCCGCCGCGAGCTTCTCCCACTCCCGCAGGATCCGCTTCGCGTCAAACCGTCCGCCGACGTAGCGCGCGAGGACCTTGTGGAACCCCGGATCCTGGTCCGCGCACAGGAGCTGCCACGCGTCCCAGTGCTCCATGGACTTCCAGGACCACCCGCCGTCCAGGTCCAGGTGGTGGTCCTGCCCGTCGTTCCACGACACCCGCACGATCCCGAACTCGACCGCGAGCTCGTACAGCACGCGGGCGAGGAGGACGGACTCGTCCCGCGGCATCGCGATGTGGTCCCCCTTCCGCAGGCGTCGCGGGTGGCGGACGAGGAGGGCCGCGAGCCCCTCCGCGGTCGCGAGGGACGCGTTCGTCTTGTCGAGGGTCAGGAAGAACACGCCTTTGCGGAACTCGATCCCCCGGAGGAACGTCTTGAACTGGTCCCGGATCAGGGAGTCCGCGTTCAGGATCGTCATCCCGTCCGGGGACATGCGGAGCTGCTCCGGGTTCGTGTGCCCCACGACGAGGACGCTGAGGCCCTGGAACCCCTCCGTGCGGTTCAGGTTCGTGATCTCCTGGAGCGCCCGGTAGCCTCGCCGCCCGACGTGGATGAGGTGTCCGCCCTTCTTCTGGTTCGCCGCGTTCTCGATCTCCTTCATGACGACCCCGGGGATGATCAGGAGGATCCAGTTCACGCTCTCCCGGTACGGCCGCGGATGGATCCGGGCGAACTCGTCGAGCAGGTGCTCGCTCAGGATGCAAGCGTACAGGACGTTCGTGTCCACGCCGAGGATGATGTCCTCGTGCTCCGCGAGGCGTCGCGCGATGGACGTGAGGCCGTCCGGCACGACGAGCCCGGAGCACAGGAGGGCCGAGTTGAGCCAGTCCAGGTATTCGGGATCCTCGTTGAGGACGCGCAGGCCGAACCGGGACGGCGGACCCGTGATCTCGAGGAGCGGCTCGTCCTCCCTCTCCCCGCCCCCGAAGCCGAGCGCGCGGACCGTGAGCCGCTCCACCCGGCCCTTGATCGCGGCGAGGGCGAGCTGGAGGATCGGGAGGTCCACGACCTCGCCCTTCTCGACGAGGCCGCGGAACGCCACGTCAGTCCTCCTGGAACAGCCGGTCGACCATCCACGATGCGTCGAACGCCTTCAGGTCCTCGTATCCCTGCCCGACCGTCACGAACAGGACGGGCTTCCCGATCGTGTGGGCGATCGACAGGGCCGCCCCGCCCTTCGCATCCGCGTCGATCTTCGTGAGGATGACCCCGTCGAGCCCGACGGCCGCGTGGAACTGCTTCGCCTGCTCGACCGCGTCGTTCCCCGCGAGGGCGTCCCCCACGTACACGACGAGGCTCGGCTCCGCGACCCGCCTGATCTTCTTCATCTGATCCATCAGGTTCGTGTTCGTCTGCATCCGGCCCGCCGTGTCGATCAGGACGACGTCCCGCCCGCGAGCCCGCGCGTGTTCGACCGCGTCGAACGCGACGGCCGCGGGGTCCGCGCCCGCGTTGTGCTTGATGAGCTTGAACCCGACCGTCTCGGAGTGCCGCTCGAGCTGTTCGATGGCTCCGGCCCGGAACGTGTCCGCGGCCGCGACGACGCACGTGAGCCCCCGCTTCTGAAGGTGGTACGCGAGCTTCGCGATCGTGGTCGTCTTCCCCGTGCCGTTCACGCCGACGAACATCACGACGGCGGGCTTCGTGGCCTCCGTGACGACCTTGAAGAAGTCCAGAGGCGGGACCGCGAGAGCCTTCCCGATCGCGGCCCGCAGGGCGATCTCGACCCCCTTCTCGAACGAGACGTCTTTCGTGATCCGGCGGCCCTGGATCTCGTCCGCGAGGTGGTCCACGATCTCCTTCGTGACGGCGAACGCCACATCGCTCTCGAGGAGCGCGATCTCGAGGTCGTACAGGACCTCGTCGAGCTTCTTCGAGTCGATCTTGCGGCCCTTCTCCCCGATCACGTCCCCGGGAGCGGCGACCTCCGCCTCCGCCTTCTCGCGCCACCCCTTGAGTCGCTCGCGGAGCGCCTTGAACATCTACGTCCGCTCGTCCTGGCCCGTCTGGAGCTGGCCGTACATGTCCTCCACGAACGCGCCCTGCGCGTCCGCGCGGCGATGGAGTTCCGCGAGGCGCTGACCGACCGCGTTCGCCGCGTCCGTGATCGACTTGATCCGCGCGTCGAGCCGCTCGATCTGCGTCGGGATCTCATCGTACACGACGAGGTCCGAGCCGATCCCGACGAATGCCTTGTCCGCGTCGCGGACCTCCGCGACGACGAACGACTGCGCGCCGACGGGCATGAGGACCTCCTTGCCCTTCCCGGCCTCCCGGGTCCGCGAGAGGGTCTCCCGGGCCCGCATGTGCTCTTCGAGGGACACCCGGATGATCTCCTGCTGCTGGGCCAGCGCGTCGATCTGGGCGCGGTACTGTTCGAGGACCGCGATCCCCCGGCGCAGGTCTTGCTCGGACGCGCTCACGGCTTCCCCTCCACGGCGTATCGGACCGCGGGGTCCCGCAGCTCGTTCGCGGGGACGGCCGCGACCGCGGCGATCTCGATGTACCTCCGCTCGACCCCGTGCTGGCTCCCGAGGACTGAGAGCAGCTTCTCCCGCGCGGCCGCCTCGTCCGCCGCGGCAATCTCCTTCGAGAAACCCTGCCAGTCGCGGCCCATCCGGAACCGTCCCTGGATGCGGTACGCGTTCATCGGAACGGTTGGCAAAGGGGCGTCTTACTTAAAAGCTTCCGTGAGCGGGCCCGTCAGCGGACCTGGACGTTCTCCTTGCGGAAGTGGCGGAGCAGGTCCTGCGCGATCTTCCGGGTGATCCCCTTCACCGCGACGAGCTGGTCGACGTCCGCGAGGGCGAAGCCGTCCGCCGTGTTGAATCCCGCGTCGAGGAGGGCCTTCGCCTTCGAGGGGCCGATCCCCTTCACCTTGTACAGCTCGTCCAGGATGTCCGACTGGACCGTGCGGGCCTCCTCGAGCTCGCGGACCTTCGCCCGGATCAGTTCGTCCCCGGGGTTCAGCTTGAGGGCCTCCGCGTACGCCCGCAGCGCGTCGTCGTCCCGTCCCATCTTCGTGAGGATGTCCCCCTGGGCGGCCCACGCCTCGTCGTCCAGGCTCGAGACGCTCACGAGCCGGTCGTACGTCTCGAGCGCTTCCTCGAGGTCTCCGCTCGTCTCGAGGAGCTGGCCGCGGTTGTAGAGGGCCGCCGCGTTCTCCGGCTGGATCGAGAGGACGAGGTCCAGGCAGTTGATCGCCTCTCGGGACTTCCCGCTGCGGCGGTACGCGACCGCCTTCCCGATCAGCGCGTTCACGTTCCCGGGGTCGATCTCGAGGATCTCGTCGAACAGGCCGAGGGCCTGCGCGTAGTTGCCCGACGCGGAGGCGATGAGGGCCCGGCTCAGGATCCCGGGCACGTCGACCCGGACCTCCTCGATCTTCTGCTTCAGGTTCTCGTCGGTCGGGTCCAGCGCGAACGCCCCGTTGTACGCGGTGAGCGCCTCGGTCCGCCGGCCCAGGTTCGTCAGGATGTCTCCGCGGAGGTGGAGGCTCGCCGCGTCGTTGGGTCGCTGCCGGAGGAACGCGTCGACCGCCTCGAGGGCCTCGCGCCATCGGCGCTCCCCGGTGAGGATCGATGCGATGGCCCTCTGGGCCTCTTCGTTTCGACGGTCCGCGGTCACGACGCGGCGGTACGCCTCGAGGGCGTCGGCCCTGCGTCCCATCCCCGCGAGGGACTTCGCGCGTCCCAAGAGGCCGGGGAGGTGGCTCGGGTTCAGGCGCAGGGCTTCGTCGTACGCGACGAGAGCCGAGTCGTGCTGGCCCGCGGAGCCGAGGACGTCCGCCTTCGCGACGAACGTCTCGGGCGTGTCGGGCTTCGGCTTCGCGGTCCTTGGGACGCTCGCGGGCGCGGGCGGCTCCGCGGGTGGGAGGGACGGGGCGACGACGGGCGACGGCATCGGATTCGAGAGCCGCACCTCGGGCGCCGGAGGAGGGGGCGGGGGCTCCATCGGGATCATGTCCTGGACGGGGTTCGCCGCGTACTCGGCGTAGAACCGCTCGTCCTGCTCCTGGGTCGTCGAGACGCCGCCCGCATACACGGCGGCCGCGCGGGTGCGCTCGCGGATCGGGCGGACCCCGACCCAGAAGCCGACGTTCGCGGCGGCGTTCAGGACGAGGAGGAACGGGACGAACGCGAAGAGGGCGGGCATGACGGCCTCCTCGAGGACGAGGTTGAGGGCCGCGGAGCCGCTCGCCACGTTCTGGAAGCTGACCGTCCACGTGCCGAACGTGAGGCGCGAGGTCGCATCGAGCGGCAGCTCGGCCCGCCCCGAGGCGTTCACCCAACCGGAGCCCATCACGCGCCCGCCGAACAACACGGTGACCTGGACGTCTCCCGCGGACCACGAGGCGCCGACCACGACGACCCGCCTCACGAAGCTCAGGCCGAGTCCGTCCGGGCTCGTGAAGTTCAGCTCGCCGGAGCCGAAGCCTGCAACGGTCACGGGGGTCGGAGGATCCGTGAGGAGGCCCCCCGAGACGCCCGGGGACATCGGGAGGAACAGGAGGACCGCGAACACGACGGACGCGATCGCGAGCCCCGTGGAACGGGCCATGCTCTCCTTCGCCATGAGGAACCGCTGGCTGTCCCCCGCGGCGTGCTTGAACTCGAGGTTCCGGAAGTACATCGCGAGGACGGTCGCGACGAGGACCATGATCAGGCCGATCTCGACGGCCTCCCCGAGGGGCAGGTAGAGAGGCTTCAGGCTCGCGCCCTCCGCGGCGAAGCCGCTGAGGATGAACACGGCGGTCACGCCTCCGAGTGCGAGGAGCGCCATGTTCCGGATCCGGCGGATCCGGGAGAGGCGGACCTTGCCCTGGAGCCTCTGCTGATACCCCGACATGGGATGACTAGCCCTCTTGGACGACGCTCGCCTTTCGACTGGCCGCCAGGAAGATGGCCAGGTACTGCGGAACGTCGTTTAGCCCAGGGGCCAACTTGAACGTTTCGTCCTTCATCTCCGAAGTGATACCAGACGCGAGACGTACCTGGACGGGCTCGTCCGTCCACGTCGCGGGGATCGCGTCCCGGAGCGGGCGAAAGCCGTCGAGCTGATCCCGCGTGAGCGGCACGACCTGGAACCCCGTCTTCCCATGGAGGGACGAAGGCATCCGGATGAGCCGCTTGATGTCCGACGTGACGGGCTCGTCCGTCTCGCCCCGGGGCGTGATCCCTCCCAGCGGCACGCCCCGGTATTCGTTGAGGCGCACGTGCTGGAGCTGGGAGACGATCGCCACGATGAGCTTCACGTTCCGATCCGACAGGGTCTCGATCTTGCGCGTCTCGATCAGGCGGTCGATCCCTCGGATCCTCGGACCGCTCTTGGACCGGTTCGCGAAGAGGTTTTCCCAGAGGCCCTCGGCCTCCTTCCTCTCGACGCCCTCGAAGCTCGCGAGGAACCCGACGGCCGATTCGCGGTCCATCGGCTCGAGCTGCCTGGCGAGCTGGATGAGGCCTCGCACGATCTTGCGGGGCCAGCCGACATCCTTCGTCGGATCCGCCATGACGACCTGGCGCTTCGCGTACAGCCGCCCCTTGAACTCCCGCGCGTCGAACACGGGCTCCTTGAACACGGTCCCGAGGTCGAGCCCCTTCGCGGTAATCCAGTCCACGATCTCCCGTCGTTCGTGGCTCCCGAGGGACCACACGGCCTCGTCCGCGACGTGGATGTGGTACCCGCGGCCCCCGGAGAACACGAGCCGCAGCTCGTCCCCGCCGAATCCGAAGTCCTCGACGAGGAACTCATCGTACAGTTGGGTGATGCGGAGGCGGACCGCCTCGAGCATCTCCGAATAGGACATCTTGTTCGCCCCGGGGATGTGGTCCGCGTCGAGGTCGAAGATGAGGTCCGCCCCGAGCCAGCCTTTCTCCTCCATGGTCGGGGCGTCGGGTTTCTCGTAGTACGCGCTCGAGTAGTACACGTGCGCGGGGACGCGGGTCTGGAGGAATCCGCGGAGCTGGTCCTCCCGCGAGAAGCCGATGTGTCGCTGGACCATCCCGGGGGACCAGAACATGAATCCGAACTCGCGCCGGCCGAACCGGTCCGGCAGGGTCGGCTTCCGGGATGCGTAGTGCCGCCGGAACTGGTCGCGGAGCCATGCGACGGTCGCTTCCTTCGAAGGGTCGGGCTCCCCCATGCACCGACGCGAACGCGACCCGCGACCTTAAGGCTGCGGGGGGATGCGCGAACGCTCGCATCGCACAAATAGCTCGGAGGGCATCGACCCTCCCTTGCGCCGGATCGTCCTCGCCTGGATCGAGACCGCGTGCCTGTTCGCGGTCCTGTACGTGGGCCTGCCCCTGGGCGGGCGACTCGCGGATGACGCGCTGCGGGTCGTTCCGCTGGCGGACCCCGTGCGGTGGCTCGGGATCGGGCCGTTCCTCCTAGGGGCCTCGGTCCTCGGCTGGTCCCTCGCCGCGTTCGCCCGGCACGGCGGCACCCCGAATCCGGTCGCCCCGCCGACGTCCCTCGTGACGTCGGGCCCGTTCGCGCGGATCCGGAACCCGATCATCGTGTCTCATTTCTTCGGCCTCCTCGGGGCGTCCCTCCTCGTGGGCTCGATCAGCGCGGCGGTCCTCGTGTTCCTGCTCGGGCTTCCCGCGCAGGCGCTCGTCCGCCATGAGGAGCGAGTCCTCGAGGCCCGGTTCGGGGACGCGTTCCGAGTGTACCGGCGGGCCGTCCCGAGGTGGATCCCGCGGCGGCCCCGGCGTCACAGCTGATACGTGACGGTCGCGCTGGTGCCCGGCGGTTCGGACCGCGCGCGGAGCTGCTTGAGGCGCACGACCTGGACCGCCTCGTCCGAGAGCCGCGCCCGGAGCCCGTCGATGTGGCCGTCTCCGACGACCGCGAGGACGTCCCCCTTCGCCCGGTGCAGGTCCCTCAGGGTGTTCGCCATGTGCTCGTCCCTCTCGTCGATGAGGATGCGCTTCGCGGTCGGGAGCTGCGCGGCGAACTCCTCCATGACGGCCCGCTCGTCGGCCTCGTACCGCGCGAGCTCCTCCTCGACCTTCGTGCGGGCGATGAACAGGCTCCCGAGGACGGACGTCACGAGCCGCACGCGTTCGCGGAGTGGCATGAGCCGCCACGCGCGGAGCAGGGTCTGCCGAGACTCGCGATCGATCAGGGCGATCTCGCTCCCGACCTCCTGGGCCGCACGGGCCGCGGCGAGCATCTCGTCCCCGACCTGCACCCCGTACTGGGACGCGATCCGGGACTGGAACCGACCCAGGACGGCGAGGAAGGAGGGCCGTGCGGGTCCCTGGGCCCGGGCCACGAGGGCCGCGAACCGGGGGTGGTCCAGCTCGAGGGCGACGACCCGGGGTCGACGCGCTTGGATCTCCGCGCGAATCGATCGGCCGAGGTCGAACACGTGACCCACGCCGAGGAGCGTGATCATCTCGCTCCCGCCGAAGGTCCCTTCCGGCTTAACCCTTCCGCGGGCGTCGCGGCCGAAGGTTCATCGAAGAGGAGTCCCGTCCCGTCGCCGGGAGCGAACTTCGCGGGGAGCGGGTCCGCCTGACGCCAGGCTTGGAGCCCCGCAACCGGTTCTTGGCCCTGTCGAGGACGGTCTTCGTCGTCGCGGTCCTCTCACATCCGCCGTGATGGCGATCAACTGGCGAGGGGTCCCGGGGCGGCCGGCGTTCGACGCCAGCCTGCTCCTCGTCGGGTCCATCCTGGGCGGGCTCCTGTTCATCGCCCTGAGGGCCCTCGCGAACGGGCCGTTCCGCGTCCGATTCGGCAGCGCGTGCGGCCGCGCGATCCCGATCGACTCGGCCTTGTGCCCGTCCTGCGGCCATCGAATCGCGTGACCGCGCGGGCGGTCAGCGGCTCGTGCGCTCCCGCACGACCCGGCCGTACATCCGGACGATCTCGTCCGCGCGGACGCTGCCCTCATGGACCGTGCGGTGCGCGGTCCGGACGTGGTGGACGATGGCCCGCTCCCTCCCGAGGTCCACGATGTCCCCGACCGCGAACTCCTCGTCCGGCGTCGCGATCACGTCGTGCGCGACCGAGCGATTTCCCTTGTTCACGGAGAACTTGACGCGGACCCGGTCCGCCCGCTTGGCCCAGATCGTCGCGAGATCCCTCGCCTTCGCAACGGGCACGCGGGCCCCGCCCGCCTCGAGGGCCGTGATCTCGACCCGCTTGTCGTCCAGGTCGATCTCGTCCCCCACGCGGACGTCCTCGTCGGGTCCGAACTCGAGGGACGTGCGCTCGGACGCCTCGAGCCAGGACACGACCAGGGGCACCGCGACGGGCCGGGGTTCCCGCGTCACGACGTTCCGGACGGTCCCGCACTTCGTGCACTTCACGACGCCCTCGAAGATGAGCTCCGCCTTCCCGCCGACCTTCCCGCGGAGGACGCGGTGCGGCGTGTCGCCGCACGTCTCGCATCGGAGGACGAGGGCGCTCGGGGCGGCCATCGAGGTTCCCATCCCTCGCGGGACCAAAAGGATTGCGCCCGGTGGGCCTAGAGGCGGGTCCGCCAGCCGCAGTCGCTCGCGAGGCGACCGAGTCGCATCCGCACCGGGCCGCCGCACCGCGGGCAGGGAGCCCCGCGGACGAACTTCTCGACCCACGCCGCGCGGAGCTCGGGCCGGTCCGCCCTCTCCGCTTCCGCGAGGATGTCCTGGAGCTCCCGCGTCGTCGCGAGAGGCCGCAGGGCGTCCAGCCCGACGGGCCGGGCCGTCCGATGCCGGAGGGGCAGCAGGCGGGCGAGGAGGGGGGCGACCGCGAAGCCGAACGCGATCCCGGCCACGTGGGCCTCCCATGCGATCCCCGCCGGGCCGACGAGGCTCAGGACCATCTCGAGGACGAGGAAGACGACCACGAGGGTCGCGGCGGGGATCGCGGGCATGCCCGGGATCGGGAGGAACAGGCGGATCCGCTCGCGAGGGTAGAGGCGGCCCAGGGCTCCGAACACGGCGAGGATCCCTGCGGACGCACCGACGAGGGCCACGCCGCCCGCGTGGATCAGGACGAACGCGAGGGCGCCGAACGCGCCGCCCGCGAGGAAGAGGACGGCCCATGCGGTCGTCCCGACGCGTTCCTCCACGACGGGAGAGATGAACACGAGGGCCATCAGGTTGAACAGGAGGTGCGTCTCGGATGCGTGGACGAACTGGAAGGTGATCCACGTCCACGGGGCGGACGACCCGAGCGGCGTCACGAGGAGGGCAAGGTCGAACGTGACGGGTGAGAGGAGCGCGATCGGCACGCCCGTCGCCATCGCCGCGCCGACGACCTGGATCGCGAACACGACGAGGAGGGCGATTCCGAACGCGAGGGAGAGGAGCCCCTTCCGGGCCACCGCGTAGGCGGCGCTCGCCACGACGACCCCGATCGCGGCGAGGGACAGCGGGTCCACGGGCCGACGAAAGGCTCCCCCGGCTTAAGGGATGCGCCCGGGCCTACGCGATCTTCTCGAGGATCCGCGTGATCCGCTCCGCGGCATGTCCGTCCCCGAATGACTTCGCCTTCGTGCCGGAGGGATTGAAGTGAGCGATCGCGTGGAGGACGTCCGCCGTCTCCGTCCCCACGACCGCGTTCCAGCCGTCCTCGACCGTCTCGATCCACTCCGTCTCGTCGCGGAGCGTGACGCACGGCACGCCGAAGAAGTACGCCTCCTTCTGGACGCCCCCGCTGTCCGTGACGACCTTCGCCGCGCGCAGGAGGAGGGCGATGAAATCGAGGTAGTCGACGGGCTCGATCGCCTTCACCTTGGACCGGAGGCCGTCCCACAAGCCCGCCTCCTCGAGGCGCTTCCGGGTCCGCGGATGGACGGGGAACACGACGGTCCGCCCGCACGTCTCGAGGGCCGTCACGATCTTCCCGAGGGTCTCCCGGTCGTCCACGTTCTGAGGCCGGTGGAGGGTCGCGAGGAGGAAGTCTCCCGGGCGCAGGCCCAGGTCCGCGACGATCGAGCGGGACCGGGCGGCCTGAGCGCTCTGGAGCGCGACGTCGTACATCACGTCGCCCACGAGATGGACGCCCGACGTGAGGCCCTCCCGATGGAGGTTGTCGACGGCCGTCTGGGTCGGGCAGAACAGGACAGTCGAGAGGTGGTCCGCGACGACCCGGTTCACCTCCTCGGGCATCGCGCGGTTGTACGAGCGGAGGCCCGCCTCCACGTGGGCGAGCGGGACGTGCAGCTTCGCGGCGACGAGGGCCCCCGCGAGGGTCGAGTTCGTGTCCCCGTAGATCAGGACCAGGTCGGGCGACTCCTTCTCGAACACGGCCTCGAGGCCCTTCATCATCTCCGCGGTCTGGTTCGCGTGGCTCCCCGAGCCGACCCCCAGGTTGTAGTCGGGGCGCGGGATCTCGAGGGTCTCGAAGAACACCTCGGACATGCTCTCGTCGTAGTGCTGGCCCGTGTGGACGAGGATCTCCTCGTTGTGCAGGCGGATCTCCCGGCTCACGGGGGCCGCCTTGATGAACTGGGGCCGAGCGCCCACGACGCTCGCGACCTTCACGAGGGCGCACAGGACGGGCTCCCCATTTAACGGTTCTCCCCCGTCGCGCGGTCCCGCGCGTCCGACGCGGATTCGTTCGTCCCCGCGCGTCCACATTGAAACCTTTAAGCGAAGGGCCTCCATGGTCGCGGTCCGTGAGAGTCGCCGTCGTGGGCCTCGGGTACGTCGGCGTGCCGGTCGCCGCATCCGTGGCCGCGACGGGCGCGCGCGTCGCCGGGATCGACATCGACCCGAAGAAGGTCCAGGCGATCAACGCGGGGAGGAACCCGCTGCGCGGCCGGGAGCCGGGGCTCGCGGAGCTGATCCGGACCCAGGTCTCGCGGAAGCGGCTCGTCGCGACGTCGGACATGTCCGCGGCCCGGACCGCGGACGTCGTCGTGGTCGCCGTGGAGACCCCGATCGACCCGTCCACGCACGACCCCTCGTACCGGGCCCTGAAGGCCGCGCTCGCGTCCCTCGGTCCGAACCTGCGCCGCGGCGCGCTCGTGTCCATCGAGTCGACGCTGGCGCCGGGGACGATGGAGAAGCTCGTGCGACCCGTCCTCGAGCGGTCCTCGGGGATGCGTTCGGGCCGGGACTTCGGCCTCGTCCACTGTCCCGAGCGAGTCACGGCGGGGAAGCTCCTGTACAACCTCACGAACCTCCACCGGGTCCTCGGAGCCCGGGACCCCCGCGCGGCGCGGAAGGGGACCGCGTTCTACCGGCGGTTCGTGAAAGGCGACGTCCACGCGACGGACTGGACGACCGCGGAGGTCGTCAAGACGGCCGAGAACGCGTACTGGGACGTGCAGATCGCGTTCGCGAACGAGGTCGCCCTGATCTCCGAGGAGCTCGGGGTGGACGCGTTCCGCGTCCGGGAGCTCGTGAACACGTGCCCGTTCCGCGCGATGCTCTACCCGGGCGCGGGCGTGGGCGGCCACTGCATCCCGAAGGACCCGTGGCTCCTCGTCTCGCCGAGCCTCCATCACAAGCCGGAGCTCATCCCGACGGCGCGCTGGGTGAACGAGTTCATGCCCAAGCGGATGGCCCGCCTCGTCGAGGAGGCCCTCCACGCGTCGGGCCGTCGGATCAAAGGCGCGCGGGTCGCGGTCCTCGGCTTCGCGTACCGGGAGGACACGGAGGACACGCGGAACACGCCCGCGATCCCGTTCATCCGCGAGCTGCGGCGCCGCGGGGCCGAGGTGACGATCCACGATCCGTACGCCCGATCGGAGCGGGGCTTCAAGGTGTCGCGGGACCTGAAGGCCGCGACGGACGGCGCGGACTGCCTCGCCCTCGTCACGGCCCACGACGCGTACCGGCGACTCGACCTGCGCGCCGCGAAGCGACGGATGCGCCGCGCGGTCCTCGTGGACGGGCGGAACGCCCTGGACGGCCCCGCCCTCGTGAAGGCCGGCTTCGTGTACCGCGGGATCGGGAAAGGGCAATTCTAGGGAGGCGCACACCTCTAAGGCGCTCGGCGGTCCGTGTTAACCTTGAACCAGGTTAACGAGCGGCACCGAACTCCTCGATGGTCGAGTCCACGGATCCCGTCCGGTCGCCCGACGGCGGATCGGGCCTACAGGAGCTGGACGAGCTTCCCCTTCCGGTGGCTCTCGTTCGCGGCCTCCGCGACCCGCAGGGTCTCCGTCGCGTCCCGGCCCGTGACGAGCGGATCGCGATCCTTCTTCACCGCGTCGAGGAAATCCTCGAGCTCCCGCTTGAGGGGCTCCTCCTTGCGGACGTGGATCTGCTGGGAGTGGTGCTCGAGGGGGATCTGGTACAGGTTGTACGGGTCCAGGGTCCCGAGCGTGCTCGCGCTCACCGTGATGGACTGGTCCGTGTAGTCCACCTCGACGAAGTTCTTCAGGCACGTGAGGGCGAGCCGCCGCACCTTCATGGGGGTGAGCCAGTTCACCTCGACGAACCCGTGCACCCCGTTCTGGAACCGCAGGAGGACGTTCGCGTGGTCCTCGAACTGCGCGTGGACCTTCCGGCCCCCGAGTGCGAACACGCTCTCGACCGGGGAGCCGACGAGGTACCGCAGGATGTCGATGTCGTGGACCCCGAGGTCCAGGACGACCCCCACGTCCCGGATCCGCCCCGGGAACGAGGACACGCGCCGCGTCGTCGCGGTCACGAGGTCCCCGTACTGCCCCTCCGCGAGGTGACGCTTCACGACCCCGATCGCGGGGTTGTGCCGTTCGATGTGGCCCACCGCGAGGACGATCTCCGCGGCATCCGCGGCCTCCACGATCCGCTGTGCCGGTCCGACGGAATCCGCGAGCGGCTTCTCGACGAGGACGCCGACCCCCCGGCCGATTGCGTCGAGGGCGACTTTCTCGTGGAGCTCGGTCGGCACGCACACGCTCACGGCCTCGAGCTTCTCCTTGAGGAGGGCCTTGTAATCCGTGAAGTACGACACGTTGAACCGGTTCGAGACCGCGCCGCCGACCTTCACGTCCGGATCGGCGATCCCGACGACGTCCGCGATCTCCGTGAGGACGCGCACGTGGTTCTGGCCCATCGAGCCGACGCCGATCACGCCGACCTTCATCGCCACGGGACGCGCGAATGGGCCGGCGGGATATAAACGCGCGGCGCTCTGCAC
This sequence comes from Thermoplasmata archaeon, assembly GCA_035283365.1. Taxonomy (GTDB): domain Archaea; phylum Thermoplasmatota; class Thermoplasmata; order RBG-16-68-12; family RBG-16-68-12; genus RBG-16-68-12. The sequence goes on along the minus strand of DATETY010000069.1, from coordinate 32,590 downwards.
CGGGAGGGCGAAGCCTTCATATCGCGGCGCGCCTTCGTCGGCGGGTCCATGGCCGTCGACCCCGTGTGCCAGGAGCCCGTGAACCCGCACAACGCGTTCTGGATGATCTGGTACAAGGGCATCCCGTACTACTTCTGCAGCGAAACATGCCAGATGGATTTCGACCGGAAACCGGAGCACTTCCGGCAGCTCGTCCTAGACCGGCGGGCCAACGAAGCGATATACTGAACGTCAGAGGCGGAAGTTCGCCGCGAGGCGCGTGACGCCCCACAGGCCCAGGGCCCCCATCCCGATCACGTAGCCCGCGAGGACCCCCGCGAGGGCCGCGCCCCCGAGTCCGGCGAACAGACCGACCGCACGGACGATCCCCTCTCCGAGAAGGCCCCCGAGGAACCCCGTGATCGACACGGCGAACAGGATCCCCAGGATCGCGGGGGAGAACGCGGCGGGCTTGAGCTTCGCGCGCGTCATGATCGCGGCCGCGGTCATCGCGGAGACGATCGGGCCCGCGAGGGGGAGCGCGATGGACTCGACGGGCGGCGACGTGCCCGTCGTGAGGTACAGGACGACGAGGAACGCGGCGCTCACGGCGAGCCCGATCCCCGCGAGGGCGAGGAACAACCCGCGGAAGTACGAGCCCGGGCGCCCTGTCGACGTGATGACGAGCCACAAGTTCTCCCGCTCGTAGTACGCCCAGTTCATCGCGAGGATCGCGATGAGGAACGTGAGGACCTGGGTCACGCTGATCGAGACGCTCGAGAGGGAGTCCCCGGCCCCCACGACGGTGGGGAGGATCGCCACGGCCGCGAACAGGAGGATGAAGAACACGCTCCCGTCCCGCCAGATCCGGATCAAGTGGAGCCGGGCCATGAGGCCCGTCTCGCCTCCCCGGTCCGTCCGGAGCCCGATCCGCGTCGTGAGGCGGCCCAGGCCCCCGATGAGCCGGCGCTGCGTGTCGATCCGGGACGCCATGTCGACCTGGCCGAACCCCGCGGACAGGCTCGGGCGGATCCCGTGGAAGATGTACGCGTCGGACGCGAGGACCCACACCCCGAGGACGACCCCGAGGTAGATCATCGCGATCCCCAGGGCCGGCGTCCCGGGGACCGGGAAGCCGAGGGCCGCGACCCCGAGGGTCCCGAACGCGGACGAGGGCACGGGGAGGTCCGTGAAGCGGAGCGGGAAGTCGGGCCGGGCGATCGAGAGGGACGGGAGGGCGGACAGGACGATGAGCACGAGGGTGAGGCTCCGGACGGGCGCCCGCGGGTGGCGGACCCGCAGGACGACGAGGATCTGGGAGACCATGAGGACGAGGCACGCGTACGCGACGAGGATCGCGAGGAGGGCCACGGCCGTCTCGACGGGCCGGCCGACCGTCATGACAATGGAGACCGCCGCGATCCCGGCCGCGAGGCCTCCCGACACGAGGAGGGACAGGAACTGGAACACGAGGTCCGCGGCGAGGAACTCCCGCGGCCGCAGAGGGGCCGTCATGAAGAAGTCGAACTCGGACACGTGGGCCGTGACGCCGGTCCCGAGGGAATACAGGAGCCCCAGGGACAGGATCGCCGCGAGGGGCAGGCTCAGCATCTCGACCGCGGCCTCGGGGCTCGCGTCCCGGAGGCTCGAGCCGATCCCGAACCCCGCGGCCCATCCGGACGGGACGAAGATCAGGATGAGCCCGAGGTACACGAACGCGCCGAAGCGTCCGCGGAACGCGGGGCCGAAGAAGAAACGGAGCTTGTACGAGATGATCGCCGCGGTCCGGCCCAGGCTCATCCTCTCCGGAACCAGCCCCGCGGCCTGGGACGCTCGGGCTCCATGGAGGCCGGCGTCTCCTGCGTGAGCTTGAGGAACACGGCCTCCAGGCTGCTGTCCCCGGACGCCTGGGCGAGACCCCGGAGCCCCGCGAGGTCGCCCGTGGCCACGTCGCGCCCGTGGTGGACGATCGCGACCCGCGAGCAGAGCCTCTCCGCCGTGTCGAGCTGGTGGGTCGACACGAGGATCGTGCCGCCGGCCCGCGCGACCCCGACGAGGTGCTCCTTGAGCTTGTGCTGCCCGGCCGGGTCCACCCCGATGAGGGGTTCGTCCAGGATGAGCAGGTCCGGATCGTGGATCGTCGCGGCCGCGAAGGCGAGCTTCGCCTTCATCCCCTTGGACAGGGACGCGATCGTCTCGTCCGCCTTGGGCGCGAGGTCCAGGCCGCGCAGGAGCTCCCGCGTGCGGGCCCCGAGGCCCGACCGCGGCATCCCCCGGATGCGCCCCACGTATCCGAGGAACTCGGCCGCGGTCAGGTAGTCCGGGAGGGTCGGCAGCTCGGGCATGTACCCGATCGCCGCCTTGTATCCGACCGGGTCCGCGAGGACGTCCCGGCCCAGGACCCGGACCACGCCCGCGTCGGGCCGCAGGAGCCCCACGAGGATCTTGAGCGTCGTCGTCTTGCCCGCCCCGTTGGGGCCGATGAGGCCGACGATCTCGCCCGGTGCCGCCCGGAGGGAGAGCCCCTGGAGGGCCGGCGTCCCGTCGTACGACTTCCAGAGTTGGGCGATCTCCACGGTCGGGTCGGCCATCGTCTCGCACCGGCCCATGCCGTCCGTCCCACTTGAAGGGTCGCTCGCGGCCTCAGCCGCACAGCGGGTTCGGGCTTGACAGGTACGCCGCGAGGCACGCGACGTCGCAGAACGTGCGGGCCCGCCCGCCCCGGACGATCCCCACGTATCCGACGTCTCCGGAGAGCCGGGCCGCGCACTGGAGACACGACCGCTCGGGTCCCTCCACCGGGGGCCGGCGGGCGTCGCACCATCCGCACCCCGCCGACGCGTCGGCGTCCTCCTCGTGGAGGGCCTTCAGGCACGCGATCGAGCACGCGAGGCGAGCGCCGCCCGCGACCCGGCGGACAAACGCCTCCCCCGCGGCGAGGGGGGCCCCGCACGCGGCGCAGCCCCGCGCCCTCCGAGGCCGCCGGCCCCGGTCCGTGCCGCAGACGGGGCAAGCCCGCTCCGCGAACACGTTCCTCTCGTACACGACGTCCTGCATCCGGACGGCCTGGCGCGCGCGGCGGGTTCAAGGTTCCGACCCTAGGGTACATACCCGCCGCGGGCTCACACGAGCTTGCGGCCGATCACGGCGCGGAGGCGATCCGCCTTCTCCCGCATGCCGTCCCGCTCGTAGAAGATGACGGCCTCCGCGAGGTCCTCGCGCCACCGGTCCTCGTCCCCCATCCCGCGCCGGAGCTGGGCCTGGGCTTCCCACGCGGCCGCGACCCCGGCCCAGTTGCGGGCCGCCCCGAGCACGTCCCGGGCCTTGTGGAACGTGACGAACGCGAGGTCGATCCGGCCCGTCTTCCCGTACAGGGTCGCGAGGTTCAGGAACGCCCAGCCGCGGCCCTGCAGGGACGCGCGGTCGTCCGTCGCGTGGAACCGCTCGAGGGCGTCGAGCATGAACGCCTCGGCCCGGGGCGCGTCCGCCCGGTTCGCCGCGAACACCCCGGCCGCCAGGAGGGCCTGCGCGACCACGCCCGCGTCGCCGGACCCCTGCGCGTCGTGGAGGGCGTCGTCCAGGACCTGCCGGGCCTCCTCCCACCGGGCCAGCTCCATGAGGGCGTTCCCCTGTCGGAGGAGGGCCATGGCCCGCATCGCGCGCCCCCGCGCGTCCTGCGCGGCGATGGACCCGAGCCCCCTCACGAGGCCCGCGTAGAACGCGGCGGCCTCCTCCCAGTGCATCGCGCGCTCCCGGTCCGCGCCCTCGTGGAGGCTCCGGGCGAACTCGTGCGGATCCATGGGCGCCATCCCGGGGGCCCGTCAGGGCCCCGCGCGCCTCCTCGCGTCCTCGGGCTCCGCCTTGGCGCTTCCCTCGCCCCGCGGCCCGCGCAGGCGGGACCGCTCCCCGGCCGCGAACGCCTCGAGGAGATGGAGGAGCGGGAACCCCACGAGGAAGATCCCCAGCACGCCGATGGGCCCGTGGGCCCACCCGAGCCCGTCCCCGGGGACGAGGTCCACGAACAGGAAGAACGCGGACAGGACGACCCACACCCCGATCGGGTACCACCAGGCCCGCGGGCGGACGGGCGCGTACACGACGAGGGGCGTGGCCTCCGGGCGGGCCGGGCGCGGCTCGCCGGGTCCGGCGGGCGCGCCCAGCTCCGCGCCGCAGCCGTCGCAGTACCGCGCGTCCGGCTCGCTCTCCACCGCGCAGGCGGGGCACCGGATCATGCGACCACCACGGACCCCGTCGTGGTCGCGAGCTGGACGATGAACTTGAGGTTCGCGGCTTCGAAGCCGGTCCGGGACGGGGCGTACAGGAGGCCGGCGACCTCCTCGTACTTGGCCGAGTCGAACCCGATCGCGCCGGGCGGCGCGGACGTGGACACCTCGGCCCCCACGCCTCCATCCGGAGCGAAGCGCACGACGACCCGGCCCGTGGTCGACGTGGCCCCCACGCTCACGCTCCCGGCCCCCGAGGCCGACTGGACGAGGTCCAGGGTCACGGACCCCGTCGCGGACGACAGGCGGACCGTCGCGCCGTTCGCCCACGCGGCATGGCGGACGGCCAGGGCCACGTTCCCCGTCGTCGTGACGGTCGCGTCGATCCCGCGGACCTCGACCCCCGCGGGCACGTCCAGGGACAGGCTCCCCGCCGTGCTCTCCAGGGCGACCGACACGGACACGTTCCGGTGGACGGACACGCGGACCTCGTGCCCGCCGACGAAGAAGAGGCCCGGGAGCCCGCGGACCGAGACCCGGAACGCGAGGGTGTCCCCCGTCGTCCCGTTCGTCGCGACGACGTCCCCGTCGTAGTGGCTCGAGAACACGCCGCCCACGTGGACGATCTCCGCGCGCACGATGTACGGGGGCGCGTCCTCGAAGCGGACGGACACGTCCCCGGGGTCCGCGAACACGTACAGGTTCACGAAGCGGACCGCGGGGTCGTACGCCACCTCGACGGACTCTGCGGTCGTCGCGCGCCCCTGGACCGCCACGGCCACGGGGAGGAGGAACAGGGCCGCGACGAGCAACGCGGACCCCGCGAAGAACGGCCTGCGGTCCGCCCGGCCGGGGGACGCGAGGAACTGGAGGATCAGGAGGCCCCCCGCGAGGAACCCGAGTCCCGGGACGGCCACGAGGGACCAGGACAGCCGCGCGTCCGGCGCCGCGTCGACGAACCCCACGCACGTCGCGACGAGGGCCGTGACCCCGAGGGGGTGCCACCACGCGCGGGGCCGGGAGGCGGGAGGCGGGGGCAGGGCACCCGACGCGGGCGTCGGGGCCGCCGGGCCGGCGGACGGCGGGGTCGCCGGCTCCAGGCGGGCCGCGCAGTGCTTGCAGAACCGGGCGGTCTCGCGGTTCCACGTGCCGCATGCCGGGCAGATCACGTCCCGCGGTAGCCCGCGAGGCGCTAAAAGGGTCTCTCCCTCTCGCGTCGGCTCAGGAGGGCTTCGCGAGCCGGTCGACGGCCTCCACGATCCGCTCCACGTCCCCGGGGCCCAGGCCCGGGTGCACGGGGATCTCGAACAGCCGCGGGACGACGGACTCCGCGACGGGGCACCGGCCGCGGACCTTGAGGTCCCGCAGGGCCTTCTGCTTGTACAGGGCCGACGGATACGACGGACGACACCCGATCCCGTCCTCCACGAGGGTCTGGACGATCTCGTCCCGGGCCATCGGGAACTTGGGGTCCGCCCGCACGACGTATTGGTAGAACGCGTGGACCATCCAGTTCCCCTCCGCGGGCGGGACGAGGCCTTCGATCCCGTCGAGCCCTTTCGTCAGGGCGTGCGCGTTCGCGCGGCGCCTCGCGACCCAGCCGTCGAGCTTCTTGAGCTGGACGAGGCCGATCGCCGCGGCGAGCTCCGTCATCCGGCAGTTGTACCCGAGGATCGCGTGCTCGTACTTCGCGGTCTGGCCGTGATCCCTCAGGAGCCGGGCCTTGCGCGCGGTCTCCTCGTCGTCCGTGAGGATCATCCCGCCCTCCCCCGTCGTCATGTTCTTCGTCGGGTAGAACGAGAAGCACGCCGTGTCCCCGAGGTTCCCCGCCTTCTTGCCGTGGTACTGGGCCCCGTGGGCCTGGCACGCGTCCTCGATGACCGCGAGGTCGTGCGCCTCCGCGATCTCCCGGATCGGGTCCATCTCCGCGGTCTGGCCGTACAGGTGGACCGGCATGATCGCGGCCGTGCGGCGGGTGATCAGGTCCTTGAGCTTCGCGGGGTCCAGGTTGTACGTGGCCCGGTCCACGTCCGCGAAGACGGGCCGGGCGCCCGTCAGGAGGACCGTGGACGCGGAGGCGAAGAACGTGAGGGGTGGGACGATCACGTCGTGGGTCGCCTTGAGCCCGTGGGCCATCAGGGCGATGTGCAGGGCCGCCGTGCCGTTCGTCACCGCGATCCCGTGCTTCCGGCCCACGTAGGCGGCGAACGCCCTCTCGAACGCTTCCACTTTCGGGCCCTGGGCCAGGCGGCCTGACTCGAGGACCTCCTTCACGGCCGCGAGCTCCTCCTCCCCGAGGAGAGGCCGGGCGATCGGGATCATGCGCCGCGGCGAAGCGGGAAGGGGGCTATCAAGGTATGCCGCTCACTTGCCGGCGCGGGAACGGGCCTTCTTCTTGGGCGGGTAAGGCCACGTCTTCCCGTCGTGCGCGCATCGGCCCTTCGCGTCGAGGGGGCGGCCGCACTCGCAGACCCAGCCGACGACCCTCGCGGGGACGCCCGCGACGAGGGCGTGCGCGGGCACGTCTTTGGTGACCACGGCGCCTGCGGCGACCATCGCGTTCTTGCCAATCGTGAGGCCACACAGGATCGTCGCGTTCGCCCCGATCGAGGCGCCGTCCTCGACCTTCGTGGGGACGACTTCCCAGTCCGGGCTGACCGCGCGGGGGTACATGTCGTTCGTGAAGCACGCGTGGGGACCGATGAAGACACCTCGGCCGACCGTCAGGCCCCGGTACAGGGTCGCGAAGTTCTGGATCTTGCAATCGTCCCCCACGACGACCGCCGTGTCGATGTAGACGTCCTTCCCGATGTTGCAGTTCCGGCCAATGCGGGCTCCTTCCCGGACCTGGGCCCAGTGCCAGATCGATGTGCCGTCGCCGACCTGGGAACCGGGGGAGACGTCCGCGGTGGGGTGGACTCGATTCGCCAAGCGATCCCGCCCGGGATGACCTTCGGGCTTTGAAACCTTCCGTTCGCCGGGTTCATCGATGAAAGGGGCCAGTATCGACCCCGAGAACCACGGCTCAGGATTGAAATATCGTGTCCAGGGCTCGGCGGGTCGTGGACGTGAGCCTCACGAGCCCAGGCAGTGGATACCAGTTTCAGATCCTGCCGTGGGGAGACCTGTCCGATGGGGTCGGGTCTCTCGTGGCGCTCGCCCTGTCGTTCACCCTCGTCGTGCTCATGATGCCCCCCCTGATCCGCAAGATGCACGCGGGCGGCATGGTCGGGGACGACGTCAACAAGGCGTCCAAGGCGAAGGTCGCGGAGCTCGGCGGGATTGCCGCGCTGTTCGCGTTCTCCGTCTCCCTGAGCCTCGTCGTCGGCTTGCAGAAGCTCATCGGGAACGTCGCGGAGCCACCGTTCCTCGCCGCGATCAGCGTGTTCTTCATGGCCTCGATGATCGGCCTGATCGACGACGTCTCGAACCTGAAACAGCGCGTGAAGGCGATCGTCGTGGGATTCGCCGCCCTGCCCCTCTTGCTGGTCCACCTCGGTCCGGAGGTCATCGACCTCCCGTTCGGATACGAGATTCGGTTCGGCCCGGACCTGTACCTCGCGTACTGGCTCCTGCTCGTCCCCGTGGGCGTCACGGGCACATCCAACGCGATGAACATGTCCGCGGGATACAACGGACTCGAGAGCGGCCAGGTCGTGGTCGTGTCCGGATCCCTGCTGGCGATCGGGACACTCCGGGGCACGTCGGACTTCGCGACGCTCGTGTTGGCCGCCCTCCTGGGCAGCGCGATCGGGCTGTTCCTGTTCAACCGGTTCCCTTCCCGGGTCTTCATTGGCGACATCGGGACGCTCGGCCTCGGCGCCGCGATCGGGGCCGCCACGATCCTCGGCCACCTCGAGTTATACGGCCTCGTCGCGATCTCTCCCGCCTTCTACGAGGCCGGGGCAACCTTCTACTACGGGATTCAGGGGAAGAACACGGAGCGAAAGCGCGCCTGCCGGAACCCCGTGATCGAACCCGACGGCCGGTTGCGGCCCCCGAAGGGTGCGGAGCGGTACACCCTCGCCTACTGGATTCTCTCGAAGCGCCCCATGACGGAACGGGCTCTCGTCCGGACCCTACTGAGCCTCTACATCGTGAGCGGCATGGTCGCGTTCCTCCTGAGTCAGCTGTGACATCCATGACATCGCCGCCTCAGTTTGGGGATGGACGGCCGAGCGTGGCCGTCGTGGCCTACACGGAGTACCCGTGGGACCCGCGGGTGCGTCGGGAGGCGGAGGCGCTCGCAGAGGCCGGGTACGTCGTACATGTGATCGCCGTGCGTCCTTCCTCAGGCCCCTCCCCGACGCATCTGAACGGAGTCCACATCCACGAAGTCCCATTGGCCACGCGGCGCGGAAGCAAGGCGCGCTACGTCTACCAGTACGGCGTGTTCCTCGCGATGAGCACGGCCGTCCTTGCGAGGTTGCATCGCCGTAGCGCGCTCGACCTGGTCCATGTCCACTCCCTTCCCGACTTCCAGGTGCTCGCCGCGATACCAGTGAAGCTCCAGGGGGTGCCTATTCTCTTGGACCTCCATGAGGCGATGCCGGAAATCCTGGCCGCTCGGTTCCGTCTCGGCCCGCACTCCCTGTGGGTTCGAGTCGCTTCGCTCGTCGAGGCCGCGTGCGCGCGTTTCTCGGACCATGTGATCGTCGCAAACGACGCGATCCGCAGGACGATCGTGAGCCGCGGTATCCCCGCCGGCAAAGTCACGACCGTGTACAACGCGAGCGACCCCGCCGCCTCCGTCCCGACGGGGGATCAGGTTCGCAGGGAGCTTGGTCTCCCGGAGGGCCGGTATCTCGTCCACGCGGGAGGCATCAACCCGGAGCGGGACCTTGAGACCCTGCTAGCAGCCCTTGCCCGGTTGCCTTCCCAGGCGGACCTGCAGCTCGTCGTCGCGGGCGAGGGAGAGTCAGCGTACAAGGAGGGTCTCGTAGAACTCTCGAACCGCCTCGGGATCCGGGATCGTGTTCACTTCGTCGGTCGGATGTCTCGAGAGCGTTCCCTCGCCCTCATGTCCCTCGCGGAACTCGGAGTCGTGACCCTCGAAGCCAACCCGCTCACACACTTGGCGTGGCCTACACGCGTTCCGGAGTTTGTCCAACTCGGGAAGCTCCTGATCGTTCCGCGGTTGAAGTTCCTCCGGGAGACGCTCGGCGAGGGGGCTCGGTACTATGCTCCCGGTGACCCGGACAGCTTGTCGCGGGAAATCTCTGCGGCGTTGGGCCGGGACGCGGCTCGCGACGCGACCGTTACAGAGGCTGAGCAGGTGATTCGGCGATTCGACTGGTCGCACATGCGCGACCTTCTCCTCCGGGTGGTGCGAGCTCTCGAGGGATCCCATGTCGGCTGACCGGCCGGTGATCGTTCTCGTCACGGGGGCGGACCTTAGCCGCGGAGCCCCCGGGGGGACGCGGACGTATGTCCTAGGCCTCTCGCGGTTCTTGGTCGGCCGCGGGATCTCGGTTTCAATCGTCGGCAACGGGCCTGCAGACGAGCTGGCCTCGGGAGTGCGCGTCGATTCCGTTATCCCTGCTCACGTTCCTTCGGCCCGCGTTTTCCAGAAGGCTCTCCGTCGATGGGGAAAGTCCACGGATCCTTCGCAGGTCGGTATCCTTCACTTTCAGAGGCCTGACGACGGCGCTGCTCTGCCGGACCGATTCGGGCTGTCGGTGTGTACCTTGCACGGAGACGCGTGGAAGTCCGTCCGCCGACGGCGCGGCCGCGTCGCGTCCCGAGCGTACAGAGGCCTCGAGCGGCGCGGGATTGGACGGTTTCGACGCCTCCTCGCAGTCGATGCGCGAACCGCGATTTCCTACAAGGCCCGATATCCACACCTGGCCGACCGCGTTGAAGTCGTCCCCGTCGCTGTCGAATTGGAGGACGCTCCGGACGCGCCAGGCAGGCCCGCCGAGTACGATCCACCTCGATACCTGTTCGTCGGTCGGCTCTCCCCTGAGAAGCGTGTGGATGCAGTCATCCGCGCGCTCTCCGTGCCCGGACTATCCGGAGCCCGTCTCCGTATTGCGGGAGCGGGTCCGTCCGAAGCCGCTCTACGGAGACTCGCGGTTGGTAGGAGTGTGGAGTTCCTCGGTCCACTCTCTCACGAGCATCTGTCGCACGAGTACCGTCGAGCGACCGCCCTCGTCCTCGCGAGCGAGTTCGAAGGTCTTCCAACCGCGGCGTTGGAGGCCCTTGCGTCGGGATGCCCGGTCGTAGCTGTGAGGGGCAGCGGGCTCGATGAAATTCTCTCCACAGACAGAGGTGTGCTTGCAGACGACTCCGAAGACCTCCCGCGCGCCATGAACGATGCCCGCCGGCTCCGGGCTTCCCATGATCGGATCTCGTTCCCAATGGAGTACAGTTGGTCGAGCGTGGGGCCGAGGATTCTTGAGGTCTACCGGCGGGTCAGATCGGAGGCGATCTCCTGAGCCTCCTCGGGCGCCTGTCCGGACATCCGTCATGGGGCGTAGTACCAAGGTGGGAGCTTACGAACAGCAAGTTCGGGAGAATCCTTGAGCTCTGCGGGGGTAAAGATGTCCTCGATTGTGGCTGCGTAGGAGGCCCGGTCGAGGACCCCGCAGAGATTGCGACCACGAGTCACTATCACATCGCGAAGGCCGCCCGTCATGCGGTGGGAGTAGACATCGTTGCTGAGCAGGTCGAGAAGAGGCGAGCTGCGGGATTCGACGTCCGTGTAATGAACGTCGAGACGATGGACCTTGACGAGACGTTCGATGTCGTGGTCGCGGCCGACCTCATCGAACATCTCTCGAATCCGGGTCTCTTTTTGGAGCGTGCCCGGAGACACCTCCGGGAACAGGGCCTACTCTGCCTCGTCACGCCCAACGCGTGGTCCGCGAACGGTGTCTTCAAAGCCGTGGCCGGCCTTCGGACGGCCGTGAACCCGGAACACACCTGTTGGTACGACCCCGTGACGCTTCGGCAGGTCCTCGAGCGGCATGGCTTCGATCCCGTCGAGTGGTATTGGCAAGACTACGGGAGATCCGCGTTCGTGCGCTTGGTCACCCGGTTACGTCCAAACCTGGCAGCCCATCTCATCGTGATCGCTAGGAAGAGGGGGCCCGCCGCCTGACCCTCTCGAAGCGCGCCGTCTACTCGATCCTCGCTGGGATGGCATGCCTTAGCCTGGCTCTTCGCTACCCACGCACACCTCACGAGATGGGCGTCGACTCGTTCTTCATCCACAACCTGGCGACGAACATCGCGGTCGACGGGCACGCGGAGTGGATCCTGAATCCGCTTTCCTGGTTCGGCTGGTACCCTCTCAGCTATCCGTCCGCGGGCCCCTTCCTGCTCGCGGACTTCTCGTCGGTGGGCGGCCAGCCGATCGAGGGCAGCATCCTCGTCGCGTCGATGGCGTTCGGTGGGATCGGCGTCCTGACATCGTTCGTCATGGCCCGGGAGTTCCGCGAAGACGCCCCGTTCTGCCTCTTGGCTTCCTTCATCTACTCCTTCGCGCCCCGATTCCTCGCCTTCACCCTATGGTCCGCGTCGACGCGGAACCTGTTCATGGTCCTTCTCCCGGTGTTCATCTGGAGCGTGCTCAGGGCATATCGGGAGCCAAAGACGCGCAATTTCGTCTTCGTCCTCGGCACGTTTCTCGTGCTCGCGACGATCCATCGCCTCGCGGCCCTCCTCGCGGTGTTCTTAATTGCGTTCGTGGCGTCCGTTATCGTCGTCGTCCTTCTTCGCGTGCTCCGCACCCGATTTCCTCGGATTCTGCTGGCGAAGCCTTACCGGCGGAGCGCGCCTTTCCTGGCTTTCGGTTCATTCGCTGGTATAGCTGCCCTCATGTTTTTCGGAACCGATGTGCTCAGCGAGTACACGACAGGGGAGCTATTCAACGGGCCATCCGTTGAAATCCAGTTGGTCAACTTCGGGGTGAGCCTCGCGCGTAGCGTGGGGCTGTCACTTGTCCTCGCGTTCATGGGCGTAGTAACACTCGTTCGAGTCCGGAACAAGACCCTCCGAGAACCGTTCCTGCTACTCTCCTTCCTCGGCCTCACGCCGACCTTGTTCCTGCGTCAGTATACGGGGTTCTACATCTTGCCGTTCATCGCGCTGTTCGGCGCACTCGTCTTCGCGTCTCTTTCGCAGATTAAACGGCGGCGGGTTCGGCAGGTCGTCGTCGGCGTGCTCATTGGGTCCGTCTTCGCGTTCTCGGCCGGAGTCCTCGATTACGAGGTTCAGCACACGACGTGGCTGCCAAATACGATGTATGCGACCGCGACGTACGTCCACGAATACGCACCGGTCGAGAACGTCGTTTCGAACGATGGGCTTCTTGGCATACGGATCGCGGCCCTATCAGGCTGCGCGTATCTCCCCGTGGGCGGCGCTGGGACCACGTTCCAGAGTCCCGAGCTTCTCGCCTACGGCTTCTTCTCGCCGCAGGAAGTGGAGGCGAATACGGTTCGGGTCCCGATTCAGGAGCTGACACTGGAGAGCGATTCCCCCTGGATCGCGTCCACCATCCAAGCCGAAGCGGACTGGGTGGCGATCATGCAGGCGTCGTTCGAATCCTCGGTCGACACAATTGCACGATACGATCCGAGCTTCTACCTTGAGAACGAGAATCTTGCCTCCACGTTCTTCGCATATGGAAATCGGTATCCCTCTCTCTTCGCCACATCCGCTCACGCCTCCGCTTACAAGATTTACGATAACGATGTCGAGACCCTCTGGTACGTAGCCGTGCCTCGGACTCCGTAGACGGAGCCACGCGATGCGCGTACTGTTGCTCTCCCCGTTCTGGCGTCCCGTTGTAGGAGGGATTTCACGCTACGTCGAGGGGTTACGGCAGGCACTCATCGACAAGGGCCACGATGTGCTCGTTTGCTCGCTGTCCGGCGCTGAAGCCCGGGGAGTTACGATCCTGACGGGTTCTCGAGTGGCGGGTTGGCGGCAAGTGAAGAAGCTCGCAATCGCCTTTCGACCGGATGCCCTCCATGTGCACGGCCACTGGGCTCTGCTGATACCGGCTCTGCTGGCAAGACGTGTGCTACCAGGGGCGCGGGTCGTGTTCACGTTTCACACGGCCGTCCGCCCCCGCGGGATTCGCGGTCGGCTCTTCCGTGCACTCCTAAATCGGTGCGACTTCGTGACTGCGGTGTCCGCTGACCTGCTCGCCCGGGTGACACGCCAGTTCCGGATTCACACGCCCGTTTCCGTCACCTTCCCAGGCGCTACTCTTGCGGAGGCTGGCGCAGCGAAGGATGGCGAACGACTTCGCCATGGCTTCGGGATTGACGCATCGGCGTTGCTTCTCGTATCGGTTTCCCCACTGCAATATCCACACAAGGTCGCAGGTCTCATGGATCTCTTGCGCGCTTTCGCAGAGGTCAGGGCCGTTCGATCCGATGTGTTTCTCCTATTGGTTGGCGACGGTCCGTACCGTCGCGAACTCGAACAGCTCGCGAACGTCCTCGGTCTCGACTCGGCGGTTCGATTCCTCGGGGCGACCGACACGGCGACTCCGGCGTTCATGGCGGCGGATGTCGTCTGTCATCTGTCGTACCAGGACGAGTTGCCCCTCGTGATCTTGGAGGCCATGGCGAGCGGCAAGCCGATCCTGTGTTCGCCCATCGGGGGGATCCCTGAGGTGCTCCCGGACGACGCCGCGGTTTACGTGGAGGGAGGAGTCCGCGAAATCGCGGAAGGCCTGAACCGCATCCTGGGGGACTCCGAACTTCGGAGGGTCCTCGGCGAAGAGGGAAGGGCTCGGATTCGACGAAGTCTTACGTGGGGTCACGCGGCAGCTCGTCTCCTCCCGCTCTATGGCGCTTCCATGCCGAAACGAATTCACTTCTCCGTGGATCTCGAGGAAGATTACTTGTTGGCGGGCCCAACGTACCGAGGAATTCAGGAGGGACTCCCACGCCTCCTAGAACTCTTTCGGAAGCATGATATTCCCGCCTCGTTCTTCCTCACGGCCGACGTGGTCCAGCGATTTCCCGAGCTTCCCCAACGTCTCCAGTTACTGGGGCACCACGTAGGGAGCCACGGGGTTTCTCATGCAGCTCCTCCCTTCGCCGGCCGTCCGCTCCCCGATCAGAAACGGGATCTTGTTTCCGCGTCCCAATGGCTACATGAAATCCGAGAGAACCCAAGGTCGTTTCGAGGGCCGAACTTCCAGGTAGACCCGGCGACACTTCGAGCGTTGCCGGGAGCCGGTTTCCAAGTCGACTCGTCCGTCGTGCCTGGACGACTGGTCCGAATGACTCGGAAGGCCCCGCGAATCGATTTCCGCGGAGCCCCGATTCAGTCTTACCACGTGTCCCCAACACACTGCACGAGGATCGGGAACTCAAGTCTCGTCGAGGTCCCGGTCGCGCCCAACCCCGCCGCCCTCGGATCCCCGCTCGGCCTGGGCTACTTGAATCTCGCGGGCCCGCAGAAGGCGATGGAAGCCTTGGTTCGCTCAGGGGCAACGGACATCGTGTTCCTCATTCACCCGTGGGAAGCCATCGATTATCCATCGGATGTTCGCACTCCCGCATGGATGGTTCGTGGCTGCCAGTCAGATCTCTCATCGCTCGACGGTTTTCTGGACATCGTAAGAGATGGGCACTCAATTGTTCCCTTCGTGGGACTCCTGGAAACCGCCCTTCGTTCGAATTCGCGGTGGTGGTCTCCCGGACCTTGGGGCGACCTCGTGCCGCGTCCTGTGGTGCTCTTAGTGACGAACGTGTTCCGACCCGTCACGGGAGGGATTTCGACTTATGTGTCGAACCTCGCATCGTCGTTGAAGGCTTTCGGATATCCCGTGCGAGTCCTCACCTACCCCGCCGCCCTAGTCATGCGCGAGGCTCAGAAGGGCCGATCTCCGCTGCGGAAGCTGTTCCACGCGGCGTTCGTAGGATCGGTCCTGCTGCGTGTGGCCGTAATGCGCCTTAGTCGCACCTCTGTGCTTGTCCACTCCCACGGATCGAGCTTTTGCCTGATCGCCGCCGCGCTGGCGCGTGCCATGGGGGCCGTCACGCTCCACACATTCCACTCACCGCTGCACCATCGCTCCCGAATCTTGGAGTGGTTCGGTCCTCGGGTCGACGCCCTGCTTTTCGTCTCGGACGCTACCAGGCGGCTATACGAGGAGAGCGTTAACATCCCCCACGATCGTCTTGCCATAGCCACCGGAGGTGTTCAGCCCGTCCCCCGCGCAACCCAGGCAGAACGGAACGAAGCCCGGTCGCGCTTTCGGGTGCCCGACAATGCCTTCGTCGTCTTGTTCGTTGGCCGCGTGGTTCCTGAGAAGGGTGTAGATGTCGCAATCGAGGCCCTCGCCCATATGCAGGGCCGCGATTCTCGCATACATCTGTTCGTGGCGGGCCCTCGCCAGCCGGGACCCCGTGGGGATGCGTACGTGGCACGCCTGCAGGCCCTCGGTCGGGAAAGAGGCGTCGCGGATCGTGTTCGTTTTCTCGGGTTGCTTCCTTCGTCGAGACTCGAGGAACTCTTCCGTGCCGCTGACGCTCTCGTGATTCCGTCGCGCTGGGAGGAACCAGCGCCGATCGTGGCGCTGGAAGGCATGATTCGAGGACTGCCGGTTATCGCGACAAGAGTCGGGGGCCTCGGAGCCATCATCGAGGACGGAGGAACAGGCCTTCTGATTCCCTCCGAAGACCCGCGAGCTCTCGCAGAGGCAACTCGCCGGCTCGCCGACGACCCGACCCTCGTTAGCCGGCTTGGGTCCTCAGCACAGCATTGGACCTCGCGACATGCGAGTGCGGAAGCGGTTGGGGCCTTCCATTCCCGCATCTATCGAGCGTTGTGGCGGGATGCGTTCGGCCGCTGAGCCGGGACGGTTGTTGTTCCCTCGTACAAGCAAACGTACTCTTCCACTGTTCGAGAAAATAGGAATCGAGTTCGGACCACGGTCCGAGCTTGCTCGGATAGACCGGCGCGCAGCTGCGGATTTGCCATCAGTGCCGACACGGCGGCTGCGAGCCCATTCGGATCCCCTGGAGTGACCAGCAACCCGGTCGTCCCGTGCTCGACGAGTTCCGGGATTCCTCCTGTGCGTGATGCGATTGGAATACATCCGAGGGCCATCGCCTCCATGAGGATCAGGGGGAGGCCCTCGCGGTAAGACGGCAGCAAGATTGCGTCGGACGACGCGAGCGTCTGCAGCACGAAATCCGGCTCTCTGGCGCCGAGATCCTCGACCACGCCGCGGAGCGCAGCGAGCCGAGCTTCCCGCTCGGCCCGTTCCTCCGGGGCTGTGTCTCCCAGGAGCGAGAGGCGGAACTGGTCCGGGAACTCTGCGCCGAGCTGCCCGATCGCGTCGAGCAGATCGAAGAAGCCTTTGGAACGAGTCTGGCGTCCCGCATAGACAAGGCGGAACGGAACGGCCCGGGCTGATGTACGGGGCGTCCGAACAAGCGTCGAATCCACTCCGAGGTAGATCACTGTCCCTCGAACCGGGGCGTACGACTGTTTCGTTGCTTCCGACACGAAGACGAGCGAATCGGCGAACCTTTGAAGGACGCGATGAGATGCGATCTGGACAAGCGCAGAGAATCTGTCCTGCGCCGGGGGCATCGGTGAGTGGTAGGTGACAACGAGGCGCGTTCCGAGGATCCGCGCGACAAGGAGTGCAGCTACGGACTGGACGTGTGGCTGGTTCGCGTGGATTGCATCCAGATTGCCCCTTCTACGCAACAAGCCAACGGCAGTCCTGACGCTCAGACGCAACGTCCGGAGAGGCCGGTATTTCCGGTCTCTTGTCGGAGCGAAAATCGTCACTTCGTGACCCAGATCGAGCAGAGCCTGCTGAAGGGCGCGAACGAACACCGAGATGCCGGAGATCCGGTCCAATCCGTATGGCGTGCACAATGCGACTTGCACGCTGCCGAAACGGAACCGCTTTACTTAATCATTCACGGCGGCACCCCGGCCCGGGGCGATGGGGGACCACGACTCGTGGTCTATGAAAACGCAGCGTCGTCGGGACATCCGAGTGCTTCGGTGCCAGTCCGAGTGGACGTAGCTTGAGAACAATCGATATCTGGTGCAGTGCATTCCCAATCTTGGCAATAGCCGTGGAATCGTTAAATAGGCCACGGTGAAGGTGCGTCTCTCGTTGCGAATCCTGTTCCTCGCGCTCGATATCGACCTCTCAAGACCGAGGGGAGACACGGTGCATGCGATCGAGCTGGCCCGTGGGTTACATCAGATCGGACACTCGGTCGCGCTCGTGGTTGGTGCGGGCACCGCCGCCCCGGCAGACCGGCCGGAAGGGGTGGTCATACACGAGGTGTTCGGAGCAGATTCGCGAGTTCTTGCGGGAATCGCGAGGATTCTCCGGGCGTGGCCTGCCGAGATCGTCTACGAACGACGGTTCTCCCCCAAGATCGGTTTCGTTCTCGGGCGCTTGTACGGTCTGCCTTCCGTTCTCGAGGTGAATGGGATCCTCCGAGATGAACTCGCGTTCCAAGGGCGGATTCGCGTGCCGACCATGGTTCATCGTCTCAAGGACTCGGCCCGCCGAGCCATGCTCCGGCGTCTCCAGGGATTCGTCGCCGTGAGTCAGGCCATTCGAGACGAGCTGGTCGGCACCTACGGGGTAGACGCGCGACGCGTCCGCGTCATCGGAAATGGGGTCAACGTCGATAGATTTCGGCCGCTCTCGAAAGCCGACGCATGCTCCCAGACGGGGATTCCTCCGCGCATCCCTCGGGTGGTGTTCGTCGGAAACCTCGTAGGATGGCGAGATTTCGATGGAGTGGTAAACGCGATGGCGATGGTTCAAATGGGTCTGCCAGATGCAGAACTCCTAGTCGTGGGCGATGGCCCCGAGCGCGAACGTTTCGAGCTTGCGGCGCGGGCGGTCCTCCGGGAAGGGACCGTGCGTTTCGTGGGCGCGGTCCCGCCCGCGGCCGTGCCCGCGTACATCGGCGCCAGCGACCTCGGTCTCTTGCCCGAGAAGGTCCGCGGCCTTGATATCTCTCCTCTCAAACTCTTCGAATACCTTGCATGCGCTCGGCCAGTGGTGGGCTATCGGGTCCGCGGGCTGGAGATCTTGGAAACGATCGGCGCTGGCCTCCTGGTTTCCCCGGGAGACGCGCAGGCGCTCGGTTCGGCCCTTACGGGACTCCTGTCGCGTCCCGATCTGCGCGAGGACATGGGAGCGAAGGGCCGGGCATTCGTCGAACGCGACAAGTCGTGGAAATCCGTTGCCGGGCGTGTCACGGAAGTGCTGCTCGAGGCAGGAAAGGCGGGGTCATGAGGATTCTGCACCTCATTGAGTCGCACACCGTGCACACGGATCGGATCCTCCGGCATCAGCTCGCCGAAGGGAACCATGCCGCCGTAGTGACGTTCCACGATCACGTTGGCCATGGACCGGTCACTGTACTCCCTGGGGGCGGACTGTACGCACGGCTCCCATACCGCCATCACTGGCAGGGTCTCACTGGAGTCCTTCGAGTGGTTCGTCGGTTCCAACCGGACATTCTCCATGGTCACTATCTGTCGACAGCGGCCGCATACCTTTCCTGCACGCAAGGACCGGCGACCGTTGGGACCGCGATGGGTTCGGACATCTTGTTCGACAGCCTAACGGTTCATGCTCGACTCTTACTCCGGTCGCTTCGTTGGACCGTCGACAGGTTCACCTCTGTTGCACCCCACTTGACGCGGAGGATGGTCGAGCTGGGCCTGCCGTCTGAGCACATCTCGACCTTTCCATGGGGGGTCGACGTCGCGCGGTTCCGGCCCAGTCCTGAACCTTCGTCCGACGACGTTATCATCTCGACTCGGAACTTCGAGCCTGTCTATGACTTGCCTACCCTGCTCCGAGCGTTCGGGAGAGTGTCCCGCAACAAACCTGACGTAAGGCTGGAACTTCTGGGAGACGGGTCGCAACGCGCATTCTTGGCATCCCTCGCCGCTAGGATTGCGCCCCCGGGCCGAATCGAGTTCTTGGGCCGAATCCCGCCCGATACCCTTGCAGATCGGCTCCGAAGCGCTTCGCTCTACATCTCGACGTCCCTCTCAGATGGTGCGTCCACCTCCTTATTGGAGGCGATGGCGGTCGGGCTGCTCCCGATCGTGACGGACATCCAAGCAAACCAGGCGTGGATCCGTGATGGCCGGAACGGGCTGCTCTTCGCCGCCGGAGATGAGAAGGCCCTCGCAGGAGCGATACTTCACGGCCTCGAAGACAAAGGCCTGAGGGACAGAGCCCGTCGTGAGAATCCGTTGATCATCGCCGCGCGTGCGTCGTGGAGAACATCTATGGACCGGCTCGACGCTGTGTACCGGGCGGCGCTCGTATGAGCCCGCCCTCGCTGACCGTGATTGTAATCGCGCGGAACGAGGAAGAGATGATTGGCGCCTGCCTGTCCCGCTGTCAGGCAGCCGTCGCCCGAGCATCCATGGAGGGCCTTGTAGGAGAAGCGAAGCTCGTCTTGGTCGACTCAGCCTCCACGGATCGGACTCGTGAGATCGCGGCGTCGCTTGGGGTCGAAGTCCTCGCGATTCCTCCTAGCTGGCCACTCTCCGCGGCTGCTGGGCGGTATGTCGGTCTCCTCCATACTTCCTCGGATCTCGTCCTGTTCGTCGACGGAGACTTCATCCTAGATCCTGAATGGCTGCCGGTTGGACTCCGGGTCCTTGCAGATCCCAATATCGCGGCCGCATGCGGGATGGAGATGGAGTCGCTACAGGGGAGCACGGCGATTTCCCGCTATCAGCGGCGACTCCTTGAGCAGACCACGCCTCGGGAGGACCTGGTGGACACGCAGGTGGTTGCAGTCGGGCTCTTTCGCAGGAGCTGGGTCTGGCGGGCCGGAGGGATTCAGCCCTTTCTGAAGGGCGCAGAGGACCGCGACGTCGCAATCCGGATACGGCTGCTCGGTGGGCGAATTGTGAAGACGCGGCAGATTATGGGAGTCCATCACTGGTCCCCGGGCGAGGACTTGAACCTGATCGAATACCTTCGGTCCGTGGCCAAGTGGAGCTTCGGGGAAGGGCAGGCGGCGAGATTCGCACGCCGCGAACCCGCCATTCGTCGCATCTACCTTTCGCGGTACATCCACCTGCGTCACGCGGTTCAAATCTGGACAGGCCTCGTAACCCTAGCCGCGGGAGCGAGCGTTGCAGCAGGTATCGCGCTCGTACAGCCTGTACTCATCGTTGTTCCGACTGTCGTCGGCGGCGCATGGCTCGGATCGACGATGCGGCGTACCGGAGATCGAACCGCGGATGCCATCTTCCGCCTGCATGCCGCCATCTACGCATTCGTTCGGTTGAGCACGTTCTCGTTCGGATTCCTGCGGCCGCCGCAGCCCGCGCAAGACTACCCGAGGGAGCGGCCGCACGCGGCCTAGGCTTAGCGGTTCTTGGCGCCCCCGAACCCGCGTAGGAGCGAACGAACGAAGCGTCGGTCCTTTGGAGTCATGAAGCGCGAGTAGATGACTGCGGCTGACCCGAGGACCAGGGCGACGGCGACCAAGTTCGAGAGAAACAAGTCGGCTCGGAGGAGGAGCATCCCGACGCCCAGGACGATTGCGCTGAGGGGCAGAGCGGTAACCGACATCACGCGGTAAGGCCGGTCTGGGTACGCTCTCCCGAGGAAGACAGGCCCGAGCGCGACGAGGGCCGCATAGAAAGCGAACACGGCCCACGCGAACCCCTCGATTGAGAACGAAGGAACCAGGGCCAGCAGGATGAAGAGCCCGACGCCAAACACCGCTGCAGAGAGGATTGCCTGCCGCCGCATCGCGCCAGTCACGTAGAACGCCAGATTCGCGGGCGATAGGAATGACGCGAGGAGCGCGGCGGCCGCCGTGATTGGCAAGAGACCCGCCGCGTCTACATAGTCTTCTCCGTAGAGAAGCGAGACGAGAGGACGCGCGAACGCAGAGATGGCGAGTACGATCGGAAACACGAAGAGCGTCGTGTACCGAAGGGTATGATCGTACGTCCGCGTGAATTCGAGCGGATCTCGCTCGTACAGCCCTGATGCGAGCGGGAAAAACGGCACGACAATTGCGTTCGGAATGTACAGCGCGAGGAACGCAACCCTGTAGGCGACCGTGTAGTGCCCGATGGATTCGACGCTCCCCCCTGAGGTGACGAGGCTCGCTCCAATCCAGTTGAATGCAACTAGGAAGATCGTCGCTCCGAAGGTCGGGAGCGCGTAGCGCAGCATGGCTCGCAGGAGCTTGCCATCGGGCCGACCGACCAGGAGCGATAGTGGCATGACCTTGCGCATCACCAGGAGGTAGGAAACGAGCTGACCGGTCCCCGCTAGCAGGCTTGCGACGAAGCCGCCGACAAGGCCGAAGAGAAGGACGAAGGTAACGAGCAGGAGGGCATGTGCGATGCCGAACGCGAGGCCAAGTTTCGCGAGCAGTCGAACGCGTTCATGCGCCTGCAGGATTGCGGCCTGGCAGGTTGTGAGGGCGAACACCGGAAGGGACGCGATCGAAAGCCAGAACAGAGGAAGGAGGACGGGGTCGCCATACAGTCCGGTGGCGAGCCATGGAGACGCGAACAGGAACGCGGCAGCCACCGGCATGGCCAGGAGTGCCTCGAACATCACGTAGGTGGTCACGACCCGACGCGCTCGATCCGGCTGGGTCTGCCGATACCCGGAGATGAGCCGAACGGCGGCGGTCCCCGTGCCGAGCTCGATGAAAAGCCAGGCGAACCCCGTCACGTAGGTGACAAGTGCCCACTGCCCTAGTTGGGTCGGTCCGAGGTGTCTTGCAATGAGGATCGACGCAAGGACCGAAGTCCCCTTGAGAAGGAGGGACGTGACGAAGATCGCGACGCCGCCTCGGGCGATCCACCGGCCGCGCTGTTCCATCGTTGCCTCAAGTGGAGAGGGGAAGGCCTCGGGCATCGCCAGTGGTTCCTGTGGCTGGACGTTCACGAGCGGTACGCGTATATTCCCCCTTTCGTCTTTGTTATCACACCCGAAAATGACCCGCGCAAGGATTTATACCCAGGCCGGCCACGCGAACCGGCATGGCCGCCAGCGTCCCGCCGAAGCGCGTGCTCGCGCTCGGAGCTCACCCGGACGACGTGGAGCTCGGGTGTGGTGGCTCGCTCGTGAAGTTTCGCGACGCAGGGGTCGAGACTATGTCGGCGATTTTCTCAAGTTGCTCCGATGAGAACCCTGACGACTCCACCCTCCGTTCTCGTGAGGTCGAAGTCGCCGCACGCGCGATCGGCGTCTCGCGGCTCTTTCAGTTCGACTTCCCGAACCGTGAACTTCCTGAACACCGTCATCAGGTCATGAGCACGATGGAGGAGCTCCAGAAGGATCTGGAGCCCGACCTACTCTTCATCCCGTTCCTCGATGATCCGCACCAGGACCACGAGACGGTCGCTCGGGCAGCGATCCGGACATTCCGGCGTCGCGAGACGATCTTGCAGTACGAAATTGTCCGTTACGGCAGCCACTCCTTCACTCCGAGCCTGTTCATTGACATCACCGCAACTCTTGAGCGAAAGGTCGCCGCCTTGAGACACTACAAGAGCCAGCTCGGTCGCCGAGCATACTTCGACGAAGAGAGTTTTCGTAGCCTCGCTCGGACGCGTGGAGCCCAGAGCGGATACGACTACGCCGAGGGATTTGTAGTCTACAAGATGTTCTGGTGAGACCGTGCCCGGCCCGGAGCACGATCACGCGCGAGAGTGCCAGCGCTACTTCGGCGAGGTGGTCCGTCCCGAGGAGCTCCGCCTTGGACGCGAGAGGATTGCTCGCGGGCTCGAGGAGCTCTACGTGCGTCGGCTGCGAATACCCGAGGGATCTGAACGGGCGGCTCGCCTCGCGCAGGCGGTCGACGACCCGGATACGGTTTTGGTCGAAATTGCGCATGACGGACAGATTCCACACCTAGGCATCGTACGCATGGTACTCAAGACCCAGGAGATTGCAGCGACTGTGTCGAAAGGACTCGCCGTCTACCTCATCGGGGATCACTATTCCGCGGACATGCGGCCCCGGAACCTGTACCTAGGGCTCCCGCTGAGGGGCCTCGATGCCGACCACGTGAAGACACCTTTCTCGGTTTCCGTCGGAAAGAAGAACCGGTCCGTCTCGTTTGCGAGCCTGCCTCCGCCTAGCCCGAAAGCACTAGACGACCTGGAGTCCCGCGCTGAGCAGTGGGTCGATCACAACGCGAGCTATGCGGGCCGGGCGGCCACCTCCCGTCCCCTGAGACCTGCCCTTCATGTCCAATTCGAACTGCTCCGCGAGTCCGCGAGGCTCGTTAGGACCTTTGGGGATTGGCTCATCCGAACTCAAATCGCCTGGATTGACCAGATGCACGGCGGGCCACCAAGCAACCTCCTCGTTCTCCCCATGACGGGAATCCGCGAATGGCTCCCTGACATCCTCGCGGTGATAGCGGATCTGGACCCAGGTGTTGACAAAACTCGGGGGCCCGCGACGGAGGCTAGCGCGGACTCGCCTCCGAGCCGGTTCTGGGTGTACTGCGCCTCCTGTGAACGTCGAAATCGAGCGACCTGGCTCAGCGGAACGTTCGAGGGAAGCTGCGTCTCATGTGGATCCGCGATCCGCGCGCGTTGGCCGCAGGATTCGCTCCGAGTCATGCCCGACATCGTTGCTTTCGAGATGGCCCTTTTCCACACGGGAATCTCGGGATGGGTGGTGGGATCGCGCGCACCGTACCTTCGCGACATCCAAGAGACCTATCGATCGGAGTTTGGCCGGGAGATGCCTCCATCCTTCCTCCTCGATTCCATCCCCGTATTCGAGGGTCTCGGCGAACCGGCCGGGGGTCATTCGCGGGCCCGTCTCTTCCGCGTCCTGATCGAGATGGACCCGCGAGTCCTGCGGGGAAAGTTGGCCACTCCCTGGGAGGATAACCCAGTGATCCGCTCGCCGTTCCTTTGAGCTGGACCTCGGTCTACGCCAATTACGATGTATTGCAAGTGATCGAGCCGGCCGAGAAGAGCGGGGACTTGCGTTCTCAGTCCGAGTCCGACCGCGCTGTCCCACGTGAGGATGATTCCGCCTGCCTCGCGCACATCCTCCGAAAACTCCCGGAATCGGTACAGGTGTACGGGGACGAACGCGTCGTCGCCCCGAGGTTCGGATCCGGACGGCCGCACGTAGACCTCGGGGCCGATGAAACCGAGCGTGCGCCAAAGGCGAAAAGTCTTCCCACGGGCCCACGAACGCAGCCTCGCTGCGCGCCGCCCTGTGGCCCAAGTACGGGATGTCCCATGTTCGGCCGACTTCGAGACGGAGCCCCGGCGCCGGGATCGACCCCACAGGTACAGGAGGGCGCTCCAGTCGTCGACAGCCCCGACGTACAAGCTCGCGATTGTGACGCCGTGAGGGGCGACCCTGAGCGCCTCGCGAAGAGCTCGTTGTCGGTCCGCCCGGCTCGGGCCGTGTTCGAGCACCTGATTGAAGAAAAGAACCGCATCGAATGAGGCGATCCGAAAAGGGAGCCGACTCATGTCCCCCAGGATTGCCGAAGGCCGCAGGGCGTCTGGGATCCGCGCGCGGTAGCCACGTACGAGTCTCGGCACGAGTTCAATCCCAACCGCGGCCGCGCCCCTCGCCCTCAGAGCTACGAGCTCTCGGCCACCTCCGGACCCGATCACGAGGACCCTGGAACCTGGGTGGACATGTCGGTCGACCAGCGTGGACTCGGGCGCCGTGAATCCCCCGGAGCTTGCGCTGAGGTAGTGTTCCGCCTCAGACGCGATGCTGTATCCTGCGACGACCCGATCCCGCGAGGCATGTTCCGGCTGTCCGGGTCCGATACGCCGCACTAGCGGGGCCCCCGTGCCTCCGGAATCCTGCCGCCGTCGCAATGGCCTTCAACCCGGTGAATCACGCGAACCGGATGATCGCCGAA
This sequence comes from Thermoplasmata archaeon, assembly GCA_035283365.1. Taxonomy (GTDB): domain Archaea; phylum Thermoplasmatota; class Thermoplasmata; order RBG-16-68-12; family RBG-16-68-12; genus RBG-16-68-12. The sequence goes on along the minus strand of DATETY010000069.1, from coordinate 7,509 downwards.
GTCTATATGTCCGAGCCCGCGGACGCCGCCTCGTCGAAGCGTGTCGGCACCCGGACCCTCGTCAGAGGATCACCTGAGCCCCTCGACGGGATGCGAGCCTCAACTGGCACAGTTCGAGGCGGGGGCGTTTGAAGACGATGCGAACGCGGTCAAGGTTCCTACGCACGCGAGCCGCCAGCCGGGGCAGCCGCTTCGTGTGACGCGGCGCGTCCGCAGGCGGGGCAACGGCCCGCTTCCGCGAGGCATGCCCGATGGGCGTAACTCCCACAGGCGCACCGGATTGCAGGGATCGAGGGACTCAGCACCTCTGAGCATACGGAGCAACGGGCTTCCCGACGAGACGCGACTGGCGCGACCGCAGGGGCCGGCTCGCCGTCGTCCCGAGAGAGGAACTTTAGGAGGACTCCCCAGAAGAGGGCGATCCATCCGAGGAAGATGAGCCAGCCCCCGTACGAGTGTGCGAGAAGGAGATTCTGAAGGGCTGTCGACTCCGTATCCGTGTAGTACCCGACGAGGACGATGACGACCATCCGGAGGACGTTGGCCACATAGGACGCGAGGAATCCAAGCCCCAGGAGGGCCCACATCCGCCTAGACGGTCGGCGGAAATCCGTCATGACGAAGGCTATGAACGCGGCTGCGAAGATCCCGAACGAGTAGATTCCCGAACAGGCGGTCGTGATCACCACGGTCACAGGGGACCCGAGGTTCGGGGGGACGAACGTCAGGCCCGGAGCCGTCGAACCCGCGACCGGGTGCACGGTGTTCGCGACGCCAAGCAGGGAGAGGACGAAACCTGTCTGGGGGGCGAGGGCGACCCACGAGTACACGTCGACGGACCGCTCGAAGTCCTGATACACGGCCCGGGAAAGCATGAGCGGCACAACGAGGACCGCGTTCAGGGCCAGGAAGAAGACGAGGACGAAGTCGCGCTCTCGCGCGTAGCGGGCGGGGACGAAGCCGTAGGCGAGGAGGGTCGACGCCGCGAGGAGCACGATCGTGTCCTCCGTGAGCAGGGCGGGCGTCGCGGACAGGACCGCGTTGTAGGCTAGGTCCGCGACGATGGCGGCGATCCCAATGACAGGGAAGTACGGAATGAGCCGGCCTCCAAACGTGAGCCGGCGGAGAAGCTCCGTCGCGAGGCTTGGGGTCGAGGCCTGGGCGGTCGCGACGCCGCGCGGCCAAACGGCCCACGCGAACAGACCCGCACCCCCGGCGAGGAACGGCAGGGCGAGCCACTGGAGCTCGGACCCCTTGGGCCGGTTGAGGGCGAGGTCGACCCCTGCGAACGCGCTCACGAGGGCCGCGAGCAGCAGGACCTTCCGGTACCGAACGCCAAGCTCGCCCAGGGGAGGGAGGCCCATGGCTGTCTGCGGTCTCAGGGCGAGCCTCCGTATATGAACGCTCGGGGTCCATTATCGGGGTCGGGATACGTCCAAGGAGGAGGAGCCAGCCTTGAAATACGCCCGCCCAGTTGCGGGCTTGTGAAGGTCGTCGGCGGCTCGGCATCCCTCCCGTTGGCCCGGGCCCTCGCGACGGAGCTCCATTCCGACTTCGTGGACGTCGCTCAGGAGCGCCACCCGGGCGGCTTCCCGGACGGGGAGCGGTACGTACGGCTCCTCGGCCCCGTCGCGGGGGACCACGCGGTCCTCGTCCAGACGACGTGGCCGGACCTCATGATCGTGGAGCTGTTCCTCCTCGCGGACGCGATCCGCGACGCCGGGGCGCGTCGGCTCACGGTCGTCGTGCCGTACTTCGGGTACGGGCGGCAGGACAAGCGCTTCCTCGAGGGGGAGGCCGTGAGCGCGAAGACCCTGGCGAAGCACATCGCCCTCGACGCGGACGAGATGCTCACGATGGCGATCCACAACCCGGACATCCTCCACATGTTCCCGATCCCCGCGCGGGAGGTGAGCGGGATGCCGGCCCTGGGGCGGTACATCAAGGGGTCCGACGCGGACCTCGTCCTCGCGCCGGACGGGAACGCGATCCGGTTCGCCCGGGAGGCCGCGAAGGTCTCGGGCCGGCCATACGACCACCTCGAGAAGGAGCGGATCGACTCGTACACGGTGAAGATCGCGCCCAAGAAGCTCGACGTCCGCGGGAAGTCCGTCGCGATCGTGGACGACGTGATCTCGACGGGCGGGACGACCGCGACGGCCGCGAAGGAACTGCGGGCCCAGGGGGCCCGCCGGGTGAGCGCCCTGTGCGTCCACGGCCTGTTCGTCGGCAAGGCCGCGGAGAACCTGACGGCGTGCGACGAGGTCGTCGCGACGGACACGGTGAACTCGGCGTACACGAAGGTGAGCGTGGCGCCCGAGTTCGCGGCCGCGATCCGGGCCCTCGGCTGAGCTACTACCCGACGAGCCCGAGGTACGCCGAGCTCGCGAGCAGCAGCAGGCCGGCCCACAGGAACAGGCCCAGGTTCTGCATGTCCGTCGTGCGCTTCGACCCGAGGGCGCCCGCGAGGCTCATCGACGAGCCGACGAGGGCCGCGGAGACCACGAGGAACTGCGCGAATCCGCGGATCGCGGCGTCCCCGGACCACGTCCGGATGAAGACCGCGATCCAGATCGCGACGAGCGCGAGTCCGTTCGCGATCCAGATGTTCCGCTTCATCATCAGGCCCTCCGGGTTCACCGGCATGTAGTACATGGGGCCCTGGGGCGGGTACGGCGGGCTGGAAGGGGCGTTCATGGCGAGTGCACCTCGGGCCGCGCCATCGCCTCCGGGCTATAAATAAATAGCGCGACATGTATATTTACGACCGAATTTCAGTCGCCCCGGGCGCGGGCGGCCCGGGACCCGGGTCGGGGCGGGGGCAAACGTACTTAGTGCGGGGACGGAATCGGTCCCGAGGGGTGGAAGCCATCGCCGAGCTCGAGATCCGCACGTTCAAGGAGGTCGACCTGAAGGGCGGGACCGTCGTCGCGGCGTTCCCGAGCGTCGGGATGGTGAGCACGATCGCGGCCACGTACCTCATCACGACGCTGAAGGTGGACCAGGCCGTCGCGTTCGAGTCGGACGACTTCCCGGCCCTCTCGATGATTTACGCGAGCAAGCCGAAGTTCCCGGCCCGCGCATACGCCCTGCATGGCGCGAAGCTCGCGATCGTGATCTGCGAGGTGCCCCTAGTCCCGCGGGCCCACCGGCCCGTGGCCCGGGGCGTGCTGCGGTGGGCCCAGGCGAACGGGGCCCGGCAGATCGTGACCCTGGAGGGGCTCCCCGCGGACCTCGAAGGGCCCCCGGGCGCCCCGAAGGTGTGGGGGGTCGGGAGCACGGACCGGGCCCGCGCGGCCCTCGAGGCCCACAAGATCCCCCAGCTCGAGAGCGGGATGATCGCGGGGGTGAGCGGGGTCCTCCTGAACGAGGGCCGATGGCTCGGGTTCGACGTCCTCGCGCTCCTCGCGGAGGCCCGGCCCGACCAGCCCGACGCGACGGCCGCGGTCAGCCTGACGCACAGCCTGGACGATCTCCTGCCCGAGCTCGAGATCGACCTCGGGCCGCTCCGGGAGCAGGCGAAGGCCCTCGAGGGGCACCTCCGGCGGCTCAAGGCCCAGGCCCAGCCCGCGGTCCCGCCCGAGACGGACTCCGGCTCCATGTACCGCTGACGCGGGGGCCTTTACGGATGTCAAGCGGAAGGGGCATGGGGTACGGCCGCGTGGCGTCCCGCGGTCCCGTGGGAAGGACCCGGTGAGCCATGGCGACGGACCCCGTGTGCGGCATGTACGTGGACGAGCGGACGGCCGTCCTCACGGCCGTCGTCCGCGGGCGGACGTACTACTTCTGTTCGGAGACGTGCCTCGAGACGTTCACGGCGCCGGAGAAGGAGATGGCCCGCCTGAAGCGCCTCATTGGCCTCAGCCTCGGGATCGGCTTCCCCCTGTTCGTCGCGGCGCTCGGGATGGAGCTCGGGTGGTGGCTCATGGACGCGGCCGCCGTGGCCAACGTGGGGTTCTTCGCGGCCGAGACGCCCGTCCAGTTCGTCGCGGGCTGGCGCTTCTACCGCGGGACCCGGGACGCGATCCGGAACCGGAGCGCGAACATGGACGTCCTCATCGCGATCGGGACGACGGCCGCATGGGGGTACAGCGCGGTCGTCACGTGGCTCCCGTTCGCCGGGGTGGCCGTCTCGGACGCCTCGACGTACTACGACACGGCCGCCGTGATCATCGGGCTCATCCTCCTGGGGAAGTATTTCGAAGAGGTCGCGAAGGGCCGGGCGGGGGACGCGATCCGGAAGCTCATGGACCTCGCGCCCCGCACGGCGCGCGTCGTGCGCGACGGGCGGGAGGAGGAGATCCCCGTGGAGCTCGTCCAGGTGGACGATCTCGTGATCGTGAAGCCGGGGGAGCGCGTCCCCGTGGACGGCGCGATCGTGGACGGGTTCAGCGCCCTGGACGAGTCCATGATCACGGGGGAGTCGATCCCCGTCGAGAAGGGCCCCGGGGACCCTGCGATCGGCGCGACGATGAACAAGACGGGCCTCCTCCGCGTCCGGGCGAGCCGCGTGGGCGCGGACACGATGCTCAACCAGATCATCAAGCTCGTCGAGGACGCGCAGATCGCGCGGGCGCCGATCCAGAGGCTCGCGGACCGCGTGGCCGCCGTGTTCGTCCCCGCCGTGATCGGTGTCGCGACGGCCGCGGCCCTGTTCTGGTACGCCCTCGGCTACGCGATGTTCGAGCCCGTGGCCCTCTCGTACGGCCTGCGGACGTCGGTCACCTCGGCGTTGTTCGTCCTCGTGGCCGTCCTGATCATCGCGTGCCCGTGCGCCCTCGGGATCGCCACGCCTGCCGCGATCATGGTCGGGACCGGGAAAGGCGCGGAGCACGGCCTCCTGATCAAGGGGGGCGAGTACCTCGAGAAGGCCCACCGGCTCACGACGGTCGTCTTCGACAAGACGGGCACCCTCACGAAAGGCACGCCCTCCGTGACGGACGTCGTCCCGGTCGGGGGCGCATCCGAGGCGGACGTCCTGCGGCTCGCGGGGTCCGCGGAGAAGGGGTCCGAGCACCCCCTCGGGGCCGCGATCGTCCGGGCCGCCGCGGGGCGCGGCCTGGCCCTCTCCGACCCGGCGGGCTTCGAGGCGGTCCCCGGCCACGGGGTGCGGGCCCGGGTCGGCTCCCGGGAGGTCCTCCTGGGGAACCGGAAGCTCCTCGCGTCCGCGGGGATCCGGGTCGAGGAGGCCGAGGCAGACCTCACGCGGCTCGAGGCGGAGGGCAAGACGGCCATGCTCCTGGCGTTGGACGGCCGGCTCGCCGGCGTGATCGCCGTCGCGGACACCCTCAAGGACCACTCCGTGGACGCGGTCCGGGCCCTGCGGTCCATGGGGGTCGAGGTCCTCATGCTCACGGGCGACAACCGGCGGACCGCGGAGGCGATCGCCCGACAGGTCGGCGTGGACGCGGTCCTCGCGGACGTCCTGCCGGGGGAGAAGGCCGCGAAGATCCAGGAGCTCCAGAGGGCGGGGAAGGTCGTCGCGATGGTCGGGGACGGGATCAACGACGCGCCCGCCCTGGCCCAGAGCGACGTGGGGATCGCCCTGGGGAGCGGCACGGACGTCGCGATGGAGGCCGGGGGGATCGTCCTCATCAAGGACGACCTGCGGGACGTCGTCGCGTCGATCCAGCTGAGCCGCCGCACCGTGAGGAAGATCCGCCAGAACCTGTTCTGGGCGTTCGCGTACAACACGGCCCTCATCCCCGTCGCGGCGGGCGGGCTCGCGTGGGCCGGGGTCCTCCTGGACCCGATCCTCGCGGGGGCCGCGATGGGCTTCAGCTCCGTGTCCGTCGTGATGAACTCGATGACCCTCCGCCGATTCCGGCCCGAGGTGTGACCTTGACGGACGCACCCCCATCCATGTCCATCCGGCCGCGAGCCAGGAGGTGAACGATGGAGAAAGACCCGATCTGCGGCATGACGGTCGACCCGAAGCGGGCCGCGGGCAGCGCGACGTACGCCGGCAAGGCGTACTACTTCTGCTCCGCGGGCTGCAAGGCGACCTTCGAGAAGAACCCCGCCCGGTACGCGAAGTGATCCTATCGGTGCGTCCGAGGGCGCCCGGCCCGGGTCGGTCATTCTCATCCCGTGTGGTCAACTCGGGTCGACCATCCATTTAAGTCCCGTCCCACCACACGCAATGGCAATGGCGCGGGAAGTGCAACGGGGGCGCGGACCGCGCGCCGACGGCCGGTCGGCCCCGTCAGACGACGGCGAGACGTACGTGGTCGAGCCTCGGGCCCCGGGCCCCTCGGAGCGGCTCCAGGCCGCCCTTCAGGAGTTCCAGGACCGGGTCGACGGCGTGCGCGGGATCGCGATCGCGGACAAGTCCGGTTTGCCCGTCGCCACGTCGTTCGCGTCCAAGGCGAACGTCCTCACGGTCACCGCGATGTCCACGATGGCGGTCCAGTCGAGCCGCCGCGTGTTCGAAAACCTCGCCCTCGCGGGTCCCCAGGAGGTCGTCATGGTCGGGCCCGACTCGATCGTGTTCGTGTCGTCCATGGAGGAAGGCCAGCTTTCCGTCATCGTGGTCCTCGAGATGTTCGCGAACCTCGGCCTCGTCCGGATCGAGGTCGAGCGGGTCAGCCAGAACGTCTCCGAGATCCTCGGGCTGTAGGTCCCGCCGACCTCCATGGGAAACCTATTTCCCGGAGGCCCGCGTACGTCCGGGCCGTGGGATCGCGCGCCTGGGCCCGGCTCACGTGGTCGCGCCCCCTGTTCGCGGTCCTCGTCCTGAACCTCATCTGGACCGCGTCCCTGTTCCTCGCCCCGTGGGCGGTCCCCGCGGGCTCGTTCTACGGACAGGACACGGGCGGGGCGAATGTCCTCGACTACGGGGACACGTGGGCCTCCTTCCCGGCGTACGCGCAGATCGTGTACGCGTTCGGGGACATCCAGTGCCACCAGATGTTCACCCGCTCCTTCACCGTGAACGGGAACCAGCTCCCGATCGACGCGCGGATGACGTCCATGTACGTGTTCGCGAACCTCGGGGTCGTCGCGGCCATGTTCGCGACGCCCTCCACGTCGTCGGGCGCCGTGATCGTGGGCGCCTTGCCCGAGCGCCTGCGCCGAGGCCTCGCGCGGCTCGGGGCGGAGCGCGCGGGGGCCCTCGTCGTGTTCGTCGGGCTCCTCCCCATCGCGGTGGACGGGTTCACGCAGCTCCTCACCCCGTACGAGTCCACGAACCTGCTCCGGGTGATCACGGGCGCGCCGGGCGGCTTCGTGGGCGGGCTCCTCGTCGGCGCGATGCTCGTGTCGATCCGCCAGATCGGCCTCGAGATCGACGCGATGCGCGCGCGCGCTCCCGTCGGTTCGGCGCGCGTCCGCTGAGCGAAGGTTTTTGAAGGCTGCCCAGTATCGGCGGCCCCGTGGCCCGGCGGAAGCGGAAGGGGGAGGACTCGCCCGGCTTCACGCCGCCGGAGTTCGACGAGGTCGACTACATGCGCCGCGAGATCGCGGGCGCGAAGGCCTCCATCCTGGTCGTCCTGTGGGCCCTCGTGGGGG
>DATETY010000068.1:0-2358 GCA_035283365.1 Thermoplasmata archaeon | reverse complement strand
TCATCGGGCCGCGGGCGAGCGACCTGATCAGCGAGCTCGCCCTCGCGATCGAGATGGGGGCCACCGTGGAGGACCTCGCCCTGACGACCCACCCGCACCCGACCCTCCCCGAGGGGATCCTCGAGGGCGCCGAGGCCGCCCTCGGACAGGCGATCCATGTGCTCAACCGGTGACCGGAGGACGGCCGCATGCTCGAGGTGACGACGGGGCGGGACCGCGAGATCATCGTGATGCCCGAGGGCTGGCTCCTCGACCTCGGCCGCCGGCCGTACCGGGAGGTGTGGGAGCTCCAGACGGCCCTCGTGGACCGCCGGGCCGAGGAGCGGATCCGGGACGGCCTCATCCTCGTCGAGCACGATCCCGTGATCACCCTGGGGCGCCGGGGGACCCCCGCGGACGTCCTCGAGCCGGGCCTCGATGTCGTCGAGGTCGAACGGGGCGGGGAGGCGACGTACCACGGCCCCGGCCAGCTCGTCGGGTACCCGATCCTTCGGCTCCCCGACCGCCTCCAGGTCAAGCGACTCGTGACGGACCTCGAGGAGGTCCTCATCCGGACGAGCGCGGACTTCGGGATCGAGGCGGGCCGGGAGGCGTCCGAGCGGGGCGTCTGGGTCCGCGGGAGGAAGCTCGCATCGATCGGCCTCGCGGTCCACCGCGGCGTCTCGTTCCACGGCTTCGCCCAGAACGTCACGACGGACCTCGCCGCCTTCCGGCGGATCCGGCCCTGCGGCCATGCGGGGGACATCATGACGTCCATGGCGGCGATCCTCGGACACCCCGTCGACCTTGAGGACGTCAAGGCGTCCGTGATCGTCCACTTCCAGTCCGTCTTCGGGCTCACCCTCCGCCGGGTCGAGGTCGGGGAGCTGCTGCCGGGACCTCGCCGGTCGCCTCCGTCCCGCGGGCCGCCCGGAGCCGACGGATGAGCTCCGGCACGACCTGGAACAAGTCCCCGACGATCCCGTAGTCCGCGATCTCGAAGATCGCGGCCTTGGGGTCGCTGTTGATCGCGACGATCTTCCCGGATTCCTGCATCCCCGCGAGGTGCTGGACGGCCCCGCTGATCCCCACGGCGACGTATAGGTCGGGCCGCACGGTCTTCCCCGTCTGCCCGACTTGCACGGCCTTCGGCATCCAGCCCGCGTCGACGGGCTTCCGGGAGGCGGCGACTTCCCCGCCGAGGAGCCGGGCGAGATCCTCGAGGAGGGCGAAGTTCTTCGGGTCCCCGAGGCCGGCCCCGCCAGCGACGAGGATTCGCGCGTCGTCGATCTTGCTCACGTCGTGCTTCGGGGTCTCCACGAACCGCACGACGCGGGTGTCGACGTCGGATTCGGCGATCTCCACGGTCTCCCGGACGATCTCCCCCGTCCGGCGCGGATCGCGGGGGGGCGGCCGGAAGACGTTCTGGCGAGCACTCGCCATCTGGGGGCGGTGCTTCTCACAGTGGATGTGGGCGAGGCTCCGGCCGCCGAACGCGGGCCGAATCATGTCGAGGTACCCCTCCGCGGTGACGTCGAAGCGGACGCAGTCCGCCGCGAGGCCCGTGTCGATGACCGCATGGAGCCGGCCCCCGAGGTCCCTCCCGTTCTTCGAGGCCCCGAACAGGACGATCTCGGGTCGGTGCTTCCGGATGAGGGTGGCCATGACCTTCGTGTAGGGCCGCGACGTGTACGTCTCCAGGCGGGGATCCTCGACGACGTACACCCGGTCGAGGCCGTGCTCGATCGCCTGCCGCGCGAGGCCCTCGACGCCCCAGCCCGGGAGGATCCCGCTCAGGACGGCCTCCTTCCGGTCCGCGATCCGGCGCGCCTCCCCGATGAGCTGGACGCTCACGTCCCGGAGGCTGCCCCGTCGGGCCTCGACGAACACCCAGACGCCCTCGTGGCCTCCCGGCGCGGCGGACGTCATGCGCGGACCACCCCGTCCTTCCGGAGGGCGTCGAGGAGGAGGTCGACGGCGACGGCGGGCTCCTCGCGGAAGATCCGGCCCTTGCGGTCCGGGAGCTGGACCGTCTCGACCTTCGCGACGATCGTCGGGGACCCGCGGAGACCAATCTTCGCCGGCTCGAGCCCTAGGTCGGCGGCGGACCAGTGGGTGACGAGCCCGCCCCGCTTCACGCGGATCTTCCCTGTGAGGCTGGGGGCCCGCGGCCGGTTGCAGCCGAAGTCGACCGTCACGAGGGCGGGGAGGGCGCACTCCCACGTCTCCGCGCCGTCCTCGATCATCCGCGTGCCGCGCACCCGGCCGTCGGCGACCTCGATCTCCGAGCAGTATGTGATCTGGGGGATGTCGAGATGGCCCGCGATCCCGGGGCCAACGTGGCCCGTGGACGAGTCCGTCGTCTCCTCCCCGCACAGG
>DATETY010000067.1:0-2336 GCA_035283365.1 Thermoplasmata archaeon | reverse complement strand
TACAATATGTATTTACCCGTGCGGGCCCATATCGACCCTCATGGAGCTCGAGACCCGCAAGGTCCAGAAGCTCGGCTATTCGAGTGTGGGCATCTCCCTCCCGAAGGCATGGGCGGGAATGAACGGGCTGAAGCCCGGGTCCATCATCACCCTTACCGCGGAGGATGACGGAACCCTGCGTGTCCACACCGGGCCTCCGGACGACCGTCTGCCCACCTCGGAGGCGACGATCGACGCGGACGAGGAGAAAGGCCCGGAGACCCTGACCCGGATCATCACGGGCAACTACATTGTCGGGCGTAGCACGATCCGCGTACGCTCGAGGGAGGAACTCGCCCCGGAACAACTCCAAGAGATCCATGAGGCCGTGCGCGGGCTCACGGGCTTGACGATCGTGAACCAGGGGCCCAAGTTCGTGACGATCGAGAACTTCGTCGAACCGACGCGATTCCCGATCGAGGGCCTTCTGCGCCGTTTGCACTATCTCACTTCACGCATGGAGAACCTGGCCCTCGGCGTGCTCGCGGGTGTATCGTCGGGGAATATCGAGGAGGTCATCCGCATGGAGTCGGAGGTGGACCGCCTCTACTGGCTCGTCGTCCGACAGCTCCTCCTCGCGGCGCAGAACCGCGCCGTCGCGAGCAAGATCGGGGAGGTCGAGCCGAGACACCTGCTCGGGGACCGCGTCGTCGCGGTCATGCTCGAGAACGTCGGCGACCTGTGGGAGGAGCTCGCGGTCGGGAGCATGGGCCTCCTCAAGCCGACTCGGCGCATCCCGAAGGACTTCCAGAAGGCGGTCGGCGAGCTCAAGGTCAAGCTCGAGAAGGTCATGGACCTCACGATGACCTCCTTCTTCACGTCGGACCTGGAGAAGGCGAACGATGCCCTCGACGCGAAGGATGCCCTCGAGGCGGAGCTCAAGCGGATCGGGACCGCGGCCCCTGGCCTGAAGTGCGACCGCCGTGGGAACATCTGCAGCACCTGCACGTTCATCCACGCGGTGCTCAAGCCGATCGAGCATGTGACGAAGTACTACGGGACGATCGCGCAGATCACGATCAACCGCTCCCTGGAGCCGCCTCGGAACTACATGGCGTCGGCCGCGGTCCCTCCGTCGCCGCCTGCGTGATTCGGCGAGGGCGGAAGGGACAAGCCTTATCTCCCCGCCCTCAATCGACCGCGGGAGGTGGCCCTTGTTCTTCGAGCCCAAGCTGGAGCGGATGAGGCTCCGGGCGATCCGCGAGCTGCAGCTGCGCCGGCTCCGGGCGATCGTTCGGTACGCGCATGCGCGGGTCCCCCTCGTGCGCGCGCGGTTCAAGGAGGCGCGCATGCGCCCGGACGCGATCCGAACGCTCGAGGACGTCCGGCGGATCCCGTTCACGGTCAAGGACGACCTGCGGGACGCCTACCCCTACGGCCTGCTCGCGGTGCCGATGCGGGAGGTCCGGGAATTCCACGCCTCGTCGGGCACGACGGGGAAGCCCACGGTCGTGGGCTACAACGAACACGACCTGAGCACATGGAAACGACTCATGGCCCGTTGCTACGCGACCGCGGGCGCGAAGCCCGGAGACATCGTGCAGAACGCGTACGGGTACGGGCTCTTCACGGGCGGGCTCGGGTTCCACTACGGCGCGCAGACCCTCGGCCTGGCCATCTGGCCCATCTCCGGTGGAAACACGAGGCGGCAGCTCATGTTCATGAAGGACATGAAGTCCACGATCCTCGCCTCGACGCCCTCGTACGCGATGTACCTCGCGGAGGAGGCTCGGGCGAACGGCTACGCACCCCGGGAGGACTTCCACCTGCGGCTCGGCATGTTCGGCGCAGAGCCCTGGTCCGAGGAGGCGCGGCGGAAGATCCAGGACGGGCTGAACCTGCGCGCGAACGACTGCTACGGCCTGAGCGAGCTGTACGGTCCCGGCGTCGCGATGGAGTGCGAGGAGCAGTCCGGGCTCCACATCTGGGCGGACGAGTTCCTGCCGGAGATCATCGACCCCCACACGGGGGCGGCCCTCGAACCGGGCGAGCAGGGGGAGCTCGTGTTCACGATGCTCACGCGGCAGGCGATGCCCCTCCTCCGCTACCGGACGCGAGACCTGAGCGTGATCGACGAAGAGGAGTGCGCCTGCGGTCGCTGGCACCCCAGGCTGCGGCGGATCCGAGGTCGGAGCGACGACATGCTCATCATCGGAGGGGTCAACGTCTTCCCGAGCCAGGTCGAGCACGTCCTGATGAACGTCGAAGGCGTGGGCGAGTGGTACGAGATCGTCGTGGACCGGGACATCCTGGACAAGCTGTTCGTGCGGGTCGAAGTGGAACCCAAGTTCTACAAC
>DATETY010000066.1:0-22859 GCA_035283365.1 Thermoplasmata archaeon | reverse complement strand
ATTCGCCCCAGTCCGTCCGCGTGGGCTCGGACAGGAACCGCACGCCGCTCGCGCGCATCCTCGCGGCGTCCGCGCGGATGTCGTTCGTCAGGAGCGTGATCCCCGTGGGCCCGGGTTCCGTCTCGCCGCCCATCTCGCACAAGTGCACGCGGGTCCGCGGCCTCGCGGGCCCGAGCTCGATCCAGTGCCCGGGTGACTCGGGAGTGCCTTTCGCCCCGTGGGCCGAGTCGGGGGGACCGATGTACGCGACCTCGAGCCCGAGGACATCGCGGTACCATGCGATCGCCTTCCGGCCGTCCGAGACGACGATCGCGACCGTGTCGATCCCGAGGACGACGATGCCCTTTCGCGGGGATCGCGCGCCACGCACTTGAAACGTGTGACCCGCGACCGTCACGGCTGCTTGAGCAGATCCCGGAGCCGCACCGCAGAGCCCGCGACGGGCCGGATCACGAGGAACGCCGCGAGGACGAGGAGGAAGCCGACGACCATCGCCACGAGGAACGCCGCCACGTAGTCCGGATAGAGGACCGTCCCGATCCCCGCGAGGAACAGGACGACGAGACCGGAGCTCCCGAGCCGGAGGCTCCGGGCCCGCTTCCGGATCGCGGCTTCGCGGGCCTCCCGGTCCCGGAAGGATTCGGACGGGCTCGGCACCGACACGGGGACGCCCATCCGAGTCGCCCTATTTGATGCATGCGACCCATCCGGATCCGCCGCGGGGATGCGGACGGCTCGCCGCCCGGGCTCGAGGCATAGTGTTTTGTAGCCTCCCCCGCATCGACGGACCGTGGCGCCGAAGCGGGACTTCCTCTCCATGCTCGACGTGCGCGACGACCTCGTCGGCCTGCTCGAGCTCGCGGCGAAAATCAAGAACCGCACGAAGGCGGGCGAACCGTACGAACCGCTCCGCGGGAAGAGCCTCGCCATGATCTTCGAGAAGGCCTCGACCCGTACCCGCGTGTCGTTCGAGGTCGGGATGACGCAGCTCGGGGGGCACGCCCTCTTCCTGAACCCGAACGACCTCCAGGTCGGCCGCGGCGAGACGATCGCGGACACGGCGCGGGTCCTCAGCCGCTACGTGGACGGGATCATGTACCGTGCGTATCGCAACGAGCACGTGGTAGAGTTCGCGAGGCACGCGACGGTCCCCGTGATCAACGGCCTGGACGACAAGGAACATCCGTGCCAGATCGCGACGGACCTGTTCACGGCCCAAGAGCATCGCGGGCAGCTGAAGGGGAAGAAGCTCGCCTACGTCGGGGACGGGAACAACGTGTGCAACTCCCTCCTGCTCGGTTGCGCGATCCTCGGGATCCGCATGGCCGCGGCCGTCCCGGAGGGCTACGAGCCCGATCCGCACCTCCTCGCGGCCGCGCGGAGGATCGGGAAGGAGACGGACGCGGTCCTCGAGGTCGTGCGCGACCCCTTCGAGGCCGTGACCGACGCGGACGTCGTGTACACGGACGTCTGGGTGTCCATGGGCATGGAGAAGGAACGGGAAGAACGTGAGCGGCTCTTCCGAGCGTACCAGGTGAACGGGAAGCTCCTGAGCGCCGCGAAGCCCGACGCGGTCGTCATGCACTGCTTGCCCGCGCACCGTGGCCTCGAGATCACGGACGACGTGATGGACGGACCCCGGTCCATCGTGTTCGACCAGGCGGAGAACCGCCTCCATGTCCAGAAAGCGATCCTGGCCCGGTACCTCGCGGGCGAGTGAGCCCGATCCGCATGCCCTTCACCGCGTTCCACGTCGTGCCCGCGTGGGCCGCGTACGTCCGCTGGCCCCGGCGCTTCGACGTTCTCGCCCTGTCCCTCGGGGCCATGGTGCCCGACCTCGAAATCCTGATCGTCTACCCCCTCACGGGGGATCCGTTCCTCAGCCGGGGGCTCATGCACTCGATCCTCGGGGTGCTCACGGTGAACCTGGTCGTCACCCTCCTGACGGCGCGCCACCTCGTCCCGTGGGCCGCGACCCGCCTGGACCGCCGGTTCCCCGGGAAAGGTTGGCGGCGGTTCGCGCACCGCGACTTCGTGGACGACCGGAAGGGCCCATCCGTCGCCGCGGTCTCCGCGGTCCTGGGGGGCTCGCCCACCTCGGGCTCGACCTGCCCCACCATGTCGACACGCCGCTCCTCTGGCCGTGGCGGGATGCGCCAATCGCGATCGGTCCATGGGCCGGCTCCGACGCGATGACGCTCGCGATGAACGCGGTCGTCGGGGTCCTGTTCGTGATCATGGCCTTTCGGTGGGTCGGACGCTAGACGCGCTAGCGGCCGCCGAACCACTCCCGGAGCACCGGGTGCATCTCCATCATCTGCTCCCGGCCGATCGCCTCGTACAGCTGGATCATGATCCCGACCGCGAGGAGGACCCCCGTGCCGGACGCGTTCCCGACGGTCCCGATCATGTCGGCGCCCGCGGCGAGGGCGCCCACGGAAGCCCCGGATATCACCGTCACGACGGGGATGTACCTCTCCAGGACGCGACGCAGGATCCGCGGGTCTCGACGGAACCCCGGGATCTGCATCCCGCTCGACTCGATCTGTTCCGCGACGGACTCGGGGCCCATGTTCGTCGTGACGATCCAGAACTTCGCGAACACGATCGAGCCGCCGATCATCACGAGGAGGAACGTGACGAGGTGGAGGAACACCTGCCAGTACGCCTGCCCCCGAAGGTATCCGTAGTACACGTCGGGATTGAGGAGCGGCAGGAGCCAGTCCTGGACCCCCTGGATGTTCGAGAAGTAGTACGCGAGGCCCCCCGTCGGGGTCGTGCGCTGGATCTGGCCCGTCACGACGCCGATGTCGTTCGGTCCCGGGTACGACCCGATCCACCCGTTCTGACCCAGGATGGGCCATTCGGGGTGCTGCCAGAAGAGGAGGGAGAACATGGACACGTTCGCGAGGACCGCGGCGACCAGGATCACGGGGATGTTCGAGGCGTACATGAGCCGGATCGGGTAGCGGCCGCGGGCCCCCCGGGCGGCCCCGTGGGCCAGGGGCAGCTCGATCCGCGTGGACTCCGTGTACGCGACGATCATGAAGATCACGAGGGTCCCGATCAGGGCGATCAGAGGGTTCGGGGGCGCGAACATGATCTGCTCCAGGCCCTGGGACGCGATCTGGTTCGCGGGCACGTTCTGCAGGTAGTAGATCGTCTTCGGGACGGTCCCCGCCGGGATCGCGCTGGTCGCGCTCGCGGGCTCCCAGTTGAACGTCCCCGTGAAGATCTGTTGCGCGACGCCGGCCGCGATGAACAGGGAGATCCCGGACCCGATGCCCCACTTCGAGACGACCTCGTCCATGAGGAACACGAGATACGAACCGGCGAAGAGCTGCGTCACGATGAGGAACTTCGCCATCGTGTCCCCGTTCCCCGCGGGGATGAGTCCCCACAGGAGGCCCCCGTTCAGGTTCGCCGTGAAGCCCTGCGCGGGCTCGAGGAAGCCGAACACCTGGGGGATCGCCTCCACGAAGATCATGATGATCACGAGGAGCTTCTGGGTCCCCTGGTACACGGACTTGTCCTCGTTGTCCCGCAGGTTCAGGTTGATGATCTTCGCACCCGCGAACAGCTGCATGATGATGGAGCCCGTCACGATGGGGCCGATCCCGAGGTGCATGAGGGAGCCCTGGGCCCCCGCGAGGATCGCGCGCAGGCTCGAGAAGAAGTCGATCACGTTGCCCTGGTCGAGCCCGTAGATGAAGACGTTCGTGAGGGCGAAGTACAGGACGAGGGTGAGCAGGACCCAAAGCATCTTGGTCCGGAACTGGACGTGGCCCTCGGGCCGGATCACCGCGGGCAGTCGGTCCGTGAGAGGCTTCAGGGAGTATAGGCGGCTCTTCTTCTTCTCCTCGAGCGGCATCGGCCTATTCCCCGGACCCCTCGGGCAGGATGACCTTGCCGCCCGCGGCGGCGACCTTCGCGACGGCGCCCTCCGAGGCCCGGGCCACCGTGATGTCCATCGCGAGGGCTACGCGGCCCCGGCTAAGAAGTTTGTCGAAGCCCGCCGCGGTCAGGTCCACCGCGACGCGGCCCGCGTCCCGCTTCGCGTGCCCCTCGGCCTCGAGCTCCGAGAGGCGTCCCAGGACGTCCTCGATGTTGATCGCCTTCGTCTCGCGGATCTGGGCGTGCCGGAAGAACCCGTACGCGCCGAAGTGGTCCGGGTCGTACTTGATCATCCATTTGAACTTGTGTTTATGGAGCCCCGCGTTCCCGGTCCCGCCCCGGCCGCCCGCGCCCCGGCCGTGCTTCTTCCCGCGGCCGTGCGTGCGGCTCCCGCGGAACCGCTTCGTCTTACGGACCACGGCCCGACGCCTCCTCGAAGATCATCCGCTGAAGGAGCGCGTTGATCGCCTTCCCCCGGTACCCGAGGTCCCCTCGGTCGTGGTAGCCGCGCTTGATCCCCCGGAGCCCTTTCACGGCCGGGTGGAGCCTCAGGAGGGGCCGCATCTCCTGCACGTCCCGCAGGGTCGCGTCCCCCTTCGCGATGGCCTGCGCGAGGTCCCAGATCGACTTGAACGGGCTGTGCGCCTTCACGAACGCGTCGTCGATGGGCTTGTCCCCGGCCGCGCGGCCCCGCCTCAGGAGGAGCTTCGCGAGGACCTCCGCGTCGATCTCCCCCCACGTCACGTGGTCCTTCACGAGCTGGAGCATCCCGCGGTACGTGGCGTCCTCGGGCACGAACACGCAGTGGTTCTGGCGGGTCAGGTGGAGCATCCGGAGGGTGTCTTTGACGGGGGACGCGAGGTCCCCCTTGCCCCGCAGCCGCACGACGGCGAACGTCACGGTCCCTCGCCCTCCTCGCCTTCCTTCTTCCCGGCGGGCTTCGCCTCGTCCGTCGTGAGGTCCGCGCCCTCCACCTCGACTTCCTCGGGGAGCCCGACCTCCGGCTCCACGGCGGGCTTCGCCTTGTACACGAACACCTGTTCCGCACCCGCCTTGATCCGGAGCCGGTCCGCCTGCTCGCTGCGCACCTTCACCCCGACCGTCTTGCGCAGCGCGTCGAACGTGGCGAGGGCGTAGTTGACCGTCGTCTTCGTGTGGCCTTTCGTGAAGCCCCACGCGTCCGTGATCCCCGCGAGCCGCAGGACGCTCTTCGCGATGTCCCCGACCGCGAGCCCGACGCCCTGGGGGGCGGACTTCAGGGTCACGTCCACGGATCCGCTCCGGCCGGCCACCTTGAACGGGAGGGAGTGGGCCCGCTGGCAGCCGCATTCCCACGAGCCGCAGCCCCGCTTCACCTCGATCATGTTGAGCTTCGCATTGTCGATCGCCTTGCGGATCGACGGGCCGACCTCGCGCCCGCGGGCCCGGCCCAGGCCGACGAACCCGTCCTTGTTCCCGACGACGCACGTGATCACGAAGTTCACTCGCCGGCCCGAGTCAGTCATCCGCTGGACCATGTTCACGTCGAGGACCTCGTCCTCCGTCTCCGGGAGGAGGATGTCAACGATCTCCGGCTCCCGGACGGGCAGGCCCGTCCGCACGAGGTCCGTCATCGTCGTGATGTCGCCCTTCAGGACGAGCCGGCCGAGCTTCGTCTTCGGGTTCCAGGCGCTCAGGTCTCGGACGGGCCGCTCCCGCGGCCGGTCGCTCCGCTGCCTGCGTCCCCGCCGCCGGCCGGGCATCAGACCGCCTCCAGCTTCGCCTTGAACGCGTCCACGGCCTGCGGCAACGCCTCCCCGATATGGGCCCCGTGGAGGCGCTCCTTGGACGGCAGGATGTCCGGACTGTGCGGCACGGCGATGCCCGAATCGAGGAGCCCCTGGAGGGCCGCAAACACGCGACCGCCCTTCGTCGGCTTGTGGGCCCCGATGTCCAGGACGGCCTCGGACACGCCCGCCGCGGCGGCCCGCTTCCCGGCGAGGAATCCCGTGAGGTACGCCGCGGGGAGGTTACCCGTCCCCGAGGACCAGCCCTGCTTCACGAGGTCCCGCGCGGTCGCCGTCGCGAGGACGACGTCCCCGGCCGCGGAGGACGCCACGATCTGGACGATGACCTGGTTGAGCGTCTTGCGGACGACGGCGCGCGGCTTCCCGCCGCGCAGGAGCCGGGCCCGGAGCCGATAGTCCGTACGGCCCTCCCGCCTTCGGCGGAACGGGACGCGGTAGTGGGGACCCTGTCGCTTCACGTGGACGCCTCCTTGAGCAGGCCCGCGGCCTGGAGCTGCTGGACCAAGTGGGCCCTCGACTTGAACATGCCGCCCTTCGCCTGCGCGTAGAACCGCCGGTACGTGCGCACGTCGATGCGCCCCTGGACCTTGAGCTCGCGCAGGTGGGCCCGCAGGACGCGGATCGTCCGGATCCAGCGGCGCTTCGATGGATCCCGGGCGTTCGAGCCGCCCTCCCGGGAGCCGATCCCGCGGCGGCGGCCCTTGGACCGCTGCACGCTCCGCGCGCGGGCCCGGGCCCGCGACACGCCCACCTCGGGGCGCTTCGTGATCACGTGCCGCCGGATGAGGTCCCGGATCTGCTCCCGCGTGATCGCGTCCAGGATGTTCTCCTGCTCCGCGGGGTCCGTCGTGATCCGCACGCGGTTCAGTCCGACTCCCAGGACGGCCGCCGCGAGGCGGCGCTGGTGGTTGAACCTCACTCCGTCACCATCCGGTTCAGGACGCGGATCTCGCGCTTCGCGCACGCCTTCTCGATGAGCTCGCGCTTCCTCGTGCCGACCGCGTGGGCGATCCGAACGGCCTGGCGCGCGGGGTCGATCCCGTCCAGCTGGCGGACGTTGTGGACGAGGACCTCCCGGAAGCCGCTCGGGTGGAGGCCCCGCACCTCCCGCGGACCGCGGTATCCGATCGAGGGGAGGTTCCATCGGTACCCGAAGTGGCGACGCAGCTTGGATTGGCCTCCCTGCGGCTTGCGCCACTCGTCACCGAACTTCTTGTAGCGGAACCACTCCTGGCGATGGAACGGGGGCCGGGCCGCGGCCTTCTTCGCGCGGACCCGGAGGAGCCTCCACGTGCGGTCGTCGAGTTTCGGCTTCTGCCGGGGGACGTGCTCCTCCTCGGGCTCCTCTTCGGGCTCCTCCGCCTTCTTGGCCGGCGCCTTCGCCTTCGGTTCGGGCTTCCCCCTCGCGGGCTTCCGGCCCTTGGCCGGCTTCGGCGCCTCCTTCTTGGCGGCCGGCTTCTTCGCCTCGAGTTCCTCCTTCCGCTTCTCCGGCTCCTTCTCCTTCGGCGCCGCGGTCTCCTTGGCGAGGTGGGTGATCAGGCGCTTCCGGAGGTCGTCCACCTTGCCCTCCGTCTCGAGGCCGAACGACTCGGACCACGCGACGAGCTGGGCCTTCTTTGCGGCGCGGATCTCGGTCGGCGTGGGCCGATCGGCTCCGGGCCTGGGCTCGACGGGAGGCGCCTCGAGGGCCTTCTTCGGCTTCTTCGCGGGCTTCGTCCCCTCGGGTTTCGTCTCCTCGGCCATCCTCATTCCTCCCCGGCCTTGCGCGTGATGTAGATGCCGTCCTGGAACACGCGCGGGTCGAACCCACGAATCCGCGTAGCCAGCTCGATGTTCGCGGCCGTCTGGGACACCGCCTCGATGTCCGCCCCGGTCAGGAGGACGCGGTCCGCGTTCACTTCGACCTTCGTGTCCCCGACGATGTCCGCGTGGCGCGGGAACTTCTCGCCGAGGAAGTTCTCGATCACGAAGTCGTTCCCCTTCACGGTCGCCTTCACGGGGAAGTGGCTGTACACGATCTTCATCTCGTACGTGAAGCCCTCCGTGACCCCGACGACCATGTTCCGGATGTGGGCCGCGAACGTCCCGACGAGGGCCTTCTCCCGCCGCGTCGGGTACTCGCTCGACACGGCGACCTCCGACCCGCTCACGGCGAGCCGAACGCGCGGATGGACGAGGCGCCGCCGGAGGCTCGCCCCCTTCCCGGAGACGACGAGGACCTCCCCGTCGAGGGACGCTCGGACCCCGTCCGGGACCTTCACGCGTTCCTCGAGTCGACCTGCGATCGGCATGACCCACCTCAGTACACGTACGCGAGGAGCTTGCCGCCCACGCCGATCTCCTTCGCCTTCGTCTGGGAGATCACGCCCTCCGTCGTCGTCAGGATGAGGACGCCGAAGTCTTGGGCGGGCAGATACCGCGCCTCGAACTTCTCGAGGTCCGTCCGCTTCACGGCGAACCGGGGCTTGATCACGCCGCAGCTGTTGATGTTCCCCTTGAGGACGACCCGGAACAGGCCGCCGCGGTGGTCGTCCACGAACTCGAAGGACGCCACGTAGTCGGAGTCCTGCATGACCTTGAGGACCCGGCCGATGAGCTTCGACGCGGGCCGGATCGTGCACTCGGAGTGGCCGCTCGCCTCCGCGTTGCGGATCATCGTCATCGCGTCGTTGAGAGGATCCTGGAGCATCGGGTCACCTCAGCTGTACTTCCGAAAGCCGAGCTCGTACGCGATCTCCCGGAAGCACTGGCGGCACAGGTGGAGCCCGTACCGGCGGACGATGCCGCGCTTCCGGCCGCACCGGAGACAGCCCTTCTTGCGTCCGAAGGTCTTCACGCGCTTCACTCGACCACCTCGACGCCGAACCGCTCCTTCATGAACGCGATCCCCTCCGCGCGCGTGATCCGGTGGCGCGGCGCGATCGGCCGGGGCTTCACGGCGCGACGGGCCACGCGCCAACCGGGCCGCTTGAGGCTCACCGCGACATCCATCCCGAACACGCCGATCTCGGGATCGTACTTCATCCCCTCGAAGTCCGTGTAGTCCGCCACCCCGAAGGAGAAGTTCCCGCGCGCGTCGAAGCTGTACGCGGGGAGCCGGTTCGCCCGGATCGAGAGGGCCCGCTTGAGGAACCCGTCCGCGTCGTCCCCGCGGAGGGTGACTATCGCGCCGATCGGCATGTTCCGCCGAACGCCCCAGTCGCGCACGGCCCGGTGGCTCAGGGTCTGGACGGACCTCCTCCGGGTCACGAGGTCGAGGACCTTCTGTGCCTTCACGAGCTTCTCGCCGGCTTCGCCGACCCCGATGTTCACGACGATCTTCTCGATCCGGATGGCGCGCATGTCCCCCATCGTACCACCTACAGCGCGGACGCCTCCGGGACGTGGACCTCCGGCGTCTCCTTGCCGATCACGAACACCTTGTCGATGTCCGTGGAGAAGCCCTCCTTGAACGTGACGATGTTTGCGCGGGGGTTCCGGGTGCGGTGGACCTCGAGGACGTGGGCGATCTCCCCGACGTGCTTCCCGCCGCTGACGAACGCGACCATCCCGGCCGCGAGCTCGAAATGCCCGAGGACCTCCTGGGCCGGCACGGCGATCTTGAGGGACGTGCCCGCCTTGTACGCGTCCTTCGGGAGGACGAGGTTCCTGCCGTCGTGCAGGTTGAGCTGGGTCTTGCCGCCGCGGACCGTCGTCTTGTCCTCGATCCGGCACAGCTTCCAGGCGGCCTCCCCGTCCCCGAGGGGCACGAGGGCCATCCGCCCGCGCCGGTTCACGAGCATCCGGTAGTGGGCCTTCACCTCGGAGAGGCTCACGACGTCCATGAGCCCGACCGGGAACTTCGGGTTCACGACGGGCCGTCCGTCCACGAGCACGGCCCGCGTGTTCAGGATGTGGCGCGCCTCCCGCGCCGTGTCGCACACCCGGAGCATGTCGCGAAGGATCAGGCCGATGGGCACGCAACGCTCGAGCGGGTGGGGGCCCGGGGAGGGCCGGGTGACCCAGAACGCCGTCTTCCGCGAGAGGGCCCAGCTCCGCGGGGCCGGCAGCCGCTTCAGGTGCTTCTTCATCGGCTCACGCCTCGTACCTCTGCCTTCGCTTTGCGTCCGTGTCGTCGAGCTTCGTGATCATCAGATTCGACGCGTGGATCGGCCGGGCGACCTTCTTCTCGTCCGTCTTCTCGATCGTGATCCCCTCGATCACGACGGTCCCGTGGACCGAGTCCACGCTTACGACGGTCCCTTCCCGCCCCCGGAAGGACCCGCGCATCACGCGGACCGTGTCCCCCCTCCGGACGGGGATGGCCCGCGGCATCCGGCCCTTCCCGCGTTCGTGGATCTTCGGGTCCAGGTGGGACGCGACGGCGGTCCGCCTCCGGTGCCAGGGGGCCTCCGCGGCCCGCTTCCGTTGGACCCTGGGTCTGGAACTCACCATGTTCGGCACCTCACACGATCATGCTCGCCGTCGCGGCGATCCTCGGCCATCGCTCCGCGGCCTCCCGGGCGACGGGCCCCTTGATGTCCGAGCCCTTCGTCTCCCCTTCCGGGGTCACGATCACGCATGCGTTGTCCTCGAACTGGACCATCGTGCCCTCGGGCCGCCGGAAGGGGCGGCGCTGCCGCACGATGACCGCGTTCATGAGCTGCTTCCGCGTCGCCGGCGTGCCCTTCTTCACGGTCACGACGAGGAAGTCCGCGATCCCCGCAGAGGCGATCCGGTTGCGGACCCCGTGGTACTTCGGCACATCGACGATCTCCACGATCTTCGCGCCCGTGTTGTCGATGCACTCGAGGCGCGCCCCCTTCGGGAGGCCCCGTGTCTGGCGGCCCGGGAGGCCCTTCACGCGGCGGCCTCCTTGTTGTGGATCGCGACGTACGCGACCGTCTTCGAGACGGGCCGGCACTCCATGATCGAGACCCGGTTCCCGACGCCCAGGGACAGGCAAGGAGGCGCGTGGACGTTCATCCGCCTCGTGCGCTTCTCGAACCGCTCGTACTTCTTGATGTAGCGGAGGTACTCCCGCTCGACGACCGCGGTCCGCTGCATCCGGAGGGACACGACGACGGCCTCGAGCATCTGCCCGCGGACCGGGAGCCGCCCGTGGAACGGGCAGTTGTGGTCGTCGCAAGCCCGCGCCGGGAGGGGCACGTCGATCCCGATGTCCCGCGCCGCGGGCTTCGCCGGATCCGTCTTCGCCTTGGGCATCCGGGTCACCTCGCCCGCTTGATGCGGTCCTCGGGCCGGAAGGCGATCTCGTCGCCCTCCACTTCGGTCCCGCCTTGGACCTCGAACCGGAATCGGCTGCCGCGCTTCGCGATCATCTTCTCTCCACCACCCGTGTCCACGAGGAGCATGTTGCGGGTCTCGTCGACCACGCGGCCCTTCAGGCCCACGAGGGAGGGATCCGTGGCCCGGACGACCTCCACCGCGAGCCCGATGAGCTCATGCTTCCGCAGATTCACATCATCGCACCTCGACCTGGTAGCCCATCCCCTCGAGGACGGCCTGGACCCTCCGACGGTGCTGTCCCTGGAGTTCGATGCGGCCCTCCTTCGCGGTGCCCCCCGCGGCACAGCGATTCTTGAGGGTCCTCGCGAGCTCGTCGATGTCGATGTCGCTCGAGTCGAGCCCGTCCACGATCGTCACGACCTTCCCGTACCGCCGGGTGTCGTTGTACACCCGGATCTGCTGCTGCTCCTTCGCGATCTCCTCGCACATGCACAGCTCGTCCGGGAGCCCGCACACGGAACAGATGGCGGCCATCAGCTCGACTCCTCGTCCGCGGGCTTCGGGACCGGCCCGCTCCGGCGTCCCAAGCGTTCCTCCTCCCCCATGATCGTCAGGATGCGCGCGATGTTCTTGCGCAGGGCGCGGATCTTGCCGGGGCTCGGAGGCGCGCCGCCCATCGCCGCGACCCCGCGCTCGTGCATGAGCTCGTCCCGCAGCTCGACGAGCCGCTTCGCGCGCGTCTCCGGGTCCATGGCCCGGATCTCCTTCGTGCGGAGGAGCGGCACGCTACTTCTCTCCCACGTCGACGTCGACCTCGACGCCGAGCTCCTTGCTTTCCTTCAGGACCTTCTTGAGCCGCTTCGTCGCGACCTTGCTCTTCTTCACCTGGGGACCCGTCTCCGCGGGCTCCTCGGGGAGAGGCGGCTCGTCCTCGGGCTCCGGCTCCCCCTCCGGCGGCGGGGCGGGCCCGGGCTCCGGCACGGGGATCTCGGGCTCCGGCTCGGGCCCCTCCGGCTCCGGCATCGGCGCGGCCTCCGCGGGGGCTTCTCGCGCGGCGGCGACCTCGATCTCGTCCGGGAGCTTCGCGAGGGGGTTCATGACCTCCACGGTCACGCCGATCACGCCGGGCTTGAGCTTGGCGATCGCGAACCCGCGGTCCATCCAGAGGTAGCGGGGCTCGCCGCAGTACTTGATGTGCCCCGACTTGAACTTCTCCCGGCGGTGGCGCTGGCCCGTGAGCTTGCCCGCGATCACGACGAGGCAGCCCTTCGCGCCCGCCTCCATGATCCGGCGGACCGTCGAGTGGCCCGCACGGCGGAAGTGCCAGCCCCGCTCGAGGGCGTTGGACAGCTTCTCCGCCATGATCTGCGCGTTGAGGGCGGGCCGCTCGACCTCCTGGACCTCGATCTGGGGATTGTCGAACCGGAAGCGCTGCTCGACCGCCTCCGTGAGGTTCTTGATCGCGCTGCCCTTCCGGCCGATCACGAGGCCGGGCCGCTCCGCCAGGAGGGTGACCCGCGTCCCCATCGGCGTGCGCTGGATGTCAAGCCCGCCGAAGCCCGCCCGCCGCGTCTCCTTCATCAGGTACTCCTTGAGCAGGACGCGCCGCATGTTCTCGACGATGATCCGCTTGTCCTTCCGCCGCATCGTCGCGGCCTCGTTCGCCATCAGGCCGCCTCCTCGAGCACGATCTCCAGGTTCACGGTGTCGTGGTTCCACGGCGTGCTCCGTCCCTGGGCGCGGGGCCGGAAGGCCTTGGTCACGGGGCCCTTGTGCGCGTTGATCACCTTGATCCGCATCGCGTCCGGGTCGTCCTTGCCCGTGAACTCCGCGTTCGCGACCGCGTTCTCGAGGACCCGGAGGAACTCCTTCGCGGCCTTCACGGGGTAGCGGGCGGGCCCGTGCCCGGACTTGTGCGCGACCCACCGCTTGTACCGCTTGAACGGGACGGGCTGTTTGAGGGCGATGACGGCCTCCAGGTAGCCGCGCGCCTGCTCGACGGTCCGGCCCCGGAGGGCCCGCGCGAGCTCGATGCTCTTCTTCCACGAGATCGGGAGCTCCCGCCCGTACGCCCGCGACATCGTCTCGACCGCGACCTCGACCGTGTATCCGAGCTTCGTCATCCGACGTCCTCACTTGAGCGGCATGAACTTGGACGACCGCGTCGCGCCGACCCCCGGGCCGCTGTGGGAGACGGTCTTGCGGGTCATCGCGAACTCCCCGATGAAGTGCCCGATCATCTCGGGCTTGATCTCGACCCCGACGAACTCCTTCCCGTTGTGGACCGCGATCTTCTTCCCCACGAAGTCGGGGAGGATCGGCACGTCCCGGCAGTGCGTCTTCAGGGCCTTCTCGGACCCGTTCGCCCGGAGCCTCTCGACGAACGTGAGCCGCTCCTCGTCGAGGCCGCGGATGTACGACCGCCGGGCCCGCGCGGGGAGCAACTCGATGATCTCCTCGAGGGTCATCGCCTTCATCTCCTCCAGGGTGTACCCGCGGTACGTGAACTCCTTCCGCCGGCGCGTGTCCACGGCGCCCGCGCGCTTCCGCAGCTTGCGCCGCGCCGCCTTCGCGAGCCCGCCCATCTTCTTCGCCATGGTCCGTCTACCTCCGTCGCTTCGTCTTCATCCGCTTGGGCCTCGGGGAGAGCCGACCCACCTTGCGGCCGGGAGGCGCGTCGTACCCGACCGTGCTCGGCCCGCCCACGTGCTGGTGGGAGCCGCCGCCGTGCGGGTGGTTGACCGCGTTCATCGCGACCCCTCGGACTCTCAGGGGCGCCTTGCTGAACGACCGGAACGAGTGCCACTTCTTGCCCGCCTTCGTGAACGGCTTGTCCCCGCGGCCGGCCCCCGCGACGGCCCCGATCGTCGCGCGGCAGAGCGGATGGAACGGCTTGAAGTGGCCCGACGGGAGCTGCACGACCACGTGGTCCCCACGGCCCACGACGACGGCCGTCGTGCCGGCGGCCCTCACGTACCGGCCTCCGTCGCCCGGGGTGCCCTCGATGTTGTACACGAGGGTGCCCTCCGGGATCTCGGAGAGGGGGAGCGTGTTTCCGCGGTCCACGTTCGGCACCCCGACGGTCACGGTCTGTCCGACCTGAAGCCCGTCGCACGCGATCATGAGGATCTCCTGCCCGTCGTAGCGGACCCGCGCGAGGGGGGCCGTGTGGCCCGGGGCCTGGAAGATCGACGTGACGACCCCGGCCCCGCGAAGGTGGGGATGCTCCACGGGGCCCGGATGGCGGTGGCTCGGGGATCGGTACGTCGGGGACGTGCCCCGGCCGCGCCGCTGGGTCTGGAGGTTCTTCCCCATCAGAACACCCCGATCCGCATGCCAACCTCCTCCGCGGAGAACTCGGGCTTGAGGGTGATGATCGCGTGCTTGCCGTCCTTCCGGATGTACGTGTTGACGGCTTTCACCTTGACCTGGAACAGGTCCTCGAACGCCTTCTTGATCTCCGTCTTCGTCGCTTCCCGGAGCACGAGGAACTCGAGGCGGTTCCCGTCCTTCAGCTCCTGAGCCGGCGTGCCCTGGAGCATGTTGAGGGACTTCTCCGTCACGTACGGATGGAAGAGGATCGCGTGGGGCTTCATGGCTGCCAGCTCCGGATCGCCTCGAGGGCGCCCTCGCTGAAGACGGCGAGGCGGCCCGCGTCCCCGCCCGGGGCGAGGACCTCCGCGTTGAGGGACGAGACCCCGATCACGTCGACGCCGGGCAGGTTCCCGAAGGCCCGCCGGACCTTCCGGGGGTCCTTCACGACGAGCAACAGGCTCTTCGGGGTGCGGTATCGCCGGCCACGAAGCTTCCCGCGGCCCGCTCGCACGTGGCGTCCTTCCTTCGCCCGCTCCACGTCGGGCCACAGGCCGAGGGCCTCGATGATCTCGAGGCCGGCCTTCGCGGCGCCGTCCTCCCGCTCGATCGCCTCGAGGGCGTCCTCCACGACGACAGGCAGGCTCAGGTCCGCCTGGAACCGATGCCCGCGGCCCGCGACGAGGGTCGCGTCCCGCAGGGCGGCGAGGGCCGCGTTCCGCGCGAGCCGACGCTCCCGGTAATTGATCTTCTTCGCCCAGATCTTCTCGATGCGCGGGGGATGGCCCTTCCGACCGCCCACGGTACCGGGGGCCTGGGCCCCCCTCATCGTCCCCCGGATCCGCGGGACGCGGGAGACGCCCTGTCCCTTCCCGGACCAGCGGACGCTGTGGCGCATGCCGGCCTTCGGGCTCGGACCGTACGGCTGCCGCCGGTTCGCCTGGAACGCAGTCACGGCCCGACGGATCAGGTCCGTGCGCACCTCCGCGTGGAACACGGGCGGGAGTTCGACGGACCTCAGGGGCGTGCCGTCGATCGAGTACACGTTGACCTGGCCGGGCTTGAGGGCCCGGACCTCCCGCTTCGCCTTCGCGGCCTTCGCGGCCTGGTCGGCCTGCTCCGCTCTCTCGGCCTTCGTGGCTTTCGGGGCTTTCGGGGCTTTCGGAGGCTTCGGGCCTTTGGCGCGTCTCGCGCGACCGCGGGTCGGTGCGGGCGCCTCCGCGGTGGCCTCCGCGGGAGCCTCCGGCGCGGCTCCCTCCGGCGTCTTGGTCTCCTCGGGATCCGACGCCACGGTCCTCAGGCCCCCTGCTTCGATTCCTTCGATACGTACGTGAGTTCGGGCGACTTCTCGAGCTTGACGTAGCCGCCGCGGGCCGCGTCCCGCAGCCGGACGAGGCGCTTCGTGGGGCCCGGGATGGAGCCGTGCAGGAGGACGTACGGGTTCCGCACCTTCCCGAAGTGCAGGAAGCCGCCGTTCGGGGTGATCTCATCCCCTTCGGCCCCGATCTTGAGGACCCGTTTGTTGTACTCCGTCCGCTGGTGGTACCCGAACTGCCCGCCCTGCGGGACCGTCGGCCGGACGTACCCGGGCGAGAAGTTCCCCAACGTCCCGATGTTCCGCCGATGCTTCGAGTTCTTGTGGCTCAGGAGGCGGGTGCCCCAGCGGGTGTGGTGGCCCTGCCAGCCCTTCCCCTTCGTGATCGCGGCCACGTCGACCATGGAGCCCTCCTTGCAGAACTCCGTGATCGGAAGCTCCTTGCCGAGCAGGCCCCTCGCGTACGCGATGCGGTCCTCGACGGTGCCGCCGCCCACGCGGTTCTCCATGAGCTCCGGGGTCTTCGTGGGCACGCCGGTCACGAGGACGGGCTGCGTGTACGTGACCAGGCGGACGTCGTCCACGAGGGCCGGGTCCACCTTGGACCACGCGGCGTCCGCGTCGTAGTCTTGCGGGACCGGGAGGAGCCGCGACAGCTCCTTGTCGAGCTTCGAAGACCACACCTCGGCCGCGGACTTGAGGCCTTCCGTGGTGCGCCGGTAGAACCGGACCGCGGCGACCTTCATGGGCGGCACCTCCACGACGGTCACGGGGATCTGGACCTCCTGGCCCGAGGTGGTCGAGGTGGGGCGGTAGTCCACGACCAGGGCGTGGGTCATGCCCGCCTTGTATCCCGCGAACCCCTGGACCTTCGGCGCCCCGTCGATCTCGGGCCAGCTCGAGAAGTGGGGCACCGGGCTCTCGCTCCTCTTGCGGGGCGAAAAGCCCATCGAGCCGTGGCGGGGTCGATGCTCCTTTGGCACGTCCGGGTCCTCCGGAGAGGATGCTCTCCTCGTAGCGCGACGAGAGCGCGTCGGGTCGAGCGACCGTGACGCCGCCTGCGAGCCCAGAAGACCGGGGCCGCATTCCCGGGATCCCGGAGGATTGCCCGGAGGCGTCTGGTATGCACGACTTCCGTCGCGAAAGGACGGGGTCTATTTAACGGTTTGGAAAACGCTTGATCGAACCGCCCCGCCGGGCGGCGCGCGTCCTCGGGATGCCGAGAGGGGCCGCCGATCAGCGGCTCGAAGACCTCGCGACGCGCTTCGACGCCTCGGCCGGTGGCGCGAGGAGGGTCGGGAGGACGCGTTCATCGTCCTCGAGGTCCTCGACGGGGTTCCCCGACTTCGCCGCGGCGAGAGCGCGCCACAAGGCGACGAGCCGTTCGTCGTCGTATTCGTCGCACATCGTCTCGTCCCGGCGGGCGTATGGCGATCCGCTCCCTTATCCGTTTTCGTATTCTGGGAGGCAGCGGGTCCGCGGTCCCTGGCATCGCAGCCTGATAATCGGGGCTCAAGCTTCATATGCGCTGCGACCGCTTGTGCCATCTCCACCCGGGGGAACGGCACTGGCAGACCCGATCCAAATCGCGTTCGAAGCGGTCCTCGTGACCATCGCCGTGTTCCTCGGCGCAACCTATGTGACCTTCCTGCGGATGAACGCGGAAGTCCGACGGGCGCGCCTGTTCATCATGTCGGCTCGGATCCTTCGCTTCCTGCTCGCTTTCGTCATCGGGTTCGGGCTACTCGCCGCGGACCTCCTCCTCGTATTCATCGGGATCGCGATCCCTTCGGCCGTCAGCCTGGCCGTCATTTTCCTCTTCCTCGGTTCGGTGGCGTATGGCAGCTTCGAACTCCTCCTGATCGCGAGACCTCCCGGACGGTTTTTCACTCGGGGGAGGCCCGCGAGGAACGGCGGAGCCCAGAGAGGCAACCGAAATGGCCCGTCTTGACGTCGCCGTGCGGACGAACGGCGCGTCCCTCCTCGAGGGACTCGAGGACCAGCTCGCGAACGCGCTCAAGGGCCTCATGCGGCGCGCGCGGGGGATCCGAGGGGTCGTCGTCGTCGACGGCCAGGGGCTGCCCATCGCGAGCGAGATCGCCCACGGCCTCGACCTGAATGTGATTGCCGCGATGAGCACGTTGATCACGGAGTCCGCGGGGAGCGTCCTCGCGAACCTGGGGATCAAAGGTCCTAAGCTCATCATGATCGAGGGCGAGGAGGCCAACGTGGCCGCCATCCCCGTCGCCGCGGGCCAGGCAAGCGTGCTCGCGGTCCTCCAGAAGGACGCGAACCTTGGCCTCGTCCGGCTCGAGCTCCAGAAGGCCGCGACCCAGGTCGGGCAGGCGCTCGGGGTCGAAACCGCGTCGAGCTCGACCATTTCGGAGCTGTTCGTGCTGCACGGCGGCGGCACGCTGATCCGGCACTATTCGGACAGCTTGCGCACGGACCTGGACCGGGACATCCTGGGCGGCATGTTGACGGCCGTCCAGTCGTTCGTCAAACAGACCCTTGCGACGATGGGCGGCCAACTCGACGAGATGCGCTACGGCGAGCACACGATCGCGTTCGTCCGGGGGAAGCACACGATCGTGGCCGCCGTCGTCCACGGACGTGACCTCGAGTCCGTCCGGTACCGGATCTCGGACGCGCTGCAGGAGTTCGAGGAACGGTACCGCGACGCGATCGTCGATTGGGATGGGAGCGGCGGAGCGTTTCCCGGGGTCGACGACTGCTTCAGCAAGGTGCTGCGCGACCCGGTCCCCTCCCACCTCCCTGACGTTCCGCGCGGACCCGCGTGACCTCGAGCGGGGGGACGGTCTTCCGTTCGTATCAACGTAGAGAACACACCCACAACGTTTATGCGGGCCATGCCGGGTATGCCACGTCCCGGGGCTGGAGTTCCGTGGAAGTCAAGCGGATGAAGATGAAGGTGTGCCTCGTCGGGGAGGCCGCCGTCGGGAAGACATCCCTGATCCGGCGCTTCGTCCTCGACGATTTCGACGACAAGTACATTCAGACCCTCGGCACGAAGGTCTCCAAGAAGGAGCTCGTCGTCGTGAACCCGGAGGGCCCGGGCGAACTCAAGATCGACATGACGATCTGGGACATCATGGGCCAGAAGGGCTTCCGAGAGTTGCTGAAGGAGGCGTACTTCTACGGCGCGAAAGGCATCCTGGCCGTGTGCGACGTCACGCGGAAGCGGACCCTCGAGGATCTGGACGACTGGATCGAGGGCGTGTACAGCGTGACGGGCCGCATCCCGATCGAGTTCCTCGCGAACAAGACGGACCTGAAGGACAGCCAGGAGGTCCACGAGGACGGGATGGTGCAGGCCGCGCGTGCGTACGACAGCCCGTTCCACTTCACCTCCGCGAAGACGGGCGTGAACGTCGAGCTCGCGTTCCAGTCCCTCGCGGAGCGCATCGCGAAGGACCGGTTCGGAAAGAAACCGGGCCTCGAGGAATGAGAATTATCAGGGGCGATACTCGCGCCCTCACGCTAGATAAATAGGCGCTCCTTTGCCCGACCCCATGCAGGCGTCCCCGGCACAGCCTCTCAAGCACGTGAAGGCGAAGGTGTGCCTCGTCGGGGACGTCGCCGTGGGCAAGACGTCCCTCATCAAGCGGTTCGTCCAGGACAACTTCGACGACCGGTACGTCGCGACGGTCGGCACGAAGGTCACGAAGAAGACGGTCAACGTCCAGTGGAAGGGCGTGCCCGCGACCCTCGACCTCATGGTGTGGGACATCATGGGCGAGAAGGGGTTCCGGACCCTCCTGCGGGACGCGTACTTCGAGGGGGCCCAGGGCGTCCTCGCCGTGTGCGACCTCACGCGCAAGGAGACGTTCTACGATCTGAGCAACTGGGTCACGATGGTCAAGAAGCAGGTCGGCGAGGTGCCCATCGTGTTCCTCGGGAACAAGTCGGACCTCGCGGAGCGCCTCGTCGTGTCCGAGGACGAGCTGGGCCGGATGGGCGTGATCCACCAGGCGGGCACGCACCGGGTCAGCGCGAAGACCGGGACGGGCGTCCAGGACGCGTTCCAGGACCTCGCGGACGCGATCGGGAAGCGCGGCGAGTCGTGAAGGCCGCGGCTCGGGTCCGCAGGCACATTATCCCTCAAGATAACCGCACGACAACGGCTTTATAACCTCATGGACGTGGCCGCGCATCGGCGAATGGACGCGGGGAACCCGATGGAAACGCAGCGGATGAAGGTCAAGGTCTGCCTCGTCGGCGAGGGCGCGGTCGGGAAGACGTGCCTGATCCGGCGGTTCGTCCACGACCAGTTCGACGACCGGTACATCTCGACCCTCGGCGCGAAGGTCTCCAAGAAGGAGCTCGCGGTGGACGGCGCGTCGGGACCGATCACCGTGGACATGACGATCTGGGACATCATGGGCGAGAAGGGGTTCCGGGAGCTCCTCAAGGAGGCGTACTTCCACGGGGCCCAGGGCGTCCTCGCCGTGTGCGACGTGACCCGGAAGGAGACCCTCGACGACCTGGGCGAGTGGATCGCCGCGGTCGTGAAGGTCACGGGACACATCCCCGTCCAGTTCCTCGCGAACAAGGTGGACCTGAAGGACGAGCAGGCCGTCACGGAGGGCGACGTGCGGGACCTCGCGGCCTCGCACCGCGCGCCGTTCCTGTTCACGTCCGCGAAGACGGGGCTCAACGTGGAAGCGGGATTCGCGGCCCTCGCGAAAGCGATCGCGGCGAAAGTGTCCGCGTGAGCCGCCGGACGATTCTCTCCATTGAACGTCTCTCAGGTTCGAGCCTCACGTCAAAGTGTTTAAGTACGACGGGGGTGTATTCGACGATTGCTCCCGGACGGATAGCGGGAACGGTTCCCTTATGGCGGATTCCAACCGCGAGACGCGCGAGTTGCCGCAGGTAGATTCTTGGATTGACCGGCTCGATTTCCGGAGCACCGCGGAGGTCAAGATCCCCGAGCGGCTCGTGGACCAGGTGATCGGCCAGGAGCACGCGGTCGAGGTCATCCGGAAGGCCGCGGAGCAGAAGCGGCACGTCATGCTCATCGGAGACCCGGGCACGGGCAAGTCCATGCTGGCCCGTTCCATGACGGAGCTGCTCCCGCGGGACGAGCTCCAGGACATCGTCGTCTACCACAATCCCGAGGACCCGAACGAACCGAAGATCCGCGTCGTGCCGGCCGCGAAGGGCCGCGAGATCGTGAACGCCCAGAAGGCGGAGGCCATGCAGCGGCGGGAACAGAAGGCCTCCATGATGATGACGATCATCTTCTTCATCATCGGCCTGTCCGTGATCCTGTCATACAACTGGCAGCAGGACCCCACGGAGCCGCCCTTCAGCCCGACCGTGATCCTGTTCGGGATCCTCGTCGCGGCGATCATCTACATCGCGACGCGCTACACGGGCCACCGCCAGGAGAACCTGATGGTCCCGAAGCTCCTCGTGACCCATGCGACGGACGAGATGCCCCCGTTCATCGACGCGACGGGGAGCCACGCGGGCGCCCTCCTGGGCGACGTGAAGCACGACCCGTTCCAGAGCGGCGGGCTGGAGACCCCGGCCCACGAGCGCGTCGAGGCGGGCGCGATCCACAAGTCCCACAAGGGCGTCTTGTTCGTCGACGAGATCAACGTGCTCCGGATGGAGAGCCAGCAGAGCCTCCTCACCGCGATGCAAGAGAAGAAGTTCTCCATCGTGGGCCAGAGCGAGCGGTCGAGCGGCGCGATGGTCAAGACGGAGCCCGTCCCGTGCGACTTCATCCTCGTGGCCGCGGGGAACCTGGACGCGGTCCAGGGGATGCACCCCGCCCTGCGCTCGCGGATCCGCGGGTACGGGTACGAGATCTACATGAAGAGCACGATGCCCGACACGGACGACAACCGCATGAAGCTCGTGCGCTTCGTGGCCCAGGAGGTCGCGAAGGACAAGAAGATCCCCCACTTCGACCGCACGGCGGTCCTCGAGATTCTCCGGGAGGCCCAGCGCCGCGCGGGCCGCCGCGGGCAGCTTACCCTCCGCCTGCGCGAGCTCGGCGGGCTCATCCGGGTCGCGGGGGACATCGCCCAGGAAGAGGCCGGGCCCCTCGTGAACGCGAAGCACGTCCTCGCCGCGAAGCGGATCGCACGCTCCCTCGAGCAGCAGGTCGCGGACCGCATGATCGAGCGCGGGAAGGAGTACCAGACGATCGTCACGGTGGGCTCCGTGGTCGGCATGGTGAACGGCCTCGCGGTCCTCGTGGGCGACAGCTCGATGGCGGAGATGTCCGGGATCGTCCTGCCGATCGCGGCCGAGGTCACGCCGGCCCAGATGAAGCAGGGCGGGCGGATCATCGCGACGGGTCGCCTCGGGGAGATCGCGAAGGAGGCCGTCGAGAACGTCGCGGCCCTCATCAAGAAGTATACGGGCGAAGACATCTCGAACCACGACATCCACGTCCAGTTCGTCGGATCGCGCGAAGGCACGGAGGGCGACAGCGCGTCCATCTCCGTCGCGACGGCCGTGATCAGCGCCCTCGAGGAGGTCCCGGTCGATCAGGGCGTCGCGATGACCGGATCGCTGAGCGTCCGCGGGCAGGTCCTCCCCGTGGGCGGCGTGACGGCGAAGATCGAGGCGGCCGCGGAATACGGCATCCGCAAGGTCGTGATCCCGCGGACGAACCTGAAGGACGTCCTCCTCGAGGACAAGTACCAGGGACGGATCGAGATCGTCCCCGTGGACACGCTGAGCGAGGTCCTCGACCAGGCCCTCGTCGGCCCGAAGAAGTCGGGCCTCCTGAGCAAGCTCGCGGCCCTCGTGCCCAAGGTCGGGCCCGACAAGCCCGGGCTGCCCGCCCCCACGTGAGCGGGCCGGAGGTCCAGGCATGCCGGGCCGCCGCGCCTTCTTCATGGGTCGGTTCCAGCCCTTCCACAAGGGGCACCTCGCCATGGTGAAGCGGATCCTCGAGACGAACGACGAGATCATCGTGGGGATCGGCTCGGCCCAGTACAGCCACACGGGGGAGAACCCGTTCACGGCGGGGGAGCGGTACGAGATGATCAAGCGGGCCCTCGACGCGGAGGGGATCCACAACTACCACCTCGTCCCGATCCCCGACACCCACGTCCACTCGATCTGGGTGAGCCACATCCGCTCCCTCGTGCCCCACTTCGACGTCGTGTACTCGAACTCGGACCTCGTCGTGCGCCTGTTCGGCGAACACGGCGTCAAGGTCCTGTCCCCGCCCCTCGTGGACCGGGAGCGGCTCAGCGGCACGGTCCTCCGGCAGCGCATGCTGAAGGGCGGCGAGTGGGAGCCCCTCGTCCCGCCCGCGGTGGCCGCCTACATCC
>DATETY010000065.1:0-18955 GCA_035283365.1 Thermoplasmata archaeon | reverse complement strand
AGGAGGTACGCGAGGTTCCGGAAATGGACGGGCGTGATCCACTTCTGGAGCTTGTAGAAGTGCGTGAAGAGGGCCATTGCCATGAGGACGCTCGCGACCCCGGAGAACAGGGCGCCCGCGACAAAGTACGGTCCAAAGATCGTGCTGTCCCATCCCACCCGGAGGGTCATCGCGAAGATCCACGAGACGACCGTGTGGACGGAGATCGCGATCGGGAGGATCAGGATCGTGAGGACCCCGATCGACCGGTCCAGCCGGCGGCGCTGGTCCGGGGCCCCGTGCCATCCGAGGGAGAGGGTGCGGTAGATCCAGCGTCGAAGCCGGCCCACCGCGGTGAGCCGGTCCCGGGCGATCGCGAGGTCCGGGATCAGGAAGAGATAGAAGAACAGGAGGCTGCCCGTGAGGTACGTGAAGATCGAGAGGAAATCCCAGAGGATCGCGGACTGAATCCGACCGTACACGAGGACGTTCAGGAGCCGGTCCGGCCGGCCGAGGTCGATGATCGGCATCGCGGCGCCGACGAACAGGGAACAGACCGTGATCGCCTCCGCCATCCGAGTCACGGGCCGGCGCCACTCCGCCTTCGTGAGCCGGAGGATCGCGGACATCAGCGCCCCGACGTGGCTAATCCCGATGAAGAACACGAAGTTCGAGATGTAGAGGCCCCACGAGACGGTGTCCCGCATCCCCGTGACCGCGAGTCCTTCGCTGAGCTGGACGCTGTACGCATACGCGCCCCAGGCGACCACCGCCGCGAGGGCCGCGACGAAGACGAGGAACCGTTTCGACCATCGGGCCACGGGCGCCAGGAGGCGCTCCACATCGTCGGATTCGTCGATCCCCATCCTCATGCCTCCTTCGGCAGGTAGAAGACCCGGGGCTTCGTCCCGAGCTCCTCCTTGAATCGGAAGCCACCACG
This sequence comes from Thermoplasmata archaeon, assembly GCA_035283365.1. Taxonomy (GTDB): domain Archaea; phylum Thermoplasmatota; class Thermoplasmata; order RBG-16-68-12; family RBG-16-68-12; genus RBG-16-68-12. Next base: position 18,036 of record DATETY010000065.1, on the reverse strand, counting down.
CTCCCGCAACGCCTCGGAGAGCCGCCACACCTCGGAGCCGTTCGAGACCGCGTCCTCTCGGGCATCTCCGAAGAAGATCGCCTTCATCGGGCACGCCTGGACGCATGCGGGCAGCTCGCCCTCATCCGCCCGGTGAGCGCAAAACATGCACTTCTCCACGGTGCCTCTTCGGTGCACGACGGGATTCGCGGGAGAGTAGATCGCCAGTTCCCCGGGCGTGAGTTCCGCGGGGCCGTCCCAGTTGAAGTACCGCGCGTTGTACGGGCACGCGGCCATGCAATACCGACACCCGATGCAGCGGTTGTGATCGATGAGGACGACCCCGTCGGTCCGGACGAAGGTCGCGCCGACCGGGCAGACCGCGACGCACGGCGCGTTCTCGCAGTTCATGCAGGGCCTCGGGAGGAAGTAGCTCGCCCCATCCGGCTCGGAGACCTCGTAGACCTTGATCCATTCCTGCCCGTCCGGGACGTTGTGTTCGTTGCGGCAGGCGGTCGTGCAGATCCCGCAGCCGTCGCACCGGTCCAGGTCGATCACCATGACCCAGGACCGTGGGTCCGCGGTTTGGGTTCGCACGTCCTCCGGCACGCCGGTGAGCCGTTCGATCAGGAACCGGCCACCGAGGATGCCGACCGCGGTCGCGCTGCCGCCAAGTGCGGTGACCGCGAGGAACTCGCGGCGCTTCAGTCCGTTCCGATCGCCTTCGGACATGGAGCCAGCCCGGGGACGACGGCTGTCGTCCTACGCTCGTAGAGGGTCGTCCGGGACTTGGCCGTCCGCGTCGTACTACACCCATAGTACGTACGGGGTCTACATCCGCGACGGAGGCCTCCGCCAGATTGAATGCTCGGATCCCTCGAACGGGAAGTGATCTCGGTCCTCGATACGAAGCGGGAGGCGACGACCCGCGAGGTCCTGAACGATCTTCGGGGCCGAGGGAAGGACGTCGCCTACACGACGGTCAGCACGATCCTCGCCCGTCTCCATGAGAAGGGCCTCATCGCCCGAAGGAACGAGCCGTTCCGGGGTGGCGAGCGCTTCGTGTACGGGTACAAGGATATCGAACGGGCGTACATCGACAGCCTCCTGGACGGTCTCGTGGCCGCGTTCGGGCCCGCGGGGGTCGTCCACCTCGCCCGGCGTCTCGAGAGCCTATCCCGGGAAGACCTCGAGTCCCTCCGCCGACGTCTCGCCCTATGATTCCGACGGGAGTGGTCCTCCTCGCCGCATCCTCCGCGATGGCGGTCGCCGGCCTCGTGGCGTACCTCCTCTCCCGCGATTCCGCGGGCCGATCCCGAGGAGCCGCGATCGCCGTGTTCGGACACGGAGCCATCGGAACGGCGGGCCTCCTCATGGTCGGGTATGTCGTGCACGTGCATGCCCTCGCGTCCCTCCACGTCCACTCGATCGGGGAGGCGATCCAGCAGACCTTCCTCTGCGATCTCGAGTGGACCTGCGCCGCGTCGACCGCCGGAGGGGTCGCGGCGACCGTGATCCTGGCGTCATTCCTGCTGAGCCAGCTGGTCGCGCGGACGGTTGTCCGTCGCGCCCTCCTCAAAGGCGCCTCCGTTTCGGACTTGACCGAGGACGGCCGGGTCCGCCTCTTCCTCGTGCCGGACCCCCGCCCGGACGCGTTTTCCGTCGCCCTCCTCGCCCTTGGAGGCCTCCGGGTCCTCCGGGCCCAGGATTGCGTCGTGATCACGACGGGGATGATGGACCTCCTCACGGCGGACGAGCAGGTCGCGGTCCTCGAGCACGAGCTGGCTCACGTACGGTCCCGCGACGACCGATACCTACCGTACTTCCATGCGCTCGCATCGATTGTGTTCTTCGACCCATTCCTCCGCCGCTTGCGAGATCGGATCCGACGGCGGTACGAGCTCGAGGCGGACGATGTCGCGGTCCGCAGGACCCGCCGGCCTCGGACCCTCGCGCGCGCCCTCCTGAAGGTCTACGAGGCGGCCGCGGGCTCCTCCTCCGGGCCCGCTCTCCTGGGCCACCCGCGGAGGCATGAAATCCTCGAGCGGATCGACCGCCTGCTCGTCCTCGCGGACCGGATGGACGCGGGCGAGGCGTGAACCACCCCGATTGGACCCAAGTGGAGGCCGTACAGTCCGTGCGATTCGCCCCGATCCACTCAGGATCCGTGCGAAGTCGGATCCAGGGGTATCACCGGCGACCTGCGAGCGTACGATATATACGGAATACCCATCTAGCCGTGCCTATACGTATCGGGCATGGATTTCGAGACGCGCAAGGTCCAGAAGCTCGGATACTCGAGCGTGGGCATCTCCCTCCCGAAGCAATGGGCCGAGGCGAGCGGACTCAAGCCCGGTTCCCTCGTGTCCCTCGTCAAGGAGGACGACGGGACCCTGCGGGTACGCGCCCGGCCCCTCGAGGATCCCGCCCCCATCTCAGAGGCGACGATCGACGCGGACGCCTGGCCCGAGCCCGGGTCGTTAGGCCGCGTGATCACGGGGAACTACGTCGTCGGGCGGAACACGATCCGCGTTCGGAGCCGCGAGGAGCTCTCCGCCGGCCAGCTCCAGGAGGTCCACGAGGTCGTGCGGGGACTCACAGGCCTCACGATCGTGAACCAAGGGCCGAAGTTCATCACGATCGAGAACTTCGCGGAGCCGACCCGGTTTCCGATCGACGGGCTGCTCCGCAGGCTGCACTATCTGACCTCTCGGATGGAGAAGCTCGCCCTCGGCATCCTGGCCGGGGACGCCCGAGGAAACCTCGAGGAGGTCTCCCGCATGGAGGTCGAGGTGGACCGGCTGTACTGGCTCGTCGTCCGGCAGCTCCTCCTCGCGGCGAAGAGCCGCGCGATCGCAGGGAAGATCGGGGAGGTCGAGCCCCGCCATCTTCTCGGAGACCGGGTCGTGACCGTTGTCCTCGAGAACGTCGCGGACCTCTGGGAGGAGGTTGCGTCAGGCACCGCGTCGTTGCTCGACGCGTCCGGGGAGATCCCGAGGCCCTTCGCGGAGGCGGTCGGGCTTGTCAAGGCGGACCTCGAGCTCCTCATCGATCGGGCGATGAGCGCGTTCTTCGCTTCGGACCTCTCGAAGGCGGACGAGGCCCTCGCGATGGCGGTGGCCATCGGTGAGCGCCTCCGCCAGGTCGAAAGGTCGATTCCCGCGATGCGCTGCGAGCGGAGGGCCGAATTCTGCTCGACGTGCGGGCTCCTCCGGGCCGTCCTTCGCCCCATCGGCCACATCTCGAAGTACTACGGGACGGTCGCCCAGATCACGATGAACCGGTCCCTCGAGGAGCCCCTCCCGAGGCCGGGCGCTGCCGCGTCGGCCACGGGCGTCGCGATACGTACTGTAGGTAGCCATCCTTGATGTGGCCGCGTGCCCTCGGTTCTGGAGGGAGCGAGGATTGGCTCCGAAGACGAGGTGTCCCATCTGCGCGGTGTCGGTGCGTGTCGAGAACCTCGAGACTCACCTGGCGAAGGTGCATCCTCGAGAGTCCGTACGGATCGACCTTCCGGGGGAGGAGCGCCGCGCGATTCGACGGCCTCACCGAACTCCGATGACCCGTTCGGGTCGGAGGCTTTCGATCGTCCTCGCAGTCGTGGCCCTCGGGCTGGGCGTCCTCGTCTGGGCCGCCTCGCTCCCTCCATCGCCCATCGCGGGTGGCACGATCCATGTCGAGCCTGCGTCGTACGACTTCGGGCCGATCGGGCAGGATGTCGTGACGACCGCGTTCCGCATCCACAACCGGGGCGATTCGAGGCTCGTCCTGCAGGGCGCCTCGACCTCCTGCATGTGCACGACGGCCCGGGTCGTGTACGCCGGACGGGCGAGCCCGACGTTCGGCTACCACGACAATCCCGGCGGCTGGTCCCTGACCCTCCTTCCCGGCGCGGAGGCGAGCCTCGAGGTCTTCTACGATCCAACGGTCCATCCGGAGCTCGGCCACTACGTCCGGGAGGTGTACGTCCTCAGCTCGGATCCCGCGCAGCGGGAGGCCTCCGTGCAGATCCATGCCACGGAGGTCTGACGTGGGCCACGGCGAGCACTGCGGGCCGGACGCGCCCGCGGGGGACGCCCCTCACGGACCCCGACCCGTGGATCCCCCCTCCCGTCGGTCGTTCCTCGGGATCGTCGGGGCCCTCACGACGGCCCTCTTCGTCGCGTCCGCCCTGGCGTACCTGACCATGGGCCCCCGCCCCGACGTCCCCCTCGGGCCCGGGGCGACCGTGTACTTCAACGAGGCGTGTGGGGATTGCCGGACGTATCTGGACGGCGAGCTCCTGCCTGCCTTGAAGCGCGCGGGCCACGAACCCGTCGTGAAGGACTACATCAGCGACCGCGCGTTCCGAGCGGAGCTCACTGCGGTGAACGACGCCCTCGGGGTCCCATTTGATCTCCAGAGCCACCTCGCGACCTTCGTCCGGGACCGCGGGATCATCGCCTTCGAGGGGCACGTCCCGGCCGCCCTAGTCGACGAGGCGCTGGCCCTGGATCCCGCATCCCGACCCGCCGCCCTACTCGTATACCAGGACCGGATGGACGTTGCGGCATCGTATCGCGCGTGGGCCTTCTCGGGGGCGTCCCAGGCGTATCCGATCTCGACCTCGCTCCGGGTGTACATCGAATGGTATGAGGCGAACGTCGGCTCGTCGGATCCGGTCTCGCCGACCCTCCTGCTCCCCCTCGTCCTGTCGACCGGGCTGCTCGACGGGCTGAACCCCTGCGCCTTCGCGGTCCTCCTGTTCTTCGTCTCCTTCCTCTACGCGGTCCGCGCGCAGCGGCCCGAGGTCCTCCGGATGGGCTCCGTCTATGCGTACGCCGTGTTCCTCGTGTACTTCCTGATTGGCCTCGGTCTGCTCGGGGCGATCGTCGTTAGCGAGGACCCCCACCTGATCGCACGCCTGGCGGCTGGTGGCGTGATCGGCCTCGGAGCGTTCAGCCTCCTCCGGGTCGCGTTCCCGCGGCTCCCGGGACTGAACGGCCTCGCCTCGTCCGCCTGGCCGCGGGTCCGAGCCCGTATCGTCCGGGGATCTCTCCCCGCCGCGACGGGCGCGGGGTTCCTCGTGGGCCTCTGCACGTTCCCCTGCTCGGGTGGCGTGTACGTTGCGATCCTGGGCCTCCTCGCCGCGCAGACCACGTTCCTCGAGGGCCTCGGGTACCTGTACCTGTACAACGGGATGTACATCCTCCCCCTCCTCGCCGTGCTCGGGCTCATATCGAGCCGGCCGGCAGCCCTCGCGGCCGCGCGATGGGAGCGGGCCCACGCGGCCCAGCTTCGGGTCGGGCTGGCTGCCGGGATGGTCCTCCTCGGCGTCGTCCTCCTGGCGCTGTCCCTGTGAGGGGGCTTCAGGCGGGCATTTCGCGTCGCAGGATCCGGGCGAAGACGGAGGCGTCGAGGTTCCCTCCCGAGACGATCGCGACGATCCGTCCCGTGCCCGCCTTTCCGCTCCGGGCCGCGGCGACGGCCGCCCCCGCGGCCCCTTCCCCGATCACGCGATTCCGCTCCGCGAGGACCCGGATCCCGTCCGCGACGTCCTCGAGGGACACGACGATCGAACCGTCGAGTAGGGACCGGGCGAGATCCCACATCTCCGGCACGACGTTCGATCCACCGATCGCGTCCACGAAGCTCGGCACTCGGGCCACGTCGACGGGACGGCCCGCCTTGAGGGACGCCGCGAACGGGGCCGCGGTCTCGACCTCGCACGCGACCACTCGGACGCCGGGTTTCTTCGCCTTCATCGCGGCCGCGATCCCGCACGCGAGCCCGCCGCCCCCGAACGGCACGACGACCGAATCCACGTCAGGCAAGTCCTCGAGGATCTCGAGGCCAATCGTGCCGTTGCCTGCGAGCATCGCGGGGTCGCTGAACGGGTGGACGAACGCGGCCGGCTCGAGGGGCGGATAGCGCTTCGTCTCCGCGATGGACCATACGTCGTCCCAGGGCAGCTGGACCGTCTTCGCGCCGAGGCGGCGCAGGCCCGCGAGCTTCGTCTCGGGCGCCGTGTCCGGCACGATCGCGGTGCACGCGACCCCGACCCGTTTCGCATGGTATGCGAGGGCCTGGGCCATGTTCCCCGCGCTGCACGTGTACACGCCCGCGGAGCGCCGCGCGGGCTGGAGGAGCTCGACCGCGTTGCCCGCCCCGCGGACCTTGAACGAGCCCGTGGGTTGTAGGTTCTCGAGCTTCAGGTGGATCGCGGCAGGCGCCTCCTCGACCCGGAGGGGCACGAGGGGCGTGCGCAGGACGGTCCCGCGGATCCGCCCGCGGGCCCCTTCCACGTCGGACAGGCTCGGCGCGAGGACCATCCCGGACCCCCTATGGCCGCGCGCGGGCCTCATACTCGCGTTGGAGCTCGGCCATCGTGCGCGTCTTCCCGGGCCCCGCCTGGGGCAGCTCCCGCACCAGCACGACGTCGTGCACGTGCGCGAGGAGCGGGTTGAGCTTCTCGCGGATCGAGCGCTCGTAGTCCGCGCGGAGGCGGGCCCGGAGGTCCTCCGAGGTGGCCTGGCCCGTGTCCCGCGGGACCGCGTACACGACGAGGGCGTGCTGCCCGGTCCCGTCCACGTCGACCGCGACGGGCTTCGCGTCGTACACGAGGTCGTGTGCGATCACGCTCCGGATCTCCTCCGCGCTCGTCTTCACGCCGCCCAGGTTGATCATGTCGTCCATGCGCCCATCGTGCCGGACGAACCCGCCGGGCAGCCGTTCGAGCCGGTCGCCGTGCCGCCGGAGGACCTCGCCCCGCGGGCCCGGCGGGCACCCCGCGAAGTACTCCCGGTCGTGGTCGTAGTTGAGCAGCTCCGCGGACAGCCCGATGGACGGAGGGACGAGGAACACCTCGCCGCGGTCCGCGGTCCGCCCGTCGTCGAGGACGACGAGGTCGAGCCCCATCGCCGGCGTCGTGAACGTCCCCGGCGCGCATGGCTGCACGACGGTCCCCGTGATGTACCCCCCGCCGATCTCCGTGCCCCCGCAGTACTCGATGACCGGCTTGTACCCGGCGAGGAACATGAGGTAGAGCATCTCCCCCGGCGTGGACGGCTCCCCGGTCGAGCTGAACAGCCGGACGCGGCTCCAGTCGAGTCCCTCCATGGTCCGGTCCGCCTTCCAGGCGCGGACGAGCTTCGGGACGACGCCGAGGATCGTGACCCCCCCGCGCTCGACGAACTCGCCGAACCCGCGGCCCTGCGCCGCCCCGACGTACAGGGCCATCGTCGCGCGGTTCACGAGGCTCGCGTACGTGAGCCATGGGCCCATCATCCAGCCGAAGCTCGTCGGCCACGCGATCACGTCGGATTCGCGGACGTCGTGGTGTAGGTACGCATCCGCCGCGGACTTGATCGGGGTCGTGTGACTCCACGGGATCGCCTTCGGGTCCTTCGTCGTCCCGGAGGAGAACAGGATGTTCGTCGGGTCCGAGGGCCGGCACGCCACCCCGTCATACGTCGTCTCGTCGCCGAGGAAGTCGTCCCACGCGACGTCCCCCGGCCGCGCGAGGGCCGGAGCCCCTTTCCCTTCCGCGGGGAGGACGACGGCTCGCGGGGCGTCCGCCCGGACGGCCTTCGCGTAGATCCCGTGTTCCTTCCCGTCCCGGACATAGCCGTCGATCGTGAAGACGGCCGTCGCGTCCGCGATCCGCAGGCGCTTGTCGAGCTCCATCGGAGCGGACGTGTCCGCGATCCCCACGACCGTGCGGCCCGCGAGGATCGTCCCGAGGTAGATCGCCACGCTCTCGGGCGTCATCGGCATGTACAGGGCGACCCGCCCGCCCGGAGCGACGCCGAGGCGATCGAGCCCGTGAGCGACCCGCGCGCTCTGCCGCTGGAGGTCCGCGACCGTGACCGTGCGCAGGCCCGGCGAGACCTCGGACGCGGACACGATCGCGATCTTCGCGGGGTCGGCGTGGAAGCAACTCTCCGCGATGTTGAGCCTCGCCCCCGGGAACCAGTCCGGACGGGTCACGTCGGACGACGGGTCGAGGACCCGGACCGGCTTGTCGCGGAACGCGATGCCCAGGGTCCGCGTCATCTCCTCCCAGAAGGCCTCCCGATGCTCGACGGACCACCGATGGAGGTCCGCGTAGGATCGAATGCCATGGGCGTCCATGAGGCGACCCAGGTTCGAGGCCCGCGCGCCGTCCGCCGTCGGGATCCACGCGGGCGCGGGGCCATCTGCGGCGCGGCGGACCGCGTACGCAGTCCCGTACAGGCGCTCATGGACCGGGAAGGCCCACCGCCATCGTGCGTCCGCGGTGAGGAGGCCCGCGAGTTCGGACCACAGCCGCGCCTGTGCCCCGGGATCGTCACGTCGGCCATGCCGGCCCATCGCGTCGTCGACTCGGCGGGACAGGTCCGCGGCCGCGTCACGGGTCAGGCCGAGCGCCTCGAGGTCCGCCGGGGTGACCGAGGGTCCCACACCGCTGGATAGGGCGGACCGTCCTTAAGGCTGCGGCGCGGCAGACGCCTTCTTCGCGGTCCGGTGCCTGGGCCTCTCCGAGGCGACCGCCTTCTCCGCGTACGCGAGGGCGCGGTCCACGGCCTCGCGGGGCGTGTCCACGGGGACGAACAGGGACGACTCGACCCCGGCCCGGTCCATGGGCCACGTGCGCAGGGCGAACACGGTCTTGCCGAGGTCGAACGCGTGGGCCATCTCGCTCAGGGTGCCGTACGACCCGTTGATCGCGATGAGCGCGTCCGCCGTGCGCACGATCACGAGGTTCCGCGCGGTGCTCATCGCGGTCGCGATCGGCACGTCGACGTACGCGTTCGCGTCCGCCTTGTCCCCGCTCGGCAGGATCCCGATCGTCAGGCCGCCCCCGCGGCGGGCCCCCTTCGCGGCGGCCTCCATGACCCCGTTCAGGCCCCCGCACACGAGGACCGCGTCGGACCGGGCGATCAGGAAGCCGACCTCCTCCGCGAGGCGCACGCCCTCCGCGGAGGCCGTGCTCCCCCCTCCGATGACCCCGATGATGGGCTTTCGCATAGGAACCCGTCACGACGCGCCCCCGCTTGATAAGCGTTTCCCGCGGGGTCTCAGGGGGGAGAACGACCCGCCCCGAGGAGCTCGAGGAGGCCCTCCAGGCCCCGGAGGGTCGGGCACGGCGCGGGCGGATCGCCCTCCCGCACGAGGAGGACCGCGTGGAGCCCGACGGCCCGGGCCCCCAGGTAGTCCTGCTCGAAGCTGTCCCCCACGTGGACGGCCCGCTCCGGGACCGCGCCCGCGGCCGCGATCGCACGATGAAAGATCCGCGGGTCCGGTTTCTCCGCGCCCGCGTCGAACGAGTACGTGACCGTCTCGAAGAAGTCCGCGAGGCCCGACCCGGCGAGCATCGCGGGGAGCGCGTGGGACGCGTTCGAGATCACGCCGAGGTGGAACCCCGCGGCCTGCAGGGCCTCCAGGATCTCGGGCACCTCCGGGTACGCGCGCCACGCGACGGCCTCGAACGTCCCCCCGATCTCGTCTAAGAGGCCCTCGTCCGGCGTGCCGCCCAGGTGCTCCACCATGCGCGCGTTGAACGCGCGGAAGTACTCCCGGCTCCGGTCCCGCGACACGGGCGCGATCAGGTTCACGATCCCGCCCCGCCTCCAGATCTCCATCACGCGGTCCCGGTCCACCGCGTGTCCGCGCCGCGAGAGGGCCCCGTGGAAGATGTCCGCGGCCCCGGGGACGGCCGCGAGGAGCGTGCCGCCCACATCGAGGAAGACGTGGGTCACGTCCCGGAGGGCCTCGGACCGGCCCGGGGTCGAGGGCATGTGCGGCCCCAACGCCGGCTCCCCGAAAAATGTTGTCGCTCGTCTATATGCGCCCCGCCGGCCTTGCCCTCCCGAAGGCCATGGCGGACGACCCCACGCGGCCGTACTTCGCGGGCACCCCGCGGGACCGTGCCGCGTTCGAGGCGGGGATCAAGCTCGGGGCCATCGTCCACCAGTTCGTCGGCACGCCCATCACCCCGGACACGGCGGGAGACCTCGAGCGCGCGATCGAGTCCGCGGCCCGGCTCCAGCCCGGCGTCGTGGACGTGCGGGTGCGGATCGACCGGGACCGGCTCGAGGTGCGCGGGCCATACAAGTACGGCACCCTGACGGAGGACCTCCTCCACGTGGAGGTCTCCATCCGGGTCGGGTCCGGGACGGCGGTCGGCGTGCTGCGCTACGTGCCCGAGCTCGACTTTCCCCTCATGTATTTGAAGGACGTCGGCGGGCCCGCCAAGGGTTAATACGGGACCCCCTCATCGCGCCGTCCCGATGGCCCGGGGCCGCGGCGGCGAGGTGGAGGTCAAGTTCCGCCGGGACCTGGGGCTCCTCGAGATCACGATGATCGGGCTCGGCCCGACGATCGGCACGACGATCTTCCTGCTCGTGGGCCCGGGGTTCGCGATCACGGGGCCCTCCCTCATCCTCGCGTTCGTCCTGAACTTCATCGTGACCCTGTTCACCGCGATGGCGTACATGGAGCTGGGCTCCGCCTTTCCGGAGACGGGGGGCGGGTACCTGTGGATCCGGCATGCGATGCGGGACCCGTGGGGCTTCCTGGGCGGCTGGCTGTCCTGGTTTGGCCATTGCATCGTCGCGTCGTTCTACATCTTCGGGTTCGGCTTGGGCGCCGTCCTGTTCCTCGAGACGATCCTCGGGACTCCATCCGTCTCCCTGTTCGGGCTCGGGGAGGCGGACCTCACGAAGGTGTTCGCCGTCCTCGCGGCCGGCGTGTTCATCCTCCTGAACTACCGGGGGACCAAGATTACAGGGCGGTCCGAGACGGCCGTCACGTTTACCCTAATCGGGATCGTCGTCGCGTTCGTGGCCGCCGGGTTCGTCTATCTCGCCCTCCACCCGCCGTTCCCGGCGGACCACTTCGCCCCGTTCTTCGAGGGGTCGACCGGATTCGCCCAGTTCCTCGCCCTCGTGGGCGCGATGGGCTTCACGTTCATCGTGTTCGAGGGGTACGAGATCATCGCCCAGACGGGCGAGGAGTGCCGGGAGCCGGAGAAGAACATCCCGCGAGCGAGCTTCCTCGTGATCGGTGTGTCGACGATCATCTTCATCCTCGTCGCGTTCACCTCGATCGGCGTGGCCGGCCGGTGCGTGTCCGCGTCGCCTGGCGACCCCTGTCTCCTCCTCCCGGGCCCGGACGGTCCTGTCGGGAACAACAACGGGATCGCGGAGATCGCGGCGCTCACGATGCCGTACGGCCTGTTCGTCATCACGTTCGGGATCGTGCTGGGCGCCCTCGCGGCGATCAACTCGATGATCTTCTCGTCGAGCCGCGTCTCGTTCGCGATGGGGCGGGACGGCTCCCTGCCGAAGCCGTTCGGCCGCCTCCACCCGAAGAAGCGGACCCCTCACGTCGCGATCGCGGTCTCCGGGTTCGTCATCGTGATGATGACCCTCACCCTCGACATCAACACGATCGCCGCGTCCGCGGACGTGCTGTTCCTCCTCCTCTTCCTGATGGTGAACTGGGCCGTGATCGTCCTCCGGCGGACGATGCCCGACGTGAAGCGGTACTACAAGATGCCCCTGTTCCCGATCATCCCGATCGTCGGGATCGCCTCGAAGCTCGTCATCGCGCTGAGCCTCTGGGCGATCGAGCCGACCGCGTGGTTCATCGCCCTCGGTTGGATCGGGATGGGACTCGGGGTGTACTACCTCCACGAGAAGAAGGAGGTCGTGGAAGGCGTCACGCGGGTCGTCGAGGCGATCCTCCCCGCGGCCCGGGAGCGGTACCGGATCCTCCTGCCCATCGAGGACTTCGACCGAGTCGAGCTCGTCGACTTCGCGGCCCTCGTCGCGAAGGTGGAGGACGCGGAGCTCACCCTCCTCCACGTGATCGAGGTGCCCCCGGCCCTGCCGATCGACGCGATCGACCGCTTTTACGTGTCCGAGGTCCGGTGGAACCTCGGGAAGCTCCGCCGGAGGGCCGAAGAGCTCGGCGTGACGGCCCGGGCCCGGGTCGAGGTGAGCCACAAGGTGTTCGACGCGATCCTGGAGAACATCCGGGAGGACGAGACGGACCTCCTCGTCCTCGGGTGGAAGGGCGGCTGGCGGAAAGGCCGCATCCTCGGGGCTAACGTGGACCGGTTCGTCCAGGAGGCCCCGTGCGACGTGGTCGTCTTCAAGACGGCCGGCCTGAAGGAGAAGGTCGAGCGGATCCTCGTGATGAACGCGCCCGAGTGGCACGTGTCGTACGCGACGAGCTACGCGATCCTCCTCGCGAAGCAGCACCGCGCGCGGATCACGATCCTCAGCGCGGTCCAGACGGACCGGGAGCTCGAGAAGGAGAGGGCGTACAGCGCACGCCTCGCGGAGATGTGCAAGACCCACGGCGTGCCGTACGAGGAGAAGTTCGTCAAGGTGCGGAACATCGCGGACGCGGTCGTCGCGGAGGCGGCCGGGCACGACCTGATCGCCCTCGGGGCGTCCTCGGAGTGGCGGCTCACCCAGTTCGCGTTCGGTCCCATGCAGGACCAGATCGCCCGCCGCGTCGGCGTGCCCACCCTCATGGTCCGGAAGGTCCGCCGCCAGGAGCAGTGGACGCCGCCCGCCGCGGCCGTCACCCCGGTCGCCTGACTCCATCCGGGCCGGCCGCTCATCCCGGGATTTTTATAGCGCGGCAGATATACTGGTAGGTCGAGCGTGGACCATGGGATCGGCCCTGAAAGTCGGGATCACGGGGCTGCCCGGGGCCGGCAAGACGTTCGCCCTGCTCAAGGTCATCGAGATGCTCGAGGCGGACGGCCTCACGGTCGGCGGGATGATCACGGAGCCCATTGTGAAGCGGAACCGCCGCGAGGGCTTCTACGTGATGGACTACGCCTCGAAGGAGAAACGGGTGTTCGCCTCGCGGGAGATCGAGTCGAAGATCATGGTGGGCCGGTATGGCGTGGATATCACGGCCCTCGAAGAGGTCGGGGTCAACGCGTTGCGCAACGCGACCGCGAACGCGGACGTGATCGTGATCGACGAAGTCGGCAAGATGGAGGTCGAGTCACCGAACTTCGTCCAGGCCGTGAAGGACGCCCTGGACGCGGACAAGCCGCTCATCCTGACCCTGCACAAGAAGTCCCGCAACCCGCTTCTGCAGGACATCCGCCGCCGGGACGACGTCCGGATCCTGGAGGTCACCCAGGTGAACCGGAACCTCCTCCCGTACAAGATCATGAAGCTCATGAAGGGCGAGGTCCTCTGAGGCCGAAGGCCTCTTCCCCGCGGGCCGCGTTCCCGACGCGATGGCGTTCCCGTTCCCGACCGTCGAGGTGAGAGAGGGCCTCGCAAGGCTCCTCGTCCCCGACCTCCCGCGGCGCCGCGGCCCCGGTGTCCGGGGCCGCCTGCCGTTCTACAATCCCACGACGGCCGTGAACCGGGACGTGAGCGCGGCCGCCCTCGCCCGATGGCCCACGCCCCTGCGGGAGGTCCTGGACGGCCTCGCGGGGACGGGGGCGTGGGGGATCCGGATGGCCCTCGAGGCGGCCGCGGGCGGCCTCGTGTTCAACGACGGCCTGGCCTCAAGCGGGGACCTGGTCCGCGCGAACCTGGAGCGGAACCGCGTCGACGGGGAGGTCCTCACGTCGGGCTTGAACGGGCTCCTCGCCTCGCGCGAGTTCGACTTCGTCGACATCGATCCGTTCGGCCCTCCGACGCCGTTCCTGGAGGCGTTCTTCCGGACCGCGCGCACTCCGTCCGGGGTCGGGATCACCGCGACGGACGTGGCCCCCCTCGCGGGCACGTATCCCGAGGCCTGCGTGCGGCGCTACGGGGCCCGTCCCCTGCGGTGCCCGCAAGGCCACGAGATCGGCCTGCGGATCCTCCTCGGCCACGCGGAGCGGATGGCCCGAGGCCACGGGCGCTCCCTGCGCCCCCTCGTCGCGTTCTCCGCGGAGCATTTCCTACGGGTGAACGCGCTCGTCGTCCCGGCGGGGCCGGACGACCCGAAGCCCCCCGTGGGACACGTTGTGCGCACGGCCGACGGCGCGTTCGAGCCCGTCCCTGCGGCCCGCAATGACGCGCTCGGTCCCCTGTGGCTCGGACACCTCGTCGATGCGTCGTTCGCGAAGCGCCTCATGCCGACGGATGCGACGTCCCCCGCGGGCGTGCGGCTCCTCGCGCGTCTCGCGGACGAGGCCGAGATGCCCGCGTTCTTCACGTCGACGGCGGAACTCGCGGCTCGCCTGCGCACGTCCCCGCCGAAGTTCGATCGGTACCTCGAGGCCCTGCGGGGCGCGGGGTTCCGCGCGACCCGCACGCACTTCGACCCGCTCGGCGTGAAGACGGACGCGCCCCACGCGGACGCGGTGCGGGTCTTCCGGTCCGTCGTCGAGGCGTGATCAGCGGACCCACGGGTGGTTGAGCGCCTGCCAGCTGAAGCCGAACGAGGCCTCGCTCGCGGTCGCGTAGTGGTACAGGGCCGTCACGAGGATCCCGTGGACGACGGACCACAGGGCCCCGAGGAGGAGCCAGTACAAGACCGCGCCCACGGCCCATCCCACCGCCGCGGGATCGATCACGCCCCAGAAGAACGGCGCGAACCCGGCGAGGAACAGGACCGCGAACACGACCCCGGTCCCGAGGACGCCCGTCTGCCGCGTGCCCCACACGTCCCGCAGCAGGCTCCGGCTGTGGCGGAACGCCTTCCGCGGGCCGACGTCCTCCACGACCATCGCGGGCACCACGAACACGGTCGCGATGGGCCACGTGTACCCGAGGACCCGCGCGATCGCGCGGGACGCGCCCTCCCACCGCAACGAGGCGAGGCGGAGGAGCCCGCCGACCGTCGCGGCGACGAGGGACCACACGACGAGGCTCGGCAGGAGCCGGTTCGCCGCGCGCACGCCCTCGAGGACGTCCGCGCGCTCCCCGCGCAGCCGGGCTTGGGTCGCCCCGATGATCGCGGTCATGAAGTACACGCTCAGGAAGTACGTGATCAGGTACGCGACGAACATCTCCTGGTACAGGAACCCGCTCGAGGGGCTCCACGGCGGGAACCCGAGGGCCCACAGGCTCACGAACACGAGGAGCCACACGAACCCCGTGAGGACGAGGGCCAGGAACGGGAAGACCAGGAGCTGGGGGTCCCGCGCGAGGATCTTGAGGCTCGTGCCCGTCAGGTGGAGCCCGTGCTCGAGGTGCCCGCGCAGGCCGCCCCGGCGGGGCGGTTCCCTCGTCCGGTGGCCCCACGCGTTCCGTTTCGTGGAGTGCATCCCGCGTCGTCAACGCGGGGCATCCGCCATGAAGGTTTTGTCCAAGCGGGCCGGCGCTTCGGCGGGCGTCTCACGCCAACTCGTCCTCGTCGGACGGCTCGGCCGCATCGATGCGCCGCTGCTTCCCCTCGTACGGGACCGTCGCGATCCGCACGATCTCCGCGGCCTTCACGTCCCCGATCTTCGGGACCCGCTTGAGATCCTCCACGGACGCGTTGAGCACGGCGCGGACGGACCCGAACCGCTCGAGGAGGCTGTGGGACAGGGTCTCCCCCACGGACGGGAGGCCCTCCACGAGGAAGCGCTGCCGCTGCTCGAGGGACATCTCCTTCGGCTTGTGCCTCAGGCCGTACGACGCGGCCCCCTTGTCCTGCCGCTTCCAGATCACGCTCAGGAGGAGGGCGGACTGGTCCTTGTCCGCGGTCGTGAGGACGGGAACGCGCTCCGTGACCTCGATGGCCACGAGGGCCCCGAGGAGGCTCTGGGGATGCTTGAACGTGGAGATCTCGGCGAGGTCTCCCTCCAGGAGGACGAGGGGCTGCGGGTACGCCTCCTTGAGCCGGCGCACCTGCTCGAAGAGGCGCTTCTTGACGATGGACGAGAAGAAGTCGCTGAGGCTCTTCCGCTCGATCCCGATCGGCCCGATGACGTAGTCGCCCGGCGCGATCTTCCGCCGCTCCACGTCGACCTTCAGGTCCACGAGGCGGTCCAGGATGTCCTCGGGTTCGTTCGAATCCATGACGAGCGGGACGGGCACCGCGTCCGACGATGTGGGGTTGCGCCGTAAACATTGTGGTGCGCGGGGCCTATGTCTGGCCCGGGTGCGCCTTCCGTATGGCCGCGACCAGACCGGTTCGAACCCTGGGCATCGGGATCTCCGTGCTCGGCCTGGTTCTCGCGATCACGTCCCTCGTCGCCCTGACGAGCCTCAAGTGTGCCTTCCAGGGCGGATGCCAGACGGTCTTCCATTGGCCGACGCTCGGGACCGGCCTCGGGCTCGTATTCCTGGGCCTCGGCCTCGTCGCGACGCAGTTCCTCGCAGACCATCGTCGACGCGCGTAGCCTGCGCCGCGTCGGCTCGGGCTCAGCGAGCTTAGGCAAACGTCGTGCGGAGAGGTTTATCCACCCCCGCGGCTCCCCTCCAGCGGATGTCCCGGCGGCAGACCGCGTCCGTCCTCGCGACGACCCTCCTCGGGACTCTCGAC
Organism: Thermoplasmata archaeon; assembly: GCA_035283365.1. GTDB lineage: Archaea > Thermoplasmatota > Thermoplasmata > RBG-16-68-12 > RBG-16-68-12 > RBG-16-68-12. Next base: position 1,653 of record DATETY010000065.1, on the reverse strand, counting down.
ACGACCGCTCTCCTGCCCGTCATCGCGATCTATTCAATAGCCGTGGGCGCGGACCTGTTCCAGACGGGGATCATCGTCGGGCTGTACTCCGCGGTCCACGCGCCCGCGAACTTCCTGTTCGGGCGCATCGTCGATCGGACGGGACGGCGATGGCCGCTCCGGTTCGGCCTCGCTTGGGACGCGGTCAGCCTGGTCCTGTACGCCTTTGCGACGACGCCCCTCCTCTTGGCCCTCGTCCGCGTCAGCCATGGGATCGGCGGCGGTTTCGTCGGGCCGAGCACGATGTCCCTTGCCGCAGAGGGCGCGCCCCCGGAGAGGCGCGGCCGCGCGATGGCCTACTACGGGATGGTGATCGCCCTCGCGTTCATCGTGGGCACCGCGATGGCGGTCCCGATCGAGGTGGGCCTCGGGTTCGCCGGGCTCTTCTTCGTCCTCGCGGGCGCGCTCGTCGCCGGCCTCGCGATCTCCTTCGCCGTGCGCGAGCCCGCCAGCTTGCCCGCGCCGCCGCGCGGCGATTGGCGGGAGGCCCTCGGGTTCGCCCGCCGGCGCGAGGCGCTCGGCGGATACGGAGCGATCTTCAGCCTCCATCTCCTCCAGGGTGCGTTCGTCGTGCTCGTCGCGCTCCTCATCCAGGAGCGATTCGGGCCGGCCCTCCGCGGGGCGAGCTTCACCGTGTATGCGATCGCGTCCATGGTGGCCCACTACTTCGGCGGGACGATGGCGGACCGTCGCGGCTCCGCGGTCCCCACGATCCTGGGGCTCGTCCTCGTGGCCATCGCGATGGCCCTCGTCCCCGTCGTCGGGAACGCCGGGATCTTCCTGGCCCTCATGGCCCTGTTCGGCGTGGGCCACGGCTTCGTGTTCCCGTCCGCGTCCGCCCTCGTCGCGCGCCGAGCGCCCCCGAGGGTCCTGGGGCTCGTTACGGGTCTGTTCTATGCGATCCTCGTCGTCGGCGTGGCCGTGGGAGCGCCCGCGATGGGAGCCGTCGCCTCCGCGACCAGCCTCTCCGTCGGGATCACCCTGAGCGCCGTCCTCGTGATCCCGGGGATTCTCCTCGCGGCCCGCGCACTCGGGATCTCGGCGGCCCGCCCCACGACCCCGCTCGCGGGGCGTCCCGACCCGGGGTCGACGAACCCGGGACCTCCCGGGGGATGAGCACACCGGCCTGCTCCGGAAGGCTAGCCCCCGACCCGAGCGTCCCGTCGCCGCGGCGGACCCTTGGTCAGTCCGATCGAGCTCGCGCTCGTTCGAGTGATTGCGCGGGAAAATCACGGGCCGATCATATGCAGCCTGTTTGACGGCTAAGCCGCCAACGCACCACCGACGGGTGCAAGTGTGGCTACCGCGGTTAGTGGCGGCGGGCTGAACACGTCGCCCTTGCGGGCTTCGTGCGTACACCCCCGCTCTATCAACGCCGTCGAATACGGCGGCGGTAAGATGCCTAGTCTTGAGGGTGGCTTCCGGCTTAGATGCTTTCAGCCGTTATCCACATGGCGCGTGGCTGCTGGGCAATGCCTTGCCAGACAACCCATACACTAGAGGCGCCGATCCCCCGTTCCTCTCGTACTTAAGGGACCTTCCCCTCAGGCATCAAAGCGCTTCCACCAAAAAGCAACAAACCTGTCTCACGACGGTCTGAACCCAGCTCACGAT
>DATETY010000064.1:0-19904 GCA_035283365.1 Thermoplasmata archaeon | reverse complement strand
CCAGACGTCGAAGCAGACCGCGATCCGCGCGATCATCGCGAAGGTCGTCCGGGACACGGCGGCCAAGCAGGCCACGTCCGACCTCGTGAAGGGGATCATCTCGGGCGAGCTCGCGAAGACGATCGCGATCGCGTGCAAGCCCGTCCAGCCGATTTCCCGCGTCGAGGTGCGCAAGTCCGAGGTCACCGCGATGGGGGACGTGCCCGCCCCGGCGGAAGCCGCGACGGCCGCCGCGCCGTCCGAGGCCCCGGCCGAGGTCCCCGCGGGGCCCGAGGCTCCCCCCGAGGAACCCGCGCCCGCGGAGCCAAGCCCCGAGGAACCGGTCCCCGAGGAGCTCAAGCCCGAAGACTTCGAGTCGCTCTAACGCCACCCGGCGTCGGCGCGGCGAGAGGGCCCTTCCCCGCTCCGCTCGGGATCGGGGGACCCCGCCCGGAAGCCCTTTTATCCCGCCCCTCCTTCCCGCGGGCGGGGGAGACCGTTGGGACGGAGGGAGGCGCGCCGGCCCTTCTACATCACGATCTGGTACGGCGGCACGCCGGAGGAGCGCGCCTCGAGCCCGGCGAACACGATCGTCCGCGCGGACGGCATGACGGTCGCGTACGAGGACGGGCGCGCGTTCGAGGACTGGTCCGGCCAGGCGTTCGTGAACAACATCGGCCTGGGGCGGCCCGAGGTCGCGAAGGCCCTCGCGGACCAGGCGGTCCGCCTGTCCTGGGCCACGCCCGGGGACTTCGCGGACGTGCGCCTCGCCCTCACGGCGGACCTTAGATCGGTCCTGCCCCGCCACCTGACGACCCCGTTCTACGGCGTGGGCGGGTCCGATTCCGTGGAGGCCGCGATCCGCGCGGCCCGGAAGGTCACGCGACGCTCGAACGTCCTCACGTTCGAGGCGGGCTACCACGGGGACACGATGACGATCGAGAACGTGTCGGGCACGGGCCTCACCCCGTACGGAGACCCGAGGCCTTGGGCCGTCCACGCGCCTTCCCCGTACACGCACTGGGCGCGGCTGGGAGACTGGGCCCGGGCCCAGGAGGCGACCCTCGAGGGCGCCGCGGCCGCCCTGAAGCGCCGCGGGCCGCGGACCTTCGCCGCGATCGTGTTCGAACCCGTGATGGGCGTCGCGGGGGCCGTCCCGTTCTCCCGGGACGTGGCCCACGGCCTGCGGGAGCTGGCCGACCGAAACGGGATCAAGCTCGTCGCGGACGAGGTGATCACGGGCTTCGGTCGCACGGGCGAGTGGTTCGGCTCCCAGGCCCTGGGCGCGCGTCCGGACGCGATCGTCCTCGCGAAGGGCCTCACGGGAGGCTACGCGCCCCTCGGCGCGGCCGTGTTCGAGCGGTCCTGGGGCGCGGAGCTGCGGCGCACGGGCTTCCCGCACGGCCTCACGTTCGGATCCCACCCGATCGGCTGCGCGGCCGCGCGCGAGACGATCCGGATCCTCCGGGGGGAGCGCCTCGTGGAGCGTGCGGCGAGGCTCGGCGCTTACCTCCGCAGGCGTCTGGAGGAGGTCCGCGAGGCCCGCGGGGCCCTCGTCCGGGACATCCGCGGGGCGGGCCTCCTCATCGGGATCGAGCTCGCGGGCCGCCGGAAACCCACGAAGCGGGACGTGCTCCACCCCGCGTGGCCGCGGGTCCGGCGGATCGTGGAGACCCTCCTGAGGGAGGGGACGAAGGTCACGACGAACTCGGACGGGTCCACGATCCTCCTGTGCCCGCCGTTCGTCGTGACGGAGGCCCAGGTCGACCGCCTCGCGGACCGGCTGGAAACGGGCCTCCGGGCCCTGTGAGGCGCCCGGAGTCGCGCCAATCAGCCAGGCGCGGCGGGGTGGGCGTCGCCTCGCGGGACTCCTGCGAGAGGGGCCCGCGAGGTCCCGAGAGTGGCGGACGTTTGTCTGTCAATTCCGTCGATTTCGCTGTCGAAACGACGGACACCTCCCTCCCCGGGAGGCCGATCGCGCACCGCTTGTGCGCCCTGCGACACGGGTCCACCACACGCGGTCACCTGCCCTCTTTACCCGAAGGAGGCCTTCTCCTCCTCAGTCCATCCGCACGGGGCCGACGGCCACATCGAACCGGGGTCGGCCGGGTCTCGTGCACCCTCCCTCCCGGCCGCGGGCCCCGCCTGGCAAGGCGACCCGCGGCCGTATTTACTCCCTGAAGACACCCCAACACAGAGCAACACCGGGGGCTCTTATACGGACCGGTTCATCCGCGATCCTATGGGGGCGATGGCGAGCTTCCTGTCCCAGCGGACCGTCGACGAGGCGACCCGCTCGGAGCCCGACCTGTTCGACGTGTACCGGGACGTGATCGAGGTCGTGGCCCGCTGGCCTCTCCTCGCGGCGATCGCGCGACGCGTGCACGAGGACGATCGGCTCTCCGACCTGGAGCGGGAGCGCCTCTTCAACTTCGTCGACGTGCGCGAGATGGCCGTGCGCCCGAACCTCGTTCGGGAACCCAGCGGCTGATCGCGCCATCGGGGAGTGCCGCGGGACCGGGACGGTATCGGATGGAACACAAGGGACCACCGGCCCCTTTTCCACCGGGGCACGCTGCGGACGCCCGGATGGCCCCACCGAGCGCAGGGTCCGAGCCCGCGGACGAAGCGGACGCCGTCGCGGTCCGGCTCCAGGGCCGGTTCCTCAACTTCTCGGATGAGTGCGCCACGTTCTCGAAGGAGGTCGGGGGCGCCGCAGGCCTCGTGGTGCCTCTCGGTGCGGAGGACGCCCTGCTCCAGAACCTGTTCATCGCGCGCGTCGTGTTCAGCAAGTGGACCCTCGACATCCTCACGGTCCTCTACCCGACGGAATGGCTCGGGTTCCAGGCGATCAAATCGGTCCTGGGCCGGATCAGCGGGCGCGTCCTGTCCGCCCGGCTCAAGGACATGGAGAGGCTGGGCCTCGTCCGCCGCACGGTCGTCGCGTCCCGACCGCCCCGCGTGCAGTACGCCCTCACGGACAAAGGCCGGACCGTCGCGCGCCTCGAGGAACCCGTGTTCCTGTACCTGCGGCTCATGGAAGGGTTCCTGCTTCGACGTGCGACGATCCCGGAGGAGGACGACGGCCACGCCGACGCGGACGGGTCGGCCCGGGTCGAGCCGGATTCCGGCACGTGAGCCGGGCGAAAAAGGGGGTCGGGCCTCCGCGGTGTGCGGAGGCCCTGGGGGTCGTGAAAGGGGTTACGGGTTCTCGATCCGGCGCTTCTCGATGACGAGGCTCTCGTTGTCGACCTCGCCGTCCTGGTCCACGTCCTCGCCGCTGTAGTCGACGTGGATCCACTCGTGGAGCTCCGGCGCGCCGTCCTCGTCGGGGTCCTCGATCCGCTCGGCCCTCAGGGTGAGGGTCGCCTTCTCGATGACTCCGTTCGAGTCCGCGTCCAGTGCCTCCGCGTCGAGCATCACGTGGGCCGACATCTCGGGCGTGCCGTCCTGGTCCTCGTCGAGGACCTCGGAGCCGCGCGCGGTCACCCAGAAGCGTTCCGGGTTCCCGTCGTCGTTCGAGTCCGTGGCCTCCGCGTACAGGACGAGGGCCGCCTCGTACTCGAGGATGCCGTCCTCGTTCGCGTCGCGGACCGCGCCCGCGCGGATCGTGACGTTCGCGATCTCCGGCGCGCCGTTCGACGTCTCGTCGATCACGAGGAGGTCGATCGTGCCGCCGCGGGTCGCCTCGGCCACGCCGTTGCCGTCCGCGTCGACGGACTCGGACGCCATGATGTGGGCCTCGATCCGCTCCGCGTAGTCGTCCTCGATCGCGTTCACGAGGAGGACCTGGACGGTCGCATACGAGGAGCGGTTCGCGACGCCGTCGTCATCGGGGTCCGCGTGGGCCTCCGCGCGCAAGGTCGCCGTGGCCCGCTCGAAGATCCCGCTCGAGTCCTCGTCGAGCGCCTCGAAGACGCCCGCGAGGTCCGCGCGGATCTCCGCCGTGCCGTCCTGGTCCATGTCACGCACGACGATCCCCTCGAGGGTGAGCCGTGCGACCTCGGGGTGTCCGTCGTCGTTCGCGTCCGTGACGAGCCCGACGATCTCGAAGGCCTTCCGGACCTCGAACACGCCGTCCGAGGTCGGGTCCGCGCGGGCGTACACGAAGATCCGTGCATCGATTCGCTCGGGCGCGCCGTTCGACGTCTCGTCGACGAGGGCGAAGGAGGCCTCGACGCCTCGCGCGAACTCGGCGTTCCCGTCGAGGTCCATGTCGACCCGCTCGTACGCCGCCAAGGCGGCGTGGGCGCTCTCGGGGCTCGCGTCGTCGTTCGCGTCCGCCATCGCGACGTCCGCCTCGAGGACGCCCTCGTACTCGTACGCGCCGTCGTCGTGGACGTCGTACGCGTGGTACACCCGGAGGACGATCGTCGCGGTCTCCGGCGTGCCGTCGCTGTCCGCATCGACCATGCACAGGTCCGCCGCGATCCCGCGGACGTACTCCGCGTTCCCGCTCTCGTTCAGGTCGAAGCGCTGCTCGCCCCGCGCGCTCGCCATGACGAGCTCGGGCTTCTCGTCCTCGATCTCGTCCTTCACGCTGAGGGTCCAGACTGCCTGGGCCGTGTACTCGTGCAGGCCGTCCTCATCCGGATCCGCGAACGCCTCGAGGCCCTGGCGGCCCTCGAGCGCGTTGAACTTGCCGTTCGAGTCGTTGTCCCACGCCTCGAACTCCCGTGCGATCACCGCGCGCGCCTCGAGGGCGCCGTCGCGGTCCTCGTCGATCTCGCACACGCCGAGCATCCGGCCCTTGACCCACTCCGGGTTCCCGTCGTGGTTGTCGTCGCGGGCTTCGAACTCGCGCGTCCACGTGCAGCGGTCGTCCTCCTCGAGGTTCGGCATCGCGAACTCCTCGGGGGACTGCGCGCCGCGGACGTCGGCCGCGTCGGCCGGCAGGACGCCCAGGCCGAACGCCGTGAGGCCGTCCTCGATCTCGTCCCGGGTCTCGTTCGCCTCCCGGATCGCGTCGAGGTCCATCGCGAGGAGGTCCGCGTCCCGGTCCCCGTCGCTCGACGGGACCGTCTCCGCGCCCTCCGCGGGAGTCGAGCCGTCCGAGTCGGCCACGCTCACCGCGGGCGGGGCCGGCGTCGCGGCCGGTTCGCGCGCGGAAGCCACGAGGGTGCGGCCTTCCTGCGCCTCACCCACGGACGCGGCTTGGAGCTCGCCGCCCGGGAGCCCGGGAGCGTAGCCGAGGAGCCGCGCGTACGTCGCATTCGCCGCGAGCCCGCCCCCGACCATGGGGAGCAGAGCCGCCGTCAAGCCCAGGAGGCCCAGGCCGATCGCCATCGCGACGATGGCGCCCCGCCGGGGCCGCTTCGAGACGCAGTACGCCTGCATTTCTCGCACCTGAGAGCATGCAGGCGCGGCCGAGGGGATATCCCGACCCGCAAGAGTCTTCCCGATGGCTTTAATAGGGACGAGCCTCGCGGACTCGGTCGGAACGCGTTAAATAGACGCGCTCCGCATCGGACGCCGACCCCATGCCCTCCCGGCCGTACAAGGACCTCGTGATCTACGGGTGCTTCGTCCTGAACCGGCTCGTCGCGGAGATGGGGATCGACCTGTACCAGGACGGCCTCGAGGGGAAGCTCCCGCCCCTCCTCGCGGCCCAGCGGGGGATCTCGAAGGAGGAGGTCAAGCGGGAGATCAAGTCGAACCACTTCATGACGGAACGGGTGCTCGAGGCCCTCCTTCGCGACGTCCTGGTCGGGGTCCAGGAAGCGGACGGGCGGTACCGGGTCACGATCACCCGCGAGGGCGTCCTCCACATTCGGCGGTACAACGAGTTCTACCGCAAGATCTACACGGAGCAGATCCGGGACCACTACCGCTTCACGAAGCCGCCCTTCTGGCTGCGCGACTGAGGTCTTCACGCCGCCGCGGAGGTCCGACCCGAGGCGCCGGCCGGGGACGGCTCCACGATGACGGGGATGAAATCGTACGTGCCGTCGGGCCCCTCGCGAACGAGCTCCACGGAGCAGGCGTACGTCGCGCCTCGGACCGTCACGCGGACCGCATCCTTCGTGACGAACTCGTACGCATCGGGTGCGACGGCTTCGTCCGCCTTCGCGGACCAGACGGCGAGGACGCGGGCGGGGGGGATGCGGGTCGCGGTGCTCACGTCCTCGACCGCGCGCTTCAGGGCCACGAGGTCTGCGAGGGTCGGCGTCGCGGGGAACCCCTTCGCGAACAGGGCGAAGCCCGCGGGACCGATCCCAACGACGCGCGTGAGGGACGACGGAGGCGACACGACGTACGCGTCGAACTGGTACGTGAGGCCGCTCTTCCCCGTGAGGAGGGCCGGCGCCGCGAGTCCGCCGGGCGCGGCCATGGCCCCCGCGATCTCGGGGCTCGAGCCCCTCAGGTGCGCGAGGATCCGCTGGACCGCGTCCGCACCCTCCGGGACGTACACGATCGGGTCCGCCTGGCGCACGCGCTGGATGACCCGGTGGCGCAGGGCGAAGAAGTCGATGAACGACCGCAGGTCGCTCATCAGGTCGAGGATCACGAACCCAAGGATGTACAGGGTCACGAGGATCGCCGCGAGGAACAGGAGGCCGCCCACGCTGATCGCTTGGAGGGTTCCCAGGACGGCCGTGACCACGAGGAGCGCGAGCCGGGTCCGCGCGGACGAGGTGAATCGCATCGCGACGAGGAGGCCCGTGATGGGCACGAACAGGAGGAACGTGGCCGCGGGCAGGCCCCCCGGAGAGATCGCGGACAGCACGATCATGAGGAGGAAGTCCAGGAACAGCCAGAACGAGACGAACACGCGGACGTACCGGAGGACTTTCCGGATCTTCGGCGTCTGGGCATCGACCGCCTCCGCGAGGTCGAAGATCGCGGCGATCGGATCCTCGACGGCGCGCGCATCACGCCGCGCATACTCCGGTTCCACGGAAGGAACGACGCGGCTCGGGGTATATAATGGGGTCGGGAAGACCGGGATCCGGCCGCGCGGCGCGCGGGCCCGTCGCATCCTTTATACCGACGGCGTCGTTGGGCGCGGTCGTCGGGGTGGCTCAGCCTGGTGGAGCGTCGGACTCATAGGGTCTCGCCGTGGATCCGACCGCGGCGCTCCTGAGGCATCCGAAGGTCGCGGGTTCGAACCCCGCCCCCGACATCTCTCTGAGCGGGCCGACGCCACGAGGCGGACCGGTCGTTTGTAACGCGGGATGTTACACACGTCGAAATATCCCGGGGGAGGGTGCCGGCCCGGGAACGGAGGTCGGTCATGGGCGACGAACCGGACAAGCGGGTGTCGAGGCGTGGGTTTCTCAAGGTATCCGCGGTGGGCGCGGCCGCCGCGGGGCTCGCCGTGGCGGCTCCGGCCGCGCTGTCCGCAGTCGGGAACGCCGCGGCGGAATCCCCGGGCTCCGGGCTCACGGTCCCCGTGATGGCCTACGTGCGTGACGCCTCGAGAGGCGAGATCGTCGTGATGTGGGGCACCCGGGAGACCGTCCGGAGGGATCCCGCCCTCGTCGCGCGCATCCTCCAGTATTCGTCGGGGTGAGCCCAATGTCGTCCCACCGGGAAGCGCCGGACATCTCGAAGGACCCCGTCGCGGACAACACGGACGTGTACGCGTTCGTGAGCCCGGACGCACCGGATACGGTCACGATCCTCGCGAACTACATCCCCCTCGAGGAACCCGCGGGGGGCCCGAACTTCCACGTGTTCGGGGACGACGTGCTGTACGAGATCCTCGTGGACAACAACGGGGACGGCATCGAAGACGTTGCGTTCCAGTTCCGTTTCCGGACGTCCCTCGCGAACCCGAACACGTTCCTGTACAACACGGGGCCCATCACGTCCCTGGACAGCCCCGCGTGGAACATGCGCCAGACGTTCTCCGTGACCCGCGTGCTCGGCTCTCGCCGGACGGGGCGCGGGACGACCCTCGCGACGGGCCTCGTGAGCCCTCCCGTCCGGATCGGCCCGAGGTCCACCCCGGACTACGCCACCCTCGCGGCTGCGGCCGTCCACGCGATCGGGGACGGGATCAAAGTGTTCGCGGGGCAGCGGGAGGAGGCGTTCAACGTGGACTTGGGTTCCATCTTCGACCTCGGAGCCCTGCGCCCCTTCCAGGGGCTGCACCTGATTCCCACCGCGGCCGCGGCCGGGGTCGACGGGACGAAGGGCTACAACGTGCACTCGATCGCGATCCAGGTGCCGAAGAGGCAGCTGACCCGGGACGGCTCGAATCCGACGGACGTTGCGGACGCGCGGTCCGTGATCGGGGTGTGGGCGACCGCGAGCCGGCAGAAGGCGACCCTCCGGGAAGCGGGATCCTCGACCGTCACGACGGGCCCGTGGACCCAGGTGTCCCGCCTCGGCAACCCGCTCATCAACGAGGTCGTGATCCCCCTCGGGACGAAGGATCTCTGGAACCGGACGAACCCGGCCGAGGATGCGCGGTTCCTCCCGTACTATGCGGACCCGGAGCTCCAGAACCTCCTGCCCGTCCTGTACCCCGGTGTCTTCCCGAACCTCGCGGCCCTCCTCTCGGGTCCGGCCGCAGGCCGTCCGAGGAGCGACCTCGTGGCGATCCTCCTGACGGGGATTCCGTCCGGGATCGTGTCGGGATTCCAGAACTTCACGGGGCCCGTCCTCTCGGACATGCTCCGCCTGAACCTCGCGGTCCCGCCCGCGGCGAGCCCAAACCCGATCGGGCTCCTGGCGGGGGATCCCGCGGGCTTCCCGAACGGCCGACGGATCGTGGACAACGTGGTCGCGATCGAGCTGCGCGCCGTCGCGGGCCTCACGTATCCGCTCGTGGCGCCCTCCTTCGTGCCCGACGGGGCCGCATCCCTGCTCGAGGATGGCACGACGAACGATGCCGCGCCCCTGCCTGGGTTCCCCTACCTGGGACTCCCGTTCGAGGGGTACGAGCACTCCCACGACTAGGCCGCGGCGAGAGGTCGGCACGGGTGCGCGCACCCCGCGGGCCCCAACCCCCTTTATATCCTTTATAAGGGAGGGCGCGACCCTCCACCTTCTTGGACCTTTCGACACGGGCGTCCCGACATCAACCTTAAGGTCAATTCGAAAACCGTCCAATCACGGCTAAGTGCCCACAGGGCAGGCGGGGGGCCAGGAGGTGAAAAGTCAAAATGGAAGCGACCCGAGTAAAGTCTGCGTCCAGCGGGTTCGGCCAGTCGTGGCGCGATCTCGCACGCACCCCGACCCACCAGGTGCCCATCGTGCTTGGCGGGTTCTTCGCGGTGCTCGTGGGCGTACTGACCTATCTCTTCGAGGCGGTCGAAGCCGGCGCAGTCATCGCCGCGACTCCGACGGTGGCCTATCTGGTCATCTTCGGGATCATCGGCCTGATCGGCTACGGAGTCTCGAAGGAAAACATCCAGAACGGCTCCCTCGTGGCGGCCATCGCCGGCCTGGCGATGCTCTCCATGTTGGGGACGACGACGGAAGGCCTGCTGACGGGCTTCCTCCTCCTCGCCGGAGCCGTCTGGAGCCTTGCGTCGAACCGCTGATGCGGTCCTGATGTGAGGCCGGAGACAACCTCCTACCCCCTTTTTCTTTCGTTTCCTCTCCGCCCGCCCCCGCCCCGGCGGTCCTCGTCGTTTGACACACGGGACGTGACACGCGGCACGTGTCCTCCCGTCCGGGACGTACCGTCGTTGTAACACGTGCTGTTACGCACTTAGTTAAGCGTCGGCGGGACCGTATCCTGCGCGATGCGAATCGCCGAGGCGATGGAGGCACTCCAGCGGATTGGCCTGACCCGACACGAGGCGACCGTGTTCGTGAACCTGGCCCGCGCGGGCGTCGCGACCGCGGGGGAGGTCGCGCGAGCGTCCGGCGTGAACCGCGTCCAGACGTACCGGGCCCTGGACAGCCTGGAAGCCCGGGGCCTCGTGGAGGTCACCCTGGACCGACCGAAGCGCTATGCGGCCCGCGCGATCGACGAGGTCTTCGACATGGTCGCGGAGGACAAGCGTGCGGAACTCGAAGGACTCGACGCGGTCCGCAAAGGCCTCCTCGATGCATGGCCGCGGCTGTCCGGTCGTCCGGGCCGCGGGGCGTCCGTGCGGCTCCAGGTGATCAAGGGGCGCGCACAGATCTACAAGGCCATCCGGCGGTCCGTTTCCGGAGCGACGCGGGAAGTCCTCGCGTTCACGACTACAAAGGGCCTCCAGCGGTCGTACCGCGCCGGGATCAACGAGGTCCTCCTCGAGTCGATTCGCCGCGGGGTGAACTCGAAGTTCCTCGCGCACATCCACGAGGGGAACGCGGCCCTCATGGGCCAGGTCGCGGCCCATGTCCCCCTGCGTCACGTCGAGAGCCGTGCCGGGCGCTTCATCATCGTGGACCGCGAGTCGATCATCGCGTTCCTGATCCAGGACGAGGGCACGATCCGGGGCGAGGGAGAGACGGCCATGTGGACGAACAGCCCCGACTTCGTGAAGGCCCACGTGGACGTCTTCGAGCGCGCCTGGGCCTCCGGCACGCCCGCGAAGCGGAGGCTCGCCGCGGTCCGGAAGGCGTAGGCCGCCGCGACGCTCTCATTTCCGAGAACGATTCGGCCGGGTGCCGACATTTGGGCAAAGGGTTATTCCCGATGGAACGGACTCCCGCATCTCGGAGGAGTCAGGTTTGTCGCATCGCAGGGTTTGGATTGGGCTAGTCGCGTTGGCCGTCGTCGGAGCATCCTTCACGGTCGGCCTCGCGGCGGCGCAGGAGGACGAGCGGTTGACGTTCATCGCGATCCTGCACGGGGGCAACGAGATCCCCGCGCGGGACACGAACGGGCGCGGCGTGGCGCACTTCATGCTGAGCGAGGACGGGACGACGATGCACTTCAAGCTCATCGCGTCCAACATCAACAATGTCGTCGCGTCCCATATCCACCGCGGGGACGCATCCGTGAACGGAGGGGTCGGACAGTTCCTCTTCGGCGACGTGCCCGCAGCCGGAGGCCGCCAAGATGGCGTCCTCTCCGAAGGCTCCTTCACGAACGCCTCGTTCATCGGGCCGTTCGCGGGGTTGCCGATGTCCGCGCTCGTCGCGTTCATGATGACGGGCGACGTCTACGTGAACGTCCACACGAACGACGGCGTCGCGCCCACGAACACGGGAGCGGGCGACTTCCCCGGCGGGGAGATCCGAGGCCAAGTCTGGCCCGCGGACTGAGCCCTCGACGGCAGGTCACCATCGCGACTCCGCGTCGAGTAGCGACGCGTATCCGTCCGCGATGCGTCGCGTGACGGGGCCGGGGACCGACCCGTACGGACGGTCCTCGAGCCGCGCGACCCCGAGGATCCCCACGCCCGTCCCCGTCAGGAACACCTCCGTGGCGGCTGCGAGATCGGGGAGCGCGATCGGCTCCTCGGCCACCTCGAGGTCCGCGGCCTCGGCGACCTCCATCGCGGCCGCACGGGTCACGCCCGGGAGGGCTCCCTCTGAGACGGGTGGCGTGCTGAGGACATCGTCGCTCACGAGGAACACGTTCCGGGACGTCGTCTCCGCGACCCGGCCCTCGGGATTCAGGAGCAGGGCGTCGAATGCGCCCGCGGCGAGCGCCTTCCGGAGGGCGAGGGATTCAGCGGCCCGGGAGATCGACTTGGTCGTGCTCAGCCGCCCGGGGATCCGCACGACGTCGCGCACGACGCGCAGGACGACGCGCGCGGGGATCTCGGGGAGGGCTCGAGACGTCAGGGCGACCGTCCTCGCCGTGACCGTGATCCGGACGAGTCCCTCCTGTGCGCCCGTCCGCTGCACGAGGTCCCGACACGCGCCCGGAGCCGCCTCCACGAGGTCCGGCGGCCGGATCTCGTGCGCCTCGAGGCCGTCCCGCAGGCGAGCGAGGTGGGCCCCGAGGCGGAACGGGCGGCCGCCGTGGATCCGGATCGTCTCGAAACATCCGTCCCCGTGGAGGAACCCCGGATCGGTCACGGGCACGCGGGCTTCGGGGCCGGGAACGATGTGCCCGTCAACCCACGCGTAGTCCGTCCGGGGTCACCTCCAGCCGACCGTGGGTGAGTGCCTCCGCATGGCCTCGCAGCTTGTCCATGGTCTCCCGGTACTCCGCCCGCGGGTCCGAGTCCGCGACGATCCCGCCGCCCACCGCGAAGTGAGCGGTCGGCCCGATCACGGTGGCCGTCCGGATCGCGATGTTCAGGTCCATGGTCCCGTCCCACGCGACGTACCCCATCGCGCCCGTGTACACGCCGCGGCGGTGCGGCTCGAGGCGTTCGATGATCTCCATCGCGCGCGGCTTGGGCGCGCCCGTGATCGAGCCTCCAGGGAACGTGGCGCGGAGGAGATCGGGCAGCCCGACGCCGGGCCGGAGGCGGCCCCGCACGACGGACTCGAGGTGGTGGACGGTCGGCAGGCTCCGGAGGCCTCGCAGGACGGGCACGGCGACGGTCCCGAACTCGCACACCTTCCCGAGGTCGTTCCGCTCGAGGTCCACGATCATCACGTTCTCCGCCGCGTCCTTCTCGCTCGCGAGCAGCTCCTCGGCGAGCCGCCGGTCCTCGGAGGGCGAAGGGTCCCGCGGCCGCGTCCCTTTGATGGGCCGCGTCTCGATCTCGCGCCCCGCGACTCGGAGGAACCGCTCCGGGCTCGCGGACAGGATCCGATGGTCGCCCGCGTCCAGATACCCGCCGAACGTGGACGGCGTGCGCTCCCGGAGCCGCTCGTAGGCGGCCGGGGGCGACCCGTCGAGGGGAAGCGCGATGCGGTGGGACAGGTTCACCTGGAAGATCTCCCCGTCCGCGATGTGCTCCTTCGCGACCTCGATCGTCCGGATGTACGCCTCGCGGTCGAGAGGCTCAATCCCACGCGGGTCGCGCGGCACGGCGAGGTCTTGAGGGACCCGGCGCGGATCGAACCGGATTGGGTCGCGCGGGCCCACGGCGTACGCTTCGCCCCACACGTGATCGATCACGACGACGTCGGGGTAGAGGGCTAGGTGAATGTCCGGGATCTCGAGGTCCTCGGCCTTCGTCGACGGGAACGGCTCCACGGACCGCCCGAGGTCGTACGACAGGTACCCGACGAGGCCGCCCGGGAACGGATACGGGGGCCGGCCGATCCGGGCCGTCGGGAGGAGCTCGAGGAACGACCGTAGGGCCTCGATCGGGTCGCCGCGCGGGGACGCATCGCCCCACGGGGTCGCGAACGCGGCTTGTCGTCCGCGGGAGCGGAACCATCCGATCGGGTTCGCGCCCAGGTACGAGTACCGCGCGAGCTCCGTGTCCCGCAGGGACGAGTCGAGGAAGAACGGATCGCGGCCTCGCGCGGTCCGGCGAAATCGCTCGATGGGGTTCGCAGGGCCCAGGGGTCGGGCCGTGAGACGGATTGACTCCGCCATCGCGGAGGGGAAGGAGCGCCGGGTTCTCAACCTTTGGTCGCCGCCCGGACGAATCGCGCCGGGCGTACGCGCCGGAACGGGTTCACGTGCCCTCCACGGCGGCCACGACGGCCGCGAAGTCCCACGGCCCCTTCGAGGTCGGCTTCTCGCGGAGATGCGCGAGGTACCCGCGGGACGCGAGCCCATTCACGACCCACGCCGTATACGCGGGCGCGCCCGTGGCGCCGGGCGAGTTGAAGTTCAGGATGTGGTACGAGTTCGGCCCGGGGAGCTGGATCGCCTCCTTCACGAAGCGGCCCTCGCGGTCCACGACGGAGGCCCGGATCCCCGCGACTCCGGGGCCATCGAGGGACCTCGGGCGGAACTCGGGGAGGAACCGCCGGACCCGCCGGGCCATCGCGCGCTTCGAGACGGAGGAGAACGACTCCTCCGCCGCGAGGGTGAGGAAGTCCGGGTTCACGAGGAGCCGCGCCTTGTTCCGGATGGGCGCCTCGAACAGTTTCTTCACGAGGTCCGCGGGCTCGCCCGGGAATCCCCGGTACGACGTCGGCGTGGGGACCGGGACCGCGTTGGGCCCGATCTCGCGCCGCCCGTCCGCGCGCACGATCCAGTGGGGGTCGAGGAACGGGAGATCGGAGTGGCGCGGCACCGTGTAGATGTTGTGCGACGAGAGGTACGCCCACTCGGGCCGGACGGTCCAGTACTCACCGCGGAAGTGGAGGTCCGCGTACTCGAGGCCCACCCCGAGCATGTGGGCGAGGTCCATCGCGTTCCCGCCCGCGCAGTTGATCAGGAACCGGGTGCGGTGCACCTCGACGGCGGGGCTCGCCGTCGCGTGGACGCGGTGTCGCGGGTCGAGGGGCACGTCCCTCGGCATCGAGGCGCCGCGGCGGACGAGGATCTCGACCGCATCCCGGGTCGGCTCCAGGCCGACGACCTCCCGGTCCGTGAGGAAGACGGCCCCCGCGCGTTCGGCGTCCTCCCGGACGGCCTGCGTGAACGCGCGGAAATTCACGCCCGTGTCCGTCTTCGCGAACAGGGCGCCGTGGCAGCGGATGTGGGGCTCGATCCGGCGGACCTGCTCCGCGGTGAGGAGCTCGAGCTCCTCGGGGGCCATCCCGTTCTCGGGCCCCCACTTCAGGTACGTCCCGAGGCGCGCGACGCGCTCCTCGTCCGTCGCGATCTCGAGGGTCCCGACCGGGTGCCAGGGCAGGCCGCGGAGCCGCGCAAAGGCCTTCCACAGGCCGTACGACACGTTCGCGGATCGGGCGAAGATCCTCCGGGAGATCGGGTCCAGGTAGAACGGCCTGTGGACGACGCCCGTGTTCCGGCGGGACGTGTGCTCCGCGACATGGGCCTCCCGCTCCAGGACCGCGATCCGCCCCTCGTACCGGTCCGCGAGCCAGCCCGCGATCGACGTCCCGAGGATCCCGCCTCCGACGACGGTGACGTCCCAGGGCTCCATGCGCGGGGCCGCCGTAGTCGGCGGCGGCTCTTATGCCTATCTGGGCCGCTCCCGCGCGGCCGTCAGAGGACGCCGCCGAGCTCCCGCTCCGCGACGCGCAGGTACGCGTCCATGAGCCGCTGGCTCTCTCTCCGCACGGCGGACGCCACGAGGCCGAGCGCGCTCAGGAGGCCGAGGATCCCGCGGGCTTCCGAGATCTCGCACTCGGCCCGGATCTGGGTCCCTTCGGGCAACTCCGTGAACGCGTAGTGACGCCGGTCCCGGAACCGCATGGCCCCCGTGTACCGCGTGTCCACGTCGTACGCGAAACGCTCCGGGTGCAGGGTCGTCTCGGTCCT
Organism: Thermoplasmata archaeon; assembly: GCA_035283365.1. Lineage (GTDB taxonomy): Archaea > Thermoplasmatota > Thermoplasmata > RBG-16-68-12 > RBG-16-68-12 > RBG-16-68-12. The sequence goes on along the minus strand of DATETY010000064.1, from coordinate 4,783 downwards.
CGCGAGGACGCGGCGGCCCTTGTAGTCCATCATGTTCTCGATCAGAACGTGGATCCCCTGCCGGGTGACCTTCCGTTCCACGAACCGGAGGGGCCGACCGCGCAGGGTGTCCTCCACGAGGCTCGGGTCGTCGGGCCGGAAGTCCGTGTACCAGTCGTACAGGAGGGCGAGGGGCACGTTCCGCGCGGTCCCTTCGATCGCGAAGCGGCCCATCGTGTCACCCGGGGAACGGGACCCCGAGGTCCGCTCCGATCTTGCGCAGGCCGTCCACGACCTTGGGCCCGAGCGGCACGCCCTCCCGGCGGTGGCGCTCCGTCCGCTCCGCGCTCTTCTCCCCGTGCACGTAGATCCGATCCTGGCCGTCCGCCTTCGGGGAGTCCTTCAGCTCGCGCACGAGGCGGTCCATGTCCCGCTTGAACTCCTCGATGGGCCGGAACGAGGCGGGGTCCACGGCCATGAAGAAGTGGCCCACGTCCGGGCGCGTCTCGTCCTCGTACACGCGCAAGCCCGTCGCGGCCCCTCCGAGCGTCCCGGACAGGATGTCCACGAGGAGGGCGAGTCCGTATCCCTTGTGGCCCGAGAACTCCTCCCCCTCGCCGCCGAGCGGCAGGAGGCCGCCCCCGAGTCGCTTCGCCATCGCCTCGAGGACCCGCCGGGGGTCCGAGGTCCCCTTCCCCCGTTCGTCGACGGCCCAGCCCTCGGGCATCGGCTTCCCCGCGCGGTCCAGGACCTCGAGCTTGCCCCTCGGCACGACGGACGTCGCCATGTCCAGGACGAACGGCCGCTCGCGCGAGGTCGGGGCCGCCAGGCTGATCGGGTTCGTCCCGAGGACCGCGGTCCGTCCGAACGTCGGGACGACGAGCGGGGCCGCGTTCGTCATGCTGACGCCGATCAAGTCGGACTCGAGGGCCATCATCGCGTAGTACCCCGCGATCCCGTAGTGGTTCGAGTTGCGGACCGTCACGATGCCCACCGCGGTCTCCTTCGCCTTCGCGATCGCGAGGCGCATCCCTTTCGCGGCGACGACCTGGCCCAGGCTCTGGCCCCCGTCGAGGACGGCCGTCGCCTTCGTCTCGCGTGCGATGCGGCTCGCGTCCACGGGCTTCATGAAGCCGTCCCGGATCCCGTTCACGTAGCGCGGCAGGCGGGCGACCCCGTGGCTCTCGATCCCCCGGAGGTCCGCGGTCACGAGGACGTCCGTCGTGACGCGCGCGTCGCCGGACGGGACCCCGAGTTTCCTGAACACCCCCTCGCAGAACGCGCGGAGCGCGTCCTCCGGGATCCGCATCGGAACCGCCATCGCTCGAGGCCTCGAGGGACGGAAAAATGAGCCTGCGTATAAGCTTGCGGGATGGACCGGTCGACCGTCCAGCCTTCGAGACCGTCCCGAGCGCGACGTCGTGCCTCGTCCCCTTCGGAGGCAAGGTCGACGCGAACGTTCAAGCGATGGCGTGCGCTTCCAGGCGGAAGGGGTTCCCGTGTCTCGCATCGTGTTGATCGCTTGTGCGCTTGCGCTCATCGTCCCCGCCGCGATCCTCGTTCCGGCGGCGGCGGAAGGACCGAACCACGAGGTCTGGGTCATCGACCAGTCCGACACGACGCCGGATGGCGGCGGGATGCTCTACATCTATGGGGGGGATTCTCTCGCGGGCCAGGACGTCGCCGCCGCGGTACCCGAGGCGATCGACCTCGGCGGGGACGCGCGGGCGATGTGTCTCTCGGAGACGGGCACGGCGCCCCGGCGGCCCCACATGATCATGTTCGACGCCGGGGGACGCCGCGGGATCCTGTCGTTCGTCGCGACGGGTCACGTCCTGTTCATCGACGCGGCGAGCCGCGCGCCCGTGGGCTGTGTGGATGTCGGGGCGCAAGCTCACGCGGCATTCCCGACGCCGGACGGGACGAGCGTGATCGTCGCGAACCAGAACGGGAAGTTGCTCCAGAGAATCGCCACGGACTACGCGGAGGACTCGTTCGTGCTCGACGGAGCCGCGACGGTCGACCTCGCCTCATGCACGACCCCGAGCGGCGCCGCGTGCCAGGATGCGGCGTTGCGGCCCGACAACGCGCCGATCTGTCCGATCATCGACGGCTCGGGCCGATTTGGGTTCGTCACCCTCCGCGGTGGAGGCCTCCTCGTCCTGGACATCACGGCGACCCCGATGGCGATCGTCGGAGAGTACGACCGAGCGACGGTCCACCCGAACGGATGTGGCGGCGTCGAGGCAAACGGGAAGATGTACATCACGTCGGGCGGAGGCACGCCCGCGAACCCGACGGAGTCCGACCTCTACGCGTTCCCCCTCCAGGCGTTTTCCTCCTCGCCGAGCCCGCCAAACACGCCCGCGCCGACCCTCGTGTTCAGCCACGATGCGCAAGGGTTCGTGGACTCCCACGGCGCCGTGCTCACGAAGGGGGGCCGGTACCTCTGGATCGGGGATCGCGCGGCCAACCGGTTGGTCGTGGTGGATACACTTCACGACGTCGTCGTCGCGGAGGTTCTCCTGGCCGGACGCGTCAGCTCGGACCCTGCGCCGGACCTCCTCGGTGTGTCGCCGAGCGGGAACCGGCTGTACGTCGCCCTGAGGGGCCCGAACCCCCTCACCGCGAACGTCCCCGACGTGAACAACGCGGTGGGCGCGACGCCGGGCGTCGGCGTGATCCGGATCGAGGCGGGTGGGGCGCGCGGTACATTCGTGTCCCTCGCCCCGATCAGCCACGTCGTGGGCGGGATCGAGCGCGCGGACCCGCACGGGATCGCCGTGCGTCCCCTGTGAGCCGTTTCCTCCGAAGCCCTTCGCGGAACGACTTGGGCGCGCGCTCCGTCGCGACCGTGATCACGACGGGCGGCATGCCGCGGACGTGCTTCAGCAGGAACGCCCGCGTGCGACGCGGGTCCCGCTTCCAGCACTCGCGGAGCCAGGTACCGACCGCGCGCTGGACCCAGAACTCCTCGTCGTACAGGAGGCGCGCGAGTAGGCGGAACGGATCGTCGAGCTCGTGGGCTCGGACGAAGGCCCGGAGCGCGTACGTCGAGGCGCGCCGCCGCCACATGTTCTGGGATCGCGTCCACCCGAGGACCTCGCGGAACCGAGCGGGATTCGCGTAGACGATCGAGGCGATCGGCCCCGAGGCCAGGCTGTCGCTCAGGCCCCAGCCGATCGCGGCCTCGACCCATCCGTCCAGGAGGGACCACGAGGCGTCGTCGAGGCGCGCCGCGAATCGGTCCATCAGGAGGATCGCGAGGATCTTCTCCTCGTACGTCGGGCCGCGCCACAGGGACCCTGCGAGCCGGTTCAGATCGCGCGGCGCGGGGTCCCGATGCTCGGCGACGAAGCCCCGGAGGATCCCGCGAAGCTGGGGCGCGGACAGTCCGAGGACGGGGTACGGGGACCCGACGTATGACTGGAGGTCGAACGACGACGGCGGGGGGTGCGCGTGGCGGACCTGCCCGACGAGTTCGCGACGTGCTTTCGTGACGTCCATGGCCCGCCTCCGGGATGGACCCCGAGGCCAAACCCGTTTCGCCTGCCCGCGGTCCCGCCCAAAGGATAAATATCCTCACCCGGTTCGCATGCGCGGACGGCGTCCCGGGAAACGGGTCTCGGTCCACCGAGGGAAGACGCGCGATGGCGTGGGGCCTTCAGAACCGCTTGTCGAGGATCATCCGGCCCGCGGACCGGCACACGGTCATGCTCGCCGTCGACCACGGGTACTTCCTCGGGCCCACCCGGATGCTCGAGGTCCCGAGGAAGACGATCGAGCCGCTCCTCCCCTACGCGGACGCGATCATGTGCACGCGAGGCGTCGTGCGCACGAGCATCGACCCGGGTTCCTCGACCCCGATCGTCCTGCGGGTGAGCGGGGGCGCGAGCGTCCTCAACGAGGACCTGTCCCACGAGGCCGTCACGACGGGCATGCGCGAGGCCGTGCGGCTCAACGCGTCCGCGGTCGCCCTCTCGATCTTCGTCGGGGCCCCGCACGAGCACGCGAGCCTCGTGAACCTGGGGCGACTCGTCGACGAGGGCGAGGAAGCGGGGATCCCGGTCCTCGCGGTCACGGCCGTCGGGAAGGAGCTCGAGAAGCGGGACGCGCGGTACCTCGGCCTCGCGACCCGGATCGCGGCCGAGTTCGGCGCGCACTTCGTCAAGACGTACTACTGCGAACCCGGGTTCGAGAAGGTCGTCGAGAGCTGCCCCGTGCCCCTCGTCGTGGCGGGCGGCCCGAAGCTCGAGACGGAGGTGGACGCGCTCGAGCTCACCCAGGCGGCCGTGGAGGCGGGCGCCGCGGGCGTCGACATGGGCCGGAACATCTGGCAGTCCTCCAACCCGGTCGGGATGATCCGCGCCGTGCGGTCGATCGTCCACGACCGCGCGACGGCCAAAGAGGCGTCCGAGCAGCTCAAGGGCGGCAAGGCGGCGAAGCGCTGACGTGCGAACGGGCCTCCGTGCGGGTGGGTCGCGCGTGGCGCGTGTCACCCGATTGTACAAGAAAGGCGATATACGCTCACCCTCCTGCGGCCGCCTCGGGCTCCGGATGACGTGCGCCGCGATCCTTGCGTTGGCCGCCCTCGCCCTCCCGCGGTTCGGCAGACGGGCCCGAGGGGCGGCCCCCGCGCGTCGCGGATCTCCTGGCGGCCCAAGTCCTCGTCGTCGTGCCGGGTCCCCGGACCGACACGTCTAAGGAGCGCGAGGACCCTTGGCGGATGATGCGCGCGGCGATGTACTACGCGAACGACGACGTGCGCCTGGCCCATCTGCCCGTGCCGCGAATCGCCCGGGGC
>DATETY010000063.1:0-241504 GCA_035283365.1 Thermoplasmata archaeon | reverse complement strand
CTCGAGGTCGCCGGACGCCTTCAGGTGGATCTCCATGATCGGCGTGGACGGCACGCGCCGGGCGTCCACGATCTCGATGAGCCGAGGGAGCCCGAGCGTGACGTTCATCTCCGCGACCCCGGCGTAGTGGAACGTACGCATTGTCATCTGAGTCCCGGGTTCGCCGATCGACTGGGCCGACACGATCCCCGCGGACTCGTTCGCGTCAATCACGTGGACGTCGTACTTCTCCACGACCTTCTCGAGGACCTCGTGGAGGCGTTTCTTGCTGAGCTTGAGGCCTTCGATCTTCCGGGCGAGCTCGGACACGACGGCCCGCGGCAGGAAGCGGCCAATCTCCTTGAGGCCGTCCATGACCTCCTGCTCGGACGCGTTCACGGTGGGCGTCTTCACGGGGATCTTGAGGGGCACCTCGGGCTCGCCCTCGGGGGCCGCGCGGGCGGGCGCGGCCTTGCGCCGCTTCGGGGCAGCCCGCTCCTTCGGCTTCTTCTCCTCGGGAGGCGGCGCGCCGATCTTCTTGAGCACCTTGACGGCCTCCTTCTCCGCGATGAACTTCTTGAGCCGCTCGACCTTGGATCGGCCGAGGATCTCGAGGGTGAATCCCGCGTCCGCGAGGATCTCCGCGGTCTTCTTCGAGATCCCTCGGTTCCGGAGCGCCTGGACGGTCGCCGCGCGTGCCATCGTCACTCCTCCGTCGAGGGCTCTTCTTCCTCGACCTCGATCTCCTCTTCGCTCAGCTCGACGTACATGTCCTTCTCCGTGAGCCCGTACGAGGCCATCTCCTGCTCGCGCAGGCGCTCCTTCCACGAGGGTTCCTCGCCGAGGACCTCCTGGAGGATGTCGTCGATGTCGACCGCGCGGCCCTGCACGCTTCGGGAGGGATCCACGCCGTCCTCGCCGAACCGGAACTGGATGATCGTGTTCGCCGTGTTGCGGACCGTCCCGTCCTCCTTGACCTTGAGGTCCTCGAGGGCGTTGATCAAGCGGCGCTGCATGTAGCCGGACCGGGACGTCCGGACGGCCGTGTCGACGAGGCCTTCGCGTCCGCCCATCGCATGGAAGAAGTACTCCGTCGGATGGAGCCCGGACTTGTACGAGGACTTCACGAACCCTTTCGCCTCCGCGCCCAGGTCCCCCTTGCGGAAGTGCGGGAGCGTGCGGTTCCAGTACCCGCGGCTCAGTCGCTCCCCGCGGACCGCCTGCTGTCCGATGCAGCCCGCCATCTGGGAGAGGTTCAGCATGGAGCCCCGAGCGCCGGATCGGGCCATGATGACCGCGCTGTTGTTGATTCCGAGGTGCTTCCCCGCGATCTGACCCGCCTGGTCACGCGCCCGGCCCAGGACCTTCATCGCCTCGACCTCGAGCGTCTCCTCGAGGGACCGGCCGGGCATCTGCTCGAGCTCTCCCCGCTTGTACGCGTCCACGAGGCCCTCGACCTTCTCCACGGCGCCCCGGAGGACGTCCGCGATCTGCTTCTTCGCCTCCTCGGGGATGTCCTCGTCGTCGATCCCCGTCGTGAAGCCGCGGACCATGATCGCCCCGATCGCGAGCTTCGTCGCCTTGTCGATGAAATTCCGGGCCGCGTCGGCCCCGTAATCGCGGGCGATCTTGTCGAGGATCTTCCCCTTGAACGCGCCCACCGCGTTCTCGTCGATCGTGCCCGATGAGATCGCGCCGTCCTTGATCACGACGAGAGAGTCCTCGTCCCGGAGTTCGCGGAGGCCGATGTCCCCCTTCGGGGCGATAGACGACTTGAACGTCATGCTCAGGTCCTTCGGGAGGATCGTCGAGAAGAGGGCCTTCCCGGACCAGAACTCCGCGCCGCCCTTCTTGATGTCCGCGGCCGGGAGGTCCTTCACGTCGATCTTCGTAAGGATGAACGTGACCTCTTCCCGGGTGAAGCGCGAGTCCTTGTGGGTGAGCAGGAACGACCCCGTGATGTGGTCGTGGATCCCGCCGATCACGGGGCCGCCGAACCGGGGCGAGAGGATGTGCTCCTGGACCCGCATGAGGACCCGGGCCTCCGCGCGGGCCTCCTCGCTCTGCAGCACGTGCAGGTTCATCTCGTCCCCGTCGAAGTCCGCGTTGTACGGCGGGCACACGGCCAGGTTGAAGCGGAACGTCTTGTGAGGCATCACCCGGACCTCGTGGCCCATCATGGACATCCGATGGAGGGACGGCTGCCGGTTGAACAGGACGATGTCCCCGTCGACGAGCTGTCGCTCCACCGTGTACCCGATCTCGACGGCCTCTGCGACGACCTCCGCGTTCTTGTCCGTCACCCGGATCCGCCGCCCGTCGGGCCGGATCACGTAGTTGACCCCGGCCAGGAACTCCCCGAACGGACCGAGGGGCGTGGGCCCGCGCTTCACCCACTCCTTCACGACCTCGATGTTGTACACTTGGACGTGGACAGGCACGGTGAGTTCCCGAGCCGCCTCGACGGGAACGCCCACCTCGTTGATCGACAGGACGGGATCGGGCGAGATGACCGTGCGCGCGCTGAAGTTGACCCGCTTCCCAGAGAGGTTGGAGCGGAACCGGCCTTCCTTGCCCTTGAGCCGCTGGACGAGGGTCTTGAGGGGCCGGCCCGAGCGGTGCCGCGCGGGCGGGATCCCGGACGTCTGGTTGTCGAAGTACGTCGTGATGTGGTACTGGAGGAGCTCCCAGAGGTCCTCGACGATGAGCTGGGGCGCGCCCGCGTCCCGGTTCTCCCGGAGCCGCTGGTTGATCCGGAGCACGTCCACGAGCTTGTGGGTCAGGTCGTCCTCGGACCGGTCGCCCGACTCGAGCGTGATGGAGGGCCGGACCGTGACGGGCGGCACGAGGAGGGCCGTGAGGACCATCCACTCCGGGCGTGCGACCTCCGGGTTGATCCCGAGGACGCGGAGGTCCTCGTTGGGGATCCGCTCGAGGCGCTCCCGGACCTCCTTCGGGGTGAGCTTGTGGCCGTCCTCGCGGAACGTCGTGGGCTTGTCGAGGGTGACCTTGCCCTGTTCCTCCCCGCAGTGGGGGCACCGCTGGCGCTTCGTGGCCTCCCTCGCGGTCTCCTTCGTGACGAGCCCGACGTCGGACACGTCCCCGCCGAGCTCCTCAACCTGCTCCATCTCCGCCATGTATTCCATGGCCTGCTGGCGGGTGAGGAGGAGCCGGCCGCACCGGCGGCAGGTGGCCTGCAGGAGCTTCTTGATCTCCTTCACGTACCCGACGTGGATCACGGGCATCGCGAGGTCGATGTGGCCGAAGTGGCCCGGGCAGTCGTCGACCTTCCCGCCGCACGTCTTGCATCGGAGCCCGGGCTCGATGACCCCGAGGTGGCTGTCCATGAGCCCCATGTCGATCGGAAAGCCGTCGTCGTCGTACGTGTCCGCCGTGATGATCTTCGTGGCGGACATCCGGCGGATCTCGTCCGGGCTCAGGAGGGCGAACTTGATCGCGCGGATCCGCTTCGTGACGCCTCGAAGGGACATCATTTCAGGTCCTCCAGCTGGAGCCGCATCGCGACGCCCAAGGACAGGAGCTCGTCCAGGAGGAGCTTGAACGCGTACGACGTCTGCACGGGGTAGATCTTCGACGTGTTCTCGCACACGGGGCAGCGCAGGTTGCCTTTCCGGTCCTTGATCGCGAAGTGGCCGCAGTCCGTGTTGCCGCACACGTACTGGATCGTCCCGTCCGATTCGTCGAGGAGGCGGTCCTTGATCACCATCGCGGCCCCGTGGCCGATCAGGCAGTCGCGCTCCATCTCCCCGAACCGGAGGCCGCCTTGCCGGGACCGACCCTCCGTGGGCTGGCGGGTCAGGATCTGGACGGGCCCGCGGGACCGCACGTGGAGCTTCCCGGAGACCATGTGGTGGAGCTTCTGGTAATAGATCACGCCGACGAAGATCTCGGCGGGGATCATCCGTCCCGTCTTCCCGTCGTACAGGATCTCCTTCCCGTTCGAGCGGAAGCCGGACTCCTCGAGGGCCCTGCGCATGGACTCCTCGCGCTCCCCGCTGAACGGAGTCCCGTCGATGAAGCGGCCCTCCATGGAGGAGACTTTCCCGCCGATCTGCTCGAGCACGTGGGCGACGGTCATCCGGGATGGAATCGCGTGCGGGTTGATGATGAGGTCCGGGATGATGCCTTCCTGGGTGAACGGCAAGTCCTCCTGCGGGGCGATCAGCCCGATGACCCCCTTCTGCCCGTGCCGGGAGGCGAACTTGTCCCCGAGCTCCGGGACCCGGAGGTCCCGCACCTTGACCTTCGCGAGCTTCGATCCGTTCTCGCTCTCCGTGAGCATGACCGAGTCGACCCAGCCGCTCTCCCCGTGGCGGACCGTGATGGACGTCTCGCGCCGCTTCTGCGGGGTGAGGAAGTCCGTCTCCTCCTCGAGGAAACGGGGCGGGCTCGTCTTGCCGATCAGGACGTCCCCGCCCGTGACGAGGACCTCCGGGGAGATGAGCCCGTCGTCCGGTGTGAGGTTCGCGTACGACAGGTCGGCCCGGGCGCCCCGCACGTCCGGCGAGGGGATCTCGAAGTGGTCCTCCTGCCCGCCCGGGTACCGGCGCTCCTCCGCGCGGTACGTGCGCATGAAGGAGGACCGGCCGAGCCCGCGGTCGATGGACGCCTTGTTCATCACGATCGCGTCTTCCATGTTGTACCCGTGGTACGACATGACCGCGACGACGAAGTTCTGCCCCGCGGGGCGCTCGTTGAACGAGACGTACTTCATGGAGTCCGTCTGGACGAGGGGCTTCTGCGGATAGTGGAGGAGATGGGACCTCGTGTCGGGCCGCAGGCGGTAGTTGCTCGCCCCGAGCCCGAGGGACTGCTTCGCCATCCCGGCGCCCATCGTGACGCGGGGGGACGAGTTGTGCTCCGGGTACGGGACGAGCCCGGACGCGACGCCGAGGATCACGAGGGGGTCCACCTCGAGGTGGCTGTTCTCCTTCGAGACCGCGGGCTTCACGCGGAACGACTTGTGACAGTGGCGGCACTCGAGCTCGACCTCCTCGTCGCGGCTCCCGAGGTTCACCCAGGTCACATCGTTCCGGCTGATCGGGTGCTTGCACTCCTTGCACCGGGCCGGCACGTCGTACGGGTACATCACGATGAACGTGTCCTCTTCCTCCTCCGCGTCGATCCACTCCACGACGCCGTTCCGGACGAGGTCCGAGAAGCGCGCGCGGCCCAGCGTGAGGTCCTCGAGGTGCTTCTTCGAGAGGACCAGGTGACCGTCCTTCACGACGAGGAGGGGACGGCGGATCCGGCCCTCGTCGCAGTTGATGATGATTTCGCCCATGTTCTCGTCGTAGCGCACGTTCACCTCGTGGCTCAGGAGGCCCGACCGGCGGCGCTCGCGGATCTCCAGGACGAGCATCATGGGATCCTCGTGGAGGCCGACGAGGTCCCCGTTCACGTACACCCGGGTGAAGGCCGTCTGCTGGCCCTTCACCTGCTTCGTGCCGAGGTCCGCGAGGAGGAGCTTCACTTCGTCCTCCGGGAAGCCTTCGGACACATCGATCACGAGCGCACAATTTTTCACGAGGCCGCAGTTCCCGACGAGGAAGCCGTTCGCGAGGAAGCTGTGTGTATCCTCCCGGGTCGTCACGTCCCGTACGTCGTCGCCCGGCGCAGGGGTAATGGAGCCGAGCGGTTCCCAGACGAGACCGGAACCTCCGAGGCCCGCGGTCCGTTCCTTGACGAACTCGTGGAAGGCGGGAAAGTCGAGTCCGCTCACGCGGACGTGCCCATTCGGATGGGCCGCCCAGTTCTCGAGATCGTGTTTCCGGACGTTCGCGGTGTCGAGGCGACGACGGATCTCGGCATTCGAGAAGCCCTCCGTCCGGAGGCGAGTCGCCGCGGACCGAGCGGTCCCGCGCGACTCGAGCATGCTCCGTCTCAGGTCGAGGTACGCGACGGCGTACCGAGCCAGCCTCTCGCGCTCGAGGCAGTACCGGTACCCTACGCGTCCATACAGATTCCGGAGGGGGTCGGGGGCCGCGCTCACGTGAAGCCCGATCTTCCGGGTACGGGTCCCGTCTTTCCGAACCGCGCCCATCGTCGTCGTGATTCGGGCGACGCGAACGCCGAACTCCAGAAGCAGGGCCCGCACCTGACGCGCGAAGCGCAGCCCCGAGGAGACGGTCCGCGGCACCTTGTTGAGAGAGAGGGTCGGCTGCAGGAAGGTCTTCCCGTCGCGCCGGTCGACGCTGGGTCTTGTCAGTTCGCTCCCCAGGTAGGCCGCCAGGAATTCTCGCCGGATCCAGAGTGGGACGAGGGGGAGCCACGAGGGGACACCGTACGCGGAGGCGGCCTTGTCCCCGACCGGGACGCCAAGGGAAGCGAACAGGGCCCACAGCGGTTTCGACTGGCACGAGACCCGCGCGGTCGAGCCCTCGGCCACGGCCGATTTCGCGTACCGCCGCGTCACGGCCGACGCGTGGAATCCGAGAGACCGAACGTCGTCCCGAATCGACTCTAGATCCTCCTCTTTTCCGGTGAACACGAGGATCGTTTGGGACTTGTGGCGCCTCATCGTGACGGAGAGAGTTCCGTCCCCGAACAGATGGCCCGCAAGGCGGGCGAGGACTGGGATCGCGTCGTTGCCCGCCTCGAGGGGGAGCAGGTCATGCGCTCGGAGAACGCGGACCGCATGCGCGACGTTCGATTTCGGGGGCAACGCGCGGGCGATCGACCGCTCGGTGACGAGCAGGGAGGTACCCGGGGCCTCGAAGCGAGCCGGTTCTCCGGGGAGCACCGCGACGCGGTCCCCCGGCTTCAGGGACTGGAGTTCCTTGCGGCCTTCGGGTGTGAAGAACGGATGCTCCTTCGTGGCCAGCAGGAACCGACCCGACTCCGCGGTGGCGACGCGGAACACGTGGGGGTTGGGTTTCGTCTTGATGTACCGGGCCAAATGGGCGGATTGCATCCGCTTCCCCCGCTTCCAGTCCACGCTGGCGAGGCGGGTCCGATCCCAGCGAGCCTCCAACTCTCCGATCGTCGTCACGGACCCGTTCTCGAGCAGGATATCCGTCTCCGGGGCGACGCAGTTCTGTCCTTCCGGCGTCTCGTTCGGGCACAGGCGGCCCCATTGGGTCGGGTGGAGGTCCCGGGCCTCGAAGTGGGGCTGGGACCGGGTCAGTGGCGAGGTCACCCGGCGCAGGTGCGACAAGGTCGACATGTTCGACGTCCGGTCGAGGAGCTGGCTCACGCCCGCGCGGCCTCCGACCCAGTTGCCCGTCGCGAGGGCGTGGAGGAGCCGCTGGGTGAGCAGGTCCGGCCGGATCGCGGAGCTGATCTTGAGTTCCCGCCGCCGCGCGTACGACCGCTCGAGCTGGTACTTGAGGTCCTTGATCAGGTTCGCGAACGCGACCCGGAACAGGTCCTCCATGAGGTCCCCGGCGAGCTTGAGCCGCTTGTTCGCGTAGTGGTCCTTGTCGTCCTCCCGGCGCTTTCCGAGGGACAGCTCGAGGACCGTCCGCGCGACGCGGCCGAGGAAGATCGCCTTCTTGATCCGGTCCTCGCGGGCGTCTCCCAGGTGCGGGAGGAGGGACCGGTCCAAGATGGACTCGACCTTCTTCGTGCGGTACTCCTTCGCCTGGCCCGTCGCGAACTTCTTCTCGAGGTAGTTGATCGCGTCGTCCCGGGTCAGGATCCCGTTCGGAGGGTAGAGCTTCTTGTTCTTGACCTCCTCGATGTTCGCGTAGACGATGTTCGCCATCGCGGGATGGGACACGATCGCGTTGTGGATGTCCTCGTCCTTCTCCATGCCGAGAGCCTTCATGAGGATGATCAGCGGGATTTGGCCGGAGGCGGTCGGGACGGACACGATCAGGAGGCCGTCCTTCTTCTTCTCCATGAGTGTGAGGGCGCGGTACCCCTCCTTCTGGGAGAACACCTTCGCGACCTCGACCTTCCGCCCGTACCGTTCGTTGAACTCGACGAGGACCCGGTTGGGCGCGAGGTCTTCCAGGGAGATCAGGGTGCGCTCCGTGCCGCCGATGATGAAGTAGCCGCCCGGATCGAACGGGTCCTCCCCCATCTCGATCAGCTTGCGGCGGTACTCGTCGAGGCTCAGCTCCCCCTCCGTCTCGAGGTTCTCCTTGTACAGGAGGCACCGCTTCGACTTGACCATGATGGGCAGGTTCCCCACGTGGACGCGCTCGGGCTCCCGCTCGATCCCGTTCTCGACGATCGTGAAATCGAGGTAGATCGGGGCCGTGTAGTTCAGGTTCCGGAGGCGCGCTTCCATCGGGGTGAGAGGATGCGTGGCCCCGTTCGCCTCCTTGACCACGGGGAGGCCGAGGGTGATCGAGGGCTTCGCCTCGAGGTCGATCCGGCCCCGTTCGTCCCGCTTCCGGCCGATCCGGATGTCGATCACGTCCCCTTCCGTGCGGTCCTCGTCGAGTTTGATGATCCCCCGGCGCTCGTCCTCCGGCGACGACCGGTGGTTGTCCACGATCCGCTGCATCCTCGAGTTCGGGTTGTCGATCGTCGGCAGGAAGTCGTTGAACGACGCGATGTGGTGGTTCACGATCGACCGTTCGTGGAAGAATGCGTCGATGAGTTCTCGCACCGAGGTCACCTCCCGATGACGAGCCGGTACGCTTCCGAGACGCCGGCCGTCGAGCTCACGCGGGTGACCTTCACGATCCGACCCTCGTCGATGGGGCCCCCGATCTTCTCGAGGACCTGGATCACGGGATCGCTGCGGCGCATCTTGGGCAGCTGGTCGCGCGTGATCCGGAGGGCCTTCAGGATCCGCTCCGCTTCCTCTTCGGGCAAGAGACGATGCTCTGGGACGAGCTGATGTTCCAACACGTTGAACCGCAAGGGAGTGCCTCCCTGGGGGGACCTCGTTTCACCATGCATGCCGCCTGCCCGCCCACGCCGTACGGGCCCGCGGGGACTTTCGGGGACCCCGCGCGGGCCGCAGGGCCCGTTCGAACCCCGGACCACCTGGTCTCTTTCCACTCCCCTCTCCGGGGCGCGGCTAAAAGCCAGATGCTCTTTCTAGGGACGACGAGATCGCCGTCCAACCTAGCTGAGCTACGGGCCCTCCGGCTAGCGGCGGCGACATGCAACCGGCTGCCCAATCGGCCGGCTTAGTTAAACTTTGCGGTGGACGGAGCCCTCCGTGGCTCGGCCGGCGGGCCCGACTCACATTTTCATGCGTGTTCCTGAATATATATCGACCGGGGAGCCGGTCCACGGGGACCGCAACGTTTTATACGCACGTCCCTTTCCAACGGGCCGTGGGTCCATCCGAGGCGCGCTGCTCGTCGTGCGGGGCCGTCCTGACCGGCAAGGGGACGACCACCTTCACGTGCCCGAGCTGCGGGCAGCAGACGATCGGCCGGTGCGGCCGGTGCCGGGACCAGTCCGTCCTCTACCGCTGCCCCGGCTGCGGTTTCGAGGGCCCGTGAGGTCCTGGATGGGCTCCGTCGCCGTGACGCTAAAAGTGATGCCCGAGAGTCTCGAGGTGGATCTCGAGGCCCTGAAGGCCCGTGTGCGGTCGGTCCTCCAGCCGTCGTTCCGGACCCTCGAGGAGCGACCCATCGCGTTCGGCCTCAAGGCGATCGTCGCGATCGCCGTGATCGACGACGCAGGCGGGGGGTCCGAGCGGCTCGAAGAGGCCCTCGCGGCGCTGCCCGGAGTCGGGAGCGTCGAGACGATTGACGTGAGCCTCGTGTGATGGAAAACGGGAAAGCGCCTCCGCGCGATGCCCCGGCTCTCAGCGCGGGACCGCTCGCTCGGGGCGCGTGACCCGCGCGGGGGCGAGGGCACTGTCGGCGGCGCGATGGGTCGGCGGACTCCGGTTCGACCGGAACGAGCTCTCCGGCGCGTTCGGGGATTTCGGCACGGACTTCCCGCTCGTGGTCGGCATGATCCTCGCGGCGGGCCTCGACGGCGCGAGCGTCCTCATCATGTTCGGCCTGATGGACGTCCTGACCGGCGTCGTGTACCGGTGTCCGATGCCCGTCCAGCCCCTCAAGGCGATGGCGGTCCTCGTGATCACTCAGCGGCTGGCGGGGAACGTCCTGTTCGGCGCGGGCCTCGCGATCGGGATCGCGATGCTCGTCCTCACCTTGACCGGCTCCCTGGACCGACTCGCCCGCGTGGTCCCGAAGGCGGTCGTCCGCGGCATCCAGCTCGGCCTCGGGCTCCAGTTGGCCCTGTTGTCCCTCACGGACTACATGCAGGCGGACGCGCTCGTCGGGTACGTCCTCGCCGGGATCGGGTTCGCGGTGACCGTGGCCCTGCTCGGGAACCGACGCCTGCCCCCTGCAATCTTCGTCGTCGGAATCGGCGTCGTGTTCGCCCTCCTGTTCCGGGTCGATCTCGCGGGCCTGGCCAGCGGGGTCGGGATCGGAATCCCCCGCTTCGGGACGCCGACCGTGGCGGACCTCGCGACGGGCTTCCTCATCCTGGCGCTCCCCCAGATCCCCCTCTCCCTCGGGAACTCGATCCTCGCGACGCGCCAGGTGACCCAGGACCTGTTCCCCGACCGCCGCATCAGCATCCGGAAGATCGGCCTCACGTACTCCCTGATGAACCTCGTGAGCCCGTGGTTCGGCGGGATCCCGACGTGCCACGGCTCGGGCGGCATCGCGGGACACTACGTCTTCGGCGGCCGGACGGGCGGCTCGGTGGTCCTGGAGGGCGCGTTCTACCTAGGAATCGGCCTCTTCTTCAGCGCCGGGTTCGGGCAGATCGTCCAGGTGTTCCCGCTCCCGATCCTCGGCGTCCTCCTCCTGTTCGAGGCGCTCGCCCTGATGGTCCTCGTGCGGGACGTCTCCGGATCGCGCGGCGAGTTCTCGATCGTGCTCCTCGTGGGCCTCCTCGCCGTCGGGCTGCCGTACGGATACGTGATCGGGCTCGTCGTCGGCTCGGCCCTGTCCTACCTGACGAAACGCGGAGTGGTCGGGATCGACGACGGCGTGGACCGGGTCACGTCCCTTCGGCAGCGTTAAGACGGATGGGTCCCTTCGGCGGCCCCGATGGCGCTCCTGCCCTTCCAGCAGGGCGAGGCGCTCGCGGACGCGTTCAACCTCCTGGGACCCATCGCGGGCATCATCCTCGTCGTCGCGGCGATGCTTTGGTTCGTCGCGTGGCTCACCCGCTACGTGGAGTACCTGAAGAGCCTCGAGAGCCGCTGGATGGACGCGGGGACCCTCGATTTCGTCCGCCGCGGCCTCGAAGCGGTCTGGATCACCCTCATGGCGATCGTCGTGCTCGGGATCGCGAGCACCCAATCCGAACCGATCCGGGATACGCTCGTCGCGGTCGTCCTCCGGCTCCCGGCCCTGTTTTTCGTCGCGTTCGTCCTGTTCACCGCGGAGCTCGTCGTCCGGCTCCTCCACCGGTTCGCCGCGTATCTTCGGGGCGAGCTCAAGACGAAGCCGAGACGCGCCGCGCCACGCCACGCGCTCGCGTTCACCGAGATCGTGCTGAAGTACGTCCTGTACATCGGCGCCCTCAGCCTCGCGGTCCTCGGAGGGGTGCGCGCGTTGCCTTCGGAGGACCAGGCGTTCATCGGGGCGAACGTGGGGACGCTGCCCGCGCCGGACCGGGCCGTCGGGCTCGGGATCCTGATCGCCCTCCTCGTCGTCTTCGTCGCAGATCGGTTCGTGAACTCGATCTTCGAAGATCTCAAGGGACGCACAAGGAAGTTCAGCGCGCGGGTCCTCGAGGAGTTCAAGTCGCTCGCCCGGTATGCCGTGTGGCTCATCAGCGCGGTCGTCGTCCTGTTCGTCCTCCTCGGCGGCCTCCTCGGCCAGGAGCAGCTCGTCGTCTTCGCGGTCGGATTCATCGCGTTCTTCGTCCTCATCGCGGTCCTCGCGTTCGACCCCGTGAGGAACGCCCTCGCCGGGGTGTCCCTCATCCGGGCGGATCCGTTCGACGTGGGGGACCGCGTGAAAATCGGGGACGACCTCGTCTGCGACATCGTCTCGATGGGACTCGCGACGACCCAGGTGCGGACCCTCCGGGGCGAGGCGGTGAACCTCCCGAACGCGGGGCTCCTGGGCGCGATCGTGACGAACTTCTCTCGCTCCCGGCCGACCGCGATCGCCGTGGACGTCGCGATCCCCTTCGAGGTGAGCCACGGCCGCGTGGACGAGATTCTCCTGCGCGTCGCCTCGGAGACGCGGGGCGTCGTGTCGGAGCCGGCCCCGCGCGTCCTCGGGACCGCACTCGACGGAGGCTCGATCCGATATGAGGTGCTCGCGTTCACGGACGCCCCATCGAAGATGCAGGACGTCCGGTCCGCGCTCATCTTCGGGATCCAAGACGCGTTCCGGGAGGCCGGCATCAGGCCGCAGGGACCGGGAGCCTCGGCCCTGGAGCCGCCCTCCTCAGGATGAGGACGGGGCACTTCGCGAGCTTCGCGATCCGATCTTCGACCGGGGTGAGAGGGTACTTCCGCATCCCGGAGGGCGTCGTCGCCTGGAGCGCGAGGAGGGACGCGTCCGCGCTCGCGCCGATCGCCACGCTCTCCCAGTTCCGCGTGTACAGGACGCGATGCTCGACGGGGATCCCGAGCTCCTGGCAGCGCGCGAGGAACGGCCCCGCGTCCGCCTTGAGCGCCTCCGCCTCCGCGGGATCCGCCGCGAGGCTCAAGACCTCCACGGCCGCGCCGTCCGCGCGCGCGAGGACCAGGACGAGCTCCCCGATCCCGGCGACCCCCCAGATCGGGCTCGCGAGGACGACGATGCGTTTCAGGGGTCGCTCGAGGCCCCTCGTCTTGAACACGACCACGTCGCATGGCGCGTTCTCGATCAGGTAGTCGATGTTGCTCCCGAGAATCCGCCGGTCCCCCTCGACCCGGTCTCCGCGCCACCCCATCACGAGGAGGTTGACCGCCTCCTCCCGGATCGTATCGAGGATGATCTCGTACACCTTCGAGCCGATCTTCACGACAGGCCGGACGTCGATGCCGAGCGGGGCGCCGACCTTCGCGAGCCTCTGGAGCCCCCGGATCCGGTCGTCCACGTAGCGAAAGCGGATCGCCTTCGGAGGTAGGTTGCGCGGCACTTCTACGACGTTGAGGAGGCTCAGCTCCCCGTTCCGGGCCGCCGCGATCCGCGCGCCGAACTCGACGAGGGGCGCGTCGTCGAACTCGCGGAGGGGCAGGAACACGCGGTACCGCTCGAGTTCGAGGGCCTCCTCGGCCGGCGAGAGGACCTCCGTGACCTCGGGCCCCGCGGCGGCACGGGTCCCGAGGGCCGCGCGGCCTCCCCCGAACCAGTGGACGATGAGCCCGACGGCGACCCAGAGCGCGACCGTGTACGTGGCCGCCGCTCCCGCGGACATCCGCCCCGGCGCGGGCGCCGGGAACTGCCAGAGGGATCCGACGAGGGCCAGGTTCAGGGCCGCCGCGACGATGGGGATCGTGGGGACGAGGGGGACGCGGAAGCCCGGGCCCTCCCGGCGTTCGCGGCGCCGGAGGGCCACGAGGGCCGCCTGGACGAACGCGAACAGGATGAGGAACGAGATCCCCGCGAGGATGGCGATCGTCTCGAGGGAAAACGTGAGGAGGATCGTGGTGCCCGCGACCGTGATCCCGAGGGCGAGGGGCGGCGTCTCCCGCCGGCCCACGCGGGCCAAGCTGGCCGGCAGGAGGCCGTCCCGTGCCATCCCGAGCGAGATCTTCACCGCGGAGGTCAGGTTCGCGTTCAACGCGCCGTACATGGACACGATTCCGACGAGGAGGAACACGTCCCCCACCCACGGCTCCCCCAAGGCGTAGTTGAACACGCTCGTGACCGCGAGGTCTTCGGAAGCCGCGCCGCACCCGGCGCACGCGGGCCATCCGTCGAGGAGACCGGTCGGTGCGTTCCCGATGAACGCGACGAAGAGGAGCACGTATACCGCGAGCGACATGCAGACCGCGAGAGTCATCGCGCGCGGGACGGTCCGTTCCGGGTGCTTCGCCTGGTCCGAGATCTGCGCGACGACCTCGAACCCCTGGAACGCGATGAAGAACACGCCGGCGCCGAGGAACGCGGCCAACGTCCCCGCCGGCGCGACGAACGACCCCGGGCCGCGGTCCGCCTTCGGGACGAAGAGGGACGCGACCCCGATCGCCGCGATCGCGACGAGGAGCAGGATTTTCACGAGCGTGAGGCGGCCCTGGGCCCGCGCGGACACGTGGACCCGAGCGAAGTGCAGGGCCGAGACGAACCCGAGCACGAGGACGCCGATCAGGCGGGCGTCGAGGCCGATGGGCACCGAGGACCCTGCGCTCGGCCCGAGGAGGGCGACGAGAAACGCTCCGAGGCCGATGGCTCCGAGGGCGGACGCGGCGAGGTGTCCGCCCCACGAGAGCCAACCCGCCAAGAACCCGCTCGGGGCCGGCAGGGCCGAGCGGACCCACTCGTAGGCGCCTCCGGAGCCCCCGGGCCGCCCCGAGGCGAGCTCCGCGTACGCGAGCCCGGACAGGAGGACGACGACCCCCGCGAGGACGACGGCCAGGAGGGTCAGGGGGCCCGCCACGGTGAACGTCGCGCCCGCGAGGAGGAAGATCGCGGCCCCGACCATCGCGCCCACCGCGGCCATCGTGACGTCGAACAGGCCGAGGTCCTGCGTGACTCGGACCCGTACGCCGGACGGCCCGGGAGGGGAGGTCACGGGGCCGAGAACCCGGGAGGGACTACTTGAGTCTATGGCGCGACCGGGCCGCCACCTGAGGCTGCGCGGCGAACCTCACGCCGGCGGCTTTGTCGCGGCGGAGACGATCATCCCCGCGAGGGAGCGGAACACGTTCTCCACGTTGTCCCCCGTCTTCGCGGACGTGCGGTAGAAGGGCGCGTCGAACGCCTCCGTCGCCTGCTTCACCTGCTCCTCGCCGAAGGCCGCCTGATCCTTGAGGTCCGCCTTGTTCACCGCGAACACGACGGGGATCTCGCCGACGGTCCGGAACACGGACTCGACCCAGGAGTCGAGGTCCTCGAGGGTGTCGTACCTCGTGAGGTCTGCGACCGCGAGGATCCCCTGGGCCCCATGGAAGTACGCCTCCCGCAGGAGCTCGCGGAATCCCTTCGAGCCCATGATGTCCCAGATCGTCATGTCCATCTGAACGGTCCCCGTGCGGTCCGTGCCGAACGTCATCTCCTTCTTCGAGACCTTCGCACCGAGGGTCACGATGTACCGGTCGTCGAACTCGTCGAGGACATACCGCCGGATCAGGGACGTCTTGCCGACCGCGTGCTCGCCGACGAGGCAGATTTTCACCTTCATGCGGCGGGATTCCATCATCGTCGGCCACCCTTCGGATTCCCAGGAGGACGTCGGGCGCGTTTGGCATTTGCCTGGGTGTATTTAGTCGTTTGCGGATGATTCTCCCCGGAGGATCGCGCCGCGAACCCTTGAAATAAGGCGGACCGGATGGCGCCGCGTGGACGCGTTCGCGGCGACGCGGCTCGCGGTCGGGGCCGGGTTCCTCCTCGCCGCGGCCGCCTCCGACGTGCGCACACGGAAGGTCCGGCGTGCCCTCTGGGTCGCGCTCGGCACGATCGGGCTCCTGCTCCTCGGGGCCGAGCTCGCGCTTGGGAACGCGGGGATCGAGCGGTTCGCCCTGCTGCCCGCCACCGCAATCCTGTTCTATGGCGTCTTCTTCGGCACCCCTCTGTTCGAGGAGGACGGCTTCCACGCGCGCCCCGGGCGCCTCGCCCTGTTCGGGATCGCGGGTGCCCTCGTCCTCGGGTCGGCAGGTTCCGTCCTCGGCCGCGGCGGCCCGGAGGCGACCGCGTACGTCCAGCTGGCCACGATGCCCGCGATGGCCCTCGCGTACCAGCTCTTCTACCAGGTCGGCCTCCTCCACGGGGGCGCGGACGCGAGCGCGATGATCGCGTTGACCCTCGTCGTCCCGACGTACCCGGAGGCGAGCCCGTTCCCCGTCCTCGCGCCGGACCCCCTCGTCGGGGCCGCGATGCGCATCGTGTTCCCGTTCTCCCTCGTCGTCTTCGTGAACGCGGCCCTCCTGTTCGTCCTCGTCCCCGTCGCGTACCTGGTCCGGAACGCGGCCCGGGGCGACCTCGCGTTCCCTCAGGCCCTGTTGGGACACCGGGCCCGGCTCGATCCCCTGCCCGCGCACGTCTGGCTCATGGAGAAGGTCGACCCGCGCGGGGAGCCCGTGCTCGTCCTGTTCCCGCGCCGGGGCGGCAACCCGGAGGAGGACGCGAACCGGCTCCGCGCGAGGGGTCGTACGACGGCGTGGGTCCAGCCCAAGGTGCCTTTCATGGTCCCCCTGCTCGGCGGGTTCGTCCTCGCGTTCGTCGCGGGGAACGTCCTCCTCGCGCTCCTCCCGGGCTGAGGGCCCGGGTCCCCGGCGAAACCCTGATATATCGACGTCGGCTCTCCTCGGGCCAGCAGTGGTTTGACGGCCAAAGCGGCGGGGATACACCCGGTCCCATCCCGAACCCGGAAGTTAAGCCCGCCCACGTTCCCTGCGGTACCGCGGTGCGCGAGCCCGCGGGAAGCCTGCCCTCCTCTGAGGAGGGCTTGGGCCGGCGGCCTAGGTACGTTAGCCGCCCATCCTTGTGGTGGGCGACGAAGCGTGCCGTTCTAACGGCCGCCGATCCATGGAACGCCGTCAGCCACTCACCCTTTTGGATCCGGGAGCGGACGGACCGCTGGGCCGGCCGCCTCACGCGGCCTTCCGGGCCCGGCGGCGCAGGACCAAGATCAGGAGGGGGACCGCCGCGACGAAGACGAAATCCGTCAGCTCGGGGATCGCGATGACGGCGGAGGCCGCGCTCGATTCGAGCGGGAACCCGTTCGCGGTCGTGTAGTTCAGGAACACCCAGTTCACGAGCGCGGTGCCGTTGAAGCTGGCCCCGACCTGGGCGATCAGGGTGATGCTGTAAGCGCCCGGCGCGACGTCCGTGAAGTTCCAGAAGATCGTGGCTCCGTCCGTCCACGTCGGCGCGGGGCTGCTCGATACGTACGTCAAGCCGGACGGGAGCGCGTCCTTGATCGACACGGTGCCCGCGCTCGCGGACCCCGTGTTGTTGTAGTAGATCGTGAACGTCACGAGGTCCCCGGCCATCGCGTTCGAGGGGGAGACCGTCTTCTCGACCGTCACGACGGGCCGGGCGACCGTGACGTTGGCCCACGCCTGGATCCCCGCGAGGGGGCGCCGAAGCTGGTCCGTGTACGCGAGGCGGGCCGCGTTCACGAGGCTCGCGCCGTCCGCGAGGCCCGCGTCCAGGGTCACGGTCACCGAGATCGCGTTGAATGTGTTGGGCAGCACGTCCACGAAGGCCCATGAGAGGGCGGTGCCGCTCACGAGGGTCGGCGCGATGCTCGCCCCGATGAAGGTGACCCCGGCCGGGAGGGTGTCGTTCACCCAGACGTTCTTGGCGAGGCCCGTGTCCGTGTTGTTGTAGTATACCGTATACGTGACCGTGTCCCCCGGGGCCGAGGACGCCGCGTCCACCGTCTTCGCGAACCCGAACGTGGGCCGGTGGCGATCGTTCCCGTTGCCCAGGCTCGGCGCGAGGGACAGGTAGAAGTCCGCCCCAGCGCCCGTGTCGACCGGGACGCCCGTGAGGGGGTCCTTGAACCGGGCCCAGCTCCGGGCCGATGCGACGGACCCGTACGAGGCCACGTCCACGATTGTCGGGCCGTTCCTCAGGTAGAGCTCCCCGTTCGCGTTCGGCAACGAATTCGTCGGGAGCGTCACTCGGAGGTACTCGAAGCCCGACCCCCAGGCCCCGATCGCCTGGCCCGAGAACGAGAAGATGCGCGTGACCTTGTTCCCGCGGACGATCGCGAGGTCCCATCCCGTGAGGGACACGGTGGACCCGAGCGGGTTCGCGAGCTCGACCCACTCGGGGTTCGAGGAAGGAGACGCCTCGTTGATCACGACGGAGGTCGCCGCGCGGGCTCCGACCGGGAACACGGCTACGGAGGCGTCCGGCAGGGCCGCATCGTACTCGAGCCGCCAGTCCGAAGCGAAGAACACGACCCGGTACGACGGCTGCAGGCCCAAGGCGGCCGCGTCCACCCCGAACTCGATCCGGTGCGCGTCGAGGCCCGCCGCGATGGGCCGGACGAATCGCCAGGGCACCGCGGCGCCCGGAGCGTAGTCGTACAGGGCCGCGGCCCGGATCAAGCCGTTCCGGCCGACCACCGCAAGGGCGTGGTCGAACCCGTACGCGCCGCCCTCGAGGTCCGTCCGGAGCCCCGTCGAGGTCGAGTTGTCCGCGTCCACGTACGCGTACAGGACGTCGACCCCCTCCTGGACGGTCGGCGCGATGGGGCCGATGTACCGCGTCACGGCCCGGCCCGCGTACGGCGCGGGGAACCAGGCGGGGATCGTCGTGTTGAGCCACGGGTCCGGGCCCGTCGGGTAGTCCGTGAGGCCGTCCCCGTCCACGTCGTCGTTCGTCCGGTTGTCCGTCACGTTGTCGTTGTCGAAGTCGAATCGGAGGTCCGGATTCGGGAGCGTGATCTCGACCGCGTCCGGCACGCCGTCCAGGTCGCTGTCGACGGCCTGGCCCGCAGGGGCCGTCCGCGGCCTCGAGGTCGGGAGGTCCTCGCCTCCGAGGGCTCGCCCGTCCACGCGGACGTATGCGGTGAAGTTTGCGCCGACGTCCACCGCGGTCGCGAGGAGGTCCACGTTCGCGTTGAACGCGACCGCGCCCGTCCGGTTCACCACGTCGCCAAGGAGGTCCTGCCCGTATGGCCGGCCCGACCAGTCCCCGAACGCGCCGTCCACGAGGAGTCCCGCCGGGGCGGCGCCGAGGTACACGAGGCCGATCTCCGGCGTGGAGACGCTCGCGGAGCCGTCCGTCCAGAGGTCGTCGACCCGGAGACCGAACGTCCGGCCCGGGGTGGGGCCCGTCCAGGCGGCCTCGATCCAGAAGACGAGGGGCGTGGACACCGTGCGGTTCACGGGCAAGGACACCGCGGAGCCCGTGAGCGAAGCCGAGGCGAGGATCGGATCCGCCGCGTCGAGACGGTCACTCCCGTCGTCCTCGAACAGGGAGAGGGACGCGACGTCCGTCGAAGACCCGATGCGGGACACGTTGAGCGCGCTGACGAAGGAGGCGCCGCCCCGCGGCAGGAGGGACACGCGCAGGAACGCGGAGCGGTTCGAGACCACGTCGGGCGCGACGGTCCGCTGCTCCACGATCACGCTCGGCCGGGCGGGACGGACGATCGCGTCGTTCGGGTCCCGGTTCCCGCGGCTGTCCGCGAGGTACACGAGGACCTTCGCGTCCGCCGGACCGCGCTCGAGGGGGAAGCGGAGCTCGACCTCGGAGCCCACGACGGCCACGTCGACGGTCCCCCGGGCGAGGAACCGGTTCCAGTCGTCCGAGGAGGGGCTCGCGGTCCCGTTGAAGATGCCTCGGAACGTCCCTGCCACGGAGGCGTCCCAGCCGTAGACCTCGGCGGCGAGGTCGATCCCGAGGGGCCCCACGGGGTAGCCCGTCGCCGCGCGGCCGTCCTCATCCACGAGGACGAACAGGCTGTCCGTCCCGTTCGAGCCCTGCCCACGGAGCAGGACGCCCTGGACCTGCGCGTACACGAACAGGTCGAACGCGGTCGCGTGGACCTTCGTCGCGACCAGGTTCACGTCCGGGTTCGCGGTCTGGTCCGACGAGGAGTCGACGTACGCGGGGAACGGGGCCCAGTCCCCGAAGTCCCGGTC
The DNA here is from genome assembly GCA_035283365.1 of Thermoplasmata archaeon. Lineage (GTDB taxonomy): Archaea > Thermoplasmatota > Thermoplasmata > RBG-16-68-12 > RBG-16-68-12 > RBG-16-68-12. The sequence continues at coordinate 221,859 of DATETY010000063.1, read as the reverse complement.
GATCCGAAGGACGCCCGAGGACCCGGGCACGGGGGAGAGCAGGCTCGCGAGGATCGGGGCGAGGATCATGAGCGCGACGACGGCCGCGATCCCTGCGACGGAGCGGGCCCAGTGGGGCTGGGAGGGCACCCGGGCAGGTCCGTATCGGCCGAGCCGACCGTTCGTGAAGCCGTTCCCGTTCACGAGGCCGTTCGTGGCCCCGCGGCCGAACGTGAGCCCGTTCACGGCCCCGTTCGTGAGCCCGTTCACGCGTCCCTCGGAGACCCCGTTCGTGCGCCCGTTCACGTGGCCCGGGGCGCGCCCGTTGACCCGTCCGTTCGTCCGGCCGTTCACCCGGCCGCCCGCGGGGGGCGTCTCGGGGATCGCCCCGCGCGTCTGGAGGCCCGACAGGCTCGCCTTCCGCGCGCGCTCCTCGAGACCCTCGAGGGCCTCCGCGCGGGCGAACGCCTCACGGGCTTCCGCGGGGCGGCCGAGGCGCTCGAGGATCTCCCCCTTCGTCCGCCAGGCGACATCGAGGTTCGGATCGATCGCGAGGAGGTCCTCGTAGTGACGGAGCGCATCGACGAGGCGGCCGTCCACAGCGGATGGGGCCGCGGTCGCGGCGGGCTGCTTCCATCGGGGAGGCAGGAACGAGCGGTCCCCGGAGGCCTTCAGGACGTCGAGAACCTCGAGCCGGTAATCCGCGTCTTTCGCGGGGTTCAGCTCCGCGGCCCGCGCGAGGGATTCCGCGGCCTCCTGGACGCGGCCGAGCCGTCCGAGGACCCGGGCTCGCTTCGCCCACACCTTCTCGAGAAGGGGGTCCGCCTCGAGGAGTCGATCGTAGTGGTCGAGCTCCTCACGTAGGCGGTCTTCCTCCGTGACCGCGCTGGCCTCCGAGATCCGGCTCCAGCGACTCAGGAAGCCCCGGCCGACGCCTCGGGCCGCCGCGCCCACGGCGGGCTCGAGCGGCTCCTTCACGGAACGCCCGCAGATCACGCACTCGTCCGACTCCGCGTACAGGTAGGCGCCGCAGTGCGGACAGAACGGGACCGCCACGTCCGCGGGCAGGTCCACACCCGGCAGGGCGATCCGGTCCGCGGGGGACCGCTCCCGGCCGCAGACTCCGCACCGGGTCGACTTCGGGGACATGAACGCGCCGCACCCGAGGCAGACCTCCGGGAGGCGGTCTTCCTGGTCGATGAACGCGTCCGCCTCCGCGAGGACGGTCGCCTCCTCGGCCCCGAACTCCGCACCGCACACGGAGCACGCGCTCGCCTCCTTGCCGGTGAAGGAACCGCATTCGGGGCACAGGAACAGGCCGCCCTTCGTGGCGTCTTTCGCGTCCCCGAGGACGGTCCCGAGGGCCTCGCGGTCCGCGGGCGTCAGCCCGTCGACCGATTCGAGCTCCTCCGGACTCGCGGCGCGGAGATGCTCGAAGGTCGGGAAGCGCGAGGCGACCCGGCGGGCTTTCGCCTCCCCGAGTCGCGGGAGCGACAGGAGCCACTCGAGGTACGCGGTCTCGATGGCCTTCGCCTCCGCGGGGACCGGCGCCGGGATCGGCTCGGCCTCCGGCCGAGACGCCGCGGGCTCCGCCTCTCCGAACTGCGCGCCGCAGACCGAGCACGCGTCCGCCTTGGACCCCGCGAACGAGCCGCATTCCGGGCACAGGAACAGGTCGTTCGACGTCTCCGCGGAGCCCGGGCGGACCAGGTCGAGGATCGCGTCGATATCCTTCGCGGTCAGACCCTCAACGGCGGCCAGCTCGTCGCGCGCCGCGACGCGGAGATGCTCGAAGGTAGGGAACCGGTCCGCGATCCGTCGGGCCTTTTCGGCCCCCAGGGTCGGGATGCCTTGTAGCCACTCGAGGTAGGCCTGGTCCATGGACGACGGTTCCTTGGACCCGGGTGGATAAGGCCCCCCTAGTCCCCGTATCAAGCCCGCTAGTCAATCCGTCGACATGTCCCGTTCAAAGACGGGATTGCCAGGCCGTGCGGTACGGGTCCACGGAGAGGTCCAGGACGACCCGGCGCGGACCCGCGCCGAGCCGCACGAGGGCCACGGCCTCGTCCCGCCGGAGGAGCTCCGGCGAGAGACCGTCGTCCGTGAGCCGGCGAAGGAGCCGGTCCACGAACGCCTCGACCCGCGCGGCGTTCGCATCGCGCTTCCGTCCGAGGACGTCCGTCGCGTACAGCCGACGGAACCGGCCGTCCTCCGCGACCGAGAGGAGCCCGAACTCGGAGAGTTCCGTGGCCGCCTTGCTCGCGCTCTGGCGCGTGAGCCCGACGCGCGACGCGAGGTCCTGCAGGGCGATCCCCGGCTCCGCGACGACGGCCGCGAGGGCCGCGTCCCGGCCTAGGGCCCCGAGGAGGGCGAACAGGGGCGCGTCCGCGGGGTCGATCAGACCCTGCGGGAACACTCGGGCCCCGTCCATCTCGATGTACCCGTTCTCGAGGAGGTTGCGCTCGTGCCAGCGCACCGTGGCCTGGGACATCGAAAGGGCGCGGCCGATCTCCCCGACCCGAGCGCACGGCCGGAGGCAGAGGTACCGGAACACCTGCCGTCGGCGCGCGTTCGCGAGGCTCGGCCCCGCGACCTCGAGGTCTTCTCCGGGACCCTCATGGGAGAGGGCCGCGAGGAACGCCGGGCCCACCCGGCGGGACGCATCAGGCATCCTGGTACTCCTGGAGGATCAGCTCGAGGAGCGCGTCCGGCTTCAGGGCGCGGAAGTCGTCGTCCGTGAGCCCGTCGAGCGCCTTCTCGAGGCGCTCCCGAACGGGCGCGGGGAGGGCCCGCGTGAGGATCATCTGGCGGAGCTGGGCGGGGACCTTCGCGGTCGTGGGCCGGCGGCCTTCGATCCCCTCGAGGATGATCCCGAACCCGCGCACGATCGCAAACGGGTGGGACATCTGGCTGTGTCGGCTGCTGCGCGCCTTCAGGATCTTCAGGTTCCGGGCCTGTCCCTTGTCGTCGCTGTTGAACTTGAGGTGCACGACGCAGTCCGCGAGGTACATCGGGATGATCGTCTCGGGACCGGACAGGTCGGGCTGGCCGTGGTCCTCGAGGGTGCACAGGACCGTGCCCACCTTCCGCGTCTGCTTGAGCATGAAGCCGATCAGGTCGCGCTGCTCGTACAGGTCCTTCGTGGACCACATGACCGGCGTGAGCGGGTCGATCGCGATGCGCGCGTTGCTCCCCTTCCACTCCGACACGAACGCGGGGAGTTCCTTCCGGATGAAGTTCGAGAACTCGCGGCCCGAGGCGTCGATGAACACGAGGAGCTCGTCCTCGAGGTAGTCCAGGATGTCGGACCAGCCCATCTCGACGGCCTCGCGGATGATCTGCTCCTTGTTCTCGTCGAGGGAGACGAAGATCCCTTCCTGACCTTCCTGGAGGCCACGTCGGATGAACTGGGTCGCGAACGTCGTCTTGCCCGCGCCCGACCGACCGATCACGACGGTCGTCGAGTTCTCGTTGATCCCTCCGTCTAAGAGCGGGTTGAGGCCGTAGATTCCGCTCCTCAGCTTGCGCACGCGTTCGCACCGGGAGGGACGCGATAAAAACGTGCCGACCTGACTATCGGCCGTGAAACCATTTCCTCAGGAGAGGAGAGGCGCGACGCGATTCGAGAATTCACGGACGGCCCGTCGGTCGAGGCCGTACCCGAGGACCCCGTTCTCCCGGTCCACGAGCTCGCCGCCGCGGAACAGGGCGATCGTCGGGACGACCTGCACGTCGTAGTCGTCCCAGAGCGGGTTCGATTCGTCGTCGAGGTACACGGTCGCCGCGCGGATGCGGAGATCCAGCGCGAGCCGGTCGAATTCCGGCTTGACGCGCCGGCAGAACGGACACCACGTGGCCCAGAACAAGACCATCGTGGGCTCGCGGGCCTCGAGCACGTCGCGGCGGAACGCGTCCGCGTCTCGGACGTCCATCGGCCCCTGCGACGCGTCCGCATCCGATAAAACTTGGGACGCGACAAAAGGCATATACCCGGCACGCCGGATACGGGCGCTCGTTCTTCTGAAGGGGTGGATGGTGGGCTCTCCCGTTTACTCGGACGACCTGAGACGGTACTTCGAGTCCCTCCAGGAGGGGGTCGAATCGTGCTACCGGGTCGCCCGCGAGGCCCGGGCCCAGGGGTTCGACCCGGAGCTCGACGTGGAGACGCCCCTCACCCAGGACCTCGCGTCCCGGGTGGAGCGGCTCCTGAAGGACTACGACGTGGAGGGGGTCGCGCGGCGGATCCGCGAGCTCGCCGTGGGGCACGACCGCGAGGAGCTCGCGATCCTCGTCGCGAAGGAGATGGCCCTGCGGCCCGCGCCGTCCAAGGAGAAGGCGGTCGAGCGGGCCGTCCGCGTGGGCCTCGCGATCCTCACGGAGGGCATCCTCGTCGCGCCCCTCGAGGGCCTCGCGGACGTGAAGGTGAAGCGCAACGCGGACGGCACGACGTACGTGGACCTGTCGTACGCGGGGCCGATCCGTTCCGCGGGCGGCACGGGCCAGGCCCTCAGCGTCCTCATCGCGGACGTCGTGCGGCGCGAGCTCGGGCTCGGGCGGTGGATTCCCACCCGGCCCGAGGTCGAGCGGTACAAGGAGGAGATCCCGCTCTACAAGCAGGTCCAGCACCTCCAGTATGCGCCGTCGGACGACGAGATCGACCTGATCGTCTCGAACAGCCCGGTCGGGATCAACGGGGAGGGGACGGAGGACGCGGAGATCAGCGGGTACCGAGACCTCCCGAGGATCGAGACGAACCGGATTCGCGGCGGGGCGTGCCTCGTGATCGCGGACGGCATGTGCCTGAAGGCCCCGAAGATCCTGAAGCACGTGCGACGCCTGAACATCGACGGATGGTCGTTCCTCGAAGCGTACCTGACGAGCCGGGTCGCGGCCGCGGACGAGACCCCCGAGGGCGTCGAGCCGAGCGAGAAGTTCATCCAGAACATCCTCGCGGGCCGGCCCGTGCTCTGCTACCCGAGCCGCGCGGGCGGACTGCGCCTGCGGTACGGTCGGACCCGCGCGACGGGGCTCGCGGCCCTCGCGCTCCACCCCGCCACGATGCACGCGTTGAACGATTTCATCGCGGTCGGCACGCAGATCAAGACGGAGCGTCCGGGGAAAGCCGGCGCGGTGACCCCATGCGACACGATCGACGGCCCCCTCGTCGTCCTCGAGAACGGGGACTTCCTCGAGCTCGACGACCCGGGGGAGGCGAAGCGGCTCGCGCCGCGAATCCAGCTCATCGCCGACCTCGGGGAGATCCTCGTGCCCTTCGGGGAGTTTCTGGAGAACAACCACATCCTCGTGCCGGGCGCGTTCTCCCTGGAATGGTACGGCCCGCTCCTCGAGGCGGCCCTGGGGACCCTCCCGCCCGGATGGGCCCGCGCGACGCCATCCCAGGCGATCGCCTGGTCCCGCGAGCTGGCGGTCCCCCTCCATCCGCGGCACAACTTGTTCTGGCACGACCTCACGGTCGACGAGATCCGGGCCCTCCGCGAGGCCATCGCAAATCGGGGCCGACTCGATGAGGGACGCCTCGTCCTTCCGCGCGACGAAGAGCTGAAGGCGGTCCTCGTGCGGCTCGGCGCGACCCATCGGGTCCGCGAGCAGGACCTCGTCCTGGACCGGCACACGGAGCCTCTCCTCGCCTGCCTCGGGATCGCAGTCGGGGAGGGCGGCTTCCGGCTCGGTCCCGCGCCGGATGCGAAAGATCCCCTCTCCTTCGTCTCCGCGCTCGCCGGCTTTCCCGTGAAGGCCCGAGGCCCGACCCGGATCGGGGCCCGCATGGCGCGGCCCGAGAAGGCGGCCCCGCGAAAGATGCAGCCGGCGCCCCACGCGCTTTTTCCGATCGGGCTCGAGGGAGGCCCCCAGCGGCTCCTCACGGACGCGGCGCGCAAGGATGTCCTCAACGTGGAGGTCGGGGTCCGCGTGTGCACGACGTGCGGCAAGCGCTGGTTCCTCGCGAAGTGCACGTGCGGCGGGCACACGGTCCCGCGGAACGGGCCGTCCCGCCAGCGAGTGCCCCTCCAGGACGCGCTCCGGGCGGCCCTCGAGCGGCTCGGTGAACCGGAACCCGCCGAGATCAAGGCCGTCCAGGGGATGATCTCGAAGGCCAAGACGCCCGAGGCCCTCGAGAAAGGGATCCTCCGCGCGAAACACGGGATCCACGTCTTCAAGGACGGCACGACGCGGTTCGACATGACGAATCTGCCACTCACCCACGCGACTCCGAGGGAGGCGGGCATCGGCGTGGACGCCGCGCGGCGGCTCGGGTACGACCGGGACGCGCACGGGGCGCCCCTCGAGCGGGACGACCAGGTGTTCGAGCTCCGGCCCCAGGACATCCTCATCGCGAGGCCGTGCGGGGAGTATCTCGTGCGGGTCGCGACGTTCGTCGACGACCTCCTGGAGAAGCTGTACGGGGCGCCGCGGTTCTACCGCGCGTCCCGTCCCGAGGACCTCCTCGGGGCCCTCGTGCTGACCCTGGCCCCCCATACGAGCGGCGGGGTCCTCGCGCGCATCGTCGGGTTCACGGACGCCCGGGCGTGCTTCGCCCACCCCTACCTCATTGCGGCGCGGCGGCGGAACTGCGACGGGGACGAGGACAGTGTGATGCTCCTCCTCGACTCCCTCGTGAACTTCTCCCGCGCGTTCCTCCCGGACAAGCGGGGAGGGCTCATGGACGCGCCCCTCGTCCTCACGATGCGCATCGACCCGAACGAGATCGACAAGGAGGCCCACAACATGGACCTCGCGGACCGGTACCCGCTCGCGCTCTACGAGGCCGCGGAGCGGTTCGCGCACCCGAGGGAGGTCGAACCCCTCGTGGACACGGTCGGGAAGCGGATCGGCAGCGTCCTCCAGTACGAGGGGTTCGGGTACACGCACGAGACGTCCGGGATCGGGGCCGGCCCCCTCGCGTCCGCGTACGGGGAGGGGTCCATGGAGGAGAAGCTCGAGGAGCAGTTGCGCCTCGCGATCCGCATCCGAGCCGTGGACGCGGACGACGTCGTGTCGAGGATCGTGGTTCACCACTTCCTCCCGGACCTCATCGGGAACCTGAAGGCGTTCTCGAGCCAGCAGGTGCGGTGCCCGAAGTGCGGCGCGAAGTACCGCCGCATCCCTCTCCGGGGCCGGTGCCCGGAAGACGGCAGCCACCTCGTCCTCACGGTCCACGAGTCGTCCGTGAAGAAGTACCTCGAGCTGTCGAAGCGGATCTCCAAGGAATACGAGGTCTCGAACTACGTACGGCAACGGATCGGGCTCATCGAGGACGCGATCACGAGCCTCTTCACGAACGAGAAGGTCCAGACGCTCAAGCTGGACGACTTCTTCTAGCCCGCGACGCGGGCCCTCTCCCCGCGCACCTTGAGGGCGCCCGCGAGGACGAGGAGCATCCCGAGACCCAGGGTCCCGACCACGACGATCGGGAAGTTCGCGACCATCAGGTCGACGAGTTCGAACGGGATGAGGCCCTCCCTCGGGAGGACGCGCTCCGGCCCGAGGATGTACATGGCGAGGAGGGCCAACCCGGCGAGCATCATCGCGATGCCGAACTTGGACACGGCCGGGGTGCGCAGCGTGAACGCGCACGCAGGGCACACCCACACGGCGCTGTCCGGGAGTTCTGCGTAGCACTCCGGACACCGCCGCGCCATCGGGCGGGGCAAGCTGGCGAGGCGAGAAAAACCTTCCGACGGGGCCGAGGCCGGACGCGTTCCGACGGGGCGCGGGGATACTCTTTAGTAGCCGCCGCCGCTACGCGGCGGGATGAGGAAGTCGGGCCCCCTCGCCCTCGCCTCGATCACGCTCGGGGCCCTCTCGATCCGCTGGCTTCCGCTCCTCTCATTCCTGACGTGGGGCGCGGACATCGGGGAGTACTACGCGGTCCTCCGGGACCTCGCGGCGACGGGTCACGTGTCCACCGCGTACGCGGGGTGGGGCGTCACGTATCCGTACTTCCCCGGACTGTTCTTCGCGCAGGACGCGCTCGCGGTCCTCTCGCCTCTCGACGTGCCTACCGTCGTGAGCCTCCTCGCACCCGCCCTCGGAGCCCTCGCGGTCCTCCCCGTGTTCCTCCTCGGCGCGACGATCACCCGGGAGACGAAGGTCGGGTTGTTCGCGGCCGCGTTCGTCGCGGTCGCGATGCCCCACGTGTACTCGACGTCCCATACGGCCCCGTCGACCCTGGGAGACCTCCTTGTGTTCGCGGGCCTCCTGGCGTTCCACCGGGCCGCGAGGGACCGCCGTGCGGTCGTGCCGACCCTCGCCATCGCGGGGGCCCTCATCGTCACGCACCACCTGTCCGCGTACTTCTTCATGATCATGGCCGTCCTCGCGGTCGTCCTGCGCGGGTTCCTCCGGGCCTCGCCCGACGGCGGGATGCGTCGACAGGTCGCGATCCTCGTCGCGATCCTCGCGGGGACGTTCGCGTACTGGCTCGGGTACGCGACGACGTTCCGCGACGGGATCCTGCGGGACGTGAACGTGAGCCCGTGGTGGATCATCCCCGCCGCGTTCCCCGTCCTCCTGGGCCTGCTCGCCCTCGGGGTCCGGCTCAGGAGGCGGTCTGCCTGGAGGTATCGACCCGTGTATCCGGAGCTGCCGCGGGCCGTCCGCCTGTATGCCGCGACCCTCGCGTTCCTCTTCGGGGTCATGGCGTACGCGATCTTCGCGGCCGCGCCGGGGACCGCGATGCCCCTCCCGGCCACGATCCTCATCTACTTCGCCCCCCTGTGCGCCCTCATCGCGCTCGCCTCGGCGGGACGGAAGTTCTTCGACTTCCTCCGGGGCGGCGACGCCGCGGGGGGCTGGCTCGGGGCCCTCGTGCTCTCGACCCTGTTCGGCGCGGTCGCGGCGCCCCACGTGATCATCCCGTATCGGCACACGGAATATCTCATCGTCCCGATCGCGATCTTCGCGGGCCTCGCCCTCGCGCGGCTCCTCGACCTCGCCGGCGCGGGCCCCGGAGCCCGGGCCAGGGCCACGGCCGCGGTGGGAATCGTCCTGCTCGCCAACGTTCTGACCGCCCTCCCGCCGCCGGAGGTGATCGTGGGGTGGCAGGAGGGTGGCCGCGCCGCGGCCCTCGACGCCGCGTACTGGTCTCGCGACCACGTGGACGGCCTCCTCGCCGCGGACCACCGAGCCTCCACCCTCGCGTTCGGTTTCGGCCGCGTGGACGCGACCTGGGATGCGACCCGGACGCCCTTCCTCGCGGGGACGTTCGAGGAGGCGAGGGATGGGCTCCTCGGGATCCTCGCGCCGTCGGGCGTCGCGGACGCCTCGTACGTCTGGGTGGACCGGGACACGGAGGCTGGGGTCCAGCTGTTCCCCTGGGAACCCGCGCATCCGATGTCCGCCCCTGCCAAGTCGAAGTTCGGCGAGTCGCCGTTCATCAAGGTGTTCGACAACGGGTACGCGCGGGCGTACTGGATCGCGTGGGGGTGCGAGGCGCCCAGCGCGACGTGCTGACACCTTTATGGGCGTCGCCCTCATCCACGGCCGTCCATGCGCGTCGCGATCCTCCACGACCATCTCCGGTTCATCGGAGGCGGGGAGCGAGTCGCGCTCATCTTGGCGCACGCCCTCGACGCGGACCTGTACGTGACGGACCTCGACCCGGACCTGCCGGACCGCGCGGGCCTCCCGAAGGTCCGGATCACGGAGCTCGGCCCCGCGCCGAAGACCCCGTTCCTCCGGCAGATGCGGCAGAAGGTCGCGTTCGAGCGGGCCGGGCTGGACGGCTACGACGCGTACGTGCTGTCCGGGAACTGGGCCGTCTTCGGGGCGACCCGCCACCGCCCGAACCTCTGGTATTGCTACACGCCCGTCCGGGTGTTCTACGACCTGCGGGAGCCGTTCCTGCGGGACCTGCCGCGGTGGAAGCGATGGTACGCCCGGGGCTGGATCGAGTCTACGATCCCCGAGTACGAGTCCGCCGTCGCATCCGTCGATCGCATCGTCGGGATTAGCCGGAACGTCGCGGACCGGATCGAGAAGTATCTCCGCCGGACATCGTCGATCGTCTATCCGCCCGTCGATGTGGCCCGGTACCGGTTCGCGAGCGTGGGCGACTTCTGGCTGAGCGTGAACAGGCTGTCCCACGAGAAGCGAATCGGCCTCCAGGTCGACGCGTTCCGCGCGATGCCGGACGAGCGGCTCGTCGTCGTCGGGGCGGCCCAGATGGGGGTCGACGCCGAAAAGCTCATGCGGACGTTGCGCCCACCCGCGAACGTCGAGTTCCTCGGAGAGATCGACGAGGCCCGGCTCCTGGAGCTGTACGCGACGTGCCGCGGCCTCGTGGCGACCGCCCTCGACGAGGATTTCGGCCTCGCCCCCGTCGAGGCGATGGCCTCAGGCAAGCCCGTCGTCGCGGTGGACGAAGGCGGATATCGGGAGAGCGTGGTCCATGGGAAAACGGGGTGGCTCGTCCCGCCGGTCCCGGCCGCGATCGCGCGTTCCGTCCGAGGGGTCACCGCGGACGTCGTACGCGAGATGCGAGACGCCTGCCGAGCCCGGGCCAACGGGTTCGACACGAGCGTCTTCGTCGATCGGATGCGGACGCTCGTCGAGCAGGCCGCGCGGCCCGCATGACCGCGTCCCTACTTGCGCGTGATGAGGGTGAACACGATCTTCTCGACCGTGTGGTCGAAGTACCGCTCCACGTACTTCACGAGCCGGGGGAACGGCCGACGGATGAAGCGGTCCACGGCCCCGTCGTAGTGCTTGTCCACGCGGGCCACGTCGAACCGCGCGGTCGTGTAGTACGAGCGGTCGTCCCTCCCGAAGTAGTCGAACGTCTCCTCGGAGAAGAATCGGACATGGGTCGGGTCCTTGTAGGCATTCACGTGCTTGTAGTGCGGGACCTCGATGAGGACGACCGCCCCTGGAGCCGTGATGCGGTGGAGTTCCTCCATGACCCGGATCGTGTCCGGGAGGTGTTCGATGATGTGGACCGCGATGACCTCGTCGAACGCGTCCGTCCGGAACGGCCACGGAAAGCGGGAGAAGTCGCACACGACGTCGACGCCGGGAAGGCGCTTGCTGTCCGCGTTCACGTAACCCGCGCGGATGTCCCGGCCGCACCCCATGTTGAGCCGGCGCCGACCCCCCGTGAACATCCGCCTCCCCGCTGAACGGCAGGCGAGCCGGAGAGGCGATATATAAATGCGATGTCCCGATGGGGTACGCCCCGGCACGGGACGCCATGCGGCTCGCGGTCTTCTACGACTACCTGCGCACGATCGGCGGCGGCGAGCGCGTCGCGCTGACCCTCGCGAAGGGCCTGGGTGCGGACATCTTCACGACCGACCTCGACCCCGGACTCCCGGGGCGGGCCGGGTTCCCGGGTGTCCACGTGACGAACCTGGGGGACCTCATCGCGCGGCCGCCGCTCAAGCAGCTCCACGCGTCGTGGCGGTTCGCGAGGGTCCGTGCGCGGGGCTACGATGCGCACGTGTTCGTCGGCAACTGGGCCCACTTCGCGGCGAGGCACCACCACCCGAACCTGTACTACTGCCTCACGCCGACGCGGAGCTTCTACGACCAGCGGGCGCACGTGCTACGGCGACTGTCCGCCCGGGAGCGGGTCGTCGCGCGCGCGTGGATCGGCGTGCACGGACGGCTCGATCGGCGCGCGGTCCGGAGGTGCGACCGGATCGTCGGGATCAGCGACGTGGTCCGCGACCGGATCCGGCGCTACTACGACCGGGACGCCGCGGTGATCTACCCGCCCGTCGCGACGGACCGTTTCCGCTTCGAGACGGTCGGCGACTTCTGGCTGAGCGTGAGTCGGATGTACCCGGAGAAGCGGATCGAGCTCCAGCTCGAGGTGTTCCGCCGGCTGCCGCGGGAGCGGCTCGTCCTCGTGGGGGGTTTCTCGAGAGGCGACCGCGCGGAGCGTTACGTTGCGACGCTGAAGCGCCCGCCGAACGTCACGTTCCGGGGCGAGATCCCGGAGGACGAGCTTCGGCGCCTGTACGCGCAATGCCGCGGGTTCCTCACGACCGCGGTGGACGAGGACTTCGGCATCACGCCGGTCGAGGCGATGGCCTCGGGGAAGTGCGTCCTCGCGACGGACGAGGGGGGCTACCGCGAGACCGTCCTCGACGGGATCACGGGATTCCTGCTCCCCCCGGACGCGGCGGCCTTCGCGGACAAGATCCGGTCCCTCGATGAGGACGTCCTGCGGTCCATGCGCGACCCGTGCGTCCGGCGAGCCGCGGCGTTTGACGAGTCCGTGTTCCTGGAGAAGATGCGGGCCGCGATCGGGGCGTAGGAGACGTCACGGCCGCGGCGGCTCGGGGAAGCACGCCGTGCAACTCGGATCCACGTCGCCGAACTTCTTGTGGTACTCGCAGAATCGGGCCGTCTGCGTGAGGCCGTGGCAAAATTCGTTGATCTTCGCGATCTGGTCGGAACGGGTCATCCCGTCGTGGATCTTCTTCGCCATCGGTCCGACGAAACCGCTGATCTCGGGGAACCGACGGATGATCTCCACATCGACCCCGCGGCTCTTCGTGTTGTAATGGCTCACGGCCGCCTGCGTGATCCCGAGGGCGCGCGCCACATCGACCTGCTTCATCCCGTAGGCCCGCAGGAGTTCCTGGGCCAGCTTCGCGCGGATCGTGGGCAGAAGCTTCGCGACCACGACCTCCTGCGGTTGCAACATCGTCGGCGCCTCGACTCCTCCGGCCCCGCGAGCATACGCGTAGCACGCTATTTAATCGTGACGACTTCCGTCCCCAGAATGGAGACGGAACGCACGCGTGGGGCGCGATCAAGCCCGTCCTTTCGTCTCCTTGAGACGTCGGACGTCCGCCTCGACCATGATCCGGACGAGATCCTTGAACCGCGTCTTCGCCTCCCACCCGAGGAGACGCTTCGCCTTCGATGCGTCGCCGCGGAGGTTGAACACCTCCGCGGGGCGGAAGCGTTTCTCGTCCATCACGACGTACTTCGACCAATCGGAGACCCCGATGATCCGGAACGCCTCCTCGACGAACTCGCGAACCGAGTGGGACTCCCCGGTCGCCCCGACGAAATCGTCCGGCTCCTCGTGCTGGAGGGTCCTCCACATGAGGTCCACGTATTCCGGCGCATAGCCCCAATCCCGCTTCGCGTCGAGGTTCCCGAGCTTCATTTCGTCCGCAAGCCCGAGATGGATCTTCGCCGCGTTCGAGGACACGGTGCGCGTGAGGAACTCCATTCCGCGGCGCTCCGATTCGTGATTGAATAATATTCCGTTTGAAATATAAATATCGTGGGCCTCCCGGTAGTTTATCGACGCCCAGTACGCATAGACCTTCGCGACGCCGTACGGGCTCCGCGGGTGGAACGGAGTCTTCTCGGTCTGCGGTTCCTCGCTCACCTTCCCGAACATCTCGCTCGACGACGCCTGATAGACCCGGGCGTGGGGCGCGAACGCCTTCACGGCCTCGAGGACTCGGAGCGCGCCGAGCCCCGTGATCTCGCCCGTGAGGACGGGCTGGACGAACGAGGTGCCCACGAAGGACTGAGCGGCGAGATTGTAGACCTCGTCCGGCGCCGCTTGCTTCACGGCCGCATTGAGAGACGACTGGTCGATGAGGTCGCCGTCGAGGAGCGTCACACGGTCCTTGAGCTGACTGATGTTCGCGAGGTTCGGCGTGCTGAGCCGCCGTACGAGACCGTACACCTCGTATTGTTTCCCGAGGAGGAGCTCCATCAGGTACGATCCGTCTTGACCCGTCGCACCCGTCACGAGGGCCCGCTTCGCCATCGGCCGACGGAACCTCCACCTCTCTATTATTAGTATCGTACACAGGGAATAGGAGCCGCGCCGACCGATGTGTTCCTCCGGCAGTCTGATAGCCCCGCGGCCTCTACGGACCCACGTGGCCAGGACGTCGCCCACGTTCAACCACGCGATGATCTACGTGAAGGACCTCGCGCGGTCCCTCGGGTTCTACCGGGACGCCCTCGGCTTCCGCACGATCGAGGAGACGGAAGGGTACGCGCGGCTCCGTGGCCCGAAGGGATCGGGGACGATTGCGCTCCACGCCCGCGAAGTCCCGTCACGGGGGGACGCGACTGCGGAGGCGATTCGCCTGTACTTCGAGGTCGACGGACTCGACGCATTCTGCGCTCGCCTCCAACGGCGGGGGATCTCCTTCGACAGGATGCCCGAGGACATGCCTTGGGGGTGGCGCCACGCGTATCTCCGGGATCCCGACGGTCACGAGATCAGCCTGTACCGAGCGGGCGCGAAGCGGTTCCGGAAATCCGCGCGCAAGGGCCCGTGAGGGACGGGACCCGGAGAGCCACCAGGGAGAATTGAACTCCCGACCTGCCGCTTACAAGGCGGCTGCTCTACCGACTGAGCTATGGTGGCGCCGCGCGGACGATGCCCGTTACGAGTAAAAGCGTTTCCGCGCGGGAGAGTCGGGCCCGACCACCTTGCTCTCAATTTTGGCAACCGGGGACAAGCTTTTATTCCGGATTCCCCGGCTGTTGTCGCGCACGTGCAGCCCGAACTCTCCATTCCCTGCCCGACGTGCGGCGGGGACCTGACGTTCCTCGACCAGTACCAGAGGCATTTCTGCTACGCCTGCCAGCAATACGCGCCCGAGGGGTACGGGGCCCGTGGGGCGAACAAGTGCCCGACCTGCACGGGCATCCTGTCGTATGTCGCCGTGTACGATCGCTTCTTCTGCTACCGGTGCCAGCAGTACGCGGGGCCCGAGGCGATCGGCCCGCAGGCTCCGACGCCGCGCGAGGCGCCACCCTCAGTAGCCGCAGGGCCCACCGGGGCGACGCGGACCCCGGAGGCGGAAGGGACCCCGGAGACGTCCGATGCGGGACCCGAGGCCCCGGCGGAGGCCCCGGTCGCGGAGCCCCCCATCGCGGCCGAGGAGCCCACCGAGGACGAGTTCGTCGTCGTGGAGCAGCCCCCCCTCTCCCGAGAGCTGATCGGGAGCGCGAAGAAGCCGCTGCTCCTCGACCTGTGCAAGGCGTACGACCTGGACGCGAGCGGCACGAAGGACGACCTGCGCGAACGCCTCCTGAGCTACCTCGAGGAGCAGGAGTCCGCGGCGAGGGCGGAGGAACCCGGACCCGTTCCCGAAGAGATTCCGACGGAGGCCGAGGTCCCCGAGGAGCCCGAGGGGACGCCCGAGGCGGGACCCGGACCCATCCCGTACGAAACCCCGACGGAGCCGGAGGCCGAACTTGCTTCGATCGAGCCGCCCAGCCGGCCCGAACCGATCGAGCGCGCGCCCGAGCCGACTCCCGAGCCCGTCCCGACATCGATTCCGGAGGCCACCCGGGCGCCGCCCGCGGTCCCGACCCTCGCGGAGCACCCGTGTCCCCGGTGCGGCCGGGAGCTCGACTACATCGCGCAGTACGACCGATGGTTCTGCCACTCCTGCCGGACGTACGCCCCGAGGCGCGCGTTCCGGCACGCGTGCCCCACGTGCGGGACGACGTTGCGATGGATCGAACGGTACGAGCGGTGGTGGTGCGACGCGGAGCAGAAGTACGCGCCATCCGACCTCCCGACCCCGGAGGCCGGGTCGAGTCCGGCCCTCGCGACGGCGGCCGCGGTCGCCGGGCCCGCGACCGTGGCTCAGGCCATCGTACGGCCCGCCATCGAGATCCACCGCCACCGGAGCCCGGGGGCCGGGATCGGAGTCGCCGCGTTCGGGCTCTTCCTCTGGCTCACGTACCAGCTCGCCGTCGCCGTCCCCGCGGCGTTCGGGGCGCCTCCGCCCGTCCCGATCCCATCGGACGTCGCGTTCGTCCTCCAGTTCCTCGGCATGCTCCTCCTCGGCGGCGGGGTGATCGTCGGGTTGTCCGCACTCCGGGACCGACGCTAGGCCAAACCTTTTTCCGCGCCCGACCCTTCGAGCCGCGCTCATGCGACTCGCCCAGATCGTGAAGGACGAACGCCGCCCGCGGGACTTCGACCCGCGCGAGATCATCTCGACGTGGACGGAGAAGGACCTCCTCCACGGGAAGGTCGTGGACGCGTGGGTGATCATCTTCCGCACCCGCGGCTGCTACTGGGCGCGCGCGAGCGGTTGCTCGATGTGCGGCTACGTGAACGACGTCGCGCAGGAGGTGGGCCCGGAGGACCTCGCGGTCCAGCTGCACTCCGTCCTCGCGAAGCACGCGGGGCAGCCCCTCGTGAAGGTGTACACGTCGGGCAATTTCTTCGACGACCACGAGGTCCCCCCGGACGTCCGAGACGCGATCCTCCGGGAGCTCGGGGCCCGGTGCGACAAGGTGATCGTGGAGACTCTGTCCCACCTCCTCCGGCGGGACCAGCTCGACGCGGCCCTTCGCCACGTCGACGAACTCGAGATCGCACTGGGCCTCGAATCGACGAACGAGGCCGTCCTGAGGCAGAGCGTGAACAAGGTGTGGGGCCTCAAGGAGCACGCGCGGGCCGCATCCCTCGCCCGAGGGGCGGGAGCCACCGTGAAGACGTACCTCCTCGTGAAGCCGCCGTTCCTCACGGAGCGGGAGG
Organism: Thermoplasmata archaeon; assembly: GCA_035283365.1. Taxonomy (GTDB): domain Archaea; phylum Thermoplasmatota; class Thermoplasmata; order RBG-16-68-12; family RBG-16-68-12; genus RBG-16-68-12. Next base: position 205,373 of record DATETY010000063.1, on the reverse strand, counting down.
CGATCGAGGATGCGGTCCGCTCGGGGCACGAGGCGGACCCGCACAGCGACACGATCTCGTTCAACCCGGTCAACGTGCAGAGCCGGACCCTCGTGGACCGCCTGTTCAGGCGCGGGGAGTACCGTCCGCCGTGGCTGTGGTCCGTCGTCGAGGTCCTCGAGCGCACGCGGGACCTCGCGGCCCATGTGAAATGCCATCCCACGGCGGGAGGCATGGCCCGCGGAGCCCACAACTGCGGCGCGTGCGATCGGCGGGTCGTGGACGCGATCGAGGAGTTCTCCCTCGGCCTGCGTCGGGACTTCGCGGACCTGGACTGCGCGTGCCGCGACGTCTGGCGGGCGTACTGCGACGTGCAGCCGTTCCTCCTATCCCCGGCGGATCCGCTCGCCCTCCTGGATGCGTGACCGGGACGCAACGTTCATAGGGTCCCTGCAAATCCGGGGCCCGGGTTCGACGATGCAGGCATACGAGCTCAAGCGTGGCCAGGCGAAGGCGGTCGCGGGGGACGGCCTCCGCGGGATCGCCGAAGAGGTCTTCGGGTCCGCCCACGTGGACGGGGACAAGGTCCTCGTCGCGTTCGGCGCCCTCGAGCGGCTCGTGGCTTGGACGGACGGCAAGAGCCTCTTCGTGGACACCGCGATGAAGACGGGGGTCCCGGACGGGATCGTGACGGACACGATCACCGCGTACAACCGGTTCCTCGAGCGGGCGACGGGCTACACGGCGAAGCAGCGACGCCAACGCCTCCAGAAACAGGCGAAAGAAGGGAGCCTGTGAGCGCGTCCGTTCAGAAAAGTATTTAGTGGATGGGCTTCTCAAGACACGCACACGCGCGCGAGCTGCCCACCCGGCGGGAGGCCCCTCCGTGGTCTTTCGGGAGGGGTGGGGTCCCCGAGGACCCCGCGGGGCCGCGTTGACCCGGGATGACCGGGCGCCGGCCCAGAACGGCCTTCCGGCGGCCGCGGCTCGGACCAGGGACATGCGAGGACTGGACTGGGAGGGTCCCGTCGGGACGCCTCCATCGGTCAACCGCCCATCCGAACTAGCGGACGCTCCCGCCGCGGAACTCGGGCCACCGAGGCCCCGGCGGCCCTCCCGCCGTCCGCGGCGCGCCGGGAAGGGGAAGGGCGCGCCTCGCTTCGCGGTCCTCGGCGCGGGGCACGGAGGCCTCGCGATGGCGGGCCACCTCGCGATGATGGGCTTCTCCGTGAACGTCTGGAACCGCGGCGCGGACCGAGTGGATCACCTCCGGATGCGCGGCTCGATCGAACTGGAAGGGGCCCTCGAGGGGGAAGGCCGGCTCGCCCTCGCGACGACGGACCTCAAGGAGGCCCTCGAGGGCGCGGACATCGTGATGGTCGCGCTCCCCGCGCACGCCCATGCAGAGGTCGCGGCGGCCCTTGCGGGACTCGTCCGGGACGGCCAGATCATCGTCCTGAACCCAGGCCGCACGGGAGGCGCCCTCGAGGTGCGCCACGTGTTCAACGAGAAGGGCGTCACGGCGGACGTCACGATCGCGGAGGCCCAGACGTTCCTGTACACGTCCCGGCAGATCGACCCGACGAGCGCCCACGTGTTCGACATGAAGAACGAGGTGCTCGTCGCATCCCTGCCCTCGTACCGGACCCCGGAGGTCCTCAAGGCCCTCCGGGTCGCGTACCCGCAGTTCATCCCGGGGGACAACGTCCTCAAGACGGGCCTCGACAACATCGGGGCGATCTTCCACCCGGGCGTCATGATCCTGAACGCGGGCCGGATCGAGTCGACCCACGGGGACTTCGAGTACTATCTCGAGGGGATCACGCCGAGCGTCGCGACGATCCTCGAGGCGATGGACCGGGAGCGCGTGGCGGTCGCAGAGGCCCTCGGGATCCACGCTCACACGGCGCGGGAGTGGCTCTACCTCGTGTACCACTCCCCGGGGCGCGACCTGTACCAGGCGATCCAGGCGACCCCCGGATACAAGGGGATCACGGCCCCGGGGCACCTGAACCACCGGTACATCCTCGAGGACGTCCCGATGAGCCTCGTGCCCATGGCGTCCCTCGGGGAGATGCTGGGGGTCCGGGTCCCCACGATCCGCGCGATGATCCACCTCGCCTCGACGATCCACGGGCGCGACTTCTGGAAAGAGGGCCGCACCGTGGAGCGCCTCGGGATCCGGGGGATGTCCGTCCGAGACATCCGCCTCCTCGTCGCGGGAGGGACCGGATGAAGGTCCTCGGGGCCGCGATCGGGAACGACGTGCATACGGGCGGGGTCGTGAACTTCCTGCACCTCGCGGAGGAGCATGGGTACACGGCGACGTTCCTGGGCCCCGCGGTCCCCGTGCCCCGCGTCCTCGAGACGATCCGCGCGGAGGCGCCGGACCTCGTCGCGATCTCGTACCGGCTCACGGCGGAGAACGCCCGCGCGGTCCTCGATGCGTTCCGGGAGGGCGTGGACCGCGAAGGCCTCCGGCCGGGGCGGCGCTTCGTCTTCGGGGGGACGCCGCCGTGCGCGGCCGTCGCGTCGACGATCGGCCTGTTCGACGCCGTGTTCGACGGCGGCCAGCCCGTGGAGGAGATCGTCGCGTGGCTGCGTGGCGAGGTCGCGGCCCGGGGCGAGGTCGCGCACGCCCACACCCTCCTCGAGCGGATCGCCCAGCGGTACCCGTGGCCCCTGATCCGCCACCATTTCGGGGTGCCGTCCGTCGACGAGACGGTCCGCGGCGCGCGCCGGATCGCGAAGGCCCGCGTCCTCGACGTCTTGTCCATCGCGCCGGACCAGAACGCGCAGGAGTTCTTCTTCCGCCCCGAGGCGATGCGATCCGATCTGGACGGCGCGGGGGGCGTGATGGTCCGCGCCCCGGAAGACCTCCGCCGGATCCGCAAGGCGACGCGGACGGGGAACTACCCACTCCTCCGATGCTACAGCGGGACGACGGACCTCGTGAAGTGGGCCGCGATGCTCCGGGACACGATCGACATCGCGTGGGGCGCGGTCCCGCTCTTCTGGTACAGCCAGCTGGACGGCCGGTCCAAGCGGCCCCTGGAGGTGTCCATCGCGGAGAACTGCGAGGCGATGGGGTGGTACGCGTCGAAGGGCATCCCGGTCGAGGTGAACGAGAGCCACCACTGGTCCCTCCGCGACTCGTCGGACGGGGTGGCCGTGGCGGCCGCGTTCCTCGCCGCGTACAACGCGAAGAAGGCCGGCGTCCGGGACTACGTCGCGCAGTACATGTTCAACAACCCCCGGGGCACGAGCCCGGCGAACGACCTCGCGAAGATGTCCGCGAAGATCGAGCTCGTGGAGGGACTCCAGGACGGCACGTTCCGGACGTTCCGCGAGGCCCGGAGCGGCCTCAACTCCCTCCCCCTCGACATGGACCAGGCGAAGGGGCACATGGGCTCCTCGATCCACACGATGATCGCGATCCGACCCCACATCGTCCACGTGGTCGGGTACACGGAGGCGACCCGCCACGTGGGCCCGAAGGAGCTCATCGAATCGTGCCGGATCGCCCAGGGCGCGATCCGCAATGCGCTCCTCGGAGTCCCGGACCCCATGAAGGACGATGCGGTCCGGACCCGGCGGGCCGAGCTGCTCGAGGAAGCCCACGTCCTCCTGGACCGGATCCGGGCGATCGCCCCCGACGACGCGGAGGACCCGTGGGCGGACCCGGGGACCCTCGCGAAGGCCGTCCGCCTCGGCGTCCTCGACGCGCCGCACCTCCTCGGGAACCCCGTCGCGTGCGGGAAGACGGTCACCCGGATCGTGCACGGTGCGTCCCGCGCGGTCGATCCGGCGACGGGCGACGCGATGGGCGAGCGCGAGCGGCTCAAGTGGCTCGGGGCCGCGTAGGAGGCGGACGGACGTGTGCGGCATCGCGGGGATCGTGGGCGACGTGGACGAGGGGCTCCTGCGCCGGATGCTCGAGTCGATGCGTCACCGGGGCCCGGACGACCTGGGGACGTTCGTCGCGGACGGGGCCGCGATCGGACAGACGCGACTGAGCATCATCGACGTGGAGGGCGGACACCAGCCCATCCCGAACGAGGACGGGGACAGCGCGATCGTCGCGAACGGGGAGATCTACAACTTCCGCGCTCTCGCGAAGGGACTCGACGGCCACGAGCTACGGACCCGCTCGGACAGCGAAATCCCCCTCCACCTGTACGAGGACGAGGGCCCTGCGGCCGTCCGGCGCCTGCAGGGGATGTTCGCCCTCGGGATCTGGGACGGCGGGCGGCTCTTCCTCGCGCGAGACCCGGTCGGGATCAAGCCCCTGTACTACGGGACGGACGGAGGCACGTTCTACTTCGCGTCCGAGATGAAGGGGCTCCTGCCCGCCACGCGACGGATCCGCGAGTTCCCGAACGGCTACACGTACCGGACGGACCGGGGATTCGAGCCGTTCGCGGAGTGGCCCGGCCAGGTCCGCGCGGACTGGACGGAAGCGGCCGCGATGGATCGGGCCCGCGAGCTCCTCCGGGCCGCCGTGCGGAGCCAGCTCGTCGCGGACGTCCCCCTGGGGACCCTGTGCTCGGGCGGGCTCGACAGCACGCTCGTGACGGCCCTCGCCGCGGAGGCGCTCGATGCGTTCCACACGTTCTCGACGGGGATGGCGGGCGCGCCGGACCTGGAGAGCGCGGAACGCGCGGCGGACGCCCTCGGGACGGACCACCATGTCCGCGTGTTCACGGAGGACGAGGCGCTGGACGCCCTGCCGACCATCGCGGCCCACCTCGAGTCGTACGATGCGGCCCTGTTCCGCAGCGCGATCCCGACGTTCTTCGTCGCGGAGGCCGCGCGCCGGCACGTGAAGGTCGTCCTCACGGGGGAGGGGGCGGACGAGCTGTACGCGGGGTACGCGTACCTCGCGGACCTCCCAGGCCCGGCCGCGCTCCACGGGGAACTCGTGCGGATCACGCGGGCCCTCCACCACGTGAACCTCCAGCGAACGGACCGGATGACGATGGCCCACTCCCTCGAGGCGCGCGTCCCGTTCCTCGACTGGGCCCACGTCGGGTTCGCCCTCGGGATCCCGGCGCACCTCAAGATCCATGGGCCCGAGCGGGTGGGGAAGTGGCTCCTGAGGGCCGCGTTCCGCGGGGCCGTCCCCGAGGCGGTCCTCGACCGGAAGAAGGAGAAGTTCGCGGAGGGCGCCGGGTCCGTCGGCCTGATCCGCGACGAGGCGGACCGGCAGATCTCCGACGCGGCCTTCGAGCGGGATGCGCCCCGGGCGCCCGTCCCGATCCGGACGAAGGAGGAGCTGTTCTGCTATCGGATGTTCTCGGAACGGTTCGACCTGTCGCCTGACGTGGTCCGAGACCTCGTCGGGACGACGGCCGTGTACTGACGCGGGAGGTCCCGCGTCGATCCCGGGGCCTCGCGTTGTTAACCTTGAACAAGGTTAACAGGGACGCGGAGGCCAGGGCTTCCGCTCGGGCTCCACGAAAGTGGAAAAGGGTGGACGGGCGGGCCCCCGGATCACAGGCCGAAGAGCGCGCCCAGGCCCGCAGCGGCTTCTTCCTCGCTGACTTTCTCCTCTTCCTTCTTCTCTTCCTTCTTCTTCTCGTCCTTCTTCTCGGCTGCGGGTGCGGCTGCCGGCGCCGCGGCGGGCATCGCGACGGCCGTCTTGAGGGCCTCGTCGATGTTCACGCCTTCGAGCGCGGCGGTCAGGGCCTTCACGCGGGTCTCGTCGACCTTCACGCCGGCCGCGGTGAGGACCTTCTTGAGGCCCTCCTCCGTGATCTTGTGGCCGGCCGAGTGCAGGACCAGCGCCCCATACACGTATTCCATGGTGTGTTCACCTCCTTCGACGTTGATCATCCGAACAGCGCGCCGAGCCCTTCGGCGGCCTCTTCCTCGGTCGTTTCCTTGGGCTCCTCCTTCCTCGTCTCCTTCGTCTCCTCCGCGGGCGGCCGCGCGGGTCCGCCCGGTCCTCCGAGTCGTCTCTTCAGGTCCTCGTCCCCCGCGTCGGGGGCTCGGCCCGCGAGGGCGAGCATGTGGGCCTGCGCCTTCGCGAGCAGGAACGGCAGGGACGCCTTCGTGACGTAGCCCGCCTCCACGGACAGGGCGAGGGCCTTCGAGTGGGCCAGCGCGAGGAGGGGCGGGACGACTCCCTTCGCAGGGTACGCGGCGAACAGGGCCAGGTTGAACGCGCCGCGGACCGCGGCGACGACCTGGGCCCGCACGACGATGTCGTCGACCGCGAGCGCGTCCCGGCGGAACACGGTGCCCTCCTCGTACGCGCCGCGGAGGTCGAGCCCGACGATGAGCGGATAGATCTCTAACCGGGTGAGGACCTGGGCCACGTCTCGCGGGATCCGGTCTCCTGCCTTCACGAGGAGCTTGTCCTTCTTGATGACGACCTTGCCTCGGTCGATCGCGGCCGGGATGCCCGCCTTCTGGAGCTCCCCCACGACGGGGCCGGGCTTGAACGGAGTCTCGCCCTCCCGGACCCACAGGTCATCCGGCGCGAGCTCACCGCCCCGCGCGGGGGCGCGCGTCTTCGTCGCCTCGAGCTCCTTGAACAGCCGGAACGGGTTCAGGTCCGCGGTCACGACGGCCGTCTGGCCCTCGATCGCGTCCGCGAGGCCGTCCAGGGCCGGCCGCTTCGAGGCCGCCAGCTGGAGGGCGAGCCGGAGGAGGTTGTTCTTCGTGACCGTGATCGTCGCGCGGCCGGACAGGTTCCGTCGGATCGCCTGGAACTGGGGCGCAGGGATGCCCTGGATGCTCGCGATCCCGACGACGCGGCTCTCCGCGAAGCGCCGCGCGAGGTCCTCGACGATCTTCTGCTTGACGGGAGCCACGTGCGCCATGTCAGTCCTCACAGGTACCTCACGGCAGGCCCCATCGTCGTCTTCACGTACGCGGACTGGATGTTGAAGCGACCGCGTTCGAGCTTCGTCGTGAGGCGGCGCATCACGAAATCGAGGTTCTCCGCGAGGTCTTCGGGAGGCATGTCGCGCGTCCCGATCGCGGTGTGGAACGTGCGGCGGTCTTTCGAGCGCACGCGGACCGTGTTGCGCATCGAGTTGATGAGGGACGTCGGATCCGCGGTGGGCGGGACGGGCCGGGGCATCTTCCCCCGGGGTCCCAGGACGACGCCCAGCCGTTTCCCGATCACGGGCATGAGGGGGGCCTCCGCCACGAAGAAGTCGTATCCGGTCGCGAGGGCTCGTGCTTTCGTCTTGTCCCCCGCGTACTCCTCGATCTCTTGAGGCTGGATGATGAGGTCGGCGGCGGCCCGGGCCTTCAGGGCGAGCTCCCCGGACGCGAACACGCAGACGCGGATCGTCTTCCCGCGCCCCTTCGGCAGGGCGAGCTCCTCGTCGATCCGGTTCTTAGGGACCGAGAGGTCGATGTCCCGCAGGTTGATCGCGACCTCGACGGACTCCTTGAAGCCGCGCGGCTTCGCGGCCTCCAGGGCCTTCTTGATCGCATCGACCGAACGCTTCTCCGCCACCGGGAACGCCTCCTGCAGTGCAAGCGGCCACGAGGACCTCCTGCGAGGGGAGGCGACGAAAGTGGACGGGCTTATTAAGGCTTTGCGAGCGCGCCCCGCGTTCTCATGGATGAAGGGCGCTTCCTCCGAAGGAGCCCGAGGGGCCTCGGATTATCAGCGGCCGAATGATAACGCGCGCAACCCTTTTGTACGCGCCGCGGCTACCCGCGGCCGATGCGGCCCGAAGAGTTCGCCCGCGCGCTCGAGAGCCTTGGCCTCACGGGCAAGGAGGCGGCCGCGTACCTGTGCCTCGTCCGGAACGGGGCCTCCACCGCACACCGGGTGAGCGAGGAACTTCGGGTCCAATACCCGGCCGTGTACCGCGTCCTCCAGAGCCTCCAAGGCAAAGGCTGGATCGAGGTGTCGAACGAGAGGCCAAACCGGTACCGCGCGAGGCCGCCGCGCATCGTCGCGGAGGAAGCCCGGCAAGGCCGGGCGGACGACCTCGTCGCGGCCGCGGAGCTGATCGGAACCCTCGAGGAGTCGACGCCCGCGAAGAACCGCGACACGGACGGGGACCTGTGGATCTACAAGGGGGCCGAGGCGGTTGGCCGGAAGCTCCGCGAGGTCGTGCTCGCGAGCCGAGGGGCGATCCTGTGCGCGAGCCCGTTCCCCGTCGCCCCGGAGGTCCTGCGCCTCCTCGTGGACGCGCTGGGCCGGTCCAGGCGTCTCGTCCGACTCGTCCTGAACGAATCGAACCGGCCGGACGCGGGCGCCCTCGCGGGGCTCCTGAGCCCGAACATCCGGCTCCAGTTCCGGTTCCCGGGCCGCCCTCTCCCGCGGACTCGACTTGCGCACTCATTCGTGTTCCCGAACGACGAGGAGGTCTTCATCGTGAACTCGTTCTACCGGGACGGGGTCCTCGTCGCGGACAAGCTCCAGGGACTCTGGGTCGGGGACATGGACTTCGTCCGCGTCCAGCTCGAGGCGATGCTCCAAGGGCTCGAGGAGACCCGGCGTGCGAAGCGGCGCCTCCCGCGCGCCGCCTGACCTCTCATCCGGCGAGCTGCTTGTCGAACTTCCCCGCGCGGATCTCCTTGGACATCTCCTTCGCAGCCCGGCCGTCCACCGAGACGCCCATCGATACGCACGTGCCGACGACCTCGAGGACGCGCGCCTTGAGCGTCTTCGCCTGCATCGCGTCCGCCTTCATGTTCGCGATCTTGACGGCCTGAGCAATCCCGAGGTTCCCGGCCCTCGTCTTCCCCGGGTCGCCGGACCCCTTCGCGATCCCGATCTCCTTCTGGATGAGGGCGGACGTGGGCGGGGTCCCGACCTCGATCGTGAACGCCTTCGTCTTCGAGTCGATGAGGAGCGTGACGGGGACCTTCATTCCCTCGAAGTCTTTCGTCTTCTCGTTGATCGCCTTGATGATCTCGACGATGTTCACGCCGAGCGGCCCGAGGGCGGGCCCCAGGGGCGGGCCCGGGGTCGCCTTGCCTCCGTCCACGAGGACCTCGAGCTTCTCGGCCATGGGTTCCGGCTCCGCGGTCGCGCCCCACCGTTCGGCCGACCATAAACGTTTCGGCGCGGACCGGGCGTATCCCCTTAATCCCGGGGGCCCATCACACTGGACGTGAAGCCGTTCCTCCCGTACCGGCTCACCGCGATCCTCGGGTCCGCGGCGACCGGATCATGGCTCGCGTGCTACGTCGTCGCCGCGCTCTCGTACCCGGGCTACGATTTGACCCGTCACTACCTGAGCGACCTCGGGCATCCGCTCGCGCCAGGCGCCTGGGCCTTCAACCTCGGCGCGATCCTGTCGGGCGTCCTGTTCGTCCCGACGAGCTGGGCCCTGGGCCAGGCGGTCGGCGGTCGGTCCGGGGCGGCCGCCGGCGCCCTGGGTGCCGTGGCCGCAGGGTTCCTCGTCCTCGTCGGTTTCTTCCCGGAGGAGTCGCCGAACAACATGCATTTCCTCGTGTCTTCCGGGTTCTTCCTGTGCCAGCTCGCGGCCGCCGGGATCCTCATGGTCCCCCTCCACCGGAGCCCGATGTTCGGACCCGTGTCCGGGCTCCTAGCGGCCGCCACGATCGGGGCGGACCTCGTGTTCATCCCCGCGCGCGCGCTCGAGGCCTCCGTGCAGTACATCGCGGAGCACGCGAGCGTGTTCGTCGCCCTGACGTGGACCCTCTGGAACGCGCGCCGGTTCTGGATCGCGGGCCGCGCGGGAACCGCTACTTCTCCTGCTCCTTCTGCAGGACCCGGACGTGGTCCCCTCGCACCGTGACGGGGATCCGGACCATCGCCTCGAACAGCTCGACCGTGATCTCCTCCTTCGTCTCGTCGATCTTCATCACGCGGGCCTTCTCGCCCTTGAACGGGCCCGCGACGAGCTCGACGATGTCGCCCTCCATGATCCCGCTCACGATCGGCTTCGGCGACAGGTACAGGTCGATGTCCGTGAACGCGATCCCGCGCGTGTCGCCCTCGCCCTTCACGACGCCCCGCGCCCGCCGCACCCCTCGGACGACCTCCTCGAGGCGGTCCGGATTCATGGACTCGACGAGGACGTACCCCCGGAGGTTCGCGGGCACGAGGATCGAGAAGATCCCGACGTCCTTCGCCTTCGCGCGCGCATAGATCGCGTCCGCGACGGTCCGCTCGTGCCCGATGGACGACTTCACCGCGATGACGGCCTGCCGACCCGTGAAGCTCAGGGTCTTCGCGTCGAACGCGGTCGGGTCCGTCCTGGATGCCACGTTCACGATCACGTTGAGGCGGTCCCCGAAGCGGGCCCCCTTCGGGCACGTGATCGAGAGGGTGAACTCCCGCTGCCCGCCGGAGATGAGCAGGAACTCCTTGTCCATGAGCTTCGAGAACGTGATGTCCCACACCTTCTCCTCGATCCCGTACACCTTCACGATCCACTCGGGCGGGTCCGGGACCTCGGATCCGTACACGAGGTCGAGCTTGATCTGGAGGTGGTCGTCCTCCGTGCCCGTATTCGTGATGACGGCCTCGTACTCTTTGGACTGGCCCGCGGTCAGTGTGATCTTCTCCTCGGGGAGGTCGAGCTTCACGCCGTAGTGGCCCGGCGAGGGGCGCTCCTCGGGCTTCGGCTCTCCCCTCGATTCGCGGTCCTTCGCAAAGTTGTCGAGCAGGCCCATCGAAGTTCCCTCAGGGCGCGAACAGGCGAGACAGGAAGTCGGCCCCGTACCGCATCGTGTAGTAGATGAGGAACCCGAGGGCGCCGACGGCGAGGAGCCCGAGGCCCGTGATCAGGACGACCCGGCTGTACTCCTCGGACGTCGGCTTCCGGGCCATCTTGAGGACGCGGCCGTATTTCCCCTTCCCGAGGCGCTTCGCTCGCTCCTCGATCCGACGCTGGACCTCCCAGCCCTTGTCCACGATCCCCGCCATGGCCGACCCCCCTCACCGCACGATGTCCACGCCTTCCCGGCCCCTCAGATGCTCTCCCGGGCCAAGAATCTGTTTCGATCGCACGCCCGTCAGGATGAGCATGACGCGCAGCTTGTGCTGCAGGGTCGGGTCCACCGCGGCGCCCCAGATGATCCGCGCGTTCGGGGAGATCCGGCTCTGGACGATCTCGGCCACCTGCTCGGCCTCCGCGACGGTCATGTCGTTGCCGCCCGTCACGTTCACGAGGGATCCCGTCGCGCTGCTCACGTCCACGTCGATGAGGGGCGAGTTGATCGCGGCCGTGATCGCCTCCTCCGCGCGGTCCTCCCTGTCCGACTCCCCGAGGCCGATCATCGCGACCCCGCCGCCCTTCATGATCGTCTTGATGTCGTTGAAGTCGAGGTTCACGAGCCCGGGTCTCGTGATGATCTCCGTGATCCCCTTGATCGCGCGCATGAGGACGTCGTCCGCGACCTTGAACGCCGCGTTGAGGGCCATCCGGGGGACGAGCTCGAGTAGCTTGTCGTTCGGAATCACGACGACCGTGTCCGCGAAGTGCCGGAGCTTCTCGAGCCCGTACTCCGCGTTCTCCGCGCGAATCGCGCCCTCGGCCCGGAATGGGAACGTGCACACGGCGATCGTCAAGGCGCCCGCCTCCTTCGCGATCTGGGCGATCACGGGCGCGCCGCCCGTCCCCGTGCCGCCCCCGAGGCCGCACGTGAGGAACACCATGTCCGCCCCGTGGAGGATCTGTCGGAGCTCCTCCGCGGCCTCCCGAGCGGCCTCCTCGCCGACCTGCGGAAGCGCGCCGGCCCCGAGGCCGCGCGTCGCCCGGCGACCGAGGAGGACCTTGTGGGGCGAGCGGATCGTGAGGAGGTGCTGCGCGTCCGTGTTGCACGCGTACAGCTCGGCGCCCACGATGCCCGCCTCGACGAGCCGGTCGATCGTGTTCGAACCGCCCCCGCCGACCCCGATGATCTTGATGTTCGTCCGGAGGCTCGCGAGGATCCGCTCGAGTTCGGAATCTTCCGTCTGCAGCCCGACCGTCTGGGTCGGGGCCTCGGGCACGCGCGCCTCCTCGGGCGCCCGGGAGATGACCTCCCTCACGATGGAATCCACGGTCCGGCCTCCGGCTGCCCAAGGAAACGGTGAGAGCAACCTCGGATGCGAGGTAACCTAGGGGTCGTAATAAAGGTTTCCGGGTCGGGGACGCGGCCCATCGCGTCCCCTCCCGTCGCCGGGTCGCGGATCAGCGGATCACGTCGACGCCGACGCGCGCCCGCTCCTCCGCGGGATCCCGCCGACCGACGATCTGCTTGGATCGGACGCCCGTCGCGACGAGCATGACCCGGAGCGTGTGCTCGAGGCTCGGGTCGACCGTCGCGCCCCAGATGATCCGGGCCGTCGGGCTCACCTTCTCCTGGACGACCTCCGCGACGCGCTCCGCCTCGGCGATCGTCATGTCGTTCCCGCCCGTCACGTTGATCAGGACGCCGTGGGCGGACGACACGTCGACCTCGAGGAGGGGAGAGTTCACGGCCTCTTCGATCGCCTCGTGGGCGCGGTTCTCGCCCATCGCCTGGCTCTCGCCGAGTCCGATCATCGCGACCCCGCCGCCCTTCATGATCGTCTTCACGTCGTTAAAGTCGAGGTTCACGAGTCCCGGCTTCGTGATGATCTCCGTGAGTCCCTTGATCGAGCGCATGAGCACTTCGTCCGCGAACTTGAACGCGAGGTTCAGGGACATCCGCGGGACGAGGTCGAGGAGCTTGTCGTTCGGGATCGTGATGACCGTGTCCGCCGCGTCCCGGAGCCGGTCCAGACCCCATTCCGCGCTCTCCATGCGCAGCTTCCCTTCCCCGCGGAAGGGCAGGGTCACGACGGCGATCGTGAGGGCGCCGAGCTCCTTCGCGATGCGCGCCACGTAGCCACTCCCGCCCGTGCCCGTCCCGCCGCCGAGCCCGCACGTCACGAAGACGATGTCGGAGCCCTGGAGGATTCCGCGGAGCTCCTCTTCGGCCTCCCGCGCGGCCTCCTCGCCGATCTGCGGCAACGCCCCGGCCCCGAGGCCTTTCGTGATCCGCCGGCCCAGGAGGACCTTCTTCGGGGCCGTGATGTGGAGCAGGTGCTGCGCGTCCGTGTTCGCGGCGTACAGGTCCGCGCCGACGATTCCCTCGTTGTAGATCCGCCCGATCGTGTTGCAGCCGCCGCCTCCGATGCCGATGATCTTGATGTTCGTCCGCATCTTGCTGAGCATCTCTTCCAGTTCCGCGTCCACGCGCGTGTCCTCGAAGACGGGGGCAGTTCCTTCCCGGGCCAGGACTTCCTCTAGCATGCTGTTCATGGGGGGTCACCTGCAGAAGGATGCGAGTTCATCCCATCCCGCAAGATTTGGGCGCGTATCCGAGAGTCGATATTTAAAGGTGTCTGACGAACGTCCGCCGGGTTGACAAAGAGGACCCCGCTCACGGGGCCGCGATCCACGGGCAGCCCGGGTGGGCCGCGGCGAGCGCGGCCGCGAGCCACGCCCTCCGCGGGGCCGGGAGGCGGGGGCGCAGGGCCGCGAAGTCCGCCGCATGCCGCGCCTCCTCGGACCGCGTCGCCTTGTACAGGAGGACGACCTCGGGCGCGAGGAACGGGACGCCGCCCGGGGACCGGAGGCCCAGGTCGCGGAGCGGACGCGTCACGGACGGGCGCCGGCGGTACGACCACGCATCCTCGCGGCTCTCTTCCACGAGGAACTCGACTTCGGACGCAGGGCCTTCCGGGCGGCGCGCGTGGACCTCGTGCGCGTCCGGGGGGATCGGCGCACTCTCGGGCCATGGGTCCAGGGCCCCCCGCAGGCCCGGGCGAGCCGTCCGAACGTCCCACCCGGACAGGTGCGCGCGCAGGATGGGCAGGTCGCGACGCAGGACCGCCACGTCGACGTCCTCATGGTCCCGGGTCCGTCGGCCGACGAACAGGTCGACGGCCCAGCCTCCCGCGACCAACCACGGCGCAGGGAGGTCCGCGAGGAGCCTCGCGACGGGATCGAGTTCCGCGAAGGGCAGACCCGTGTGTGCCGCGAGGTCGGCCCCCTTCAGAAGAGGGCCGTCGCGCACGCCTTCCGCACGGCCCCGACGGACTCCGCGGGGCAGGCGACCATCGCGACCCAATCCGTGACCTGGCGCGTCTGGAGGGCCCGGCCCAGCGGGCTCACCTTCGAGAACGGCTTCGCGTCCCCGTCGTCGAGGATCACGACCTCCGTCTTCGCGATGCGCGGCTCGCTGAGGAGGAGTTCCGGGAGGGGCACGTCCACGATGACCTGGCCCGGCTCGAGCCCGGACCGGCGTGCGATCCGGTCCTCCACACGCCGGCGTTCCTCCGCGTCCTTGAATGCGGCGAGCTTCGCGAGGGCGGGCTCCCCGAGGTCCTCCCGGCCGAACGAGACGGCGCGCTTGTACAGCTTGCGATACTTCACGCGCAGGGCGATCTCCCGCTGCAGCCCGCCCTGCTGGACGAGCCACGAGAGGAGCTCGTGGTCTACCATCTTCTGGATCTCCGCGATCCGGGTCGACGAGCGCTCGACCGCGCGTGCGAGCATCTGCTCCGCGATGCGCACCGTCTTGTGGAAGTAGACCGAGGAGTACATGAGCCCCCGGGCGACGAGCATCCCCTCGAGGGCGGGCAACCCCTTCCGGTCCATCGCGAGTTCGCCCCGATGGAGGCGGAGGGTCTGCACGATCCGGGAGAAGTCGATCATCCCGTGGGCGGCGCCCGTGTAGTGGGCGTCCCTCATCAGATAGTCGATCTGGTCCGCGTCCATCGGGCTGTGGATGATCTGCGCGAGGTATCGAGGACGTTCCTTCTTCTTCGCGGGCACAAGGAACGAGGCGCCTGGGTCCGCGGGCCCTCGGATCAGGGCCGCGACCGCCTCGGGACGCACGTCGTGACGCTCGAGCACCTCGTGGATCCGAGGCACCCCCGGGAAGCCCTTCCGGTCCTCGGGGCTCACGTTGTCGTCCTCGCCCGTGAGGATCCGCTGGGTCAAGTGCATGTGGTCCACGGCGAGCTCCCGGCTCAGGACGTGCTCGAGCGTGTGGGAGAACGGGCCGTGCCCGACGTCGTGGAGCAGACCCGCGGCCTGGACGAGCTTCCGTTCCTCGTCGGGCAGGTCGAGGGCCCGGGCCATCTCGCCGGCTACGTGGCTCACGCCGAGCACGTGCTCGACGCGGGAGTGGTTCGCGCCGGGGAACACGAGGTATGTGAGGCCGAGCTGGCGAATCGAGTTGAGCCGCTGGAGCTCGAGGGTCTCCAAGAGGTCCTGGGTGAGCGGTTCGAGGCGCACGGTCCCATGGACCGTGTCCGTGATCATCTTCACATCGGCCATCGGGCGGCCCACGCGCCCGCCGGGATAAATAGGTTGTCCGAGACGGTCTCGGGTAACCCGAGCCGATCCCTCCGGGTCCGCGTCGCAAAAAGGTTCAATTACCCACCGCCGGATGGTCGCCGCCGCGCCGGGGTGACAGAGCGGCTAATGTGACCGACTGCAGATCGGTATTAAGGGGGTTCGACTCCCTCCCCCGGCACTCCACCCGCGGGCGGAAGTGCCGCCTCACGGCCCGGGTGCGCGGCCCGCGTGACGTCGATGGAGCCGCTCCGTTTTCATGGCCCGAGGGACGTACGCCCGTCGGAGGCATGCGGACGGCCTCCGTCCCCGCACCCTCGTGCGGGACGGACGTGGCACGATGCGAGCCATTGACATCCTGCTCGTGGAGGACAACCCCGGGGACGTACGGCTCACGCAGGAGGCCCTCCGCGCGGGGAAGGTCCGGAACACCCTCCACGTCGCGAGGGACGGGGAGGAAGCCATGGCGTTCCTTCGAAGGGAGGGACCCCACGCGTCCGTGCCGAAACCCGACCTGATCCTGCTCGACCTGAACCTTCCCAAGAAGGACGGCAGGCAGGTCCTCGCGGAGATCAAGAGGACCCGAAGCTCCGGCGGATCCCCGTCGTCGTCCTGACCTCCTCCCAGGCCGAGACGGACATCGCCCGGAGCTATGACCTCCACGCGAACTGCTACGTGACGAAGCCGATCGACCTGAACCAGTTCCTCGACGTCGTGAAGTCGGTCGAGGACTTCTGGCTGACCGTGGTGAAACTCCCGAAGGAAAGCTGACCTCGTGGGACGGGCCGCAACACGCGAACCCGCGGAGATCCGTCCACGTGGGCATGGGCCGCGCAGGTTCTTATAGAGTCCTCCGCGTATGCTCGGGCCGACGCGGGGCCGAGGGCATGCGCTACTTCGAGAGCATCCTGGACACGATCGGGAACACGCCCCTCGTGAAGCTCCCGAAGATCATGGCGGGGGTCCCGTGCCTCGCCCTCGCGAAGCTCGAGATGTTCAACCCGGGCGGGAGCGTGAAGGACCGCATCGGGCAGAAGATGATCGAGGCCGCGGAACGGGAGGGCCAGCTCAAGCCCGGCGGGACGATCATTGAGCCCACGAGCGGGAACACGGGCATGGGCCTCGCGATGGTCGCCGCGATCAGGGGGTACCGGGCCGTCTTCACGATCCCGGACAAGATGAGCCGGGAGAAGATCGACCTCCTCAAGGCGTTCGGCGCGCGGGTCGTCGTGACGCCGACCGCGGTCCCGCCCGAGCACCCGGAGTCGTACTACCGGGTCGCGGAACGGATCCACAAGGAGACCCCGAACTCGATCTTGCCGAACCAGTACGCGAACCCAGCGAACCCGCAGGCCCACTACGAAACCACGGGCCCGGAGATCTGGAAGGACACGGACGGGCGCATCACGCACTTCGTGTGCGGGATGGGGACGGGAGGGACGATCAGCGGGGTGGGGAAGTTCCTCAAGGAGAAGAACCCGGCCGTCAAGGTGGTCGGGGTGGACCCGCTCGGCTCGATCCTGAAGGACTTCTTCTACAAGAAGCAGATGAGCAAACCGCACACGTACAAGATCGAAGGCATCGGGGAGGACTTCATCCCCGAGACGACGTGGTTCGACGTGATCGATGAGGTCGTGAAGGTGAGCGACAAGGAGGCGTTCCTCATGACGCGGCGCCTCGCGCGGGAGGAAGGAATCCTCGCGGGGAGCTCGAGTGGCGCGGCCCTCGTCGCGGCCCGGCAGGTCGCGTCCGACCTCGGACCCGAGGACGTCCTCGTGGTCCTGCTCCCCGACACCGGCTCGCGGTACCTCTCGAAGGCCCACAGCGAGGAGTGGCTCAAGGAGCAGGGCTTCATCGAGGAACCCGTCGCGCCCCTCATGTCCATCCTGAGGGCGAAGGCGGGCGGGCCGACGCCGGGGGTCGTGACGGTCGACATCGCGGCGAAGGTCCGCGAGGCGGTCGACATCATGCGCCAGTACGGGGTGAGCCAGCTCCCGGTCGTCGACACGGGGATCGTGGTCGGGAGCCTCCGGGAGGAGATCCTCATGAAGGCCCTCATGGAGAACCCGAAGATGTACGACGAATACGTCGCGAAGGTCATGGAGAAGCCGTTCCCGCTCGTCGAGCCAGGCGCGGACCTCGATCGGGTGATGAAGCTCCTCCTCCGCGGGTCGCCCGCCGTCGTGATCGGGACGGAGACGCGGTTCGAGGGGATCATCACGAGGATCGACGTGATCGAGTACCTCGCGGGCCGCGCATAGCTGGTCGTTCCGTCGCGCCTGGGATGCGGGGCGCGGCCACGCGGGCAGGCGGACCAAACCCTTTTCCCGGGGGACGCGAGTCCCGCGGCGGGAGACTCCGATGCGCTTCGCGACGAAGGCGATTCACGTGGGCAGCGAGCCCGACGCACGAACGGGGGCCGTGACCCCACCGATCTTCCTCACGTCGACGTACTCCCAGCGGGAGCAGTCCGCGTACGACTACGCGCGCGGGACGAACCCGACCCGGGAGGCCCTCGAGCGGAACCTCGCGGCCCTCGAGGACGGACGCCACGGGCTCGCCTTCTCGAGCGGGATGGGCGCGATCACGACCGCGATGAGCCTCCTCAAGAAGGGAGACCACGTCCTCGTGACGGACGACTGCTACGGAGGCGTCCACCGGATCTTCACCCGGATCATGGCGGACTTCGGCGTCGACGCGACGTTCCTCGACATGCGCGACCTCGTCGACGTGGAGGACGCGATGCGGCCGAACACGCGCCTCGTCTGGACGGAGAGCCCGACGAACCCCCTCCTGAAGGTACTCGACCTGCGCGAACTCGCGTTCCTCGCGAAGGCCCACGGCGCGATCAGCGTGTGCGACAACACGTTCGCGTCCCCGGCCCTCCAGCAGCCCCTCGCCCTCGGGGTCGACCTCGTCGTCCACAGCACGACGAAGTACCTGAGCGGCCACGCGGACGTGCTGGGCGGCGCCCTCGTGACGAACCGGGACGACCTCCACGAACGGCTCCGGTTCTCTCAGAACGCCCTCGGGGCCGTCCCGAGCCCGTTCGATGCGTGGCTCGTCCTCCGCGGGATCAAGACCCTCGCGGTCCGGATCGAGCGGCACTGCGACAACGCGGAGGCGATCGCCCGGTTCCTCCGGGACCACGCGGCCGTCGCGAAGGTCCACTACCCCGGGCTGCCCGACGACCCGGGGCACGGCCTCGCGACGAGGCAGATGCGGCGGTTCGGCGGGATGCTGAGCTTCGAGCTGCGGGACGCGTCGCACGCGGTGGAGCGCCTTCGGAGGCTCGAGCTCGTCCTGCTCGCGGAGAGCCTCGGCGGGGTCGAGTCCCTCATCGAGCACCCCTGGTCGATGACCCACGCGAGCGTCCCTCCGGACCAGCGGGCCAAGCAAGGCATCGCGGAGGGGCTCGTGCGGATGTCCGTCGGCATCGAGGATCCGCAGGACCTCATCGAGGATCTCGGGCGGGCGCTCGGCTGACCCGATTGGGCTCAGCGGAGCCCCTCGAGGCTCCGCGCGACGACCCGCGACCCGACGGGGACCACGTGCCACGTGAGCCCGATCGCGATGAGGGCATAGCCGAGGAACGCGGCCGCGGGCAGGATCCCGCGGCCCGCACTCCATGAATCCACGTAGGCCGTCGCGCCCGGATGCCCGAGGACGATCGCCACGGTCGCGGCGGCCACGGCGAACAGGACGAGGACCCCCGCGTCCGAGATGCGGCGCGCCGCCGGATCGAGGTAGTTCGCGACCCGGCCGAAGAGGACCCCGTGGAGGACGAGGACGGGCACGAACGTCCATGGAAGGTACGGGAAGGTGGACACGAGGAGGAGGGGGAGCCACGCCTCTCCCGTGCCGTACATGAGGTATTCGAGAGGCAAGGCCAGGGCGGCCCCGAGGACGAGGGCGAGGGAAAGGCCGAACGCGCGGGCCGCGAGGACCGGGTTCGCCTCCCGCGGCCGCCGCGCCCGGAGGTCCCGGAGGCCTGCGGCGAGGTGGGGCCAAGCCGCGACCTGAAGGAGGACGGCGGCCCACGCGAGGAGCAGGTCCGCGTACACGCGCCCGACGTAGGGGACCGGGAGGACCTCGCGGCCGAGGCCGAAGGAGGCCCAGTACAGCCCGCCTGCGATCCCGAGGAGGAGGGCGGCCCGGTGGAGCTCGCGTGGCCACGCGGCCCAGCGGGCCGCGAGCGGGTGGGGGGTGCCCGGCATCGCCGCGCGCGGCACAGGCCGATGGGACGATAAGCCTTCCGCGGGCCCCTCACCCGAGCCGTCGCGAGCGGGCCGCCCATGGATCGCGCTCGAACGCGGCCCCGATCGCGAGGAATGCGAGGGCGACGAGGAGGAGGTCGATCGGGAGGCGCGGCCCTGCGAGGGTCCCCGCGGGATCCGCCACGGCCGTGCCCGCCGCGGACAGGGCGAGGCCGACGACGCCGCCCGCTCCGATCGCCGCGACGACCGACATGCGCTCCGACGCGAGCTCTCGGGACCCGAGCACGAGGCCCGCCGCCGCGGTCGCGGCGACGGGCCCCCAGAAGAACGGATGGGCCGGCAGGAGCACGGGGACGACGACGGCCACGAGGGCGAGCCACGCGAGGGCCCCCAGCGCGGCCGCGGGCAGGACGAGGAGGGCCGCCGCGACGAGGATGCGACGCGACGCCGCGGCCCCTTCGCTCAGGGGGAACGCGCGGCTCGTGCCGATCGCCGCGTGGGCCGCGGACGCGAGCCCGAGGACGTCGAGGAGGGCTCCCACGATGAGTCCGGACAGGCCCGCGACCTCCACGCGCAAGCGGAGGAACAGGAGCGCGGCGGACACCGCGAGGGCCCCCAGGGCGAGGGCCGCGGAGGCCAGCACGAACCGCCGCCGCGCCGCGACGCGGATCGATTCGAGCGCTTTCCCGGGAGGCGCGAGCGGGATCCTCACGGGTCCCCGAAGGCCCGGGCGCCACTTAAGGGTCTGCGGGTCCGCGCCTCCCTGAGGGACGCGCGGCGAACCTTAATACCGGCCGCTATCATGCGGACGCGTCCCATGCCGATCCGGATCCACAACACGCTCACCCGGAAGAAGGAGGACTTCGTCCCACTCCACGGCCGCCGCGTGTCCATGTTCGTCTGCGGGATCACGCCGTACGACTCGACCCACATCGGCCACGCGAAGACGTACGTCGCGTTCGATGTGGTCGCCCGGTTCCTCCGGCACAAGGGGTACGAGGTGTTCTACCTCCAGAACGTGACGGACATCGAGGACCGCCTGATCGACCGGATGCACGCCTCGGGCCGGGACTGGGCCGACCTCGTTCGCGAGTTCTTCGACGAGTACCACGCGATGATGAAGGCGCTCGGGTGCACATCCGTGAACGTGTACGCGTTCGCGACCCACTACATCGCGGAGATCATCGAGCAGATCGAGGGCCTCCTGGCGAAAGGCTTCGCATACGCCTCGGAGGATGGGAGCGTGTACTTCGACACGACGAGGTACGCGGGCTGGGGGCGGCTCAGCGGGCAGAAGGTCGAGGAGCACATCGCGGGCGCGCGCGTCGCGGTTGACGAGCGCAAGCGGCACCCCGCGGACTTCGTCCTGTGGAAAGCCCAGAAGCCCGGCGAGCCCGCGTGGGACAGCCCGTGGGGGAAGGGCCGCCCCGGGTGGCACATCGAGGATACAGCGATCACGATCCGGCACTTCGGGCCCCAGTACGACCTCCATGGGGGCGCGACGGAGCTCATGTTCCCCCACCACGAGGCGGAGATCGCCCAGGCGGAGGCGCTCACGGGCGTGTCCCCGTTCGTCAAGTACTGGATGCACGGCGGGATGCTCATGGTGAGCGGGGAGGAGATGCACAAGTCCGTCGGGAACTTCTGGGCCGTGAAGGACGCCCTCGGTCGGTGGGAGCCCGAGGTCCTCCGGTTCTTCTTCCTGAACGCGCAGTACCGGTCGCCGATCGACTTCACGCCGGACGGGATCGACGAGGCGGCCCGGTCGTACGATCGGCTGCGCGAGGCGATCCGCACGATCGACGCGGTGCGACGGCGCGCGCCCGAGCGAGGTCCGGCGGACGACGCGTTGCGGGTCGCGACGAAACGGGCCCTCGCCGCGTTCGACGCGACGATGTCGGACGATTTCAACACGCGCGAGGCGATCGCGGCGATGTTCGAGTTCGCGCGCGACGCGAACAAGGCGATCGACGCGGGCGTGGGGAAGGGCCCGGCCGACGAGGCCGCCGCCGCGTTCCGGACGATCGGGGAGGTCCTCGGCCTGTTCCGCGGGGCTCGGCCCGAGGAGGGGCTCGTGGACGAACTCCTGGACCTCATCGTCGGGCTCCGGGAGGATGCGCGGGTCCGGAAAGACTTCGCGGCCGCGGACCGGATCCGGGACGCGCTCGGCCGGCTCGGAATCGGCCTCGAGGACACCCGCGACGGGGTCCGTTGGAAGCGCCGGTGAGGCCCCCGTTCCAGTGGCAACGGAGGGGTCCCTCGAGGTGTTCCCAGGGATGAGAATAGCGGGGTGTTCCCGAGGCGCCAGAGTATTTAAAGGGACGAGGGCTTTTCGCCGAGGTCGTTTTTCTCCATACGAATGGTCTCCGAACGTTTATAAACGCCGGGGCCATACGATGGACATCCCTCCGGATGGGGTGCAAGGGCCCTCGAAGTGCCGTTCCGAAAGGTTGCGGAATCGATGGTAGAAGAAGCCGTGTACGACGCGGAACAGATCCAGGTCCTCGAGGGCCTGCAAGCGGTCCGGCGACGGCCCGCCATGTACGTCGGGAGCATCGACGAGAGAGGGCTCCATCACCTCGTCCACGAGGTCGTCGACAACTCGATCGACGAGGCGATGGCAGGGTTCTGCAAGAACATCCAGGTCACGCTGCACGAGGACGGGACCGTCACGATCGGAGACGACGGACGCGGTATCCCCGTCGACACGCATCCGAAATTCGGCGTGCCGGGCGTGGAGCTCGTCCTGACCCGGATGCACAGCGGCGGCAAGTTCGAGCGGAAGCTGTACCGCGTGTCCGGCGGACTCCACGGCGTCGGGCTGAGCGTCGTGAACGGGCTCAGCGAGTGGCTCGAGGTCCGCGTCCGCCGCGATCGAAAGGAGTACCGGATGCGATTCGAGCGCGGTCAAAAGGCGTCCGACCTCGAGGTCGCCGGGACCGCAGAAGGCACGGGGACGATCGTCACGTTCAAGCCGGACGCGCAGGTGTTCGAGACGGTCGCGTTCGACTACGATACCCTCGCGGCCCGGCTGCGGGAGCTCGCGTTCCTCAACGCGGGCCTCCGGATCATCATCGTGGACAAGGCCCGCGGCCGCGGGGACGTGTTCCAGTTCCAGGGCGGGATCTCGGAGTACGTGAAATGGATCAACCGCGCGAAGAGCCCCCTCCATGCGGACCCGATCGCGTTCACGAAGCAGTCGAACGGCACCCTCGTCGAGGTCGCGATGCAGTACAATGACGGGTACAACGAGTCGATCTTCACGTTCGTGAACAACATCGACACGGTCGAGGGCGGGACCCATCTCGCGGGTTTCAAGGCGGGGCTTGCGCGGACGTTCAACAACTACGCGAAGGAGCACAAGTACCTGAAATCGGGGGAGAGCCTCGAAGGGGACGACGTCCGCGAAGGCCTCACCGCGATCCTGAGCCTGAAGCTACCCGAACCCCAGTTCGAGGGACAGACGAAGATGAAGCTGGGCAACTCGGAGGTGAAGGGGATCGTCGAATCGGCCGTCTACGAGAAACTCACGGAGGCGTTCCTCGAGAACCCGAAGGTCGCGGAGACATGCATCGGGAAGGCGGTGCTCGCCTCGCAGGCCCGGGAGGCGGCGCGGAAGGCGCGCGAGCTCACCCGGCGCAAGGGGCTCCTCGAAGGGTTCAACCTCCCGGGCAAGCTCGCGGACTGCCAGGAGCGCGATCCCGCGAAGAGCGAGCTGTTCATCGTGGAAGGCATCTCCGCGGGAGGCAGCGCGAAGCAGGCGCGAAACCGGCTCTTCCAAGCCGTCCTGCCCCTGCGGGGCAAGATCCTCAACGTCGAGAAGGCCCGGCTGGACCAGATGCTCAAGAACGAGGAGGTCCGGACGCTCATCACGGCCATCGGGGCGGGCATCGGCGACGAGTTCAACCTCGCGAAGGTCCGGTACCATCGCATCATCACGGCCAGCGACGCGGACGTGGACGGCCAGCACATCAACACCCTCCTGCTCACCCTGTTCTTCCGCTACATGCGCCCCCTCATCGACGCGGGCTACGTGTACCTGGCCCAGCCGCCGTTGTACAAGATCAAGAAGGGAAAGGAGATCCACTACGCGTACACGGAGAAAGAGCGGGCGGACCTCGCACGACGTCTGGGCGACAAGGGAGTCACCTACCAGCGGTACAAGGGCCTCGGGGAGATGAACGCGGATGAGCTCTGGGAGACGACGATGGACCCCGAGAGACGGATCCTGAAGCAGGTCACGGTCGAAGACGCCGCGGGCGCGGATGCGCTCTTCTCGATCCTCATGGGGGAGGCCGTCGAACCGCGGAGGCAGTACATCCAGGAACACGCGAAGGAAGTCGTCAACCTGGACATCTAGGTGCGGCATGCCGGAGGACGCGCAGCCGCCTCAGCATCGAGTCCTCCTTCGTCCCATCGAGGAGGAGATGCATCGGTCGTACATCGATTACGCGATGTCCGTCATCGTGGGTCGGGCCCTCCCGGACGTCCGGGACGGACTCAAGCCGGTCCAACGACGGATCCTGCACGGCATGAACGAGCTGGGGATGGGCCCAGGCACGCAGTACAAGAAGGCCGCCCGCGTGGTCGGATCCATCCTGGGCCAGTACCATCCGCACGGGGACCTCGCCGTGTACGACGCCCTGGCCCGCATGGTCCAGGACTTCTCTCTCCGCTGTCCGCTCATCGATGGGCAGGGGAACTGGGGCAGCACGGAGGACGAGCCCGCCGCGATGCGGTACACGGAATGCCGTCTTGCGCGGGCGGCCGCGGCCATGCTCGATGACCTCGACAAGGAGACCGTCGAGTGGATGGACAACTTCGATGGTACGCTGAAAGAACCCACGGTCCTCCCCTCGAAGTTCCCGAACCTGCTCGTGAACGGTTCGAGCGGCATTGCGGTGGGGATGGCCACGAACATCCCGCCGCACAACCTCGGCGAGATCGTCGAGGCGCTCATCCACCTGATCGACAACCCGGCCGCGAACCTCGGAGAACTCTACAATCCGGAGACGGGCCCAATCCGCGGACCCGACTTCCCGACCGGGGGAATCCTGTATGGGCTCGAAGGCGTCCTGGACGCGTACCGCAGCGGACGCGGCCTGATCCGCATCCGAGCCCGAGCCAAGTTCGAGGAGGCGGGACACGACAAGGTGCGGATCGTCGTCGAGGAGATCCCGTACATGGTGAACAAGTCCGCCCTGGTGGAATCGATCGCCCTCCTCGTGAAGGCGAAGAAAGTCGAGGGGGTCACGGACCTTCGGGACGAGAGCAGCAAGGAAGGG
The DNA here is from genome assembly GCA_035283365.1 of Thermoplasmata archaeon. Lineage (GTDB taxonomy): Archaea > Thermoplasmatota > Thermoplasmata > RBG-16-68-12 > RBG-16-68-12 > RBG-16-68-12. Next base: position 180,632 of record DATETY010000063.1, on the reverse strand, counting down.
ATCCGGATCGTCCTCGAGCTCAAGCGGGACGCGGTCGAGGATGTCGTCCTGAACCAGCTGTACCACCACACCCAGATGGAGACCACGTTCGGCGTGATCAACCTGGCCCTCGTCGACGGGGCGCCCAAGGTCCTGACGTTGAAGGAAACGCTCCAGGCGTACCTCGACCACCGCCTCGAGATCGTCCGGCGGCGAACGGAGTTCGACCTCAGGAAAGCGCGGGAACGGGAGCACATCGTCGAGGGGCTCATCACGGCGGTCGACCACATCGACGAGGTGATCCGGCTCATCCGGCACGCGCGGGACGCGGACGAGGCGCAGGGCGGCCTCATGACCCGCTACCTGTTGAGCGAGGCGCAAGGCAAGGCGATCCTCGCGATGACGCTGCGCCTGCTCACGGGCCTTGAGATCGAGAAACTTCGACAGGAGCAGCGGGATCTCACGCGCCGGATCGAAGAGCTCGAGGCGATCCTGGGATCCCGCGAGCGGATCCTCGGGATCATCAAGGACGAGCTCCGCGATGTGAAGGAGAAGTTCGGCGACGAACGCCGGACGACGATCGAGGCCCAGGCGTATGAGATGGAGGTCGAGGATCTCATCCCCGAGGAGGACGTCGTCGTGACGATCACGAACACGGGCTACATCAAGCGCCTGCCCGTGCAGACGTACCGGACTCAGAAGCGCGGCGGGAAAGGGGTCACGGGGATGGAGACGAAGGAAGAGGACTTCGTCGTGAACCTGTTCGTCGCGTCGACCCACGACTACATCCTGTTCTTCTCAAGCCGCGGGCAGTGCTACTGGCTCAAAACGTACAAGATCCCCGTCGGGAGCCGATACTCGAAGGGGAAGCCGATCGTGAACCTGGTCCCGCGCCTCGCGGCCGGGGAGAAGATCCAAGACATGATCCCCGTGCGCGAGTTCGACGACAAGCGGACCATCGTCTTCGCGACGAACCGCGGGAAGATCAAGAGGACCCGCCTCGATGCGTTCCGCCGTCCGAACATCCGCGGAATCCGCGCGATCGCCCTGGGCAGCGAGGACGAGCTCGTGGAGGCGCGCCTCTCCGAAGGCGACGAGCAGGTCATCCTCGCGAGCGCGGGCGGGTACGCGAACCGGTTCAACATCTCGGAGGTCCGCACGATGGGGCGGACGGCCGCGGGCGTGCGCGGCATGAAGCTACGGATCGGGGACCACGTGGTCTCGATGGCCCTCGTGAAGACCGAGGACGCGGAACTGCTCACGATCCTCGAGAGCGGCTACGGGAAGCGGACGAAGGCGGGCGAGTACCGCAAGACGCGGCGGGGCAGCCAAGGCGTCGTCACGACGAACATGAAGATCGCGAAGAGCCCCGTCGTGATGGTCCTCGAGGTCGCCCCCGGCGACGGGCTCCTCGTGACGACCGTCGGAGGCATCGTGATCCGTTGCCCGGTCGAAGACATACGTGAGACGGGTCGGGCGGCCAGGGGCGTGCGCATTCAGCGGCTCGGCGAAGGCGACAAGGTCACCGCGGTCGTCCGGGTCGTGTCCCCGACCGACCTGGTCGCGGCGGTCGGCGACGCGGCCCTGCCGCCGCCGTCGGGACCGTCCGGACCGGACAATCCGCCGGCTACGTGATCGCCGCGAAATCCACGTGGATCCCGAGGCCGGGGCGGTTCGGCGCGACGAGCTGCCCCGCCTCGAATCGCAGCCCGGACGTCGGGTCGCGCGCGATGTTGAAGTACGAGTCGAGGTCGAGCCACCTCACGTTCTTGTGCGCGAGGGCGAAGTGGAGCCCCGCCGCAATCGAGAGCTGCGGCTCCCCCATGCACCCGACCATCGCGGGATATCCGGCGGACTCGCAGATCGCGTTCACGTCCGCCGCGCGCACGATCCCGCCGTGTTTCATGAGTTTCAGGTTCACGCACTTGGCCGCAGCCGCCCATCGGAGCTTCTTCACGTCGTCCGGCGTGATCGCCATCTCGTCCGCCATGATCGGGATCGGGGACGATTCCGCGAGGACGCGCATCCCTTCCCATTCGTCGACGGACACGGGCTGCTCGAAGAACGACACGCGGAGGTGCTCCGCCTTCCGCGCGAAGGAGAGGGCATCGGCCACGCGGTAGCCCTGGTTCCCGTCCACGCGCAGCTCGACGTCCTTGTCGACCGCCTCGCGGATCGCCTTGAGCCGCTTGTAGTCGTCCTTCCAGTCCCGGCCCACCTTCACCTTGAGGGCGCGGAAGCCGAAGCCGACCCAGCGGCGGGCGCGGTCCACCGCCGCATCCGTCCCCATGATCCCGATCGTGATGTCCGTCATCATCCGGTCGCGCCGGCCGCCGAGGTACGCGTACAGGGGGAGGCGGGCCGCCTGAGCCGCGAGGTCGTGGAGGGCCATGTCCATCGCGGCCTTCGCGGACGGGTTCCCCGTGAGGGTCCGGTCCATCCGGTCCACGACGTGCCGCGGCTCGTCGAAGTCGAGGGCCGCGAACGCCCGAGTGAACACCTTGAAGGCGCTTTGCACGGAGTGCACGTTCTCCATCGTCACCTCGGTCGGGGCCGCGCAACCGTGCCCGACGAGGTTTCCCGAGTGGACCGCGACGAAGACGACCTCCGAGATCGGGGAGGACCCGCGCGCGATCGTGAACGTCTCCCTTCGCTGGAGCGTGACCGGGAGGGTCTCGATCAGGTCGATCCGCATGGGCGGGGGGAAGGGAGGGAGGGCGATATGAACATGCCCGGCGTGCCGTGCCGACAGGTCACCGGCGCGCGGGGCGGGATCCCTTCGCCACGACGGTCCGGTAGTGCCGGCAAAACGAGGTGAACGAGCATGCGCCGCACCGGGGACCCACGGGCCGACACACGTCCTTGCCGAACCGGATGAACAGCTCGTTCACGTGGAGCCAGTAGTCCCGCGGGATGAGGCGCATGAGGGCGGCCTCGGTCGCCTCGGGCGCCTTGGTCCGGACGAGTCCGAGCCGGTTGCTCACGCGGTGGACGTGCGTGTCCGTCGGGATCCTCGGCTCCCCGAACCCGTACACGAGGACGCAGTTCGCGGTCTTCGGGCCCACCTGGGGCAGCGCGAGGAGCGCGTCGTACGTCCTCGGGACGTCGCCCCCGTGACGCTCGAGGAGGACCGCGCTCACCTTGCGGATCATGCGCGCCTTTCGGCGGTAGAACCCGACGGGTCGGATGAGCCGTTCGAGCTCTTCCGGGTCCGCCGTGGCGATCGCCGTCGGGGTGTCGTACCGGGCGAACAGGCGGGCGGACGCCTCCTCGGTCCTCTCGTCGCGCGTCCGCTGGGAGAGGATCGTCGAGATGAGGACCCGGAACGGGTCCTCCGTCTCCGCGGTGATCTTCGCGAGGGCCGTCCCACCCTCGCGGAGGTCTCCCGAGGGGAGGTACCGTCCGGACAGGTCCCTCAGGATCGACTCGACGCGATCACGTGCGCGCGCCGAGGTGCGCAAGGGCCTCCCCTGCCGTGTAGATCGAGCCGGTCACGAGGACGACGTCGTCCGGGGACGCCGCGGCGAGGGCCGCATCGAGGGCCCGATCGACGGGCCCCATCGTGGCGACCTCCGCGTGGGGTCGGAACGCGTCCGCGACCTCCTCCGCGCTGAACGCCCGATGGCTCGCGGGCCGACACGCGACGACGCGCGTCGCGATGGGGCCCAAGGAGGACGCGAACGCCCCGAGGTCCTTGTCGTTCAGGACGCCGATCACGAGGGTCAGCCGTCGACCCGCGAGCAGGTCCCCGAGGGACGCCGCGAGGGCCCGGACCGCGGGGCCGTTGTGGGCCCCGTCGACGAGGACGGTCGGGTGCTCCCGCACGATCTGGAGGCGACCGGGCCAGGCGGTCGCCGCGATTCCCTTCGCGATCGCGTCGTCGGGCACGCGGATCCCGACCTCCCGGACCGCCGCGAGGGCCGCCACGGCGACCCCCACGTTCTCGACCTGGAACCCGCCCAGGAGCGGCGTGCGGAGCTCGAGCCCGCCGAACGGTCCCGACACGCGGACCGTCTGCCCGCGTGGATCCTGGGACACCGCGAGCGCGACGACGTCCCGCCCGACCACGTGGAGCGTCGCGCCGACCTCGTTGCATCGCGCCTCGAGGACGGGAAGCGCCTCCTGGTCCACGGTGACCGCGCGGGCCCCGGGCTTGATGATGCCGGCCTTCTCCTTCGCGATCCGTCCGATGGACCGGCCGAGGTGCTCCGTGTGCTCGAGCCCGATGCGGGTCACCACCGCCACGGGCGCGTCGATCACGTTCGTCGCGTCCATCCGGCCGCCCATCCCGACCTCCACCACCGCGACGTCGACCTGCCGCTCTCGGAAGTACGCGAACGCCATCGCGGTCGTGACCTCGAAGAACGTGGGATGGTTCACGCGGTTCCGGCCCGCCGTGGACTCAATCGCGGGTTGCATGTCCCGCCAGAGACGGAGGACGTCCGCGTCGGGGATCTCCAGCCCGTCCACGCGGATCCGCTCGTTGAACCGGACGAGGTGGGGCGACGTGTACAGCCCGACCCGGTGCCCGGCGGCCTGCAAGGCCGAGGCCACGTACGCGCACACGGACCCTTTCCCGTTCGTGCCCGTCACGTGGACGGCCCTCAGCCCGCGGTGCGGGTCTGCCATCCGCGAAAGGAGCGTCCGGATGTTCTCGAGGCCGAGCTTGATGCCGAACCGCTCGAGGCGGTACAGGTGCTCCAGGGTGGCCTCGACATCCATCGGTGGACCGGAGCGCGGCTAACCGGGGCCGGCGGTTAAACATTCCGCGCAGGGCTCGTTCTCGCGGGGCGGGACCGTAGACATAGGCTTAAATCGCCAGGTGGAAATCGTCGCGCGGATGATCCCGGCGGACCGGATTCGCGGCGCGAAGAGCCACAAGCTCCAGGGCAAGACGATCGTCCTGGGCGTCACGGGGAGCATCGCGGCCGTCGAGACCGTAAAGCTCGCCCGCGAACTCATCCGCCACGGAGCCGACGTCCATGCGGTCCTATCTCGCGACGCGATGGGCATCCTCCACCCGAACGCCCTCCAGTTCGCGACGGGGCACCCGGTCGTCACGGCCCTCGACGGCTCCATGCACTACCTCGAGATGTGCGGGACGGACGGCAAGGCGGACCTCGTCCTGATCGCCCCCGCGACGTCGAACACGATCTCGAAGATCGCGAACGGGTTCGATGACACGACCGTCACGACGTACGCCGCGAACGCCCTCGGCTCCGGCATCCCGATCCTTCTCGCACCCGCGGCCCACGAGACGATGATGAAGAACCCGGCCGTCGTGGCGAACGTCCGGCGCCTCAAGGAGATGGGCGTGGACTTCATCGAGCCGCGGTGGGAGGAGGACAAGGCCAAGATGGCGGACCTCGACGCGGTCGTGGCCCGCGTGCTTCGGCGCCTGGGCCCAGGGGACCTCGCCGGAAAGCGGGTCCTCGTGATCGCGGGCGCGACCGTGGAACCGATCGACGACGTGCGCGTGATCACGAACCGGTCCACGGGGGCCACGGGGCTCGAGCTCGCAAAGGCCGCGTTCGAGCACGGGGCCGACGTGGAGCTGTGGCTCGGCCGGCACGAGGCCGACGTCCCGTCGTGGATCCCCCACAAGACGTTCGAGACGACATCGGACCTCGCGACCCTCGCGGAGCACGCCGAGGCGGACATCGCGGTCGTCCCCGCGGCCGTCGCAGACTTCGCGCCCGCGAAGGCGTCCGGCAAGGTCCCGAGCCGCGACGGACCCGTCACCCTGCGCCTCGAGCCCACGCCGAAGATCCTCCACGTCCTTCGGAAACGCACGAAGGGCGTCCTCGTCGGGTTCAAGGCGGAGGCGGGCGCGAACCCGGACCAGCTCAAGACGAAGGCGATCGGGCTCCTCAAGGAGGCCGCCCTGGACCTCGTCGTCGCGAACGACGTGGCCCGCGTGAAGGGTGACTCGACCGCGATCACGATCCTCGACCGGAAGGGCCGGGAGGAGACCTTCGACGGACCGAAGGCGCTCGCGGCGGAGCGGATCTGGAGAGCCGTCCTGCATGGTCTACCAGGGTGAGGCGTTCTGCCCTGGGCATGTGACGGCGTTCTTCGAGGTCGTTGAGGACCCGGACCCGAGGCGGACGGGGTCCCGGGGCGCTGGCTTGTCGCTCACGCTCGGCGTCCGAACCCTCGCAAAGGTGCGCGAGGCGTCGAGCCCCTCCCTGGAGGTAATCGTGAACGGGAAACGGTCGAAAGCGGAAGTCACCGAGCACGTCGTCCGCGGGCTCCTCTGGGAGGGCACGCACGAGGTCATGATCCTGAGCGAGACCCCCCTGCCGGTGTCCCAGGGGTTTGGCGTGAGCGCGGCGGCGGCGCTCAGCACGGCCCTCGCCCTCGACGACGCGCTGGGGACGGGGCGGACCCGGGAGGACCTCGTCGCGGCGGCCCACATCGCGGACGTCGAGTGTCGCACGGGGCTCGGGGACGTCGTGCCGGCGTCGCTCGGCGGAATGGACCTGCGCGCGGCCGCGGGGGCGCCCGGCCATGCGGAGGTCCGAAAGATCGAGGTCCGGCAGGAGCTCCTCCTCGCGGTCTTGGGCCCCGAGATGCCGACCCGGGCCGTGTTGCGCGATCCGGAAAAGGTCGCCGCGATCAACCGCGTCGGGGGGGCGTGCGTCGCGGAGTTCTCCGGACGTCCCACGTTCGAGCGTCTCTTCGACCTCGGGAACCGCTTCGCGGAGGAGACGGGCCTAGCGAGCAAGACCGTGCTCGAGGTGACCCGGGCCAGCCGGATGTTCGGCCGGGCCGCGATGGCGATGCTCGGGAACGCGGTCTTCGCGGCCGGGCATCGGGACCATCTCGCGTCCCTCCTCCTCAAGTTCGGGACCCTAATGCGGTGCGAGGTCGACAACGAGGGCGCGCGCGTCCTGTGACTCACTCGCTCAGGGTGAACAGCGCATCGTCCTCGCCGACGTCGAACAGGCCGATCCGGGCCCCGGCATCGAGCCACCCGTGCGCGTAGTTGACGTTCGCGAGGGCCTTGTCGAGTTCGCCCTGGTCGCGGAAGTGTTTCGCATCCTCGTAGTACGCGCGGGCCATGGAGAGGAAGTCCTCCGCGACCCTCCGGAGATGGGAGCGCCTCGGCGGGGCGACGGATGCCTTCGCGAGGGCCTTCTCCGTGAGCGCGAGGTCCTTCGCGACGAGGGCCGCCAGGTCCACGGGCGGGGAGCGTCCTCGGGGCACATATCCTTTGCCGGAGGCTAGTCCTCGATGACCTTCACGCTCTCGCCGCCGTGGCGCGTCTCCCGGGGACGCACCTCGACGAGGAGGGGCATCTGGATCCCGCCGCCCGTCACGATCCCGACCCCGACGGGCAGGCGCTGGATCTCCTCCGCCATGGCGGTCGTGAGGCCCTCCACGCTCGAGACGATCGCCTTGAGGTCGTTCGGATTCGTGACCTTCAGGATGATCTGCGTGTTGCACTGGCTCAGGACGTTCTTGTCGACCTTCGCGGCGCGCTGCGTGATGATCAGCAGGCCGAGGCCGAACTTGCGCCCCTCCGAGGCGAGGGTCCGGAACACCTTCGACGAGGCGACCTGTCCGACCTGGGGGCAGAAGTTGTGCGCCTCCTCCACGACGAGCATGAGAGGCGGGATCCGGCCCACCTTGCGCAACTCGAACATTGCGGTCGCGAGGCGGTTCACGACGAGCTCCTGGATGTCCGGCGCCACGCCCTTCAGGTTGATGATCGTCGTGCGGCCCTTCACGACGAGCTCGTCGATCCGGGTGCCCTCCTGGGCGAAGATCTCGACCTCGCTCAGGTACTCGAGCTCGTCGATGAGCTGGGCGTGCTGGGGGTCCTCCTCCCGCTCCAAGACGCGGACGATATCCCGGATCGTGTAGTTCTTCGTCGCCTGGCGGAGCAGGTCCAGGGCCTTCCGGAGGGCCGTGAGGTGCGTGCGCACCTTGGCGGAGCCCGTGAGGGACAGGATGTCCCGCGCGTCCAGGTTGCTCAGCGTGAACTTGAGGGCGCGCGCCCCGGGGTTCACCTTCGTGTCCGGGGAGAACACCTGGATCAGCTCGCCATACGCGCGCGGCTCCACGTGGAAGCGGCTCGCACCCTCCACATGTTTCGCCTTCTCCGTGAGGGACGCGTACTCGCCATGCGGGTCGAGGATCACGCAGGTCACGTGGTGCTTCATGAACTCCTCGATGAGGACGCCCGCGATGTACGACTTCCCGCCGCCCGTCTTCGCGAGGATCGAGACGTGCTTCTGGACCATCGTGTTGATGTCCAGGTACACGGCCACGTCGTGCCCCGCGAGGAGGCCCACGTACGCCCCGTGCCGCTTGTCGTCTTTGAGTCCCAAGACGTCCTTGATCGTCTCCGGCTCCGCGCGGTACACGGGCTCCCCCGCGCGGAACGGGGTGCGGGGCACCTGGAGGAGCCCGCGATCGTCCCGGAAGCCGATCACGGAGACCTGCGCGGCGACTTTCTCCTCGATCTCGACGGGATCCGTCGCGGCGAGGTGCTGGGCCCGTTCGAGGGACAGGTCCGTCTTCCGCTCGACCTCCTCGACCCGGCCGAGGACGGTCCCGCACGTCTCGTGGCCTGCCTGGACGTACTCGTTCCGCTCGACGGTCGTCACGACAGAGGAGCGGAAGGCGGTCGAGCCCACGTCCCCGTAAATCACCCCGACGAAACCGTCCTCGGAGGGATGGGACGAGTGCCTAGGGTGGGCCACGGAGACCATGCGCAGTGCATCCCAACGGGCGCGGCAATAAGAGGACGTCGGCTTAAATAGATTGGCCAGTCCGACGCGATCTCTCGGGCCCGCAAATGATAATCGCGGATGATATTTTCGACCGGGGCGTTCAAGCGGCCGGCGGGCCATCGACGCGGGATGGCGGGGCTCGGGCCGAAGGACGCGGCCCTCCAGGTCGTGTTCGGCAAGGCCTTCCTCCTCGAGCTCCACCGCGGGAACATGGAGCGGGCCCGGCTGTTCGCCCGTGCGTTCCTCGCCCGCTCGGTCCCCGAGCGGCTCATCGCCGCGGACGGCTTCGCGTGAGCCTCCTCCGGATCCCCGCGAGGGCCGCGTCCGTGACCTCGTCGATCGGCTTGTTCGCATCCACGACGACGAAGCCTCTCGACCGCGCGAGCCGGTCGTAGTTCGCGGCGACCTTCCGGAGGAACCGCGCGTCCTCGAACCGCGCGTTCCGCGCGCGGTCGCCGAGGCGGCGCAGCCCGACCCCGGACGGGACGCGGAGCAGGATCGTCACGTCAGGCGGGAGGATCCACGGCTCGCTCACCCGCCGCAGGAAGGCGATCGGATCGGGCACGATCCCCTCGAGCCGCGCGCCCTGGTACGCGTACGTCGAGTCCGCGTACCGGTCGCACACAACGACCTCTCCCGCGCCGAGGTGGGCGCGGATCTCGACGAGGTGGCGCGACCGATCCGCGAGGAACAAGAATGTCTCCGCGAGCGCGCCGACATCGTCCTCGTACGATCGACGGACCGCCTCGCCGATCCAGGAGCGGGTGGGCTCCGACGTGAGGAAGACGCGCGCCCCTCCCGCTTCAAGGCGCGTGGCGACGCGCGCGGCGACCGTCGTCTTGCCCGATCCGTCGATCCCCTCGAACGTGACGAAACCCGCGAGCACGACGCGCGGCAACGAGCCGTCGGGAGATGAAGTCGTCGGCGCTCCGACCCGATGCGACGCACGAAAGCTCCATACGTTTTTATAGAGTCCAGCGGCTCCGTGGTCGCGGGCGTGGGGCTCGGGGGAGTGGTACAATCTCATGGAGACTCAGGCCGGACACGCGCAGGTTCAACGAGGCCGCCGACCGTTTCGGCCGCTGTCGACGGTGCGGCGGTCGGATCGTCCTCTTGCCCGAGGACCGCCGCCAAGGATATTGCTTCGACTGCTACGACAGCCTCGAGCTCCACGCCCAGACCCTTGCGTGATCATGCGCGCGCCTGGCCCATGAGCTCGCGGCGTCGCTCCTGGCGCATCCGCTTCCACCGGCGCACGTCCTCCTCGATCCACGCGCGCGGTCGCCCCTGGCCGCTCAGGTTGTCGATGTCCGGCTTGTAGACGATGTCCCACACCCGGAGGGCCGTCTCCACGTCGTCGACGACCTCCTCGGGACCCGGGCTCGCCTCCTCCGCCACGGTCCCGCCGAGCTGCCAGGCCCACGCCTTGAGGTCTTCGAGGAGGGCCGACTTCTTGCGACCGTCCCAGAGGAGGGTCGCGCGCCGCAGGACGTCGGCGCTCTCGTCGCGGTTGAACGTCGCGGAGACCCGCTCGGTCCCGCTCGTCCACACGGGGCGTTCCAAGGTCCCTTTCCACCGGAGCCCGTGCCGCGCGAGGAGCCGCTTGAACGCGTCTTTGTGCTTCGAGTACGCGTCTCCTTCGAGCTCGAAGCGGAATCGCAAGGCCCCGACGAGACGACCCCGGGCGTAGTTAACGGTTTCGCGCCTCGACCCGGCACCGGAGGCGTCCGACCCGTTCGATCTTCGCGTCGAGGAGGTCCCCGGGTTCGATCGGCCACACGCCCGCGGGGGTTCCCGTCGCGAGGACGTCCCCCCGTTCGAGGGTCATCACTCGGGACGCGGCGGCGAGGAGCTCCGGGATCCGGAAGACCATGTGGCGCGTGTTCGAGTCCTGCCGCACGACCCCGGTCACCTGGAGGCGGATCGCGAGGCCGTGCGGGTCACGGATCGCGGATGCGGGGACGGCTCGGGAGAGGGGCGCGAACGTGTCGAACCCCTTGGCGGCGGTCCAGGGAGAGCCGTCCTTCCGGGCCGCGGCCTGAAGGTCCCTTGCGGTGATGTCGAAGAAGATCGCGTACCCGGCGACGAGCCGCATCGCCTCCGACGGGGGAACGTCCCGGCCGCCCCTCCCGAGGATCACGGCGAGTTCCGTCTCCACCTCGACGCGTGAAGACTCCCGAGGGAGCCGGATCGTCCCGCCGTCCCCGAGGAGGGCCGTCGACGGCTTCAGGAAGAAGATCGGCGCGTCGGGGACGGGCGTGCCCATCTCCCGCGCGTGGTCCGCGTAGTTCCGCGCGACGCACAGGATCTTCGCGATGGGCACGCGACGTCCTCCGATCGAAACAGTCCGGGCCATGGCGTCACCCCGCGGGCGCCTGTCGCTGGGACGCGAGCTTGAGCCGCACGATCGTGACCGCGCCGACCGCGAATCCGGCCGCCGCCGCGAACCCGATCACGTACGCGCGGTCGCCGACCTCCGCGGCGTACAGGTCCCCCAGGCTCGCGAGGAAATTGAACACCGCGTGCATGAGGACCGCGATGAAGTAGAATGGGAGGATCGCGGTCCACCGGCGGGTGAGCCAGCTCTTCGCGAGGCCGTACCCCGCGACGGCGGTCGAACTGGCGTGGAGGAACGACGAGGAAAACGACCGGAACGCGATCACCACGAGGGACACGGACGGATCGGACCCCTGCGCGATCGACTCCGCGACGGCCGCGAGCCCGTAGAAGAGGTTTTCCGTCGCGGAGAACCCGAGGCCCGCGGCGGCCCCGTACACGATCCCGTCCACGCGCACGTCCGTGTGGGGCCGGCCCGAGCGCGCGCCCAGCACCTTCGCAGCCTCCTCCACGAGGGGCGCCACGATGAGGACGCCGAGGATCATCTGTGGGTCGAGGAACCGCCTCGACAGGACATCGTACACGGGCCCGACCTCGAGGAACAGGGCGAGTAGGACGAGGCTGAAGATGATCGCGATGAGGACGCTGAACACGGCCCCCGACAGGAACGCGCGGAGGACGGCGGACCAGGGCTCCCTGCCGAACCGCTCCGTGTTCCGGATCCACGCGAGGAAGACGAGGGGGAGGGTGAACGCGGAGACGATCAGCACGACGAGGAACGTGGCGGACACTCCGTCGGCCAAGGCCCGCCCCCTACCGGTCCGCCGGGATGGACTGGGTCGCGCGGAGCTTCGCGTGGGCCGCCGCGAGTCGGGCCACCGGGACCCGGAACGGCGAGCACGACACGTAGTCGAGGCCGATGTCGTTGCAGAACTCGATGCTCGCGGGATCCCCACCGTGTTCCCCGCAGATCCCGACCTCGAGGTCCGGTCGGGTCCGCCGGCCCTTCTGGACGCACATCCGCATGAGCTGACCAACCCCGTCCAGGTCGATCGACTGGAACGGGTTGAAGGGCAGGATCCCTCGCTGCACGTAGTCCAGGAGGAACTTCCCCTCCGCGTCGTCCCGGCTGTATCCCATCGTGGTCTGGGTCAGGTCGTTCGTCCCGAAGGAGAAGAACTCGGCATGGCGCGCGATCTCGTCCGCCGCGAGGGCCGCCCGGGGGACCTCGACCATCGTCCCGAACTTGTAGTCGATCTGGACCCCCTCGCGATCCATCACCTTCTTCGCCTCGGATTCGAGCGCCTCCCGCTGGTGCCGCAGCTCGTTCACGTGCCCGACGAGGGGGATCATGATCTCCGGGTGGACGTCGACCCCGTCCCGCTTCAGGCGGCACGCCGCCTCGAAGATCGCGCGCACCTGCATCCGTGTGATCTCGGGGAACAGGATGCCGAGGCGGCACCCGCGGAGCCCGAGCATCGGGTTCGACTCTCGGAGGGCGGACACGGCCTCGAGGAGGTACTCGTTCCGAGCGAGGAGGACCTCGACCCCCTTCGCGAGGTCGCCGCCGCCCGCCCGCTCGATTTCCTCGAGGAACGCGCGGTCCTCGTCCGTGCGCGCCGCGCGGACGAGGAGCTTCGGGTCCTCCTTCGCGAGGGCCAGCTTCGTGACCTGGACGAGGAGGGTCTCGTACTTCGGCAGGAACTCGTGGAGGGGCGGGTCGATGAGTCGGATGATCGTGGGCAGGCCCTCCATGGCCTTCAGGATCCCCGCGAAGTCCTCCCGCTGGAGCTCGCCGAGTCGGTCCAGAGAGCCCACGTACCGCCGGGACAGGTCGGCCAGGTCCGCCTCGAGGGACGCGAGCCTCGCCTCGACCTCCGCACGGCGGTCGGTCCTCGCGCCGGAGGCCTCCGCGCGGAGGAGCCGGACCCGCTCCGAGACCCGACGGTACGCGGGGGCCGCGAGGATCATCTCGTGGACGACGGGGAGCCGGTCCGTCTCGAAGAACATGTGCTCCGTGCGGCAGAGGCCGATCCCCTCCGCGCCGAACGCCCGGGCCCGGATCGCGTCCCTCGGGTAGTCCGCGTTCGCCCACACGCCGAGCCGACGCACGGCGTCCGCCCAGCCGAGGAGGGTCCGGAGGTCCTCCTCCCGATCGAACGCGGGCTCGTGGGTCTCGATCCTCCCGAGGAACACCTCCCCCGTGCTCCCGTCGATCGAGATGAAGTCGCCGCGTCGCACGACCTTGTCCCCCGCGGTGAACTCCCCCGCGTCGTAGTCGACCTGGAGGACCTCGCACCCCGCCACGCAGGGGATCCCGAGGCCGCGCGTCACGACGGCCGCATGGCTCGTCGCGCCGCCCCGGGCCGTGAGGACCCCCTTGGCCCGCAGGATCCCGTGGACGTCGTCCGGTGAGGTCTCGAGGCGCACCAGGACGACGGAGCGCTTCTCCTGGGTCGCGAGCCGCTCCGCCTCGTCCGGGTCGAACACGGCGACCCCGGCCGCGGCGCCCGGAGACGCATTGAGGCCCGATGCGAGGTACCGCCCCTCGGCGCGGGCCGCCTCCTTCGCGGGCTCGTCGAACTGGGGCAGGAGGAGCTGGACCACGTGGGCCGGCTCGACCCGGAGGACGGCCTCCTCCCGCGAGATCAGGCCCTCGCTCGCCATGTCGACGGCGATCTTCACGGCCGCGCGCGCGGCTCGTTTCCCCGTGCGGGTCTGGAGCATCCACAGGGTCCCCCGTTCCACGGTGAACTCCAGGTCCTGCATGTCCCGGTAGTGGGCCTCCAGGAGGGCCGCGACCCGGCCGAGCTGCGCGTACAGGTCCGGGTGGGCCTCCGCGAGCTGGGCAATCTTGAGGGGGTTCCGGGTGCCCGCGACGACGTCCTCGCCCTGCGCGTTCGGCAGGTACTCCCCGTAGAGGACCTTCTCGCCCGAGGACGGGTCTCGGGTGAACGCGACCCCCGTGCCCGAGTCGGGGCCCATGTTCCCGAACACCATGGCCTGGACGTTCGCGGCCGTGCCGAGGTCGTGGGGGATCCCGTGGAAGTTCCGGTACTCGACCGCCCGCTTCCCGTTCCACGAGCGGAACACGGCCGCGATCGCCTCCCGCAACTGCTCCTTCGGGGACGCGGGGAACTCGGCCCGGACTTCGGATCGGTACAAGGCCTTGAACCCGTCCGTGACCGCGCGGAGGTCGTCCACGTTGAGGTCCGCGTCGGCCGGGGCGCCCGCGGCGGCCTTCAGCCGCTCGAGGATCGCCTCGAACGCGCGCCCGTCGAGCCCTTTCACGATCCGGCCGAACATCGAGATGAGGCGCCGGTGCGCGTCGTGCGCGAACCGCTCGTTCCCCGTGAGGGCCGAGAGCCCCGCGACGGTCGCGTCGTTGAGGCCCAGGTTCAGGACCGTGTCCATCATCCCCGGCATCGAGAACTTGGCCCCGGACCGGACGGACACGAGGAGCGGGTGGACGGGGTCCCCGAAGCGCTTCCCGGACCGCGCCTCGATCGCCGCGATGCCCGCGTCGACCTGCTTCGCGAGGCCCGGGGGGAATCGGCCCGACCGCCCGTACGCGATGGAGGCCTTCGTCGTGATCGTGAACCCGGGCGGGACGGGGAGGCCGAGGCGCGTCATCTCGGCGAGGCCCGCCCCCTTGCCCCCCAGGAGGTCCCGCATGGAGGCGTCCCCTTCGTCGAAGAGGTACACGTACTTGGGCAGGGCCCCGACCCCATGCGTGCGTAGGTCTGTGAGTTATTTAACGATTGGCCGCCCGCCTCACGGCCGGCCCGCCATGGACTCGAGGACGCGCGCGCACCGCACGATCGCCGCGAGGACGTACAGGACGTGGAGGACGACGACCCGGGTGGCGACCGGGACGCCTGGGTCGTCGAGCCGGGTGAACACGTCGTCGATGGAACGCCGGGCCTCGCGGAGACCGTCTAGGCCCTCAGGCTCGCGGAAGTCCATCGCGACGGACCACAGAGCGTCCTGGACCGCGACCCGGTGCGCGCGGTACGCGGCGTCCAGGACCGCATTCCCTCCGTGGACGTACTGCCGGCTCGCGAGGAACATGAGGCCTTCCGAGAGGCCACTCATGAAGAGGCGCATGGGGGTGATCTTCTCTGCCGTGAGGAGGTTCTCGACCGCGAGGGCACTGATCGCGCCCAGGTCGAACAGGCTCGCGCGCTCCGCGGACGCCCGGGACGACGCGAAGCCGCGGATCTCCGCCGTGAACTGGTGCAGCCGGGTGACCGTCTCGAGGGCCCCGGCGGCGACCTCGGCCCGGTCCGGATCTCGGTGGGCCGCGAACCACGCGTGGGCGACCTGGAGATCCCCGCGGAGCCGGAGGAGGGCGGGCTCGTCGAACCGCTCGAGGGCCTCCCGCAAGGCGGCCCTGACCAACTCCTCGAGGGCCTTCGCCTCCCCCCGGGCCATCGGCACGCGATGGCCGCCCGCGGCTAAAAGCCTGCGGCGGGAAGCCCGTCAGAACCCCATCTGCCAGGCCTTGATGTCCGCCCGCTTCCGCTCAAGGAACCGGTACACGGTCGCGTGCTCGCTCCCGCGGAGGAGCATGATGACGGCCTCCCGTGCGATGGCCATCTCGAACGGGTCTCCGATGAGCGAGACCGTGTGGCCCGACACGGACACGTCGACCCCCGTGAGCTCCTCGAGGAGGCGCCGCGTCTTCCCGCGGGCGCCGATGAGCCTCGCCCTGATCTGGGCCAGGCGGTTCTTCGAGTGCGCGAAGTCCTTGATGTCGAGGACCTCGAGGTACGCGTCGTCCCCCAGGAGGCGGAACGCGCGCTCCTCGGAGAACCCGCGCGCGATCGCCCGGACGATGTCCCGCGCCTTCAGGGCCATGACGGGGTCTGCGGCCCGCGAATCGTCGATCGAGACCTCCCCGTTCCCGGAGTCCACCACGACGCCGGTCCCGGTCGCCTCCTCGAGCCGTCGCTTCGTGGCGCCTTCCGGTCCGATGAGGACGCCGACCCGGTCCGCGGGAATGCGCGCGTAGTGCATGTCAGCCTCCGAGGACGGCTGCCTCGAGCCCGGCGGGGCTCACGTCGACCCCGAGGCGCCGGAAGTACCGGGCGACGTTCTTAACGTCCCGGGCGAACCACTCCGCGGCCCGGTGATGATCGAGGGGTACGGCCTGGCCCACGTCGATCACGACGATCCGTCCGTCCCAGACGAGGAGATTGTATTCGCTGAGGTCCGCGTGGACGAGGGCCGCCCGCCGGATCGCCTTCATGTTCTCGAGCACGTCCTCGTACGCGGCCCCGGGGTCCTCGAGGGTGACCTCCCGAAGGAGGGGCGCGGGCCGGCTCTCGTCGCCGATGTACGTCATCACGAGGATGTTCTCGAGGATCGCGTGGGGCTTCGGGACCCGGACCCCGGCGTCCGCCATGCGGAGGAGGTTCTTGTGCTCCTTCCGGGCCCACGCGAGGATCGTCGGCTTCGTCGCGCGCCTCACGCCTCGGAACCGCGAGTCCCCCTCGATGTACTGGGCGATGTTCCGGAACGTCGCCGTGTTGATCCGGTAGATCTTCACGGCCTTCGCGCGGCCTTCCCGGTCCGTCGCGTGGAACACGTTCGCCTCCTTGCCCGTGCTCACGGGATAGTCGAGGGTCGAGATCGCGCCGTCGCTGATGAGCTTCGCGAGGTTCAGGAGGGCGGCCCGGTCGAACACCTGGTCGTACGTCTTCCGGCTGTCCGAGTCCTTGTCTCGCTTCCGGAGGGAGTCGACGTCGGACTCGAGCTGGCGAAGGAGGCGTTCGTCTAACATCCGCATCTCGGATTACGGGCCGCGCCCGTTTGAGCTTTGCGGGCCTCAGAAGATGTTGATCGACTTGGGGATCACGCCGCGCCGGGACATGTATGTGGACTCCGTCTTCGTGTACCGGTGCTTGATGTCGCACTTTTCGTCTTGGAACGCCCACACCTTCACGACGAGGAGGTCCCCCTCGCGGATCCACATCCGCTTCTTGAGCTTGCCCGGGATCCGCCCGAGCCGGCTCTTCCCGTCCGCGCACATCACGCGGATCCGGGAGGCCCCGAGGAGCTGGTCCGCGATCCCGAAGATCTCGCCCTCCCTCAGGGAGGGCATCCGGACGCGTACGACCTCTTCGTCGGCCATGCGGGGCCGTCCATGGAGGGCGCTGCCTTAAACGTTTGCGGCGCGGCCCGAGTCCCGCGTGGACGCGGCCCGCCCGCCCCCGTTGGGCGACTCCGTGACGGGGGTCTCGTGGACGGGGACGTACGCGTACGGGACGGGCTGGGGCTCGAAGAAGGATGCGTCCACGACGTCGACCCCCTCCGGGAGCCCGTGCTCCTGGTCGTTCACGAACCCGAACCAGTACACGACGACGCCGTCCCCGAACATCTCGCTGTACGGGGTGAGCTGCTTCTTGATGTGCCTGCGGATCTCGTATGGGTCGCCGAGCGTCGCCTTCGACTCGATCCAGTACTTGCGCCCGCCGTTCATGTCGAGGGGCTTGTGGAGGAGGATGTCCGGCGTCTTGTCGTATTTCGCCCGGAGTTCCTTCTCCGTCTCGTACTTCAGGTCGCGCTCGTCGAGCCACTTGTGGAGCTTCGCCTCGCCCCATCGCCCGCGCGCGTACTGCCGGGCCGTGCCCTCGGGCGAGTACACGATGTCCGCCCGGCAGGCGTCCGCGAGTTCGCGCTGGAGCCGTCGGTCCTTCACCGCTTCGAGGTCCCCGATCATCTTCCAGAACTGCTTACGCGAGATCTTCCGCTGCTCGAGGATCATGAGGGCCGCGAGGATCGGCGGGAAGTCGAACTTCCCTGCGACCTCCGTGAGCGACATGCCGTTCTGCCACATCCAGGCGAGGCGGCGCTCCTGGGCTTTCACCCGGTAGAACTTCTTCGTCGTGTCGCGGACGATGCGTTGCGTGTAGATGACGAGGAGGAGCTCCTTGTCGTAGCCGAAGTTCTCCGCGAGGAAGTCGATATCTTCTGGCGTGCCGAGCTTCTGATAGAGGTCTTGGTACTCACTCAATTTCATCGATAAACCACGGAGAGGCAGAGGATCGCGGGAACAGGATCGACCCGAACAATCCGGACGACGCTACTTAAACCTTCCCCACGGCGGCACGACGCGCGCGCGTCACGCGGGAATCTCCGCGCGCCACGACTCGTCGGCCACGGCGAAGACGGGAACCCGGCGGCGCATCCCTCTCGGGCGGATCCGGACCGCCTCGCCGGGCCGCATCGCGGCGACGACCGCGGCGACGTCGAGCACCTCGATCTGGGCGTGACCCAGTACGCGTTCGGGTTCCGCGCCGTCCGGAGCCATCTCGTCGGGGCCGATCACGAGGCCCGCGGTATTAATATTGAATCGACGTCAAAATTCGCACAGGAATATGCGATCCGGCCCCGCGGCCTCGCACCGGGAGGCCCGACCCAGGCCGCGAGCCCGGAGGGCCGACCCTCTGCCCGAATGGCTATATAGGTCGGACCGTTGAATCGTCCTCCGAGGATGAGGGCAGACATCTCGAAGATCATCAGCGACGCCGCGTACCAGGCGTACGAGCGTCGGCTCCTCCACCAGGTCAAGGCAGGCCGCATCCCGAACCATGTCGCGATCATCATGGACGGGAACCGCCGCTTCGCGAGGGAGATCGGCCTCGGGAACGCCCTCGACGGACACGCGAAGGGGCGGGACAAACTCGAGGAGGTCCTCGAGTGGTGCCTCGAGGTCGGCGTGCACATCCTGACCGTGTACGCGTTCTCCACGGAGAATCTGCGCCGGCCCACGAAGGAGGTCCAGCACCTCATGCACCTGTTCGCGGAGAACTTCCGTAAGGTCGGGGACGACCGGCGGGTCCATGAGCACCGGATCAAAGTGAAGGTGCTCGGGGACCGCTCCCTCCTCCCGCCCGAGGTGAACGAGGCGATCGAGTACGCGGAGGCGCGCACCCAGGGCTACGAGGACTACCTGTTCAACCTCGCCGTCGCGTACGGCGGGCGAGAGGAGATCCTCACCGCAATCCAAGCCGTCGTACAGGACGCGCGGGACGGGAAGGTCCAGCCCTCCGACGTGGACGAGAAGTTCTTCAGCCGCCGACTGTACACGGCGGACCTCCCGGACCCGGACCTCGTCCTCCGGACGAGCGGGGAGGAGCGGATCTCGAACTTCCTCCTCTGGCAGCTTGCGTACAGCGAGCTGTACTTCGTCGAGGTGTACTGGCCCGGGTTCCGGAAGATCGACTTCCTGCGGGCCCTCCGGTCGTACCAGATGCGGCAGCGCCGCTACGGGGAATAGGGATCAGCCGGGCCGCCCCGGCTCCGCGCGGGCCCGGCTCGTCCGGAGCCGCGCCCCGCACGTCGGGCATTCCTCGTGCCAGGCGGGCCACGCGGCTCCGCACCCCGTGCACCGGTACGTCCACGCCCACTGGGCCGTGATCCCAGGGGCCAGGACCGTCTCGAACGGGATGCCGAGTGCCGTCCCCACGTTTTGCATCGAATAATCGTCCGTGACGAGGGTGGCGCCTCCTTCCAGGGCGAGCGCGAGGAGCTGCACATCCGTGGGGGACAGTCGCGGGAAATCCCCGGTCGCCTGGCTCGCGGCCCTCACGCGCGAGACGGAGTCCCTCCCGGGGGACGCGACCGCGACCTGGGTCCCGAGGACCGCCTCGATGGACGCGGTGAGCCCGTGACGCCGGAGCTCCCGGAGGACCTCGGGCGTCGTCAGGAGCTCCCCGGGGAACTGGCGGCCCGAGAGGAACGCGGACGAATCGAGGACCCGACGGACCGAGATGCCCGGAGGCGGCCCGCCGTCCACGGTCCCGTCCTCAGGCGGCCGCGAACGGCGCCGCGAGCCCGATCGTGCCGTACACGCGGTCGATCGCCGCCCGCGCGCTCCCCTCGTCGTCCGTCTTCACGAGGACCTTCCCGCTCTCGTACAGGGTGAGCTCGGGGTCCCCCTCGAGGATGAGCATGACCTTCACGTCGTGGACCTTCCAGCCTGCCGCGTGGAGGCGGGACGCGGCCTCGGCCAGGTCGACCCGGGCGGGCCGCTTGAGGGTCGAGATGAACGCGGTCGCCGTGCGGCACGGTTTGAGCAGGTAGTACGTCATCGAGCCGCCTCGGACGGAAGGGGGCCCCTCTCAGGGAGGCCCTCCGGCTTGAACCTTTCCGCCTCGGCCCCTTCCAGGGTCGACGCGACGAGCCGCGCGATGTCGAGCTTCGCCTCCTCCTCGAGGACCTGCTCGAGCCTCGCGTGGGTCGCGGGGGCGGCAGGCCCCAGGAGGTCGCAAATCTCCGGGCCCTTCGAGATCTCGTACGTGCCGATCGCCTTCGCGCGGTCCACGATCTCCTGCTTGTCGAACCCGATGAGCGGGCGCAGCACGGGCCGCCTCGCGACCGCGTCGATGACCCGGAGGCTCGCGAGGGTTTGACTCGAGACCTGTCCGAGGTTCTCCCCCGTCACGAGCACGTCCGCGGCCTCGCGGTCCGCGAGGCCGTCCGCGAGGCGCACCATGAGGCGCTTCGTGAGGACGAAATAGAACCGCCGCTCGCACTTCTGGGCGACCTCCGCGAACGCCTCCCCTACCCGGACCACGTACAGGGCGCGGATCCCCAGGAGGGACGCGAGCTTCCGAGACTTCACGGCGGCCGCGTCGTCCGTGATCGGTTCGAGGGAGAAGTGGGCCGCGACGAGGCGCAGGCCCTGTCGCCCCAGGAGGTGCCCCGCGACGGGGCTGTCGAAACCTCCGCTTAGGAGGAGTACGCCCAGATGGGGGATCGTCAGGCCTCCTGCGGGACCACGGTCCGGACGCAGAGCATGGGCCGCACAACGGGAGGTCGGCTTATGGCCTTTCCCTCGCCTCACTCGGGGAACACGAAGGACAGCCGGAGCCCGGACCGGACCGCCGCGACCTCGTCCCGCACGTCCTGGCCCGACGCCGCGCGGGCGATCAGGCCCGCGAGCGCTTCCATCTCCGCCTCCCTCGCGCCCATCCGGGTCACCTCGTTCGTCCCGATCCGGCCCACCGCGTCCACGATCAGGTTGTTCGCCTCGAGCCGGTCCGCGAGGCCGTGCGGCGTCACCCCGAACCGGGCGTGGACGGCCGCCGGGTCGATGTGGATCTGGTGGCTCTCCGTGTATCCGAGGGCGGCGAACTTCACCGGGAACCCTGAGGCCTCGAGATGTCGGCCGAGAGCCTTCGCGTTCGCCACGACCTGCCGCGCGTACGAGGGGCCGAACGCCTGCATCTCGAGGAGGACCTGGGCCGTGGCCGCGATCCGGTTCCAGTGGGCGTTGTCTTCGATGTGCCAGGTGACCCCGCGGACCGCGCGCTCGAACACATCCGTCCGGTTCGCGAGGAGGAGGCCGCCCTGGGGCCCGGGGAACGACTTGTGGGTGCTCGCGCTCACGACGTCCGCACCCTCCGCCGTGGGCCGCTGGAACGCGCCCCCCGCCGCGAGCCCGAGGACATGGGAGGCGTCGTACCCGAGGATCGCGTTCGCGTCGTCGCACGCGGCCCGCAGCCGCCTCAGGTCGTACGGGAAGAGCAGGTGGCTCGCGCCCAGCAGGACGAGGCGCGGCGCCTCCGCGGCGATCGCCTCCGCGGCCGCGTCCGCGTCGACGTTCCAGGACGCCTCGTCGAACGGCAGGAACGTGACCCGCACGCCGAGGTGGTCGGGAAGGAACCCGGGCATGTACCCGTCGTAGCCTCCGTGCTTCGCGTGGACGACCATCACGAGATCGCCCCGGCGACAGGTGGACCGGAGGAGGAGGAGCCCCGCGAGGTGGCCGGACAGCGGCTTGACCGTCGCGTGGGCGGCCGAGAACACATGCCGGGCGAGCCCGTCCGCGAGGGCCTCCACCTGCTCCGTGTATCGCGTCCCGCGGTACGCGTCCCCCGAGTCCCCGAACGGGGAGACATACCCGGGCATCGCGTACCGGTGCGCGAAATCGGACGCGAGGAGGGCCCGTGCCTGGGGGCTCATCACGTTCTCGGACGGCTGGAGGTTGATCGTCTCGCGGCCCCGCCACGCCTCGTGGGCCCGTACGAGCTCCCACAGGTCCGGCACGGCCCGCGATACCGCGGGTCGCGTATAAGTTTCGTCGCGGGAACGCGACAGGGCCTCAGTTGTAGAGGTTGAACTCGTCCTTCTCCGGGACCGTCTCCCACTCCTCTTCGTTTTCCTCGAAAACCGCGTTGAAGAGGGCGCTCACGATCTCGCGTAGCTGTTGGATTTCACTGCGAAGGCGGGTGAGTTCCTGAAGAACTTCGTCGTTGGAGGGAGCCATCCGAAGCCTTCTAATCGCCGCTAACACGGGGTGGGTTCATATCACTTTGCCTTCGATTCCCATTGCTAATTATCGGAAGAGGACAGCGTGTCGCGCGACACGAATCAGCGAGGTCGCGGGCCGCGGTCCCGGTCCCGTCCGCCGCGTCCAGGGCCCCGTCCGCCGCCGCGAGCACGATCCCGTCCGCCCCGGTCCCGTCCCCCGCCGCGTCCCCCGCGATCCCGTCCGCCGCCGGGCCCGCGGTCACGGTCGCCGCGCCCTTCGCCCCGGCGCCTCTCGGGGACGACGCCGCCTCCGAGCTCCTGCGCGGGCACATCGAGCCTGAGGTCGTTGTAGTCCTGGGCGATCTTCCTGCGCTCCGTGTTCTCGCACCGCGGGCAGAACAGGTCACGGCCGCGCGCCTCGAGGGGCCCGCGGCACTGAGAGCACAGGGCCTTGACGACCCCGAGGAGCGGTTCCGCGGTCGTGAGCTGGACGGACGGCTTCGTCTGGATCACCTTCGCGCGGATGATGTCCCCGAGGTGGAACATGTCGCGTATGTCCTCCGTGTATTCCTCGGACACGTTCGAGATGTGGATCGTGCCTTCGGCCTCCCCGCTGATCTGGCGGGCCCGCCCGTGGACGGCCTGGACCGTCGCGGTCGCCATCATGCCGCGGATGTCGTCCACGACGCCGTACACGATGTCCCCCGGGCGAAGCTCCGCGGGCGGGTTGAACGCGCGGACGCGGGCGACCCTCTCGCTCGGGTCGAGATACAGGACGCCCGGGGTCGCGGCGAAGATCGCGCCAGCCCGCTCGTACGTCCCCTCGCCCGCCTCGAACTCCTCCGCGACGGCGACCTCGTCGCCTGGGAGGACCATCTTGGGTTCCATCGTGATGCCTCGGTCGGGGCGTCGAAAGTGGCCCCGCATATTTATCCCTTCGCCGCCTCGATCCGCATCAGGACGACGTCGACCCGGCGTTCCTCGTCGCGGTGGAACCGGAACGTCCGCGGGATGGGGAACCCGTACGCGAGCCGGTCCGTGACGCGCCCGCCGCGCACCCCGATCCGCTTCGCGATGAACCGCTCCGTCTTCGCGTTGTGGAACGAGTATACGACGCGGCCCAGGTCGAGGGCCCGGTCCAAGAACGGGAGGTCCGCGTGCTTCGTCTGGGATCCGAAGGGCGGGTTCATCAGGACCGTGTCGAACGTCCCCTCGATCTGGCGCACGTCGGCGACCCGCCACTCCACGTCCGCGCGGAGCTTCGCCCCGTTCCGCCGGGCCACGTCGATCACCTCCGGGTCCACGTCGACGGCCGTCACGCGAGCCGCTCCGCAAAGGGCCGCCGCGAGCGCAAGGACCCCGGCCCCGCAACCCGCGTCCAGGACGGTCCGGCCCGCGAGGTCCCCCTTCCCGAGGGCGATGTACGCGACCTCCGCGGCGATTCCGGCCGGCGTCGCGTACTGCTCGATGTCCGGTCGCGGCGCCCGGACGGGCTCCAAGGCCTGCAGGGCCCGCTCGAGATCCTGTTTCTTCACGGGCCGTCCCTCCGTCCGGAGGCCGTCACTCGCCTTCGAAGGCGGAGGCTTTCCGCGCCGCGTCGACCCCCTTGGGGGTGATCTGAGCCGTGAAGTCCGATGGGCCGTGCCACGCGAGGGTGAGCAGCCCCTCCCCCTCGAGGCGGTTGAGCTCCTGGACGAGATCCTCGAAGATCACGCCGCGGAGGATCTCGAGGAACTGGTTTTTCTTAAGTCCGATGGTCCCGCGCTTCACGAGGAGCGTGAGCACCTTGTCCCGTAGCCCGCGCTCCACGGCGTGGGACTGCTCCTCGCGCATCGCGCGGTCGACCATCTCAATCGCGATCGCGTTGAACGCGTCGTCCACGAACTCCCCCGTCCGCGC
Organism: Thermoplasmata archaeon; assembly: GCA_035283365.1. Classification (GTDB taxonomy): domain Archaea; phylum Thermoplasmatota; class Thermoplasmata; order RBG-16-68-12; family RBG-16-68-12; genus RBG-16-68-12. The sequence goes on along the minus strand of DATETY010000063.1, from coordinate 156,414 downwards.
GGACGTCGTGATGAACGGGGCCCCGAACGTCTCCGCGACGTTTCGCAGGTCCGCGTCCGTGAACGCGCGACGGTCCGTCAGGTCCTTCTTGTTCACGACCAGGTAGACGGGCACGTTCCCGGCGATCTCCATGGCGGACGGGATCCAGTCGTTGAGCGCCATGAGGCTGTCCCGCCGGGTCAGGTCGCACACGGCCATGAGGCCCTGGGCCCCGTGGAAGTACGTCTCCCGGACCATGTCCCGGAAGCCGCGCTGGCCCATGATGTCCAGGATCGACATGTCCATCTGGACCTCCGTGTCGCCGCCGAACGGGACCGTGAGCTCCACCTTGGAGACGCGGGTCCCGACCGTGTGGAGGTACGAGTCCTCGTACTCGTTCAGGACGAACCGGCGGATCAGGGAGGTCTTCCCGACCCCCGCCTCGCCCAGCAGGGGGAGCTTCGTCTTCATCCGTCGGATCGTCGGCATCCGGCTCCCTGACCGCTCACGCAACGAGGCGTCCATCTATAAGGCATTCGCGGGTCCGCGTGGGGCCCACGCAAACGCTTATGCGCGACGCCCCGCTCGGCGCGCCGCTCATGGCCCCGCCCGCGGACCGAGCCCGGAACGTCCGCGTGATCAGCGCGTCGAACTTCGTCACGGGCACGTACAACAACCTCCTCCAGGTCGTCCTGCAACCTTTCGTCGTGCGCCTCGCGGGATCCGTGTTCGCGCTCAGCCTCCTCCAGGCGTTCGCGAACCGCTTCGGCGGGGTCGTCGGGTCCCTGGCCCAGCTGGCGGGGGGCCACCTCACGGACCGGTGGGGCCGGAAGCCCGTCATGGTCCTGGGGAGCACGTTCACGATGGGAAGCTTGAGCCTGCTCCTCGCGACCGCGATCACGAACTGGTGGCCCCTCCTCGTCCCGGCCTTCGCGTTCCTCGGGCTCGGCCTCCTTCGCGACCCGGCATCTCAGTCGGCCGTGGCGGAGAGCGTCGAAGTCCACGGCCGCGCGATGGCGTACAGCAAAGCCCTCTTCTTCCTGATCCTGCCCGCCGCGATCATGGCGTTCGTCGGGGGCATCCTCGCGGACGTATTCGGGTACGCCCTCGTGTTCGCCTTGAGCCTCGGCCTCGAGGGGGTGAACCTGGCCCTGTTCGCCCTCGTCCTCCGGGAGACCCTCCGCGACCGGACCGCGGAGCCGTGGTCCGTCCGCGGTGCGTTCCGCCTCCGGGAGCCCGCCGTGAAGGGCATCCTGATCGTGACCGCGGCCGATTCGTTCGTGTGGGGGATCTCCCTCTTGATCGTGTACGGGATGGCCGTCCAGGAGTTCGGTTTCACGAACGCGGATCTGGGGCTCATCATCGGGGTGTGGGCCCTCGTGTTCGCGGGGGCCGCCCTGCCCGTCGGGAAGCTCGTGACCCGGTTCGGAAGCCGCGGGATGATCTTCCTCTCCGAGTCCCTCGGCCTCCCGATCTTCGCGGGCTGGATCTTCGCGCGCACGCCGACGGACTTCGTCCTCGTCTCGATCCTGAACGGCCTCACGGCCGCGACCTGGGTCCCCGCGTGGCAGACGATGATGTCGAACGCGGTGCCGGATCGGACGAGAGGCCTCGCGATCGGTCAGGTGACCGCGTTCCGCGGGCTCATCGCGTTCCCGGCCCCGCTCGTCGGCGGATTCCTGTACGGCTTCGGGTACGAGGCGCCGCTCGTGACGAGCTTCCTGGGCGTGATCGTCGTGATGGCCCTCGTCCTCCGGTTCATCCACGACCCCCGGCCCGTTCTGTCTCCCGAGAATTGAAATCAGCACGGGCGTCGAAGCTTTTATCCCGCGACTCGGCCACGGACGTGCGTGCACCGGCCCCCGCCCGCGCCACACATCCCGGTACCGAACTGGCTCATCGAGTGGTCCAAGTCCCGGAACCTGTACCTATCGATGGCCAACGACCCTTGGGTCATCCGCCCGAACTGAACGCGTCCACTGCGGCATCTCCGATCGCCTCGGGGACGCGACCCGGATTCTCTCGATGCGCGGGGACGGCCGGCCGTCGCACGGAGGGCTTCCCGATCCGACCCGGAGGGACCGCGCTCCCCGGATACCGAAGATGTTATAGAGCCGGGCCTCTTGCACGGCTCGGTCGAGGGCGAGCATGGCGGATGCCCACGGTCCGAGCCATGACGGGGCGTCGGCCCACCACGGGAGCAAGTGGCCCTTCGTCGCGGGGACGGGCGCCGCGGTCGCGTACGCGGGCCTCGTGATGAGCCCGACGATCCTGGGCCTAGGCCTCATCGTGTTCGTCGCAGGGGTCGCGGGATGGCTCCGGGACGACCTGCGTTCCCCCTCCAAGGCGTCGTTCGGCACGCTCGTGGCCCACCCGGGCCAGGTCAAGGTGAGTGCCCGCAAGCTCGCGACGTGGATGTTCCTCGCGACGGAGATCATGTTCTTCTCCGCAGTGATCGGCGCGTCGTGGGCCCTCCGGACCCGATCCGCGACGTGGGGCGAGCCCGGAGAGGTCCTGAACGTGCCCCTCACGGGACTGAACACGTTCATCCTGATCTGCTCGAGCCTCACGATGGTCGAGGCCCTGGCCGCGATCGAGCGGGGCGACCAGGGGAAGCTGCGGGTCTTCATCACCGCGACGTTCCTGCTCGGCGTCGTGTTCCTGAGTATCCAGGGGTACGAGTACACGAAGCTGTTCTTCGAGGAAGGCCTGCGGTTCACGAGCGCCCCGGACGGGATCGATCCGCTGTACGGGGCGACGTTCTACATCCAGACGGGCGTCCACGGGTCCCACGTGACCGGAGGCGTGCTCGCAATGGCCTACGCCACGATCAAGTCGTGGAAAGGCGGCTTCACGAAGGAGCACCACGAGGCCGTCGAGCTGATCGGCCTGTACTGGCACTTCGTCGACGTCGTGTGGATCTTCCTGTTCACAATCGTGTACCTGATCTGAGGGGTCGAGATGTCCGAGACGGCGGTCGCAACGCACGCTGCGGGGGAGGGCCCCTCGGAACATACGACGAAACGACCCTACGTGGTCGTGTTCGCGATCCTCGCGGTCGTGACCCTCGTCGAGCTGAACGTCGGCGTGTTCGGCCTGCCCCGGAACCTTCAGATCGGGACCCTCATCATCCTCGCGACGGTCAAGGCGTGCCTCGTCGTCGCGTACTACATGCACCTGCGGTACGAGCCGCGGTGGCTCCTCCTCATCCCGCTCGGTGGCCTCGCCCTCGTCACGGTCCTCGTCGTTGCGCTCGTGGGGACCGCGGGGGTCGTCCCGGGCGGGAGCCACCCCTGAACGAAGTGGGGGCATGGGCTCGACCGGATTCGAACCGGTGACCTTCGCTGTGTGAGAGCGATGTCATAACCGCTAGACCACGAGCCCGTGAGCCCGCACAATCCACCCTGACGTATAAATTCCCATCGAACCGCGGCCGGGACCGGGACGCCGGGGCTCCGAGTCCCCCTGAAGGCCGCCGCGGGACTTCGCGTCGGACGGTCGGACTAATCGTTATATATCGTGCGGCCGTTCCTCGGGTGATGGCGCCGACAACGGGGTTGGACGGTCGTTCGCGAGGGGCCTTTCCAGAGGGCGTTCCCGGGTCGCCGGTGCTTGGCTAGACCGACCATCCGAACGATGGATCGGTCTTGGACGGTTTGGAGGATGAGCGTGGGCGCGAAATCGAGGAGGATCGGGTAGATGACGATCGCGGCCCCGGGCCGGCCGAGTGGCGAGCCCCTGGCGAACGGGACGAGGACATGGCGGGACATCCCGCTCTGGCGGGACGTGCCCGAGGAGAAGTGGAACGACTGGCGCTGGCAGGCTGGCCACGCGGTCAAGTCCCTCGAGGAACTCCGCGAGGTGATCCCTCCGACCGAGGACGAGGAGAGGGGCGTGATCGACTGCGCGAAGTACTTCAAGTTCGCGATCCCGCCGTACTACGCGAGCCTCATGGACCCGAACGACCCGAACTGTCCCGTTCGGCTGCAGGCCGTGCCGAAGGTCTCCGAGACGTACTTCAGCCCCGCGGACATCCACGATCCCCTCGACGAGGACACGGACTCCCCCGCGCCCGGGATCACGCACCGCTACCCGGACCGGGTCCTGTTCTTGATCACGGACTACTGCGGGATGTACTGCCGCTTCTGCACGCGCCGGCGATTCGTTGCGCACGACCACGGGATCCAGTCCCTCCGGGCCCTCGAGCCCGCGTTCCAGTACCTCGAGGGGGCCAAGGAGATCCGGGACGTCCTGATCAGCGGGGGCGACCCCCTCATGGTGAAGGACGAGTACATCGGCGGCGTCCTGAAGCGCCTCCGCGAGATCGACCACATCGAGATCGTCCGGATCGGCTCGAAGGTCCCGTGCACGACCCCGATGCGCATCACGCCGAGCCTCGTCTCGATCCTGAAGGCGTACCATCCCCTGTGGGTCAACACGCACTTCAACCACCCCAAGGAGCTCACGCCGGAGGCCGCGAAGGCCTGCGCGATGCTCGCGGACGCGGGGATCCCGCTCGGTTGCCAGACCGTCCTGCTGCGCGGCGTGAACGACTGCCCGACGATCATGAAGCGGCTCATGCACAAGCTCGTCCAGAACCGCGTCCGGCCGTACTACATCTACCAGTGCGACCTGAGCGAGGGCATCGAACACTTCCGGACGAAGGTCGCGAAAGGGATCGAGATCATCGAACACCTCCGGCAGCATACGTCGGGATATGCCGTGCCGACGTTCGTCGTGGACGCGCCCGGCGGCGGGGGGAAGATCCCCGTGATGCCGAACTATCTGATCAGCATGAGCGACAAGAAAATCGTCCTGCGGAACTTCGAGGGCGGCATGTTCTCGTACCCGGAGCCCGACGTCCCGCCGAGCCCCTGCCCGGACCGCTGCCCGCACTGTCAGGGCGACGCGCGGGCCAGCACGGAGGGGGTCGCGGGGATCCTCGCGAACAAGCGCGATCGGATCGTTCCGACGGACACGATGCGGGAGCGCCGCCGACGGGAGAACCGCTCGCGGCCTCCGGTCCCGATCCCCATCGAGATCCCGCCGCCGAACTGACGCCACAGCGCTTATAACGGAGAGCCCGCATCGGCCCCGCGGGACGCCCATGCCGAAAGACCGCGTGTCGGACATGCAGGAGATCGCGAAGCGCGAGCTCGAGAGCCGGGGCTACGTGTTTCGCCTCTCGACCGCGAGGGAGGGCGAGAACCTGGTCGGTCGCGTCCAGGTGAGCGATGCGGCGACGAATCGGACCGTCGCGAAGTTCGTGGGGATCGGCAAGTTCGACAACCTCGAACTCGTGTTTGGCATCGACGCGGCGGAAGGGATCAGCCGCGACATCCTGAGCCAGATCATGGGGCTCGCGGACATGTTGAAGTTCCTCATCCCGGGCGCGTCGGTCCGGCAAGAGTGACGCCGAACCGCGACGGCAGGGTTATATACCCACGTCCGCCTCGGACCTCGGCTCATGGACCCGTCCAACGTGCTGCTGGCCCTCGACGAGCAGAAGAAATGGCGGGAACGCCGGAAGCGCCTGGAGGAGCAGCTCGCCCAGCACGCCCGCCGGCGGACGTTCCTCCTGCGGGACCTCGAGCACGTGCGGAAGAAGATCTCGGACTATGCGGCCATCGCGATCGAGACGCGGACCCCGCCGTCCCCGATCGACCCGGCCATGCCGGCGATCTCGTACCTCCGGTGACGGGATGCCCAACCTCCTCGAGACGGCCACGAAGGAACACGGACGGTGGCGGATGCGGGAGCGCCGCCTCCTCGACGCCATCCAGGAACTCGACGAGGCCCGCCGACGGACCGAGGCAGAGCTCTCGAAGGTGGACCTCCAAATCGCCTACTACGACTCCCTGACCCGGGACATGAAGCGAGAGTTCGGCCGCCCGTCCCTGTCGGGCCTCCTGTCATCCCTGCGCAGGACGTAGGAGGAGCCGGGTGCGCGTCGAGACGAACGGATCCGTCCGCGACCTGCGCACGGTGTGGCTCGAGGACGGCCTCGTGAAGCTGATCGACCAGCGCGCCCTCCCGTTCGACCTGCGGATCTACGAGGCGAAGGACTTCGAGGACGTCGCAGTCGCGATCGAGGACATGGTCGTCCGCGGGGCCCCCGCGATCGGCGCGACAGCGGCGTACGGCCTCGCCCAGGCCCACCTCCAGGGCCTCCCTCTGGACCGGGTCGCGGACCGCTTGCGCAAGACACGCCCCACGGGGCAGGACCTGTTCCATGCAATCGACGCGATCCTCCTCGCCGTGAAGGGAGGGGCGGACCCAGTCCAGGCCGCGGAGGCCTACGCGGAGGAGGATGTGGCCCGATGCCGACGGATCGGCGAGCACGGGGTCGCCCTGATCCGGAACGGGACCCGGATCCTGACTCACTGCAACGCGGGCGCCCTCGCCACGGTCGACTACGGGACCGTGATGGCGCCGCTCCGCCTCGCGCGCGAGAAGGGGCGCCGGTTCTTCGTGTACGTGGACGAGACGCGACCGCGGCTCCAGGGGGCCCGGCTCACCGCGTGGGAGCTCCTCAACGAGGGCATCGAGCACGCCGTCATCACGGACGGGGCATCGGGATTCTTCCTGAGCCGTGGGGAGATCGACCTGGTCCTCGTGGGGGCGGACCGGATCGCGGGGAACGGGGACGTCGCGAACAAGATCGGGACGTACGGGAAAGCCGTCGTCGCGAAGGAGAACGGCGTGCCGTTCTACGTCGCGGCCCCGTCCAGCACGATCGACTTCGATCTCGCCTCGGGCTCGAAGATCCCGATCGAGGAACGATCCCCGCAGGAGGTCCTCCACATCGACGGCACGCCCATCGCGCCGAAGGAGAGCCCCGCGCGGAACCCCGCGTTCGACGTGACGCCTGCGAAGTACATCACCGGGATCATCACGGAGGCCGGCATCCTGCGACCGAATCAACTCCGGTCCGCCGAGAAGGCCGCGAGGCCCGCGTCCTCCCGGAAGAAGCGCACGCCGTCGAGACGCCGGTGACGCGCACGCTTTTAGCGCGCGACCGCGTTCGCGGGCCGCGATGCTCCTCGTGACCACGTGGTTCGGGTCGTTCCTCCTCGACGAGGGGAAGGTGGTCCGCGAGAGGCTGTTCCCGAAGGAGCCCGGGGCCCTCTCGGATCGGATGGCCCGGGTCGAGGACTGGAAGCTCCTCGATGAGGAGCGCGAGCTCATGGCCTCCGTCGACGAGGTGTTCGTCGCGGAGCCCCGCCTGGAGCGGGCGGGAGGCCGGCTCATGACGGCGCGCGCGCCGTTCCTCGACGCGGCGGCGTACGGGTTCGAGAGGGCGCTCCTCCACGCCGCCATGGTCGACCTCGGGAAGCGGAAGATGCGCAAGGCGATCCGTCCCGAGGACCACCTGCGGCAGGCCATTGGGTCCCTCGACGACCTGCTGAAGCAGGAGAACCTCCTCCTCGAACGGCTCCGCGAGTGGTACGGCCTCCACTTCCCGGAGCTCGCGCGGTTCGTGGACGACCGCACGTACCTCGAGCTCATCGCGACGCACGGGCGGCGGGACCGGATGCCGATCGACTACACGGACAGCGTCGGGGCCGACCTCGGCGCGGCCGAGGAGGAGCAGGTGCGGGACATGGCTCGCATCGCGCAGGCCCTCGCGGAACGTCGAGGGAAGCTCGAAGCGTACCTGGAGCGGTCGGTCCGGGGCCTGGCACCGAACGTCTCGGACCTCACGGGGCCCGTCATCGCGGCCCGGCTCGTGACCCTCGCGGGGGGCCTGGACGAGCTCGCCCGCGCGCCGGCCGGGACGATCCAGGTGCTCGGGGCCGAGCGCGCCCTGTTCCGTCACATCCGGTCCGGCACGGCGCCCCCAAAGCACGGGGTCCTGTTCCAGCATCCCCTCGTCCACCGGGCCCCTCCGTGGCAGCGCGGCTCGATCTCGCGAGCCTTCGCGGGGAAGATCGCGATCGCGGCCCGCGCGGACGCGTTCACGAAGCGGAGGATCAGCGACGGGCTCGCGGCGGATCTCCGCCGGACCGTCGAGGAGATCGCGCGCAGGAAGCAGACGAAGCCCGAGCGCCGGAAGCGCGGCCGCGACCCGAGTCGCCGCGAGGGAAGGAGGCCGCGCCGTCGCGGCTGAAAACCTTTTTGAAGGACCCGACCGTATCCGCGCGCCGGTACGCACTCATGTCGTGGAATCAGGCGGAGATCCGCGAGCTCAAGGTGAACCGCTACATCGTCATCGACGAGGAGCCGTGTCGGATCATCAGCATCCAGACCTCCAAGCCCGGGAAGCACGGCGAGGCGAAGGCGCGGCTCGAGGCGGTCGGCTTGTTCGACGAGCAGAAACGGTCCATCGTCCACCCCGTCACGCACAAGGTGCGCGTCCCGATCATCGACAAGCGCAAGGCCCAGATCCTCTCGATGCACGGGAACGTCGCGCAGCTCATGGACCTCGCGACGTACGAGACGTTCGAGCTCGCGATCCCCGCGGATCTCCAGGGAGACATCCAGCCCGGCCAGGAGACGATGTATGTCGAGGCGCTCGGCCGCCGGAAGCTGTCGACCCCGTGAGAGGCGCACTCAAGTAGCCCGACGGGATGTCGTCTTGTGGCCCCGCCCCGGTTCGCGGACGCGGTCGCATCGTACGAGGACGCACGGGTCGCGCTGTTCGGCGTCCCGTTCGACCGAACGTGCTCGTTCCGCGGCGGATCCCGGTTCGCCCCGGCCGCGATCCGCCAGGCGTCGTACAACTTCGAGACGTACATGATGGACCACCAGCGGGACCTCCTCGGCGTCCCGTTCGCGGACCTCGGGGACACGGCGTCGTTCGCCTCGACCGCGGAGATGGTCCCCGGCGTCTCGAAGATGGCCTCGGACATCGTGGAGGCCGGGAAGGTCCCGATCGTGCTCGGCGGGGAACACAGCCTGGCTCCCGCGGTCGTCCGGGCGTTCCCGAAGGACATCGGCGTGATCGGGATCGACGCGCACCTCGACTTTCGAGACTCGTACCTGGACGACAAGTGGTCCCACGCGTGCTCCGCGCGGCGGATCGCGGACCACGTGGGCGTGGAGAACGTCATCTACATGGGCGTCCGGTCGTACAGCAAGGAAGAGCGAGAGGACCTCGAGAGGTTCGGCCTCACGTACGTGAGCGCGTACGAAATCCACGACCGCGGCATCGTCGCGACGACGATGCGGGCCCTCAAGGAGATCGACCGGGACCGGGTCTACCTCACGATCGACATGGACGGGATCGATCCCGCGTACGCACCCGCCGTCGGCAACCCGGAACCTTTCGGCCTCGCGCCCCTCCAGGTGAAGAAGGCGATCGGCCTCCTCGGGCCCATGCTCGTCGGGATGGACCTCAACGAGGTGAGCCCCGCGTGGGACTTCGGGCAGACCTCCCTGCTCGCGGCCCGGCTCGTCCGAGAGGCGATCATGTCGATCGGCGAGGCGCGCGCCTGAGGCCTATCCGTATCCCGGGATCTCCTTCCGCTTGGACCAGATCGCGTCCAGGTCGAACTTCTTGAGCTCCGCGTCGAACTTCGTGTCCAGGACCGCCTTCGCCTTCTCGAGCTCGGCGAGATCCTCGGCCGCGTGGACGCTCGCCCGGAGCTTCTCGATTTCCTTCACGACATCCTCGTCCATCTCGATCCCGTTGAGCGCGAGGATCGACACGGTGTTCTTCATCACGTCGAGCTCGAGTCGGATCCGGTCCTTCGTGCTCACGTTCAGGACGCGCCGGTTCACCGCGACGAGGAGCTCCCGGTGCTGCTTGAGCGCCGTCAGGATGTTCTCGATGCGCTCGCTCGTCTTGATCAGGTAGTCCTCGAGTCGGACGATGGACGTCTGGAGGTCCCCGACGACCCCGCGATCCCCCTTCCGTGCCTTCTCGCCGAGCCGGAGTGTCTCCGAGACGAGCGCCTGACGGCGAGCCTGCGCACCAACGTCCCTTGAAAGCATGCGAATACGCTCGTCCTGTGCCCCGAGGCGACGCCCGAGGGCCGCCAGGTCGCGCCGGAGAGCCTCGAGTTCCCGTTCCAGGCCGTCCCGCGGGCGCTGGGCCGACGTCGCGCGTCCCATCGACGATGCCATCCGGGCCGGTGCATAAGAAGGTTCGTCCCCCGTTCTCGCGCGCGGCCCGGAACGCGCCACGCCATGACATTAAATACGCTGCGTCGATGGACGGACCCGCCATGGCGGAGCCGATCATCCGGATCGAACGCCTCTCGAAGACCTACATGTCGAAGGAGCGCAAGAAGGGCGCGAAGGGGAAGAAGGCGGTCCACGCGCTCAAGGACGTGAGCCTCGACATCGAGGACGGGGAGGTGTTCGGCCTCCTCGGGCCGAACGGGGCCGGCAAGACCACCTTGATCAAGTGCCTCACGACCCTCCTCATCCCGACGTCCGGCCGAGCGTGGGTGAACGGATACGACGTCCTCGCGGAGGAGGAGCGAGTCCGGGCCTCGATCGGCTGCATGCTCATGGGTGACCGCGGGCTGTACTGGAAGCTCACGGGGCGCGAGAACCTCGACTTCTTCGGGGCCCTGTACCACGTGCCTCGCGCCCCCCGGCGGAAGCGACTCCAGGACCTCATCGCCCTCCTGCAGCTCGACGACTTCGTGGACCGGACCGTGGAGACGTACAGCGCAGGGCAGCGGATGATCGTCGCGTTCGCGAAGTCCCTCATCCACGACGCCCCGATCCTGTTCCTCGACGAACCGACCGTCACGATGGACGTGCCGACCGCCCGGGACCTGAGGCACATCGTGAAGGAACTCCACGCCCAGGGCAAGACGATCCTGTACACGACCCACCTCATGCACGAGGCGGAGGAACTGTGCAACCGGGTCGCGATCATCGACCACGGGGAGATCATCGCCCTCGGGACGCCGTCGGACCTCAAGTCGTCCATCGCGCGGGAGGACGTCGTGAGCCTCGAGGGCGTGTTCTCCGACGCGAGCATCGGACGCCTTCGCGCGGTCCAGGGGATCCGGAACGTCGCGGTCGCGACGGAGAGCGGGGGCCGGACGAAGCTCGAGGTCCTGTGCGAGAATTCCCGCGCGATCCTTCCCAAGATCATCGAGGCCGCGATGGGGGACGGCGCGACGATCGAGTTCATCCGGTCCTCGGAGCCGACCCTCGAGGACGTGTTCATCGCGAAGACGGGCCGGACCCTGAGCGTGGACACGCGCGTGCTCGGGGAGAGGGAGGCCCGACCCCGTGGCCGGTGAGACGGTCGCCCGGGGGTTCGGCCTCGGCCGCCCGGGGAGGCGCGCGTCCATCGAGGTCGTGTGGACCGTGTTCAAGGCGCGGCTCCGGATCATCTCCCGCTACCGGGGCGCGATCCTCCTCGAGTCGTTCATCCCGATCTTCTTCGCGGGCCTCCCGATCTTCCTCGGGATCGCGGTCGCGGGGAGCGAGGAGCAGGCAGCCCAGAACTTCTTCGACAACACGCAGCTCGCGGGCCAGGGGACGAACGAGTATCGGCTCTACGTGCTCCTCGGGTCCTCGACGTTCATGGTCGTCTCCCTCATGCTGTGGCTCATCGGGTACTGGGTCCGCCGGGAACAGGAGACGGGCACCCTCGAGTCCCTGTACCTGTCGCCCGCGAAGCGCCTCCACATCCTGACGGGCGTGACGTCGTACACGCTCGTGCGGTCCCTCAGCGCGTTCGGCATCGCCCTCGCGATCGGCTCCCTCGTGTTCGGGGTGAACCCGCTCTCCGGGAACATCCTCGCAGCCCTCGGCTTCCTGGCCCTGGGCCTCCCCGCCCTGTGGGGGATCTCGTTCCTCTTCGGGGCCTTCGTGATGCGGATCAAGGAGGCGAACGCGGTCATCCAGCTCGTCCAGTGGATCCTCGCGTTCCTCATGGGCGTGTACTTCCCCGTCACGATGTTCCCGCCCGTCCTCCGCGGGTTCGCGATGGCGTTCCCGCCCACCCTGATGAACGACGCGGTCCGCTCCACCCTCCTGAACATCTCCTCCATCTACGGCCCGTGGTACGTCGTCCTGGCGCTCATGTTCATGGCCGCCTGGATCGTCCCGCTCCTCGGGTACGAGGCGTTCACGGTCATGGAGCGCCGGATCAAACGGGACCAGGGGGTCGGCCAGTTCTGAGCGCGACGGTCCACCGGGGGTTCGGTCTCTCGCGGCCCGGGGTCCGCCAGCTCCTCGAGACGTTCCTGGACATGTCCAAGAAAGTGCTCGTCGAGTACAGCCGATACCCGCTCAACTTCCTCGCGATCTTCGGACAGGTGTTCATCATCATCCTCCTGTTCGTGATGAGCACGTTCGCGTTCTCCGCCCCGGGCGGCGGATCCGGGTCCGACGTGAGCGCGTTCGCGGGGATGATGACGTACGGGTTCGTCACGAGCATGTTCATGTCCTTCACCCTGTGGGAGGTCGGGTTCTCGATCCGCCAGGAGCAGGTCCGCGGGACCCTGGAGTCCCTGTACCTGTCCCCCACGAACCAGTTCTCGAACCTCCTGTCGAGGATCTTCGCGGTCCTCGCGTGGACGGCCCTCGTCTGCGTGGGCGGGATCGCCCTCGTGAGCGGCCTCGTGGGTGGCCTGCCCGCGACGAACGTCCTGCGGGGCCTCGGGATCCTGGTCTTGAGCGTCTCGGGCTTTCTCGGCATGGGTTTCTTGTTCGCCGGGGTGACGATCAAGCTCAAGGAGAGCGCCCAGCTCCTCGTGTCCGGCCTCCAGTTCTTCTTCTTCATCTTCAGCGCCCAGTTCTTCCCGTTCTCCGTCCTGCCCGCGCCCATCCTGGACTACGTGAGCCGATGGCTGCCCGTGAGCTACGCGGTGGACCTGTTCCGGACGACCCTCGTGGGCCGCCCGCCGGAGCTCCTCCCGAACGACGTTGTCCTGGAGTACGTGATCGTCGCGCTGTTCGGGGTCCTCTCCCCCGTCCTCGGATACCTCGGGTACAAGACGATCGAGCGCCGCGCGCGCCGGGCCGGGACCTTGGGCGAGTACTAGGAAAAGGGCAAGACGAGCCCCGGCCGCCTGCGAGACGACCGAGCCCCCGTTGACCTCCCCCTCTTCCCGAGGGCTTGGACGTCCCGCCGTCCCCGCGCCGCGCATGCCCACGAGTCGAACGCGAAGACTTCGGCGGAATCCCGGAGCTCGTCCCAACCCGTGCGATGGCATATCACGGCCCGGGATATAGTTTCCGACTCGCCGCACTCTCCGACCGAACGTTTATGTCCAATCGGCCTTTAGGCCGACCTCGGGAGGAGATCGCATCTCGAATGGCTGGTCGGGACCGCTTCGCAAGCTCGACGACTTCCGGTTCGAAATCCCGCGGTCGTACAAGCCCACGATGCGGACGGACGGGCTCATCTTCGTCGACGACGGGCTGATGGCCCAGCTCCGGCAGGACCAGGCGCCCGAACAGGTCGCGAACGTCGCCACGATGCCCGGGATCGTCGGCAAGTCGATGGCCATGCCGGACATCCACTGGGGCTACGGCTTCCCGATCGGAGGGGTCGCCGCGTTCGACGCCGACCAGGGGGTCGTCTCCCCGGGCGGGATCGGCTTCGATGTGAACTGCGGCGTCCGCCTGGTGCGGACCAACCTCACGGAACGGGAGGTCCGCCCGAAGATCAAGGAGCTCGTCGACGCGTGCTTCGCGAACGTGCCGAGCGGCGTCGGAGAGGGAGGCACCGTAGAGCTCACGCGCGGAGACCTCGAGCGACTCACCCGGGATGGCGTCCCGTGGGCCGTCGACAAGGGGTACGCCTGGCCGGAAGACCCCGACCGAATCGAGGCGCGAGGCTGCCTGACCGACGCGGATCCGGGGAAGGTGAGCGAGAAGGCGAAGACGCGCGGCAAAGGTCAGCTCGGGAGCCTGGGCGCGGGGAACCACTTCGTCGAGATCCAGAAAGTCGACCGGATTCACGACGAGCGGGCCGCGAACGCGCTCCGCATCGGCGACGTGGGCCAGGTGTGCGTCATGATCCACACGGGTTCCCGAGGATTCGGACACCAGATCGCGACCGACTACATCGCGACGTGCGAGGCCGCCGTGAAACGGGAGAAGATCGAGCTCCCGGACCGCCAGCTCGCATGTGCGCCGATCGGCTCCAAGGAAGGCGAAGACTACTGGCGCGCGATGTGCGCGGGCGCGAACTTCGCGTGGAACAACCGTCAGCTCATCACATACGGCACGAGGAACGCGTTCTCGAAGGTGTTCGGACGGAGCGCGGACGACCTGGGAATGGAGATCGTCTACGACGTGTGCCACAACATCGGGAAGCGCGAAGAGCACCTCGTGGACGGCCGCCGGCGCCGGGTCGTCGTGCACCGGAAAGGCGCGACCCGCGCGTTCCCTCCTGGCCATCCGGAGACCCCTGCGCCGTACCGCGAGGTCGGGCAGCCCGTCCTCATCCCGGGGGATATGGGCACGTGTTCGTACGTCCTCGTGGGGCTCCCGACGGCCATGGACCGGTCCTTCGGGTCGAGCTGCCACGGCGCGGGCCGACAGATGTCGAGGGCGGCTGCGACGCGGACGTACCGCGCGAACGAGGTGGTCCGCTCCCTGAACGAGCGGGGGATCTACCTCCACGCGGCCTCGAAGGCCGGGATCGTCGAGGAGGCCCCGGGGGCGTACAAGAACGTGGAGGACGTCGTCCGCGTCGCGGAGGGCGCGGGCCTCACGAAGATCGTGGCCCGGATGGTCCCGCTCGGGGTCGTGAAGGGGTGAGGGTCACCCTCAAGCCGTTCGGGGCCCCGGAGCCGGCGGTCCTCGAACACCTCGCGACCGGGCTGCGTGCCTTCGGCGACGTGCGGACGTCCCCGAGCGGCGCGCCTCCAACGGGCGCGTACGACCCGAAGCGCAACCAGTACCTCGCGGACGCGTTCCTCGAGACATCGAAGGACGAGCCGGGCGACCTCGTCCTCGCCGTCACGACGGAGGACCTGTTCGACCCCGGCCTCAGCTTCGTCTTCGGGCTCGCGCGCACCCGGGGGAGGAACGCCGTGATCTCGACGGCCCGGCTCGCGGGGGACGGGCCCGAGAGGCTGCTCGAACGGACCCTCAAGGAGGCCGTCCACGAGATCGGGCATCTCCTCGGGCTCGACCATCATCGCGACGATCCGGAGTGCGTGATGTTCTTCTCGAAGAGGCTCGAGGATACGGACCGGAAAGGCGCCACGTTCTGCAGGACGTGCGGCGACGCCGCGGAGTTCACCTTGAAGCGCCTACGAAGGTGAACTCGGACTCGAACGCGAAGACGCGACCGTACCGCCGTGGGAGTTCCCGTTCGAGGAACTCGAGTCCGCTCCCGAATTCCTCCGCGGGGATGAGTTGGAGCGTGGAGATATACTTCCGGCGGACGCGATCGAGTTGCGTGGACACCGGCAGGGTGCGGTGCATGGACCGGTTCGTGGTCCTCACGTCCACGCAGCCCGCGCCCTCGAGGGCGGCGACGATGTCCGGGACGGATGGGAACCGCCTCCCGTCGATCGCGAGGAGACTCGGGAACGCCTCGGCGAGGATCCCGAGATCTCGTCGCGCGATGTCCGTCGTGGCGATCGCGACGCGGTCGGCCACGCGGACCGCCTCCCGCAACGCGGCACGGAAGTCGTCGAGCTGGTGGAGGACCATGACCGCGACGGCCGCGTCGAACGAGTCGTCCCGGAACGGGAGCCGGTGAGCGTCCCCGAGCACCCGTTCGAACGGCCCTTTCCCCCGCGCCCGCTCCAGCATGGAGCGGGAGGCGTCCAGGGCGACCACGCGCGCGGACTCCGCGAGCAGGCGCGCGTACCGGCCCGTCCCCGATCCGATCTCCAGGATCCGATCGCCCGCGCGGAGGAGGCCCACGTCTCGCAAGGCCGGAAGCCAGAATCGGCGATCCGAGTCCTCGTCCCCCCGCACGTCGTCGTAGTCGGCCGCGAGGCGGGAGTAGTCCACGCGCACGAAAGTTGCAAGAGCTGCGCGGGATATGAGGATGCCGAGGACGTCCCATGGCCATCGCGGAGTTCAGCATCACGCCGATCGGGAAAGGGGCCAGCGTCGGGGAGTATGTCGCCCGGGCGGTCGACATCGTGGACCGGAGCGGGCTGACCTATCGGCTCAACCCCATGGGCACGGTCGTGGAAGGCCCGTTCGACGAGGTCCTGGCCCTCATCGCGAAGTGCCACAAGGCGGTCGCCGCGGACTGCGAGCGCGTCTCCACGGTCATCAAGATCGACGACCGCCGCGGGGCCACCGGCGCACTCGATTCGAAGGTCGCCGCCGTGGCGAAGCGGCTCGGAAGGCCCCTCAGGACGTAGTCGGCGGCTTCCAGGCGGCGAGCCCGACCGCGGCGCACGACGCGGCGATCGCGCCGAACCAGAACGTGCCCGAGTGGTCGACCGTCGCGACCCAGAGGAAGCCCGCGACCAGGCCCGACCCGAGCTTCACGAAGCCCGTGCTCGTGTGGTACGCGCCCAGGAGGGTCGCCTTCATGTCCGCGGGGGCGAGATCCGCGACGAGGGCCCGCTGGGTCCCTTCCGCCATCCCGAGACTGAGCCCATAGAAGGCGAATCCGAGGATCAGGGTGGGGAGGCTCGGTGCGATCGCGAGCAACGCGGCCATCGACGCGAAGCACACGTACCCGACGAGGATCACGGGTTTCCGGCCGATCCGGTCGGACAGGATCCCCGCGGGGAACGCGTGCGCGGCGTACACGATGTTGAACAGGACGTACAGAAGGATCGCCACGCTCGTCGACTCGCCCGCATCCTCGACGCGGAGGAGGAGGAACGCATACGAGAACTCCGCGAACGAGAAGAGGCTCGCGATCCCGACGAACACGAGGAGCCCTCGCGGGGCTCCGCGAAATGTCACGCGGAGGGTCCGCCGAGGCCGCGGCGTCCCGCGCGGTTCCCGGACGAGGAGCACGACCGCCACGGAAAGGGCCGCGGGGATCGCGGCGAGGAGGAACACGAGGCGGTACGCCGCGTCGAGGGAGAGGGGTGCCGCGAGGGTCGCGAGGACGAGGAGGGTGAGGATCGGCCCGAGGACGGCGCCCGTCGTGTCCATGCTCCGATGGAAGCCGAACGCCTTGCCTCGGGCGTCCGCGGGTGCGGACTCCGTGAGGAGCGCGTCCCTCGGCGCGTCGCGCACGCCCTTGCCCACCCGCTCGCCCGCGCGCATCGCGAGGAAATGAGGCCAGCCGGGCGCGAACGGAAACAGCAACTTCATCGCGGCGGACAAGGCGTAACCGGACCCGACGAACCGCTTGCGCTTCCCCGCGAGGTCCGACCAGCGCCCGGATACGACCTTCATGAACGCGACGACGCTTTCCGAGAGTCCCTCGACGAATCCCACGATGAGCCCGTTCGCGAGTAGGACCTCCGTGAGGAAGAACGGGAGGATCGGCAGGATCATCTCGCTGCTCACGTCGGTCAGAAGGGACACGACCCCGAGGATCACGACGTTCGCGGTGAGGCCGTATCCCAGGGTCTTGCGGGGCGCGCCCATCGGCTCACGGGTGGAAGAAGAACGCGACGGCGATGATCGCGTACACCATGATGAGGAGCGTGCCCTCGTACCAATTGCTCTGGCCGTCCGCTGCGACGGCCCCGAGGACCGCCGTGGACAACGCGATCGACACGAGCTCGAAAATCTCGAAGTCGAGGGTGAGGAGCGGCCGGAATATTAGGGAGGCAAACACGAGGAGAGGCGCGACGAACAGGGCGATCTGAGTCGTCGACGTCGTCGCGATCGCGACGCTCAGCTCCATCTTGTTGCGGTACGCCATGATGACCGCGCCGCCGTGCTCCGCAGCGTTCCCGACGATCGCGACGATGATGACCCCGACGAACAGCTCCCGGAGGCCGAGGGCCGCCTGGGCCGCCTCGATCGATCCGACGAGGAGTTCGCTCTCGACCGCGACGAGGGCCGTGGCCGCCAGGAGCACGAGGACGGCCCCGCGGACTGACCACGAGGGCTTCTCGTGGATCTCCGCGATCGGGTTGAACACGTCCCGGTGCGTTCGCAGGGAGAACCAGAGGCCGAACACGTACGCGAGGAACAGGATCCCCGCGATCCCGAGGCTCACCTGCTCGAGGACCGGTCCGCCGGGCGGCGGCGTCCCGACGGACAGGACGAACAGCTCGGGCATCACGAGGCCGATCACCGCGAGGAGGAGCATCGTGGTCTGGATCCCGGATGCCTCGCGGGAGAACACCTGGCGCTTGTTCCGGACGCCGCCGGCGAACATGCTCAGCCCGAGGACGAGGAGCACGTTCCCGATGATCGAGCCGCTCAGGGAAGCCTTCACGATCGTGTGCAGCCCGCTCGCGAGGGCGAACAGGGCGATGATGAGCTCCGTCGCGTTCCCGAACGTCGCGTTCAGCAGGCCGCCGACCCCCGGGCCCGCGTGCTTCCCGAGCTCCTCCGTCGCGAGGCCCATGAACCACGCGAGCGGAATGATCCCGATCCCAGCGGCCGCGAACACGGCGACGCCCGGCCCCACGACGAGTTCGAGGACCCAGCTCGCAGGGATGAACAGGCCGACCGCAAGCGCCCACGCGTAGGGCCGGAGGGCCTTCGCGTCCACGGCGCCCCGAGAAGTCCTCCTCCGCTATGAACGTGGCGAACGCGCACCCGGACAAAGTTAATAGCGGGCCGCCGGATGCGCCGCC
The DNA here is from genome assembly GCA_035283365.1 of Thermoplasmata archaeon. Taxonomy (GTDB): domain Archaea; phylum Thermoplasmatota; class Thermoplasmata; order RBG-16-68-12; family RBG-16-68-12; genus RBG-16-68-12. The sequence continues at coordinate 137,821 of DATETY010000063.1, read as the reverse complement.
GATGCTCCCGGCGATCGAGATGCGCGTCCTCGATCGGAACGCGGAGCACTTCGGCGTCTCAATCGGGGAGCTCATGGAGAACGCGGGGCGCGCCGTCGCGGACCTCGCGCGCCGCGAGTTCGGGGTCTCGGGCAAGCGGGTCCTCGTCGTGTGCGGCACGGGGAACAACGGCGGGGACGGGCTCGTCGCGGCGAGACACCTCGCGTCCGACTGTCGGGTGGAGGTGCTCCTCGCGCGGCCGCCCGGCCAGTTCGCGACGGACCCCGCTCGGGCGAGCTTCGAGCGCCTCGGGGACGTGCCCGTCCACGTGGGCCTCGACGAGAGCGAGAAGGTGATGGCTCGAGCGGACCTCATCATCGACGCGCTCCTCGGGATCGGGATGGACGGTCCCGCGCGGGAGCCGTACGCGACCCTGATGGGGGACATGAACGAGTCCGGGAAGCCGATCCTCAGCGTGGATGTCCCGAGCGGCTTCGGGACGGAGACGCGCGTGAGGCCGAGCGCGACGATCGCCCTCCACGACGCGAAGGAGGGGATGACCCGCGAGAACGCGGGGGAGATCCACGTCGCGGACGTCGGGATCCCGCCGCGGGTCGTGCGGAGCATCGGGCCTGGCGAGTTCCTCCTGTACCCGCGGCCGGGCGCGGAGAGCCACAAGGGCGAAAACGGGCGGCTCCTCATCGTCGGGGGCGGGCCCTACACGGGGGCCCCGGCCCTCGTCGCGTACGGAGCCCTCGGGATCGGCGCGGACCTCGTCCACATCGCCGTGCCCGCGGTCGCGGCCCAGGTCGTCGCTTCGTACAGCCCGACGTTCATCGTGCATCCTCTCGGAGGGACGCACCTCCTCCAGGAGGACGTGAGGCGCGTCGTGGAGCTGTCGACGAAGGCGGATGCGATCGCGATCGGGCCCGGGCTCGGGGATGCGCCCGACACGCTCGAGGCGATACGACAGATCGTCCGGTCTATCGCGCTTCCCACCGTGGTCGACGCGGACGGGATCAAGGGGATCGCGGGGGACGCCGCCCTCCTGCGAGGGAAGCGAGCCGTCGTGACGCCCCACGCGCGGGAATTCCTGACCCTCACGGGCCGCGCCCTCCCCGCGGCGCCCGAAGAGCGCGCCCCGCTCATCGAGGGAGCCGCGCGAGACCTCGGGGTCACGATCCTCCTGAAAGGCCACGTGGACATCGTGAGCAACGGCGGCCGGACGAAGTTCAACTACACGGGAAACTCGGGGATGACGGGCGGCGGGACGGGGGACGTCCTGTGCGGGATCGTGGGCGGCCTCCTGGCGAAGGGAGCTGCTCCGTTCGACGCGGCGCGCATCGCGGCGTTCGGGAACGGGTATGCGGGGGACCTCGCATTCACGGCGAAGAGCTACGGTCTCACGGCGCTCGACGTGGCGGAGAACGTGGGCCGGGTCCTCGCGGAGTTCCTGCCCTGACCGGCCCGCCGTTCAGCGGGAGCAACCTCATGGCGTGCCGCGCCATCCTCGTCCCCGGGATCGCATGATCGCGAGGGCGTGGCACGGACGGGTCCCCGAGGGGAAAGCGGACGCGTACTTCGAGTATCTCCGGGCGACCGGGCTCAAAGAATACGAGGGCACGGCCGGGAACCGCGGGGTGTACGTGCTCCGCTCACGCTCGGGTGGATTCGCGGACTTCCTCCTCGTGTCCCTCTGGGACTCGTGGGACGCGATCCGCCGCTTCGCCGGCGCGGACATCGAGAAAGCCGTCTACTATCCGGAGGACCGCGGGTTCCTCGTGGAGATGGAGCCGACCGTCACGCACTACGAGGTGCTCGCGGCGCCCGGCTCGACCGCGCGGAAGAGTTAAGGAGAGCCCCGCGGTGCAGACCCCGTGGACCTCGAGCCGGTCCCCGACCTGCCCGCCTTGATCGCGGGCGACCTCCTCGTCGTCGCGGACCTTCACATCGGCCTCGAGGAGGAGCTGCGCGAGAAGGGGATCCGCATACCGGGTCGCGCGGAGGCGATGGCCGCCTCCCTCGTCGACATCGCGGATCGCCGGGGTGCGGAGCGGCTCGTCGTGCTGGGGGACGTGAAGCATCTCGTGCCGAAGATGGCGTCCCGCGAGCGCCGGGACGTGTACGCGTTCTTCCGGGACCTCGGCGCGAGATTCCGCGAGACATACATCGCCCAGGGGAACCACGACGGCATGCTCCGGCACATCGTCCCTCGGGCCGTCAAGTTCCGATCGCCGTACGGGTTCCGAATCGACGATGTCGGATTCTGCCATGGCCACGCGTGGCCCTTCAAGAAGGTCATGGAGGCCACGACGCTCGTGATGGGCCACAACCATCCGGCCGTCGCATTCCGCGACGCGTTGGGCCACCGCCAGATCCTCCCGTGCTGGATGCGGGTGCCGTTCCGGAAGAATCACAGGCGGTACGCGCGTCTTCCGCGCGAAGCTATCGTCGTGCCGGCGTTCAACGAACTGTGCGGCGGGATGCCCGTGAACGACGTGCGCGCCCGCTTCATCGGACCCCTCTTCGACGAAGACGTCGTGAACGTGGACGCGGCGTCCGTCCACCTGCTGGATGGGACGCAGCTCGGGCGCCTCAAGGACCTCCGGGTGGACCTCGGCTTCCGCCCCCAAGACTACAGGCAATGACCGCGCCGGTGGGCCCGGTCGGAGTCGAACCGACGATCTCGACTTTGTAAGAGTCGCATCCTAGCCACTAGACCACGGGCCCGACCTCGCGATGCGGGACGGGGCCATTAAGCCTTCTCGGGTCACTCGAGCTCGTCCGCGGTCGCCTCCGCGAAGCGCCGCACGACGCCTTCGAGATGGTCCGCGGATACCTCGGGTGGCACGACGAGGACGACCATGGCCCGGCGGCCGACCCCCTCGATGAGGATCGTCGCATCCTCCGATTCGAGGAGGACGCGGTGCGGGGCGCGCCGGCGGAGCTCCATGGAGGCCGTCATCCCGGCTCCCAGGATCGCGGCGCACATGATCGAGAACGTCTCCGGCGACACGCTCGACGGCAGATCTGCCGCGACGATCGCGCCGTCCCGGTTGATCACGGCGGCGGCGTCCGCCTTCGTCGCATCGCGGAGGGCCTTCACCTTCTCCTGGAGGTTCACGGCGACCCCTCCGGCTCGAACACGCACTCTCGGGCGCCCGTGCTCGCGCACTCGACCTCCTGGAGCCGGACGCGCCGCCTCGCCTTCGCCTCGAGGACCTTCGACAGGACCCCGCGGACCCGGTGGCACGTTTCCATCTCGCTGCCCGGCGCGACCTCGATGGACCCGCGGACCCGGGCCCCCTTGTCCGTGAACAGGACGTCGTCCGCCCAGCCCCGCTCGAGGACGAGGGCGCGGCCCGCCAGGAGGGGGTCGACGCCCGTCGGGAGGTTCTTCAGGAGTTCGTCCGCGAGGGCCATCCCTTCGCGGAAGAACAGGCCGTGGCACGCGTACGACATCACGCTCTCGTACAGCCTTCGGACGGCCGCGAGCTCCTCCTGGGAGATCTGGACGAGGCGGGCCACGGGCGGGCCGAACCTGAGGAGGCACTATAAACGTTCCGCGGCGATTATCCCCCTCTGCACTCTGGGCATGCGAGGAGGTTCCGGTCCCACACGAGATTCGTGGAGTAGACGCCGCACGACTCGCAGTGTCCCTCGATGCCGCGCTTGAGTTCCGCGTCGAGGCCCGCCCGATCCCACTCCCGGGTCACCTCGACGAGGGACGGCCACACGCGGAGGATGTCGTTCTCCGTGATCACCCCGACGAGCTGGCCCTCCTTGATCACCGGAAGACGCCGGATCTTGCGGGAGGACATGAGTTTCGCGGCCTCGACGACCTCCGCGTCGGGATGGATCGCGACGACGGGCGAGGTCATCAGGGCCCTCACCCGGACGTCGCTCGGTCTCCGGTCGAGAGCCGCGACCTTCGTCACGATGTCCCGCTCCGTCACGATGCCCGTCGGCTTGCCGCCCTCCACGATGATCAGGCTACCGATGTCCTTCTCCCGCATGAGGGACGCGGCCTCCGCGGCCGTCGCGGTGGGGCCGACCGTCACGGGGTTCTGGCTCATGATTTCGAAGACGGGCACGCGCGCGCGCATTGCTCTCCACCCATGGAGACGCCGCCGATAAATACGTTGCGTGCGACTCCCGTGCGAACGACTCCGACAAGATTAAGGAACGCGCGCGCATTCGGCGCGGGATGCGCTACTCGGACGCGGACGGGGACCTCGCGGTCCGGCTCGCGAGGGAAGCCGTCGACGCGCACGTCGAGGGACGGGAGATGCGCCCCTTCGCCGTGCCGAAACCCTTCGAGGAGAGGGGCGGCGCGTTCGTGACCCTGTACGTCCACCCGTCCACGGAGCTGCGCGGCTGCATCGGCTACCCGGAGCCGTTCTTCCCGCTCGTGAAGTCGATCGTGAAGGGCGCGGAGGGCGCCGCGGTGGACCCCCGGTTCCCCCCGCTCGAGGCCCGCGAGCTCGACCGGGTCGTCGTCGAGGTGAGCCTCCTCACGCCCCCCGTCCTCATGGAGGCGAAGAAGCCGAAGGACCTCCCGAAACTCGTGCGGGTCGGGGAGGACGGGCTCAAGATCGCGCAGGGGCCGTACCGGGGCCTCCTCCTCCCGCAGGTCCCGATCGAGTGGAAGTGGGACGCGGAGACGTTCCTGTCCGAGGCGTGCATGAAGGCGGGGCTCCTCGCGGACGCATGGCTCGACGGGTCGACCCGGGTCTACACGTTCCAGGCGGAGGTGTTCGCGGAGACGGACCCGCGCGGGGCCGTCGTCCGCAGGGACCTGGGAGCCGAGCATGCTCGTCGTTAGGGGCCGCGTGTTCTACGGCGGACGGATCGAGCCCCTGAGCCTCGGGATCGACGAGGGCCGGGTCGTCGCGGTGAAGAAGGTCCTTCGCGGGGACGACCAGGTCGACTATGGGGACGCCCTCGTCCTGCCCGGCGGGATCGACCTCCACGTCCATCTGCGCGAGCCCGGCGACGAGGACGCGGAGGACTTCGCGAACGGGACGCGCTCCGCGGCCCTCGGGGGCGTCACGACGGTCCTCGACATGCCGAACAACGCGCCCCCCGTGACGACGCGCGCGGCCCTCGAGGAGAAGATCGCGCGGGCCCGGGGTCGCGCCCACGTGGACTACGGGCTGTACGCGGCGCCCCGGTCCGGAGGGGGCGCGTCCCGCTTGTCCGGCGCGGCCGCGTTCAAGCTGTACATGGCGGAGACGACGGGCGGCCTAGCGATCGACGACGACGGCGTGGCCGAGGTCCTCGAGGCCGCGGGGCCGATGGGCAAGCTCGTCTCGGTCCACGCGGAGGACCCGCGGGAGTTCGGGAAGCGCCCCGCGACGACCCTGGAGGACCACCACCAGGCCCGGCCGAAGGGCGCGGAGGTGTCGGCCCTCAAGCGGCTCGCAGGGCTCCGCGGGGACGGCCCCCTCCACATCGCCCACGTGACCTCCACGGAGGCGTTGGACGCGGTGCCCCGCGGCGCGACGACGGAGGCGACCCCCCATCACCTCCTCCTGGACCTCACGACGACGCGCGGGGCGTTCGGGAAGGTGAACCCGCCCCTCCGGCCGCACGAGGACCGCGAGGCCCTGTGGCGCGCGTTCGCGGATGGCCGGATCGACGTCGTCGCGAGCGACCACGCGCCCCACCTGCGGGAGGCGAAGGAAGGACCGTTCGCGGAGGCGCCCGCCGGGGTGCCCGGTGTCGGGACGATGCTACCGATCCTCCTGCGGATCGTGAAAGGGGGGGACCTGACGCTCGAGCGGTTCGTCGCGGCGTCCGCCTCGAAGCCCGCGTCGATCCTGGGCCTCGACAAGGGCGTCCTCGCGGTCGGGCGCGACGCGGACCTCCTCGTCGTGGACCCACGCCGCGCGGAGCGGGTCAGCGCGAAGCGCGTCCGGTCGAAATGCGGATGGACCCCGTTCGAGGGGTTCGAGGGATGCTTCCCTCGTGCGGTCTACGTGCGGGGCGAGGCCGTCGTCGAGGACGGGGAACCCTGCGCGGAGGGGACCGGTCGGATGATAACGACTCCAAAACGCTGAAGTGCGGAGGGCACGCTCGGCGGCGTCCCGATGGCCTCCCTGTTCCTCGGCCTCACGGAGTGGATCCTCGCGGTGGTCCGAGCCCTGGGCTATCCCGGGATCTTCCTCCTCATGGTGATCGAGGGGATCCTCACCCCGATCCCGAGCGAGTTCATCATGCCGTTCGCGGGGTCTCTCGCGGCCCGGGGCGAGCTGAACGCGTTCCTCGTGGTCATCGTGGGCACTGCGGGGGCCGCGATCGGGAACCTCGTCGCGTACAAGATCGGCGCCCACGTCGGTCGGCCGCTCATCGCCCGGTACGGACGGTTCATCGCCCTCGGGGAGGACGACCTCGCGTGGGCGGAGTCCTGGTTCCAGCGGTACGGCGATGCGGGCGTCCTCCTCGGCCACGCGGTCCCCGGGATCCGGTCCATCATCTCGTTCCCCGCGGGGATCGGCCGGATGCGGCTGCGGAACTTCCTCGCCTACTCGACCCTCGGCGCGGCCGTGTGGAATTCCGTCCTCGTCGTGTCCGGGTACTACCTGCTCGACGGGTGGATCGGGTTCGCGGAGACGACGGAGAACGTGGACGTCTACGTGGTCCTCGCGGCCCTCGCCGGAATCGTCGGCTACGTGTACTGGCGGAAGGCCCGCGCCCGCAAGCCCGCCCGCGGCGCGGAGTGACGCCTCACGCGTTCGCGACGTCCTCGATCGCGTAGTAGTACTCGCCCGAGGACTTCTGCTCCCGATCCAGGCGGGAGTCGAGTTTGTTGATCCTCGGGCGGTTCGTGTCCGCGTCCCGGCGGAACGTGATCCCGACCGTCCGCAAGAATCGGTTCATCCCCTCGCGCATCGCGAACGGCCCCTCTCCGACTCCGCGGACGCCGGCGTCCCCGGAGAACACCATGAGGCTGTCCGAGACCATGTCGATGAAGTACACGTCGTGGTCGACGATGAGGCCCGTGCGGCCCTCCTTCTCCATGACCCGGCGGATCGTCTTCGCGGTCTCCATGCGCTGATTCGAGTCCAGGTACGCGGACGGCTCGTCGATCAGGTAGATGTCCGCGTCCCGCCCGAGGCACAGGGCGATCGCGACCCGCTGGAGCTCCCCGCCGGAGAGGGTCGCGACGTCGCGCTCGAGCATCGTCCGCACCTTGAGGGGTTCCAGGATCTCCGCTTCGAAGTATCCGGACTCCGCCTTCTTGCCCATGGCCCCTGCGAACAGCTCCCGCACGGTCCCCTCGTACGCGGACTCGATGTACTGGGGCTTGTACGACACCTGCCACCGGCCCTGGACGGCCCCCGTCGAAGGGGACTCCTGGCCCGCGAGCATCCTCACGAACGTCGTCTTGCCCGTCGCGTTGGGTCCCACGACGCCCACGACCTCGCCCTTGCGCAACCGGCCCGAGCCCACGGAGAGCTCGAAGCCGTCGTACCGCTTCGTGAGCGCCTCGAATGACACGAGGGTCTCCGCCTTCCACTCCCTCCGGGGCGGACGGTCCTCGAAGCGCGTCTCGCGGTCCCGGAAGCGGATGTTCTCCTCCTTCATGTATCCCTCCAGGTACACGTTGATCGCGGTGCGCACAGGGCGGGGCTGCGCGATGATCCCGTACGCGCCCTCGGACCCGTACATGAGGTACACGTGGTCCGCGAGGAAGTCGAGGACCGCGAGGTCGTGCTCCACGACGACCACGTACCGGTCCTTCGCGAGGCCCTGGATCACCTTCGCGACCTGAAGGCGCTGGTAGATGTCGAGGTACGACGACGGCTCGTCGAAGAAATACACGTCCGCTTCCTTGAGCATCGTCGCGGCGATCGCGACCCGCTGGAGCTCCCCGCCGGACAGCTGGGCGATGTCCCGATCCAAGAACGAGTCGAGGGACAGGTCCGAGGCGAGCCCGCCGAGCCGACCCCGCCGGTCGATCTTCGTGAGGAGGTCCCGCACGCGTCCCGAATAGATCTTGTTCAGCCTGTCGACGTACTGCGGTTTGATCGCCGTCGTAAGCTCCTTGGTCGCGATCTTCTCGAGGTAGTCGTGGAGCTCCGTGCCCGCGAAGTACGCGAGGACGTCGTCCCAGTGCGGCTTCTTCCGCCGGTAGTGGCCCAGGTTCGGGGCGAGCTCCCCGCTGAGCACGCCGACGGTCGTCGTCTTCCCGATCCCGTTCGGCCCGAGGAGCCCCACGACCTCTCCCTTCTTGGGGACGGGCAGACGGAACAGGCGGAACGCGTTCTTCCCGTACTGGTGGACGAGATCCTCCTTGAGTTCCTCGGGGAGGCCGATGATCCGGATCGCGTCGAACGGGCAGCGCTTCACGCACAGGGAGCAGGCGATGCACGTCTCCTCGCTGATCGCGGCCTTGGTCGTCTCCGGATCGATCCAGATGACCTCGGTCCCCGTCCGCTGGGGCGGGCACACCGCGATGCACTCGAGGTGACAGCGCTTCGGCTGGCACCGGTCCTTGAACACGACGGCAATGCGCAACGCGAATCCAATTCAGCCGCCGCTATTTAAACGTGCGACGGACCCTGTGCGCCCGGAGAACGCATCGCTCGTCCGCAGAACCTTTATGCGCGCCCCCCGCATCCCAACGCCCGTGATGCGATGATCCCGGGCGGCCGGATGAACCCGAGGCAGATGAAGCAGATGATGAAACGCCTCGGAATCGACCAGGAGGACCTCGGAGAGGTCGAGGAGGTCCTCATCCGCACGGCGGACAAGGAGTACGTGTTCCGCCGCGTCGCGGTGTCCGCGGTCACGGCCCAGGGGCAGAAGATCTGGCAGATCGTCGGGGAGCCGATCGTCCGGCCTCGCACGGACGCCGGGAAGAAGGAGGAACCCCCGAAGGCCGTCGAGATCCCCGAGGAGGACGTGAAGCTCGTCGCGGAGAAGGCCGGCGTCTCGGAGGAGGAGGCCCGCAAGGCCCTCGAGGCGTGCGGCGGGGAGCCCGCCGAGGCGATCATCAACCTGATGAGCCGATGACGTCGGAGCGATTGCGCGCGATCCTCGGCGTGTGGATGCCGATGGCGATCGGCGTGGGGATCATCGCGACGTCCCTGAACTTCTACCTTACCGCGAACCTGGCGGGTGGGATCCTCATCGAGGACCTCGAGTCGTGGCGGCTCGTTTGCACGGCGGGCGCGTCGTTCCTCGGCGGCGTGATGATCCTGTCCACGTACGGCCGGCTCAAGAAGACGCGGGCAGCGCGCGCCCCGGCGCCCTCGGAGGCACCGAAAGGGCCCGAGTGACCTTCGACCCGCGTCCGGGAATCATTAAATAGGGAGGGGCTCTTCGGACCGCCGCTAGGCTTGACCGGGGGGCTGGGCGTCCCCTTGTAGACCCAAATCGTCCTCATGGGGCGGTGACAGTCGGGGGCGGCGCTCCCAGTCTGGCGCAGGTCCGGATGCCGACGTTGAGGTTCTGTCCCGCGGGGCTGGAGGCGGCAGGGAACGCAGCTGGAGAGCGGCGGTCCCAGCTCTGATCGTGGGGAACGGGTCAGGCACGGAAGTGAGCAGCCTCACCGCGGACTACCAACGCTCGCGGGAGTGCGGGACCGAGGAGGCATCCGGGTCGCCGGCGCCGGAGCTGAGCGTCAACCCCGATGGCCTAGCTCCGGACCCCTCACCGCTCGACGAGTTTCGTCTGCTTCGTCTCGAGGACGAGGGACGCGAGCGCGAAGCGCCCGACGAGGAGGTCCGAGATGATCGCATCCCTCACGTCGTTGCGCCGGTCCTCGACGAGGTACGCGGGCTCGTTCGTCGGGACGGGGACCCCGAGCTTCAGCATGGCCCGACGGGCCTCCTCCCGTTCGTCGCGCGGCGCGCCGGGCGCGTCGATCGCCCCGGCGAACCCGCACTCCCGCAATTCCCGGAGGAAGATCGGCCGGCGAAAGAGGCGCTGGAGCACGGCCACTCCGAGCCGGGTCTGGACGCGCTCGTCCGGGCTCGCGAGCCGGCACTGCTCCCCCACGAGCTCGTAGAGGTTCCGGTCCCGGTGGGACGACGCGGAGTAGACCTTCGCGGGCGGAATCTGTCTCTCCCGGAGGATCCCGACATCCGCGAGCGCCTTCAGGTATCCCGTGACGAAGAGGCGATGGAAACTGTACCCGTCCTGTTCGAGCTGCTTCGTGAGGGCGCTGATCGAGCGCTCCTGGGCCCGGAGGCACGACACGATGAGATCCTTCAGGTTCCTCTCCGGGACGAACGAGGTCCCCGCCCCCTACCCTGGTAACAGACCTGATAAAAGATAAGGGTTTCCAGACGAAACTCCGCTCACAGACCGAGTTCAGAAATCATCTTATGGCGACAGGTGGTGGCCCGTCTTCCGACGTCACGCTCACTCCCCCTTTCTTTTTCTCCCGTTCGGGCCGCGGAACGCGCGCCGCGCTTTCGCTCCTGATAACCGCCTCGGAATCGTTATAGGTCCGGCTCTGGCATCGAACAGGACGCGATGGCCCCAGGGGACCGCGTCCGCACGTTCATCCATGGATTCGACGAGAAGCTGAGCGGCGGCATCCCCGTCGGGCACATCGTCCTCCTCGCGGGCGAACCGGGCACGATGAAGTCCACGATCGCGTACAACATCCTGTACCAGAACGCGCTCCGTGAAGGCACGCCGGGATGCTACATCTCCCTCGAGCAGGGCCGGGACAACCTGACCCGCCACCTCGTGAGCATGGGATTGAGCCCGACGGACGTGGAGGACAAGGTGAGCCTCGTCGACCTCGGGATGATCCGCCGCAACCTGGACGGGATGGCCGAACGGACGTGGATCGAGATCTTCAAGATGTATGCGTCGAACTTGAAGCGTTCCCTCAACTACGAGCTCCTCGTCGTGGACTCCTTGCCCGTCCTCGAAGTGATGGCCCGATTCGAGAACCCGCGGGAGGAGCTGTTCCACCTGTTCGAGTGGCTGCGCGAGCTCAACGCGACGACGATCCTGATCAGCGAGCTCAAGCCGGGGAGCGAGGACTTCGGGAGGCATGGCGAGGAGTTCCTCTGTGACGCGATCATCCACACGAAGATGGAACGCGTCGATGACGCGAACATCCAGCGTCGGATCCGATGCGTGAAGATGCGCGGCACGGGCCACTCCCCGAACTTCTACACGCTCCTCTACCAGAACGGGATCCTCCAGGCGACCCGGATCCTCGCGGATTGACGCCGGGCCGACCCGCGCGGGCCCGCGACATGCGGTCCTCAGCGCGCGGGTTTCGGGCCAAAAGCCTAATGTGAGGTCCCGGGCATCCTATCGACCGCATCCGGGCCGCGCCCCGCGTGCGCCTGAGGAGGACCCGATCACGGCCCCCCGCGTCCCGCACGTTCTCGTCGTCCTCGGCCTCGTGGCGTTCCTCGCGTGGCCCGCGCCCCTCGGGGGGGACCCGCCGGGCGCCCACGGGCGGCCCGAGGCCGGGCCCGGGGAGACGTTCCGGACGAACGCGCCCACGTCGGACCTCCTCGCCGTCGGGGCGGTCGTCCTCGAAGACTACGCGTCGTTCCGGATCGCGGTCGGGACGGAGGCGGCCCGGTCGGCCCTCGTCGCCCGGGGATTCCGCGCGGACCCCCTCCCGGACGCCTCGACCCTCCGGTTCCTCGCAGGGCCCGTCGTCGCACGAGACCTCGGGCGTTCCGGTTTCCCTTGGACCCGCGACGCGAACGGGCTCGCCGCCGGGATCGTGCACGTGCGGGCGCCCCTCACGGACGCATCGCGGATCGAGTGGCAGCGACGAGGGGTCGAGATCCTGCGGTACGTCCCCGCGAACGGTTTCCTCGTGCGGGGAGCTCCGGAGGCGATCGCGGGCCTCGGTGCGACGCCCCAGGTGGACGGCGCGGGGCCCTACGCGGCTCCCTGGAAGGTCCGCCCCGGGACCCCGACCCAAGGGATCGTCGACGCGAGGGTCGTCGTGCTCCCCGGGGCGACGCCCGACCGGATCGCCGGGTGGCTCGCGGCCCACGGGGTCCCGACGGGAGCGACGACGAACGGCCCGGGGCCGGGCATCGTGGGCACGTTCGGTTCGGGCGACTTCCGCTGGGTCCGAGCGCGGATGCCGGCCGGTCTCCTCGGCGTCCTCGCGGAGCTCCCAGAGGTCGAGTTCGTCGATCCGGTACGGGCCCCGAAGGCCTGGAACGCGGACACCGCGTGGGTCCTCCAGACGAACCGCCTCGCGGTGAACACGAGCCGCGACCTCCGGTACTGGTGGCACGGCCTCGACGGGACGGGGCAGGTCGTCGCCTTCTCGGACACGGGCCTTGACTACGACGGCGACGCGTTCACGCACACCGCGGCCCAGGCGACGATCGGGGACCTGTACAACGTGACGGACCCGGCGCGCCGCAAGGTCGTACGTTACGTGAACATGGGCGTCCTGACCGAGCAGGTCGACTGGCCCGGAGGCAGCCTCCCGTGGGACCAGTGGTCCATCAAGGACAGCCGGCACGTGTCCGCGTCCTGCGCGTTCGGCCACGGGACCGCGGTCGCCTCGACCCTCGCGGGGAACGACAACGGGATCGGGCCGAGCCCGAACGATGGGAACGCCCTCGGCGCGGCCCTGTACGTCCAGGACATCGGGACCGTCGTGCCGGGGAGTCCGTGCGCGCTCGACGAGCTCGCGTACCTCCCCGAGAACTATGCGGACCTGTTCGGTCCCGCGGGGCTCGTGTACGACGACCCGGTTGCCCCCGTGCGGATCCACAGCAACAGCTGGGGCACGGACACGAACGAGTACGACGTCCAGGCGCGCATGGTCGATGCATTCGTGTGGGCCCATCCGGACCTCACGATTCTGTTCGCTTCGGGGAACGCGGGGTCCGCGGAGCGGACCGTCGGCACGCCGGGCACGTCGAAGAACATCCTCACGGTCGGCGGGGCCGGGAACCCGGACGCGGGGGGCGCGGGCGGTCCGGATGACGTCGCGCTCCAGAGCAGTCGCGGCCCCACGACGGACGGTCGGATCAAGCCGACGATCATGGCGATCTTCGACGGGGACTCCGCGATGTCGGACGGGGACCCCCTGAGCGGCACGGGCCTCCCCGACGAGCACTGGGGCGGCACGAGCTACTCGACCCCTGCGGCTGCGGCTGCGGCCGCGATCGTGCGGCAGTACTTCATGGACGGCTGGTACCCGACCGCCTCGAGCGTCGCGGGGAACGCGAGGGACCCGAGCGCGGCCCTCGTCCGGGCGACCCTCATCGCATCCGCGGTCCAGATGACCGGCTCCGGCACGAGCCGGCCCGGCATGGACACGTGGCCGAACAACGAACAGGGCTTCGGCCGGATCCTCCTCGCGAACGTCCTCCCGATCGGGGCCGCGGGGGACACGTTCCGCGCCCAGGTCGTGGACGACCGGGCGGGCCTCGTGACGGGGGAGACCGCGACGTTCACGTTCCGCACGGCGGGCCCGCGGACGGTCAAGTTCGTCCTCGCCTGGAGCGATTACCCCGGGACCGTCGAGACGACGAAGGCCCTCGTGAACGACCTCGACCTGGAGGTCACCGCGCCGGGAGGGGCCGTGTACCACGGGAACGTGTTCGGCACGTTCGCCCAGGGGCAATCCGTCCCGGGCGGGACGGTCGACGCGACGAACGTGGAGGAGGCCGTCATCCTGAAGACCCCGACCGCGGGGGAGTGGACGGTCCGCGTGATCGGGTCCAACGTGCCCGTCGGCCCGCAGCCGTTCGCCCTCGTCGCGACGGGCGACCTCGATGCGTCGTACGGCCGCGCGTCGATGGACCGGCGGACGTACGCCCCGGGGAACTCGATCCGGATCGAGGTCGAGGACGGGGACGCGAGCGCGGTCGCGGTCACGGTCCGTTCCGACTTCGAGCCCGCGGGGGAAGGCGTCACGCTCGCCCGGACCGCGCCCGGCGAGGTGTGGCGCGGATCCATCGACGTGGGGTTCGGCGCCGCGGGCCCGGACGGCGTCCTCCAGGTCCGACACGGGGACGCGATCCTCCTGGAGTACGCGGACCCGTCGCCGGCCCACACGGCGACCGCACGGGCGCGGGTCGACGGCGTGGCCCCGACCGTCTGGGACGTCCGGGCGGACCCGCCGAGCACGGCGTCGGTCCGCGTGCGTTGGCAGACGGACGAGCCCGCGACGTCCGGGGTGCGGTACGGCCCCTCCCCCGCGAACGTGTCGTCCTCGACGGAGGACGCGGACCTCAGGACGTCCCACGAGCTCCTCGTCACGGGCCTCCAGGCGGACACCTTGTACTACTTCGACGTCGTCTCGCGCGACCGCCAGGGACGGGAGACGCGGGACGCGAACGGGGGGCGGCACTACCGGGCCCGCACGGACACGTTCGGGGACGCCCTCCTCGTCATCGGCGACGACAGCCATCCCCCCGAGCGGGAGGCCATGTGGGCGAACGCCCTCGACGCCTACGGCTGGACCTGGTCTCCGTGGCGGGTCGCGCAGCTCGGGCTCCCGACCTTGGGCCTCCTCCAGGTCCACCGGGCCGTCGCGTGGCAGGTCGGGCTCGAGGAATACCCGCCGTTCGACGCGGCGGCCCGGGCTCTCGTGAAGGCGTACGTGGACGGAGGGGGCCGGCTCTTCGTCTCGTCTCACGACACGACGTGGTCCTTCACGGACACGACCTCCCAGTTCTACAGCATCGCCGCGGACACGTGGGCCCGGGGCGTCCTCAAGGCGGATCTCGCATGCGACCCGAGCCGGGTGACCCTCCTGCGCGGCGCCGCGGGGGACCCGATCAGCGGAAGCTACACGACGGGGCTCGCGTACGCGGCCCACCGGGACGGGGGCGCGGTGGACGGGATCAGCGTGCTCTCCATCGGGGGCGCCGCGACGGCCGTGTGGACGGACGACCAGGTCACCCCGACGTCGTGCCGGGGCGACCCGGTGGCCCTCCGCTGGATCGCCTCGGGCCCGAACGGGACCGCGGGGACCGGCGTCTGGGGCGGCACGCCGTCCCGCCTCGTGTACTTCGCGTTCGAGATCACGGGGCTCGACGCGACGGCCGCGGATCCGCGCCCGACGAGCCCGACGCGGGCCCTCGTGATCGACAACGCGCTGCGCTGGCTCTTGAGCGCCGCGGGCGGCTCCCTGGACCGGGACCACCCCGAGGTGACCGTCACGTCCCCGAGCGGCGGGACGATCACGGGCGGGACCGCGACCGTGACGTGGACCGCGACGTCCGGGAGCGAGTCGATCGCCGGGTTCGACCTGGAGTACAGTCCGGACGGGGGCCAGACGTGGTCCCCCATCACGAGCGTGCCGGGGACCGCGCGGACGTACGCGTGGAGCCTCGCGGGCCTGGCGAACGGGGACGCGTACCTCGTGCGGATCGTCGCGCGGGACGCGGGGTCGCCCTCGCTGCGCTCTCGGGACGAATCGGACGCGTCCTTCTCGATCCGCCGCGCGGGCGGCGACACGCTAGGCCCCGTCCTGTGGGCCGGGAGCGTGCGCCTCAGCCCGAACCCGCCGGGCGCGGGGACGGTCACCCAAGTGAACGGGACCGCGGACGATCGGATGTCGGGGGGAAGCGACATCGACGCGGCGGAGTACTTCGTCGGCGCCGCGGAGCCGAACCCGACCCAGGATGGCACGGGGACGCCCCTCGATGCCGCGGACGGCGCGTTCGACGAGCCGCTCGAGGACCTCGTGTGGTCGGATGCACTCGCCCTCGCGCCGGGAACGTACTGCGCGTGGGTCCATGCACGGGACGCGGACGGAACCTGGGGGCCCTACGAGGCCACGTGCTTCGACGTCGTGACGGCGGGCCCGGACGCGACGCCGCCGTCCAAGGCGCGGCCCTCCGCGGCGCGGCTCGTGAACGGGAACGCAGACCTGGAGATCACGTGGCAACGCGCCCCGGACGACAGCCTGTTCGGGGGCGCGACCTCGTACCGGGTCCTGCGGTCCACGTCCCCGGGCTCCGCCGGGACGCCCGTCAGCGGCTCGATCTCGGCGACGGGCGCGGCCACGTACACGTTCACGGACGCGGGGGCGGGGACGGACCCGTCGGACCTCTTCTATCGGGTCGAGAGCACGGACGACGCCGGGTTCTCCTCCGTGAGCGACGACCTCGCGGCGAAGATCCGGGTCCCGATCGGGACGGGCACGAACCTGCTCGGGATGCCTGTCGGGGCCTCGGACCGGTCCGTCGGGGCCATTGCGGCGGGCGCTCCATGGGCCTCCGCGTGGACGTACGACGGATGCACGGGCACGACCGCGTGGTCGTCCGCGGTGCCCTCCGACGCGGCGAGCTTCGAGGTGCCGCTCGGCCGCGGAGTCTGGCTCAACGCGACCGCGGCGGGGTCCGTGGTCCTCGTCGGGGTCGTGCCCGCGACGGCCCGGATCGACCTGTGCGCGGGGTGGAACCTCGTCGGGCTGCCGGGCTTCGCGACGGGCATCACGGTCGCCGCCGTGAAGGCCGCGACGGGCGCGGACCTCCTCGTCGGGATCGACCCCGCGACCCCGTACGGGACGCGAGCCCTGGGGGATGCGGAAGCCCTCGTCCCCGGGCGCGGCGTGTGGATCCGGGTGCCCGCGGACGTCACGTGGTCCGTCCCGACGTCGTGAGCTCACGCCTCGACGACGTCGAACAACTCGGACTCGGGGAGCTCGAAGTAAAAGAGGCTCTGCTCGAGTTCCCTCTCCTTGGACATCTCCCGATCGATCCGGTCCCGCCAGCCTGGCTTGAGCGCGACGCGGACCCGGCGGCCCTCTTTCTCGAACGTGACCTCGGGCTCCGCGGCGGGCTCCACGGAGATGTTCCCCTTCCCCAGCGTGCAGCCGCTCGCGAACTGGACCCCGTCCACGACGCACAGCATGGGCGGTTCCGGCTTGGACCGGACGACCGCCCGGAGGCCCTTGTAGTGCCCGAACGAGCGCTTCCCGATCGCACCCATCCTCAGGCCCACGGTCACGTAGACCCCGAGGTGGCCGTGGAAGCGCTGGAGGGCCCGGAGGTCCTCGGGGAGCTCCATCGTGACCGCGAAGGCGCGGGCCGCCAAGAAGGTTCGCGTTCAGTCGATCCGGACGAGGTCCCGCACCCGGTCGTCCTCGCGGGAGATCGCCTCGATCTTGCGGTCGAACGTCTGGATTCGCACGACCGCGCGCATCACGAGGTACGACCCGACCCCGACGAGGCTCGCGCAGAACGCGAGGAGGGGCGCCATGAGGTAGAGGACCTCGAGGATGTCCCACATCTGGGACGTCGCGACGAGGAACGACACGACGCTCAGCGGCAGGGCGAGGACCGCGATCCCCGTGCGCAGGGTCGACAGGGACGTGCGCTTCTCCGAGAGGAGGAGTTGGACCTCCTGGAGGCGGAGCTGCTCGAACGAGTTGTGGAGGACGACCTCGTTGAGCTCCTCGGGGTTCATCCCATCCCGGGGCCCGCATCCGCGGCCTCTCTATTTGAGGATGCCGCGTGGCGCGGTAGTTTCGCGGACCCCTCCCTCGAAGGGCTATACCCCTTCCCGGCGTGGGCATCCATCGGGGTACGGAGCCTTGCTCCCGAGCGTCGAAGCGCGGGACGAACCGTCCGGCGAGCGGCCGAGCGAGGCAACGAACGGATGTCCGGAATGCGGCGAACCCGTCGTGCACGAGAGCGCGTGCGTCCGGTGCGGCGGGTGCGGGTACTCGAGATGCGGTTGAGCTGCGCGGGGTGCGCGGGGTTCCAGTGGAAACGGTCTCACCTATACGCCCTCGTGCGGATCGCCTCAGTGGAAGGGAGGCTCAAATGGCTATAACCTCCCCGGCGGGTGCGCCGCCCGGAAGGGCGAGGGGGAGTTCGTTGCTCGTCGAGTTCCCGCAGGAGGAGCTCATCGCGAAGTGGGAGGAGTTCTTCGACGAGGCGGGATATCAGTCGAAGATCATCTCCGTGGCGGACCGGTATCCGGAGGAGCGGAGCCTCGAGGTGCAGTTCGACGAGCTGAACCGGTTCGACACGGACATGGCGATTTTCCTGCTCCGCCACCCGCTCAACGCGCTGACCGCGGGGGAGGAAGCGATCCGGCGGCTCACGCCTCCCGGGGAGGAGGGCCTCGCGATCCATCTGCGCCTCGAGGGCCTGCCGCGGGACCGGCGGATCCCGATCCGCGACCTGCGCGCGAAGCACCTCGGGCAGTACGTCGCCGTCGAGGGGCTCGTCCGGAAGTCGACGGAGGTCCGGCCCCGCGTGACGGATGCGCTGTTCCAGTGCCTCCGGTGCGGGACCGTCATCAAGGAGACGCAGGACGGACAGAACTTCCGCGAACCACTCGAGTGCTACGAGGACCAAGGAGGCTGCAAGCGCTCCGCGAGCGCGACGAAGTTCAAGCTCCTCACCGAAACGTCACTGTATCTCGACACGCAGAAGCTCGAAATCCAGGAATCGCCGGAGGGCCTGCGCGGCGGCCAGGAGCCTCAAAGGCTCACGCTGTACGTGGAGGATGACCTCACCGGGCGCATCACTCCCGGTCAGCGTGTTGTGATGAACGGGGTCCTGCGGAGCGTCCAGAAGGGGCGCCCGGGCGCGAAGTCGACTCTCTTCGACATCTTCATGGACGTCAACTCGGTGCAGAAAGAACAGGTCGAGTTCGAGGAGATCGAGGTTACCGAGGAGGATGCGAAGCTCATCCGCGAGACCGGGTCGAGTCCCGACATTCTCCGAATGATCACCGCTTCGATCGCTCCATCCATGTATGGGATGCATGTGGAGAAAGAGGCGCTTGCCCTGCAGCTGTTCAGTGGGGTCCCAAAGATGATGCCGGATGGCCGCCGGATTCGAGGCGACATCCATGTCCTCATGGTCGGCGATCCCGGGGTCGGAAAGAGCGAACTGCTGTCGTACATGAGTCGCCTCTCGCCTCGTGGGATCTACGCCACCGGCAAGGCCGCGAGCGCGGCTGGCATGACGGCGGCGGCTGTTCGCGACGAGTTCGGCGAAGGTCGGTGGACCCTCGAGGCGGGAGCGCTCGTACTCGCGGACCTCGGGCTCGCGTGTCTCCATCCGCAGGCGGAGGTCCTCGTTGACGGCGTGCCTCGGGCGGTCGAGGAACTGTTCGATGCGTCGCGATCGACTCGCGCCATCGCGGGAGGGAAGGACATCGAGATCGCGCCTGCCTCCGCCAGTACGGTCACCTTCGACCCCACCGGCGCAAGCGCATCGGAAGACGTCATCGCCTCGGTCATCCGGAGAAGGTACCGTGGGCCCATCGCGTTCGTGAAACTGTCGTCCGGCTTCGAGCTCCGACTAACCCCCGATCACGTCGTGCTGGACGGGGAGACGTTCGAATGGAAGCCGCTCCGAGACTTGAGGCCTGACGCACGCCTCGTCGCGGTCCAGAGGCTGCCGTCGCGGCGGACCTCCGTGTACATCCTGGACATCGTGCCTGACGATTGGATCGTTCAGCCGACCGAAGAGGAAGAGGAGGAGCTCCGGGCGAACGTTCGCAAGCGATTCGCGACGCTCGAGGAGGCAAGCCGCGACGATGGCATGAGCCGCGATGCTCTCTCCGGCCGGAATGCCATTCGCGTCTCCGAATTCAGGCGCCTTCTCCATGACCTGGGACTCTACGACGCTTGGAAACAGCGACCGTTCGCCTTCGGTCGCTCGCGGTCCACGGAACGCCTTCGAGTCGCGACGATCACACCGGAACTTGCATACTTGACGGGCTTCATTTGTGGAGACGGCCACGTTTCGACGAGCGAACGCCGGTCAAGTTTCAGAATCTTCCAGTCGAAGGTGCACGCACGCGACATCCGGCGGGTCATGGACATGGCCGAGGCGGCCTCATCCGAGCCTCGGCGTAGGCACGTTCGGGACATGCTCTCAGCGGTCCGAGGTGCAGCCGGTCGAAGTTCGCACGTCCCCATGCGCCGTGGCTCCAATCTATTAGCTCTCGTATTCACGTGGCTCACGAAGGACGATCTCACGAATCTCCTCACGTTGGACGACACGTCGCTCACGGGGTTCGTCGCGGGTCTCATCGACTCGGATGGATGCACTTCTCTCGAAGGCTCGAGGCTCCCCTCGCGTTCCGGCAAGGCGGTTGAAGTAAGCATCATGTTCTCGGCGAGCGTCCGCGCGAACCAGCGCCTTCTCTACGCCCTCCGCCGTTTCGATGTATTCGCGCGCGTCCGAAGAGCGACAGGCGTTCTCTCCGTCCAGATAACTTCTCGCGGAGACGCACAGAGGCTGCTAGCCTCGATTGCTCCCTTCTCCGCCAAGTGGAAGGCCGTCCCCGTGGCCCGGAGCATGATTTCCGCCGAACACGAGGAAATGCCCTCAAAACGGACACGGGAAATCCTGAGCAAGGCCAGCCCGCCCCCGTGGAGCCTGCTGGAGGAAGGCCTCCGGGGTACCATGTACGACCTGGCGAACGGCAGGCAGAGGCCGTTCAAGCAAGCGATTCGTAGGCTCACGGAAGCCATCCGACCCCAGATTTCTCTCCGCGACTATCAGGCCCTGCAATCGCTCACCGGTGCCGACTATGCCCTAGACCGAATCGATCAAGTCCGGATCGAGCACCATGACGGATACGTCTACGATCTGCGGGTCCCGGGTCACAACGACTTCCTCTGCGACGGCGCGGTCGTCCACAATTGCATCGACGAGATCGAGAAGATGAACCCGCAGGATCGATCTGCGATCCACGAAGCGATGGAACAGCAGCGCGTCAGCGTCGCGAAAGCGGGCATCACGGCCGTGCTTCAATCCCGGTGTGCGGTCCTCGCGGCCGCGAACCCCAAGTTCGGACGATTCGACGAACACAAGTACATTTCCGAACAAATCGACCTGCCACCCGCCCTCCTCTCTCGATTTGACATCATTTTCTCCATGATCGATCGCCCCCAAGCGGATCGGGACCGCGAGCTCGCGGAGCACATCCTCAGAGGACACCGCGTGGGAGAAATCGGACGACGACGAGAGTCGGGTGCGACCACGGAGGAGACTCAACACCTCGAAGAACCGTATACACCGTACTTCAGTCCGGATTTCCTTCGAAAATACGTGGCGTTTGCGAAGCGCATCTATCCCGTGATGACGGACGAGGCGATGGCCATCATCGAGAAGAAGTATCTCGAGATCCGGAAGACTGGAGAGGCGGCGGGATCCAGCGTCCCCATCACACCTCGCCAGCTCGAAGCCATCATCCGCCTCGCGGAAGCCGGCGCGCGCATGCGCCTAGGGGAAGCCGTGACCGCGGACGATGCGGACCGGGCTGTGCGGATCGTCGAATACTGGATGGGCAAGGTCGCGGGCGAGGAAGGGCGCTTCGACATCGACATCATCCAGACGGGGATCAGCCAGTCGCAGCGGGAGCAGATCATTTCGCTCCGAGACATCATCGCGGAACTGGCGGGCCCGGAGGGTGTCGCGGACTACGAAGACATCGTCCGCGTTGCGCAGGAACGCAACATCCCACCCGCACGCGTCGACGCCTGGCTGAAGCGATGGGCCCAGGAAGGGGAGATCTATAGCCCCGCGAAAAACAAGTATAAACTCGTCGAACGGTTGTAACAGCGGCCTCCCCAATGCCCATCCGCATGAAAGTGTACCATCAGGGCAGGGAAGTGCTCGTCGCGGCCGCGGACGCGGACCTCATCGGCAAGACGTTCCGCGAGGGCAGGTTCAAGATCGAAGTGAGTCGGTTCTATGAAGGTGACGTCGTGACGGAGGCGTCGTTCGTGGACCATCTCCGGAGCGCGACCATCGGGAACTTCGTCGGCCGCGAAACAGTCGACGCGGCCATGCGGGCGGGATTCGTGAGCGAGGAGGGCATCCTGTGGATCGGCGGGGTGCCCCACGCGCAGTTAGTCACGATGACTTGACGCGGCCGGACCGCCAACGCCGCCGTCCGTTCCCGCGTCGGGGCGACCCCCGTCGGGACCGACGCCAGCGGCGCCACGCCTGGTTCGCATGTCGCTTCAGGAAGAGAGCATACTGGCCCATGAGAGCGTGCGCCGCGACTCCCACGAGAATCCCGATTCCCGTGAAGGTCATCGCGAGGGGCACCAGGAACGTGAGGGGCGTGCCGAACACGAGGGTCGCGTAGGCGAGGCGGTTCAACAGCCCGAGGGACGTGAGCCCGACGCCGAACCCGACGAGGAACCGTCCTCGCGGGATCCGGCCTCGCATGAAGTACCACCCGCCCACGAGGACGAGGAACGCGCCGAACGCCGTCGTGAAGGCGAGGACCGCGAGGAGCGTGTTCAGGATGAGGAGGGCGGGCCGGTCCAATACGGGGGCGATGTACAGATCGTAGATCTCCCGGAGCGCCGGGTTCGCGGGACCCGCGAACTCACCCGCGAGGAGCATCGAGGCGGACAGCACGCACAAGACCACCGCGTCCCGGTGCTTGACCCGGCGCTCCTTCCACCACGGCTTCGCGCGCGGCATAGACCTCCCCCGGCACGCGAGCGGGGATACTTATGGCCTTCCCCCCGGCTATCGGGATCCGGGCGGGGGCCCAGCGCTTAAGTATCCCCGGAGACGTTCGAAGCGGGTCATGTTCTGCGTGGAGTGCGGGACGGAAGGCCCGACCGTGGACGGCCTCTGCGCGAGGTGCTTCACGAAGCGGCACCGGATCGTCGAACCGCCGCCCCACGTGGACGTGTCGAGGTGCGCGCACTGCGGCTCGTTCCGGTTCGCGTCGGGCTGGTCTCGGTTCGACCTCGACATCGCGATCCCGAGGC
This sequence comes from Thermoplasmata archaeon, assembly GCA_035283365.1. Classification (GTDB taxonomy): domain Archaea; phylum Thermoplasmatota; class Thermoplasmata; order RBG-16-68-12; family RBG-16-68-12; genus RBG-16-68-12. Next base: position 115,158 of record DATETY010000063.1, on the reverse strand, counting down.
TCCTCGTTGAGCGGATCCCGCCACAGAGGCCGTTCGGCCGGGTCACGTTCACCCACGTCGCGCGAGAGGAGGACCCGAACAATTTCCTCCTCACCGTGAAGGCGACAGGCCGCCACGAGGCGTTCGAGGTCGTCCAGGATTTCCACGCGCGGCTCCGGTTGAAGCCGAGCGTGTGCGACACGTGCACGAAGGAGCGGTCCGCGTATTTCCAGGGGATCCTCCAGGTCCGCGGAGCCGGGCGGGACCTGACCCCGAGGGAGATCCGGGCCGTGCGGACGTTCGTCGTGGCGCGGATCGACCGCGGACGCGACGCGCGCGGGGACTTCACCTCGAGGATCGAGGAGATCCACGGGGGACTCGACTTCTACGTGAGCACGAACGCCCTCGTAAAGGCCCTCGCGAGGGAGGTCGCGGAGGCGTTCGCGGGGACCGTGTCCTCGTCGCCGAAGCTGTATGGCCAGCGGGGCGGGGCCGAGGTGTACCGGGTCACGAGCCTGGTGCGACTCAGCCCGTTCCAGGTGGGCGACGTCGTGCGACACAAGGGCGCGGTCCACGAGGTCGCGAAGCTCGGCGGGTTCGTCACGTTGCGGGACCTCGTGACCGGCGAGCAACGTCGCTTCAAGGCGCGGGACCTGCGCACAGCCCGCCTCGTGGACGCGGAACGCTTCGAGACGGAGCTACGCGCGGGGGACGGGGAAGTCGTCGCGGTCCATCCGGAATCGGGTGCGGAGAGGCCCGTCGCGACGCGCGCCGCGACGCCAGGCCGCGGGATCGTCCTGTGGACATCGGAGGGCGCGTACGTGTCCGCGCTGCCCGCCGTCCTCTCGAAGGATTAAAGGCGGAACCGCGCTTCCCCGGGCGATGAAGGTGGCCCTGGGCGTTCGGGGCCTCGACGAGCTCGTTGGCGGGGGAGTCGAGGAGGGTTGCATCACGCTCCTCCACGGGGAGGCGGGGAGCGGGAAGACGAACGTGTGCCTCGTCCTCGCCCGGAACGTCGTGCGCGCGGGGCGCAAGGTGATCTACATCGACACGGAGGGCGTGTCCCTCGAGCGCCTCAGGCAGATCTGCGGGGACGACTTCGACCTCGTCGCGCGGAACATCCTGTTCTCGGAGCCGTATAGCTTCGAGGAGCAGGAGAACCTGATTGACAAGGCCGTCAAGCTCACGGAGAACAACGCGGATGTCGGGCTCATCGTGATCGACTCGATCACGATGCACTACCGCCTCACGATGCGCGACGAGTCCCGGCGCGAGGAGCGCCATGGCCTGACCCGGCAGATCGCGAAGCTCCTGCGCGTCTCGAGGCAGCGGGGGGTGCCCGTCGTCGTGACGTCCCAGGTGTACACGGATATCGACACGGGCGCGTTCATGCCCCTCGGCGGGCACATGTTGAGCCACAACGCAAAGACGATCGTCCGGCTCGAGAAGGTGGGGCCGAGCGCCCGGGTCGCGGTCCTGGAGAAGCACCGGCACCGGGAGGAAGCGAGCCGGGCTCCGTTCCGCATCACGGCGCGGGGAATCGAGGACTAGCGGACCCGGGTCGCCTGGGCGTCCACGAGGGCCTCGAGGAACCGTTGCGCGTCGAGGTCCCGCGGCGGGACCCGGTCGAGGGCCTCCCTCGCGAGCTGCTGGTTCTCGGTGATGCGGCTCTCCATGATGGGAAGGACGTGGTCCCGGAGGAGCCCCCGCACGGTCGCGATGTCCCGCTTCGTCGTACGGGGCCCGCGGCCATAGGCCCGGAGGAAGGCGGACCGGTCGCGGCCCGTCAGGGTCTGCACGGCGAGCACGTAGAGGCGGGTCCGCTTCCCCTGGCGGAGGTCCCCCTCCGACGATCCGCCGATCCGGGATCGAACGACGCCCGCGCCGAGGAGGTCGTCTCGGTCCTGGAACGCGATCGCGAAGCGCAGGGCATACGCCTCTAGGGCCTCGCGTTCCTCGGTGGACGCTTTCGCGGCAACCGCCGCCGTCGCGGCGGCCCCCAAGTAGAGGCGCGCGGTCTTCGCCTCGCTCATCCGGACGTAGTCGGCCTCCGGGATCTGGGCCGCCGCTTCGAAGTCGATGTCGAGGCCCTGGCCGTCGCTCACGACGAGGTCGACCTCCGTGAGTTCCGAGAGCAGGGAGACGCGAACCCCGGGATCCAGGTCGTGCGCGTCCTCGATCGCGCGCTCCGCGAACGAGCGGAGGCGGAGCGCGTCGAGGATCGCCTGGGAGGCGCCGTACCGGTGCCGGCGCGTGCGGAACACGATGGCAGGCAACGCGGCGTCCCGCCCGCGGTACAGCCGCGCGTCTGTGTGCCACGCGCTCGGGAACGTCCGGCGGCGGACGTCTTCGTCCATGATGTCGTCGAGGAACAGAGTGTACAGGTGGTACCACTCGAGCCAGGTCGCGGCCCGCTCGAAGCCGCGCGGGGGCGTGGCACCCGAGAGGAGCCGGTATCCCGCGATCGCGATCCCGTACCGGTACCGCTTCCCCGCGCCGAACAGGCGCGCGTTGGCCCGCATCGTCTTCGTGGAGGGGTACGGGGTCTCCGGACGCTCGCCCGCATGTCCCTCCCAGAAGGATGCGATGTGCGCGTTGCAAGCCTCGCGGCACGGCTTCAGGAACCGCTCGAGGGAATCCTCCCCCGCGGAGGCGAGCGGGGCGGCCATGGCCTCACTCCCCGCGTCCGAGCTCGAGCCAGTCCGCCGTGGGCCGGATCACGATCGCGTGGCGCTCCTGGAGCTTCGGGACGCTCGTCGCGCCCGTGAGGAACATGGCGGCCTTGAGTTCCTCGATCATCCCGCGCAGCTCCGCGACGACCGCGTCCGCGGAGACTTTCGCGGCTTCGAGCATGGGCTTTGCCATGCCCGCGGCCGTCGCGCCGAGGGCGATCCCCTTCGCCACGTCGAGGCCCGACCGCACGCCGCCCGTCGCCACGAGGGGAAGCCCGACGTTCGCGAGGACGATCGAAGCGGGCGTCGGGATACCCCAGTTCCAGAACGTGGCCCCGAGGCGTTCCTTCAGGGACGACGCCTCCTTCCGCGCCCGGTAGTATTCGACCGCGGAGAACGACGTCCCGCCGAGCCCGCCCACGTCGATCCCCTTGACCCCGGCCGCCTTGAGGCGCGTCGCAACCTCTCGGGAGATGCCCGCCCCGGTCTCCTTCGCCATCACGGGGAAGCGATGCGCGAGCGTGCGGATCGCCGCGAGGACGCCTTTCGCCCGGCGATCCCCTTCCGGCTGGACGACCTCCTGGAGGAAGTTCAGGTGGACGATGAGGACGTCCGCGTCGACCATCTCGATCGCGCGCTTCGCGTCCGCGGCGCCGTAGGCTCGCTTCCCGGACTGCGGGATGAGCTGGGGCGCGCCGAGGTTCGCGAACAGGAGGGGCACGTCGTGGTCTCGAACGACCGCGTACGTGGGTTCGAGCTCCGGCTTCTCGAGGGCCGCTCGCTGGGAGCCGACCCCCATCGCGACGCCGACCTCCGCGGCCGCCTTCGCGAGGTTCGCGTTGATCTCCCGGCCCATGCCGAACCCCCCGGTCATGGACGAGATCACGAGAGGCGCCGCGAGCTGCTTCCCGAACAGCCTGACGGACGTGTCGATGTCGTCCAGGTCCACCTCCGGGAGGGCGTCGTGGACGAGCCGCACGTCGTTCCAGAAGTTGTACTCCGCGGAGACGTTCTCCTGGAGGATGATGTTCACGTGCTCCGCCTTGCGCTGCTCCGTCCTAGACGGCTCGGGCATGTCACGGGCCTCCGACCACGTGCGTCCCGACCACGGGCCGGCCTCGCACGGCATCCCGAAGGCGGTTCTTTACGTTACCGTTCAGGATCACGCACTCGTCCGCGGTCGCGGCGATCTCGAACATCCGCCGGACCTTCCCCTCGATGCTCCCCGTGACGTCGGCCGCCCGCGCGGGCGTGAAGTCGATCGCGCCGAGGTCGTCCACGCGGACCGCTTCGAGGAAGCGCGCGCCGCGCCGACGCTTCGGGTCCGCCGTGAACAGGCCGTCCACGTCCGCGACGAACACGACCCGCGTGGGACGGAACGCCTTCGCGAGCTCGATCATGAGGACGTCCCCGGAGCAGATCGCGATCCCGCGCACGCGGTCCCGCACGACGTCTCCGAACGTGACCGGCGTGAGGCCCATCCCCGCATAGTCCCGGAACGGGGTGGCGTCGAACGACGCGACGCGGCCGTCGTCCATCGTGAGGAGGGCGGACGGCGCGAGGGAGACGGGCGCGAGGCCCGCGGCGATCATCGCGTCCACGACGAGGGCGTCGAGCGCCTTCACGTCCCGCTGCACGCGCGCCCCAGCCACGAGCTTGACCCGGTCCGGCCGGCCCTCGTGGAGCCGGTGCCGCCGCGCGAGGATGTGGCCATACGAGCCCGCTCCGTGCACGACCATCAGGGGCTCCGACGCGCCGGAGAGCTCCCGCGCGAGCCGCGCGATCGTGGGGCGCCTCGGAGTGCGGAGGCGCGCCTTGTCCGTGAGGACGCTCCCGCCGAGCTTCACGAGGAACATCGACGCGCGCGCACGCGCCGGGTTCCACTTAACGTTTTGCAGCCCAGGATCTGCGGCCCTGCCTACGCCTTGGGAGCCGGCCGCGCGCCCCATCGCGCGATGGTCACTCCGAACGTAGTCACGATGCCGCCGAGGAACCCGAGGAGCCCGAGGAACACGAGGTCCCCGGCCGTCACGGCGTACCCGTCCGCATCGGACGGCCATCCGGAGAGGGCCCAGGCGAGGCCCGTGACGATCGAGAGGATTCCGAGGAGGGCCACGCCGAGCCCCATCCGCGCCGGCTGCCGCCGGGCGTACCCCCACGCCGCGAGGACCGCGCCGAGCCCCCACGCCGCGACCAGGATCGCGCCGAACGCAGGGGTCGCCATGATCGTGAAGGTGGCGGCCATCGTCCTGGAGACCCGCAACGTCCGATGACCGGATGAAGGTTCTGCGCCCCCGAAGGATTAAATAGCGCCCGCCCCTTCGAGCGCGGCCTGGGACGATGACGCGCAAGCCGGGAAGCATGTACCGGGAGATCCGCGGGCAGGCGTACACGCGGAAGGAGTACATGGGCGGCGTCCCGGGGCTCCGGATCAGCCAGTTCGACATCGGGGACCTGAAGGCGACGTTTCCCGTTCGCGTGCATCTCGTCGCGGACGAGGCGTGTCAGATCCGCCACATCGCCCTCGAGGCGGCGCGGATCAGCGCGAACCGGTACATCGCGAAGAAGGCGGGCAACGGGTACCACCTGAAACTCCGTCTGTACCCGCACAACGTGTTGCGGGAGAACAAGATTGCGACGGGCGCCGGGGCGGACCGGATCTCGGAGGGGATGCGCGCCGCGTTCGGCGCGCCGACCGGCACCGCGGCCCGCGTCCAGCCGGGGATGAAGATCTTCACGATCTCCACGACGGAGGACCACGTGGACGACGCGAAGGAAGCCCTCAGGAAAGGGGGCGTGAAGCTCCCGACCCCGTGGCGGCTCGTGATCGAGAAGGACAAGCCGAAGAAACGCTGACCGCGCGGGGCACAGGTTTTTCCACTCGCCCGCGTCTCGTGAAGACCTCATGGGCGACACGGACCGTCTCCTCGAGGTGATCCGGGGACGAAACCCGAAGACGGTCGGGCTCCAGTTCCCCGTCGGGCTGCGGACGAAGGCGGTCGAGCTCGCGCGCGAGATCGAGACCCGGACCGGCGTCGCGTGCCTCGTATCCGCGGATCCTTCGTTCGGAGCGTGCGACGTCCCCGACATGCCCGTAGACCTCATCGTCCACCTCGGCCATGCCCCCATGCCGCACCTGCGGTACGACCGCGTGTTCTTCTACGACCTCCCCGCGCCGCCCCTCACATCCCTCGCGTTCGTCGACGCCGCGCTGCCCCTCCTCCCCCGGAGGATCGGGCTCCTCACGACGACCCAATTCCGGTCGTGGCTCCCCGCGATCCGGGAGCACCTCGAGAAGGAGGGCCACGAGGTCCGCATCGGGGAACCCGACCGCCGCGTCGCGTACGCGGGCCAGCTCCTCGGGTGTGACTACCATGCCGCGACGACCGTCGCGGATGGCGTCGACGGCTACCTGTACATCGGGACCGGGGACTTCCACCCCCTGGGCGTGGCAATCCTCGTCGACAAGGCCATCGTCGTCGCGGATCCGGAGCGCGGGACCGCGCGGCGCCTCGAGGAGGTGAGGGATCGCGTCCTTCGACAGCGTCACGCGGCGATGGCGCGGGCGAGAGACGCGAGCGTGTTCGGGATCATCGTGTCGAGGAAGATCGGGCAAGTCCGCATGGAACTCGCGACGCACCTGAAAGATCTCGCGGAGACGCACGGCCGCCACGCCCAGATCTTCCTCATGGATCTCGTCTCCCCCGAATTCCTCCAGGGCTACCGCGTGGACGCGTGGGTGAACACCGCGTGCCCGAGGATCGCGATCGAAGACGTCCTCCTGTACAAGGAGCCGATCCTGACCCCGCAGGAATTCGAGATCGTCCTCGGCGTCCGCGCGTGGGAGGACTACCGGTTCGACGAGATCCGCGCGTGACGGTCCGCCGCCCAGGGGCCGCCTGCGGGCTCTTTAACCCGCGCGGCCATTCGCGTCCCGTGACCGCCGCTCGAGCCGTCGTCCTCCTCAGCGGCGGGATGGACTCCGCGACGGCTCTCGCGATGACGCGGGCAGAAGGCGCCACGATCATCGCGCTCACCGTGGACTACGGCCAGCGCCACCGCAAGGAGATCGACGCGGCCTCGCGGATTGCAGACCACTTTCGCGTGTCGGATCATCGGATCGTCGGCCTGGACCTCACGGGAATCGGGGGATCCGCGCTCACGGACCGTCGGATTGGGGTGCCCAAACAGAGGCGACTCGAGGAGATCGGCCAGGAGATCCCCGTGACGTACGTGCCCGCCCGAAACACGATCCTCCTGTCGTACGCGCTGGGCCTCGCGGAGGTGACCCGCGCGGAGGCGATCGTGATGGCCGCGAATGCGATCGACTACTCGGGCTACGTGGACTGTCGTCCCGAGTTCTTCGCGGCGTTCCAAGAGGTGGCGCGCCTCGGGACGAAGCGCGGAGTCGAGGGCGACCCGATCGAAGTCCGGACCCCCCTCATCGCGATGTCGAAGGGGGACATCGTCCGGAAGGGCGAGGAGCTCCGAGTGCCCTGGGCGCTCACCTGGTCGTGCTACCTTGGCGGCCCGAAGGCGTGCGGGGCCTGCGACTCCTGCCAGCTGAGGCTGAAAGGGTTCCGAGAGGCCGGGGTGACGGATCCGCTCCCGTACGCGAGGCCGCGCAAGGCCGCGTGATGCTCAGGGCTTATCTACCCGCCCGCCCGTTGGAGGCCCACCCATGCGCGAAGAAGCTGAGCTCGCGAAGGCGATCCCCGGGAAGACGTTTCTGCTGAGCGAGTGCTACGCGAGCGTCCAGGGCGAGTCGAGCCTCGTCGGTACGCCGACCGTCTTCGTCCGGCTGTATGCGTGCAACCTCCGGTGCGCGTGGTGCGACTCCATGTACGCGGTGGAAGGCGGGGAGTCCCGCGAGGTGCCCGTCGGCACGCTGGTGGACACGGTGGTCGGACTCGCCCGCGGGACCGCGGACGGCCGGCGGCGTGGGATCACCCACGTGTGCTGGACGGGCGGGGAGCCCCTCCTCCAGGCACGTTCCGTGGCCCGCGCGATCCACGACCTTCCGGCCACGATGGTCCACACGATCGAGACGGACGGAGAGGTCGACCTCACCGCCTTCGATGCGGACGTCGCGAAGGAACGGCGGGCGGGCCGCGTGCGGTACATCATGGACGTGAAGTGTCCTGGCTCCGGGATGACGCCGAGGCGAGCGTTCGACAACCTGGCCCGCCTGCGTCCCCAAGACGAGGTCAAGTTCGTGATCCTCGACCGGCCGGACTACGAGTTCGCGCGGGACGTCGTGTCGGGGCGCGACCTGCCCGTGGAGACCGTCCTGTTCAGTCCCGTCACGCCGGCACACAAGGTCCACGCGGGGCTCGACCCCGCGACGCTCGCCATGTGGCTCCTGGAGGATCGTCTGGATGTCCGCCTGCAGCCGCAGGTCCACAAGTTCATCTGGCCCGGAAAGGAACGCGGGATCTGACCTGCGCCGCTAAGATTCATCTACCGGCGGACCTCTCGACCGTCCGTGCGATACGAGGAGATCGAGCACACCGCGGACGTCGGGATCCGCGCGTACGGGAACACGCTCGAGGAACTCTTCGCCGCGGCGGCCGAGGGGATGTTCAGCCTCATCGCGGACCTGTCGAAGGTCCGGCCGGTCGGAGAGGTCGAGGTCCGCGTGCGCGGGACGGACCCGCCCCAGCTCCTCGTGAACTGGCTCCAGGAGCTCCTGTTCCTCCACGAAACCCAGCGCCTCCTATTCGTCGACTTCGATGTCCGCATCGACGGCATGGTGCTCGCCGGAAAGGCCCGGGGCGAGGCGATCGACAAGGCGCGTCACGAGCTCAAGCTCGCGATCAAGGCGGTCACGTACCACGGCCTGACGGTCGACCCGAAGGCGGGGACGGCCCAGGTGATCTTCGACATCTAGGCGGCGCGGCATGATCCGAGGCGTCACGTTCGACTGGTGGCACACGATCGCGGAGGCGACGCCCGAGTTCGACGACGCGATGCGCGAGATCCGCGTGCGGAACGTCCGGGAGGCCCTCGGGGCCGCCGGGGTGCGCGCGGAGGCCCGGGTCCTCGAGGACGCATACGAGCGGCACACGGAGTACCTCGTGTCGTGCTGGAAGCGGCACGAGGACCCGTCGCCCGAGGACCAGATCGCCACGTTCCTCGGGTTCGCGGGCCTCGATGGATCGGACGGCCGGCTCACGGCCCCCGTGGCCCGCGCGTTCGGGAACGCGATCCGGGAACGGCCGCCGGCCCTGTACCCGCACATCGCGGACGTGCTCGGACGCCTCCGGGAGCGCGGGCTGCGCGTGGGCCTCGTCTCGAACACGGGCCGCACGTGGGGTCGCTACCTCCGGGAGCTCCAGGACGACCTGGGGATCGGGGGCTTCTTCGACGTCCGCGTGTTCTCCGACGAGGTCGGACGACGCAAGCCGGAGCGCGCAATCTTCGAGGCGGTCCTCCGGCCGATCGGGCTCCGACCCGGCGAGGTCGTCCACGTCGGGGACGATCTCGACGCGGACGTGGCGGGCGCGAAAGGGATCGGGATGCGGGCCGTGTGGTTCAGCCCCGAGCCGTGGCCGAACCCGGACGCGGGACTCGCGGACGCCTCGATCCGCGACCACGCGGACCTCCTCCCGCTCCTGGAGGCGTGGTCCGGATGAAGGCGAGCGCGATCGCCCACCCGATCCAGGGACTCATCAAGTACCATGGCCTCGCGGACCCCGTCCTCCGCCTCCCGTACCACGACTCGATCAGCGTGTGCACGGCCCCCCTCACGACCCGGACGACGATCGAGTTCGGCGGCGTGCCCACGGACACGGCCGTGATCGACGGTCGGCCCGTGAGCGCGCGGGACATGGAACGGATCCGGGCCGTCGTCGACCCGGTCCGGAGTCGCGCGGGGACCCAGGCGCCCTTCCGAATGGTGAGCGTGAACGACTTCCCGTCGAACGTCGGGCTGGGGGCGAGCGCATCCGGCTTCGCGGCCCTCGCCCTGGCCGCGGTCCGCGCGGCGGGGCTCGACCTGGCGCCCGAGGAGGTCTCGAGGATCGCCCGCCGCGGGGCCGGATCCGCGACCCGGGCCGTGACGGGCGGCTTCAGCAAGTGGAAAATGGGCCTCACGGACCAGGACTCGTACGCGGTCCAGCTCGCGGGGGAAGACCTCCAGATCGGGATGATCGTGGCCCTCATCCCCGCGTTCAAGGTCACGGACGACGCGCACCGGGAGGCCACGTCTTCGCCCTTCTTCAACGCGCGCCTCGCGGAGATGCCCCGCCTCATCGCGGAGATGGAGCTCGCGATCCGATCCCGGGACGTTGGGAGGATCTGCGCCCTCGCAGAGAGGGACAGCCTCATGCTCCACGGGATCACGATGACCGGAGCCGGCGAGTTGGTCCTGTGGCGGCCCGAGACCCTCCGCGTGATCCTCGCCGTGCGGAAGATGCGGGACGAGGGGCTGCCCGCGTTCTTCTCGATCGACACGGGCGCGACCGTGTACGTGAACACGACCCCGGAGCGCGTCGCTGACATCCAGGACCGCGTCGAAGGGCTCGGGATCCAGACGATCCCGTGCCGGGTCGGCGGGCCCGCGCGGACGACGGACGACCACCTCTTCTGACGGCTGCAGGACAAAGCCTTTAGCCCGCCGACTCCAATCCCCTCGTGCGTATGCGACTCGTCTTCCTGGGCCCGCCCGGCGCGGGCAAGGGCACGCAGGCCGCGAAGCTGTCCACGAAACTGGGCGTGCCGCGCGTCTCCACGGGGGACATCCTGCGACGGAACGTCGCGGAGGGGACGGACCTCGGGAAGAAGGCCCAATCGTACATGGACAGCGGGGCCCTCGTGCCGGACGACCTCGTGATCTCGATGACGGAGCGGCGGCTCAAGGAGCCCGACGCGAGGCAGGGTTTCATCCTCGACGGCTTCCCGCGGACCCTCGTGCAGGCGCAGGCCCTCGCCGGTCTGACCCCGATCGACGCGGCCGTGAACCTGTTCCTGGAGCCGGAGGACCTGATCAAGCGGAACACGGGCCGGCGCGTGTGCCCGAACTGCGAGGCCGTGTACCATGTCCTCATGAACTCGCCGCGCAAGGAAGGGCACTGCGACCGGTGTGGCACGCCTCTCACGATCCGGCCCGACGACCGGCCCGACGTCGTCCGCGCCCGGATCGAGACGTACGACAGGCAGACGGCCCCCCTGATCAAGTACTACCGGGACCGCGGCCTCCTCGTCGAGGTGTACGCGAGCGGGCTCATCGACGAAATCTTCCACCGGGTCCTCGAGGCCCTCAAGATCTGACGCGCGCCCTCGAGACGGGTAGCCTCTTATAGGCCCGGGTGGTTAGCCGCGGCTGCGCCCTCGTCGGCTAGTTTGGACAGGCTAGCAGGCCGCGGACCTGCAGACTGGGGTTCAAATCCCCACGGGGGCGTTCTCCGGCGCCGGCGTGGGGTCGTGGGGTTTCGCCGGAAACCCCGCCAAACGTATATGCGGGCCGCGGGGAACGTTGGGACCGACCACGGAGGTCCGCATGCCCCTGCATCTCGGCGTCGACCCGGCGACCGGCGCCCCTGTGCGGTTGCCCGAAGCCGCGCTCCTCCGGCACGTCGTGATCCTCGGGGCCACGGGCTCCGGCAAGACGGTCCTCGGGAAGGCGATCCTCGAAGAGGCCGTCCGCGCGGGGATCCCATGCATCGCCGTCGACGCGCAGGGAGACCTCGCGTCCCTCGCCCTCGTCCACACGCAGGCGTCCGCGTCCACGCACCCCGCGCCGAGCGCCGCGGTCGAAGGGTACTGGTCCCGCGCGGCCGTCGCGATCTTCACGCCAGGGTCCACGCGCGGTACGCCCTTGAGCTTGAACCCGTTGCGGCGCCCACCCGACTCCGGCACGGCGGAAGATGTCGTCGTGGTCCTCGATGCGGTCTCGGAGGCGCTCGTGGCCGCGATGGGGTACGATCCCACCTCGGACGCGGGCGGCCGCGCGAAGGACGTCGTGTACCTCGTCCTCCAGGACGGCCTTCGGGAGGGCCCATGGCCCGAGGACCTCTCGGGCCTCGCGAAGGCCCTCGAGGCGGAGCCGCGCGGGGACGCGGCGAAACTCCTCACGAAACGGGAACGGGCCGCTCTCGCGCGCCGAGCGAAGGCCCTCACGGTCGGTGCGAAGGGACTCCTGTACACGGCGGGCGAACCCCTCGACATCGAGACGATGCTCGCGTGGGCGCCGCCGGGCCGCACGCCCGTGAACGTCGTGTACACGGGCGCCCTGCGGAGCTCGGCCGAGCGCGAACTGGTCGTCGCGACCCTCTGCGAAGAGGTGTTCCGCTGGATGGCTGCGCGGCCCTCCGGCGACCTGCGGCTCGTCCTGTACATCGACGAGGTCGGGGGGCTCTGCCCGCCCCATCCGAGGAACCCTCCTGCGAAGAAGTTCCTGTCCCTCCTGTTCCGGCAGGCCCGAAAATACGGTGTCGGACTCGTCGTGTCGACTCAGAACGTGACGGACCTCGACTACAAGGCGCTCGGCCAGGCGAACACGTGGGCCCTCGGACGGCTCATTGCGAAGCAGGACCTGGATCGCGTGCGCCACCTCGTGGCGTCCCTCGCGCCGGGCCATGCGGACCGGATCCTCAAGGCGATCCCGGGCCTGCGGGCCGGCCATCTCCTCCTCCTGTCGCCGGACCACCTCGCGACCGTCATGGCCCTCGAGGTGCGCGGGCTTGCGACCCAGCACGTTGTCGTGCCAGAGGAGCGGTTCCGCGAGGTCCAGTCCACGCATGGGATGGGGTCCTCCGGGCCCGCGCCCGACGAGATGACCCGCCGCCGACAGAGGCTCGCGACGAATGCGGTCCGCGCGTCGATGTCCCTCGTCCCCGCCGCGGTCGAGGAATCGATCGGGACGCGAGTCCTCCGGATCTTCGAGGACCTCCCCGGTTTGTATGGCGCCGAAGAGATCGTCGCGATGACCGGCGCGGAGCCCCGCTTCCTCGCGATCCTCCTCCGGAAGCTCGCGGACGCGCGGCTCCTCCGCGCCGAGCGCCTCGCGGGCCGGGACGTGTACTGGGACCCGCTCCACGGCTTCGATCCGCGGCGAGGCGCGCTCACCACGATCGCACGCCTGCCTCTCCGGGTACCCCTCGTCGACGCGACCCGCATCCTGGAAGAGCAGGTCCGACGGCGGCTCCTGGTGCTCGCGGACGAGCAGGTGACGCGCACGGACTTCTACGACGTACCCCTGTGGCGCGTCGAGGCCGAGCTGTCGATCGGAAGGCGCGCGGGACGCGTCACGCGGCCGTTCTACCTCAACGCCGTGACGGGGGAGATCGCGCACGCGACGGGCGGCACTCTCACGTTCGAGGGCCTCCCGCGCATGCCCGCGAAAGGACTCGAGCCGCTCGCACACCCCTCGCTCCTCGAGCACGTCCTGTCCGCGAAGCTCGCGCATCCCATTGCACTCGGGAAGGCAGGACCATCCCAGGCGGAAGAGATCGTCCGGCGCGCGTTCGGGGCGAAGCCGGCCGGGGCTTGGCCCGAGCTCGTCCTCCTCCCCGTGTGGCGGTTCGAGCTCGCGTCCCGCTCGGACGGCCGTGCTCGCGCGCTGTGGATCGACGGGTACCTCGGCACGGTCCTTCGAGCCCCGCCCGAGGGCCTGTGAGGGATCACATCATCCCGAGGGGTCCGAGCTTCTCGGGCAGGTACGTGTCCGTCACATAGTCGAGGCCGTACTTCGCGAGGGCTTGCTGCTCCGCCTTCTTGTTGATCTGGAGCATCGTGCCGATCTCGTTCCGCCAGAACTCGTCCGCGAACCGCGGGTCCGTCAGCTCCGCGTTGAGGGCGCCCACGTCGCGGGGCGAGAGCGCGTCCGTCGGGAGCTCGTAGTTCAGGATGTCGCTCGCCGTGATCCCGACGAACTCCGCGGTCGGGGTCGCGAGGTACTCGGAGATGTGGGCCGTCTTGATCGCGCCGTACGCGATCGAGGCGTGGATCCGGAAGCTCCAAGGGTCTCCGTCCGTAAAGCTGCACACGTTCAGCTTGAGCTCCTCGTTGAGGCGCTTCAGGAGCCGGCGGGTGCTTCGGGACGGCTGGCCCTTCAGGTGGACGAGGACGCACTTCGCCTCCTCGTCGAACCCGTTCTCCACGAGCCGGTCGAACATGCCGCCCGTCTCGATCGCGAGGACGAACTTCGCGTCCGCGTCGATGAACTTCACCTTCTCCTTCTCCACGTTGTACGGGATTGTGTAGCCCGCATCGCCAACATCGTCGCGACAGTTGATCCGACGGCGGTCCCCGCCTCGGGTGATCTCCTCGATCGTGAGGTTTCCGATCACGCTCGCGCCGCTTTCCTCGGGGCGGAGCTTGAAGTCCTCCCGGATGAGTTGGGTGACGACCTCGAGGTCCTCCGCGAGCAGGTTCGACTCGTCCTGGGAGTGGAACTTCGCGATGTCCCATCCCTCCGAGATGTAGTACATCTCTCGCAGGGTCGACGACTTGGACTCGTTGATCATATCCCGGATGAAGTCGAGGACGTACATTGTCCGCAGGAGCATGAGGGCGCCCTTGAGCTTCTTCGCGCTCCGCACGCCCATCAGCTTCCCGTACTTCCAGACGGCGTGCTTCGTGTCGAACTTGATGTTCGCCTTCGTCCGGAGGGGGATTTTCATCTTGGGAATCTGTCCGTCGTCGAGCTCCTCGTAGATCTCCTCCGCGATCCCGTAGAGGGCCTGGACGGCTTTGCTCTCCTCCGCAGCCTCCTTCTGGGCCACCTTTCTACTCATCGTCCAGCGCCTCCTCCGTCTCGTCGTAGTCGATCTCGCCCTCGTCCTCGGCCTCCCCCGGCGCGGCCTCCTCGCCTTCGAACTCCGCGTAATTGAGCTCCCAGTCGCCCGGCAGGGGCTCCGCGCCGATCACGAGGCCCGGGTTGATCCCGCTCACGTAGATCTCGGCCTCGTCGTACTCGGCCTCGTCGAGGCCCTCGATCGCGAACGTGGCGGTCGCCTTCTCGACGCTGTCGATCCGCTTCAGCTCCCACGTGATCTTCCCGTCGTCCCGGACGTCCGAGGGCTTCGGGTCGAACGTCGTCGCGCTCACCCCCCGCGGCAGGAGCACGTGGAGGTTCAGCTTCTTCCCCGCGGAGGTGAAGTTGTGCACGTTGAGCGTGACCGTGTGCCGTTTCTGCTTCCTGTCGTACGCGATCGCCTCGTCGATCCACACGACCCCCATGATCTTCGTGATCGTGGGATCCAGGTTCGGCACCTTCTTCCCGACGATCTTCGCGCTCTTCTCCGCGATCCGCGGCAGGATGAGCTGGACGATCTCGAACTTCTCCTTCGTCTTCGCGCGGTGCGCCTTCTTCGTGAGGTGCGTCTTGAGCCGGCGGCCGCACTCCTTGAGCGCGAGCTCGAGTTCCGTCATGATTTCGTCCATCGACGCGACGGCCTCTTTCGCTTCGGACGTGAATGGGATCTTCGTCGAACAGACGTGGACGAGGATGATCGCCGGGCCGTACGGAAGGCCCTGTCCGCCGCGCTGCTCGAGGCCGTACCGCCGCCAGTCGACGTTCGACACGGACTGGGTGAGGGCGCACCCACCTGCCTGATACAGGAGGGGTACACGGTTCGCGAATCGAAGGACCTCGACGGGCTGGCCGGGAGGGAGGTCGCCCCCGTACACGATACCGACTTCGACCTGGAACGGATTCCCTGCGTACACGGCCGGATCGCGGGAGAGCGGGGGCGCATAAAACTCCGGGCGCAGGTTGCCCAGCACGTTCTTGAGGCCGCGCTTGATGAGCCGTTCGCCGATTGGGCTGAGGCAGTCCGTCGGCGGCGCCATGAGCTTGACGGAGCCCATCGCCTCATGGAGCGCCTTCGCATCCTCGAGGTTGAGGGACTTCGGCTTCTTGTCCGGATCGAGTCCGGCCGATTCGCAGATTTCTTTCGCGACTCGAGACGACACGCGGACGAACTCCTCCTCGAGGAAGGCGGCGAGCTTGTACGATTTCGTCTCCTTCATCATCGCCATGAGGGTTCCGAGCTCGATGCCGTGCGGATGCGGGGGAATCTCCTTCGTCTTTGGCGGAAGGTCTTCCGTGACTCTCTCGAACGCAACCGGATCGCCATCGGGCGGTCTGTAGGTTATTCGTGCGTGCGGGTTCACGATCGCCGTTGCCTTGAGGTACTCGGTGACTGACTGCTTTCCGCCCACGTAGCGGCCGCGGAGAGGGATTTCGACCCGAGTGCCGTGTGCGCGCTCGTAGATGACTCGATCTTCACGGACCTTGGTCGGGAGGTTCTTCTTCGTGTCGAGGATCAATTCCACGTGATAGGCAACGTCCTCCTCTTCGACCTTTGATGTGACCTTCGTCGCCTTTCCAGTCGTGAGCTGTCCGTACAGGACTGCGCCGCTGATTCCGAGACCCTGCTGGCCCCGACTGTTTTTGACGAAGACCGGTCCACGAGATCCGGCGATGAAGTTCTCGTCCTCGCCATCGCCCGGTACCGAGAGATCGTACACCCATTCGGGGCGCACGACCTCTTCGATCGACTCCACCCGCGAAAGCAGAAGGTCGCTGTCTCGTAGCCACTGCACCGCCGAGGCTACTTCAAGGAGGACGCGAGCCTTCGGGGTCGGGCAATTCTGGGCGTCCGTGTATCCCTTCTCCCGCAACGAAAAGTCGAACCGACCTTGGCGAGGCGCGACTGGCCGCCCCTCGAGTCTGTCGAGGTGGCGCGCGGTTGCCTGAGGATTGGCTCCCAGGAAAGCTCCTAGTACCCCGTTTCTCGACATCTCGACGAACTTCCGGCTCGACACGGAATTCGTCCCCAGGAGGATCGAGGGCATCTGTCGATATCGGCTCGACCTGACCGGGCGTTTCCGGGGAAAAGACGGAAGCGTGCCAAGGTCGGCGCCGAAGACAAGTATGCGGTAGGCGGGCCTCGGTCGTCGGCCAAGGCCTCCGCTTCTCACCTGCTTGACGCTTGCGGTAATCCCCTCCATCCTCCAGAGGTGCGCGAGTTGATTCGCGAGGTGTGGGCTGACCGTCGAATAGTCGAGCTGGTTCTGAGGATGCGCGGTGCTGCCGTCGCCCGCGTGCAGTCCGTCCATGAAGGCACGTCGGACCTCCGCGCGGCAGCGGAAGATGAACTCGGGAACCCGCTTCGCCGCCGCGCCGCTCCCGCACCAGCGTCGGAGAAGTAGACAAAGTACGTCGCTGTAGAATGAAACGCGCAGGCTGCTGCGTCTCCCCGACACTTTTGTGCGAACTTGGAATGTCTCGCGAAGGATTCGTTCCGCGCGACTCGCGATGCCCGCTTCGTGAAGGCCGAGGGTCAGGGCTCCCTGACGAGCGCTCGCATGGCCTTCCGCAACGTATACGCCGAGGAACCATGCGAGATCTTCGGTGAGTCTTATCTCAATCGGAAGGTCGGAGGGGTTACCCGTGCCCGCTTGATATGTGCGAATCGATGTGGCGCGAAGCTCGTCGGTGAGGTCCGCCGCCAGGACGAACCAGACAGGCAGGAACTTGCGCGATCGGTAGGAGGTCCGAAAGTTCTCGATCGGTATGCCAACGTTACGGTACACATAGAAGTACTGCGGTTTCTTTGACTTCACGCCGATTCGGTGTCGGACCTTGGGGCTGCGCTCGATCTCGTCGAGCATGCGGTCCGGAACTCCATACACATACCACCTGTGACCGACGGCGAGTCCTTGCGGAATGTGCTCGAGTAGGTTGACGCTCGATACCCTGAGTTCCTCGGGCGCCTCCGGCAAGCGTTTGGGCACGATGAGATAGTCTCCAACATGGAGGCCGTTCGCCGCAACAGGATGAACCCCCTTCCGGGGAGCGAAGGAGAAGAGACTGTGATTCGCGGTGACCGTGACGGCCGCGCCGTGTGACAGGTGAATTCGGTACATCGGATAGGCGGTCCGATGGCGAATCACGTGCGTCGCGGGTTTCCACCGGACTTCCCCCGTCAGCCTCGAGAAGCACGGCACTAAGATTCCGGGAGGAAGAGGCAACGAACCGTCCTCCCGGTCCTCGAAGTAACGTTCTCCTAGGTTTCCAACCGGCATGAGTTCGAATCTTCCTTGCCGAATCAATGCGATGTGTTCCGCGGGATGCAGGCTCTGGCGTCTCGAGTGGAAACGGGAACCGTACAGGAGCCGACCGAAGACGTTCGCCACCTCTTTCTTCACAATCCCAGGACCGTTGTCTTCGATTGCGACGAGGAACTCCTCCTTGTCGACCTTTGTCACTTGGACGAGGATGTCGGGAAGGATGCCTGACTCCTCGGTCGCGTCCAAGCTATTCTCGACGCCTTCCTTGACCACCGTCAGGAGCGCTTTCGTCGGCGAGTCGTATCCGAGAATCTGTTTGTTCCGCTCGAAGAACTCGGAGACGCTGATCTCGCGCTGCTTCTTCGCGAGCTCTTCGGCTATCGATGTGGAAGCCATCTAATCACGGGAAGCGCGAATCCCATCCCGGAGAGCGAATAGTCGAGGGGGTCGATATAAGGTTGCCGGGGCTCCCGCCCACACTGTCCGTCGAGGCCGCGCGGCTAGATGAATCCAGTGAGGAGGGAGGGGCGAAAGTGTCGCGCGATGCAGGAACGCGGCGCCCTCAGTCCTCGAACGCCGCGCCGCATTTCGGGCACTTCGAGGCGTCCTCGGACACGTCGGAGCCGCAGTTCGTGCACGTGAACGCGGCCGCTTTGCCGGCCTTCCCGGACGAGCTCGTGGCCTCGACCTCGTCCGCTTCCGCGGGAGGCAGCGGCCTCCCGATCCGGGTCCGCATCCGGGCCGTGTACCACCACATGAACAGGATCAGGAAGTAGAAGGCGAGGGTGAGGCCGAGGATGGGGCCGGAGTAGAGCACGAAGTAGCCGAAGTACGTGGCCCAGGCGCCTGATAGGGGGCCCAGGAACACGCCCGTCCGGGTCCAGAGACCCTCGCTGACGCGCTTCGCGGAGAACCCCGTGCCGACGACCTCCGGGGCCACCGTCGCGTCAACCGTGAACCACGTCCCGTCTCGGGTGTTGTTCTCCGCACCTGGCTCGGGGACCATCTGGACGCTGCCCACCACGAAGGCGAACGACTGGACCCTCGTGAGGTTCATCCAGACCTCGAAGTCGGCCGGCGTCGCGTTGTCCGTCGTCGTGAGGAGGACCCGGAACGTGAACGTCGCGGGGCCCTCCGCGCGGAACGGATCCACGGTCCCGTTGCTCAGGGACATCGTCGCGTTCCCGCCCGGATCGGGGAGACTCTGGAGCTCGAAGGGCGAGAGGTCGAGGATGGCGCCCGTCTGGAGGGCCGCGACGATCGGCAGGGCGATCAGGAACACGACGACCCCGTTCACGGCGAGGCGACGCGGCTTGCGTTCGCCGAACCAGTACGGCACGACGAACGTCGTGAGCGGGATCACGAGGAGGGCGAGGCACGCGGCGGCCCCGAAGGCGAATGGGAAGAGGAACGCGGTCAGGACGCCGAGGACGCCGACGTACACGACCCGGAAGTACGGGGTCGCGACGAAGCGCTTCCACGGGTTCGGGGCCGCCACAGAACCGTGCGATGCGACCTCCCTCTAAATAGTTATCCGGCGCGACGCGACCCAGGAGACAACGTTCTTATAGCGACGCCGGGTTCGTGCGGATTCTTCCCGTGAGGGATGTCCCGTGAAACGCCTCATCGTCGCGATCGGCGGGAATGCGATCGTGCCGGCCGGGGATCCGGGCGACGCGGCCGGCATGAGGCGGCGCCTCGACGCGACGGCCGAACGACTCGTGGACCTCGTCGCCGCGGGGCACGAACTCATCGTGACGCACGGCAACGGCCCGCAAGTCGGCAACATCCTCCTCCAGAACGAGGAGGGCCGTTCTCGCGTGCCCGCGATGCCCCTCGACGTGTGCGTCGCGGAGAGCCAGGCCCAGATCGGGTACATGCTCCAGCAGGCCCTGGCGAACGCGTTCGCGGCGCGCCGGATCAAGCGAGACGTCGCGTGCGTCGTGACGCAGGTCGTGGTCGACCCGGACGACCCCGCCTTCGCGAACCCGACGAAACCGATCGGTCCCTACTACACGCGGGAGGACGAGCTCATCGTGAAGCGGGCGAAAGGCTGGAAGCTCGCGCTCGATCCTCGAGGCGGGTACCGCCGGGTCGTGCCGTCCCCGCGACCCATCGAGATCGTGGAGGCCGCGCTCATCGCGAAGCTCGCGGGCGCGGCCGACGGCCGGGTCGTGATCGCGGCGGGGGGCGGCGGGATCCCGGTCGTCCGGAAAGGAGACCGGCTCGTCGGGGTCGAGGCCGTAATCGACAAGGACCTCGCGTCCGCGGTGCTCGCGCGAGCGATCGGGGCCAAGGTCCTCGTGATCGCAACGGACGTCCCCCACGTCGTCCTCGGCCACGGCACGCGAGAAGAACGGCCCCTCGGCCGGCTCCTGGTGAAGGAGGCGAAGGCCCACCTCGCGGCGGGACAGTTCCCGCCCGGGAGCATGGGCCCGAAGATTCAAGCCGCGATCGATTTCCTGGAGGCGGGCGGCCATCGGGTCGTCGTGACGGACCTCGAGCACCTCGTGCCCGCCGTGGATGGGAAGGCGGGCACCCAGATCGTGCCCGCGTGAACGCGGTAGCTTCTTGAGCGAGCCAACCGTTCGCGGCCCTGGGGGAGACGGTGGTCCGGGCGCCGAAGCGGTGGTACGAGACGTTCTTCGGTCGGGACTACCTGACCCTGTACGCGCACACGACGACGCCCGCGGAGGTCGACGCGGTCGAGCGGATCCTCCGCCTCCGGAAAAGCGCCAAGATCCTCGACGTAGCGTGCGGCGCGGGCCGGCACTCGATCGAGCTCGCGAAGCGCGGGTACCGGGTCACGGGCGTCGACCTGTCGGAGCCCCTCCTCGAGTCCGCCCGGCGCGCCGCGGCCAAGGCCCGCGCGAAGGTCACCTTCGTCCACGGGGACATGCGCCGGCTGCGGTACTCGGGTGCCTTCGACGCCGCGATCAGCATGTTCTCCTCGTTCGGGTACTTCGACGACACGGAGGAGGACCGGCTCGTCCTCGCGGGGATCGCGCACGCCCTGAAGCCTCGCGGCAAGTTCCTCATGGAGATGTTCAACCGGGACAGCCTCGCGACCGCGGTGCCCCAGCAGGGGTGGCGCATCCCCGACGCGGGCACCGTGGTCCTCCAGGAAGACACGTTCGACGTGCTCCGCGGCCGGTACGAAACGCGCCAGCTGATCATCGACGGCAAGGGCACGCGAGAGTACACGGGATCCGTCCGGGCGTACACCCTCGCGGAGCTCAAGGCGCTCCTCGACGCGGAGGGACTCCATCTGCACCGGGCCCTCGGGGGACTGGACCTGTCCCCGTATACAACGAGGTCCCGACGGCTCGTCCTGTTCGCGGTGAAGGGGCTCGCCCCCGAGACGATCCGGACCGCTTGGTGAGCGCGACCCTCGGGCGAGCGGCGAACCTTTTTCCCGCGGGGCCTCTCTCCCGGGCGTCCGGATGGCGACCCTCGAGGACCAGATCCGCTCGATCGAAGAGGAGATCCAGCGGACTCCGTACAACAAGGCGACCCAGCACCACATCGGGAAACTCAAGGCAAAGCTCGCGCGCCTCAAGGAGGAAGCCGAGACCCGGCGTCTCAAGTCGAGCGGAAGTGGCGCGGGCTACGCGGTCCGGAAGAGCGGGAACGCGACGGTCGGCCTCGTCGGTTTCCCGAGCGTCGGGAAGTCGACCCTTCTCAACCAGATCACGAGCGCACAGAGCGAGGTCGGGGCGTACGACTTCACGACCCTCGAAGTGATCCCGGGCGTCCTGGAGCACCGGGGCGCGAAGATCCAGATCCTCGACATGCCCGGGCTCATCCGGGGCGCGTCCCGGGGACGCGGACGTGGGCGAGAGGTCCTGTCCGTCGCGCGGGCCTGCGACCTCGTCTTGCTCATGATCGACGTGTTCGAGACGAACGTCCAGGTCCTCGCCGACGAGCTCCGGCTCGGCGGGATCCGCCTGAACGAACGGCCCGCGGACGTCGTCCTGACGAAGGCGAACCGAGGGGGCCTCACGGTGAACCCGACCGTGCGGCTCACCCACATCGACGAGGCGATGATCAAGGACATCTGCCGGGAATGGGGATACCTGAACGGGACGGTCGTCGTGCGGGACGACGTGACGGAGGACGAGCTCATCGACGTCCTCGCGGGGAACCGCGTGTACATGCCCGCGCGGGTCGTCGTGAACAAGATCGACCTCGTGAGCCGGGAGTATCTCCGGGAGCTCGAGAAGAAGCTCGCGGGATGGCCTCTCCTCCCGATCTCCGCGACCAAGGCCGTCGGCCTGGGCCCGCTCAAGGACGCGATCTACGACGCGCTCCGGTTCATGCGGGTCTACCTGAAACCCCAGGGCAAGGACGCGGACATGGCGGAGCCGCTCATCGTGAAGGAGACGTCGTCCGTCGGGATGGTGTGCGACGCGATTCATCGGGAATGGCGCCGTCGGTTCCGCTACGCGAACGTGTGGGGGACGAGCGCGATGTTTCCGGGCCAGCGGGTCGGGCTCGAGCACACCCTGCTGGACTCGGACGTCCTCACGGTCGTCCTGAAGAAAGGTTGAGGCTATCGCCGGTCCGGGGGCCAAATCGTCAAATACCCAGGAGGGGCTCGGTCGGCTTCGCCCCGGTCGACGGACGGGGTGGGCCCATGATGCGCGCCTTCGTGACGGGCGGGTCCGGCCTGATCGGCCGGCATGTCGTGGACGCGCTCCTCGACCACGGCTGGGACGTGACGGTCCTCACGCGGACCCGGGACCGGACCCGGGCCCTCGAGGCACGCGGGGTCGCGGTCGTCGAAGGGGACGTCGCCCGTCCGAGGTTTCAGAGCGACCTGTCCCGGACGGACGTCCTGTTCCACGTCGCGGGCTGGATCGACCTCGGCGTCAGGGACGCGCGCCGCATGTTCGACGTGAACGTGACGGGGACCGCGAACATCCTCGCGATGGCCCGGAAGGAGGGCGTCTCCCGGGTCGTGTTCACGGGGACTGCGGGCGTGTTCGCGCCCGCGCCGCCGGACCGTCCCGCGCGGGAATCCTCCGAGGCGCGGGCCCCGACCCACGATCCGTACGTCGTCACGAAATTCCAGGCCCACTCGCTCGTCATCGGGGAGATGCACGCGGGTCTGCCCGTCACGGTCGTCCTCCCGGCCGCCGTGTACGGTCCGGGGGACACGAACGCCCTCGGGCGGAGCCTCGCGCTCCTCGCGAAAGGGCGGCTCCGGATCGTCCCGCGAGGGTTCGGGCACAACACGTGGACGCACGCGGCCGACATCGCGGAGGGGCACGTCCTCGCCGCCACGCGCGGCCGGCCGGGGGAGATGTACCTCCTGGGGGACCGCGTGGCGCATTTCATGGACTTCTACCGGGCCGCCGCGGAGGCGGCCCGCGTGAAGCCGCCTAGGGCCCGCGTGCCGATGCGAGTCGCGCGGGCCGCCGCGGTCCTCGCGGAGGCGAACGCGGCGTTCGCCGGGCGTGCCCCGACCTTGTCCCGGGCGGCCCTCGAACTCGCGGCCCTCGACCTGTGCGTCGACGCGACGAAGGCGAGGACGGAGCTCGGTTGGTCCCCCCGCCCGTTCGACGAGCGGATCCGGGAGGCCATGGAGTGGTACGTCCAGGAGTACCGGATCCGGGGGAACCCGCTCCCCGTCAAACGAGGCGGTGCATCCGCCTGAGATCCGCCTCGAACGGCCGCAGGGCGTCCGGGATCCCGATCCCGGGGAGCTCGACGTTCAGGCTGATCCCGCGGTCCCGCTTCTGCTTCCAGATGTCCGAGTTGAACGCAACGAGGGCCGCGGTCACGGACGCGCGGGACGCGTCGATCCCGTCCCGGGGCATCGGGAACCGCTCCGCGTGCACGCTCCCGCCGTACAGGGAGCGCCACATCTTGTCCGTCGAAAACGGGAGGATCGGGGCGAGGAGCCGCAGGAGGTCGCGGACGCACGCGTGGAGGGTCCACAGGGCGCCCGTGTCCCCCGCATACGCCCGACCCTTCACCATCTCCACGTAGTGGGGCGCGAACATGTTCCAGAGGAAGTCGCGGGCCCGGTTCGCGGGGACGAACACGTTGTCCTCCTCGTACGCCCCCCGGCACGCCTCGATGACCCCGTTCAGCTCCGCGAGGATCCACTCGTCCGACGGGCGCAGGGCCCCCGCGGGCGGCTCCGGGAACGAGGAGATGAAACGCGCCACGTTCCAGAGTTTCGTGAGGAACTTCCCTGCGCCCCCGATCTTGGCCTCGGAGATCCGGAAGTCGTCCCCGGGGTTCGTCTCGCTCGCGGCGAAGAACCGCACGGCGTCCGCGCCGTATTTCTCGATGAGGGGCCACGGCTCGATGATGTTCCCGAGGGTTCGGTGCATCGCGCGGCCGCGCGCGTCGAGCCCGAGGCCATGGATGAACACGCGGCGGAACGGCGGCTCCCCGCGCACGAGCCACGACTTGAGGGCCGTGTAATACAGCCATGTGCGGACGATGTCCTTCCCCTGGGGACGGAGGGACGTGGGGAAGTTCGCCTCGAAGAAGCCCGCGTCCTGTCGGTATCGGGACACGTACAGGTTCGAGACGCTCGAGTCCATCCACGTATCGAACACCCGGTCCTCCCCGACGAACTCCGTGGCGCGGCACTTGGGGCACCGCTCGAAGGGCGCGGGGTCCTTCCAGGGGCGGTAGTACCGGCCGGCCGGAGGCGCGAGGACCTCTCCGCACGACTTGCAGTACCACAGGGGGATTTCCGTATGGTAGTATCGCCGCCGGGACACGGGCCAGTCGATCGTGAGACCGTCGATCCAGTCGAGGAGAAGCTGGCGGTGCCGCGCGGGCCGGAACTGCATCCGGGTCGCAAGACGCTTGAGGTCCTCCCGGAACTCGAGCTGCTTGAGGTACCACGCCTCCGAGGAAATGAACTCGATCGGGGTCGCGGACCGGTGACAGAGGGGCGTCCGATGACGGATCGGCTCGACCTTCTCGACGTCCCCGTGGGCCTGCAGGTCCGCGAGGACCTTCCCGCGCGCCTCCTCGACCCGAAGGCCCGCGTACGGGCCCGCGGCGGCCGTCATCCGGCCGCGCTCATCGATCGCCTTCACGGGCTCGAGGCGGAGTTCCCGGAACAGCTGGATGTCCACGATGTCGCCGTACGAACAGATCATCGCGGCCCCGCTCCCGAAATCGGGCTTCGCGGCCGCGTGAGGGACGATGGGCACTTCGTGACCGAACCGTGGGACGCGGGCCGTCTTCCCGTGGAGCGCGCGATACCGCGGGTCGTCCGGGTGGACGATGATCGCGCGGCAGGCGACCAGGAGCTCCGGCCGAGTCGACGCGATCGGGACGTGGCCTCCGCCCGCCAGCTCGAACTTCATCGTGACGAGCGTGGAGGCGCGCTCCTCGTACTCGATGTCGGCCTCCGCGAGGGGCGTCTCGCAATACGGGCACCAGAACACGGGCCGTTCGCCGAGGTAGAACAGCCCGCGGGGCCACAGTTCGAGGAACACGGCCTGGCTGAACGCGCGGTACTCGTCGGAGTCGGTCAGGTACACGTGCGCGAAGTCCGCGCTCATCCCGACCCGGACCGCCAGGTCGAGCATGCCGGCCCCGATCGTCTCGATCTCCCGCCGGCAGGCCTCGATGAACGCCTCGCGGTCCCACTCGTGGAGGGGTTTGCGCGTCTTCCGCTCCACGGTCCTCTCGATGTTGATGCCGTTCCGGTCCAGGCCGAACGGGAAGACGACCGCGCGGCCGAGCATCCGCTGGGCCCGGGCGATCATGTCGATCATCGCGTACGCCATGACGGCCCCGATGTGCCACGAACCGCTCGGGTACGGGGGCGGCGTGTCGATGATGAAGACCTCCTGCCCCGGAGCCGGGGCGAACGCGTACAGGGCGGGCTCGGATTTCCACGCCGAGAGGACGTCCTGCTCGATCCGCGCGTCCCAGGTCTTCTCCGCGAGGCGGGGCTCTCCCATGTCCGTCCGGACGCGGACAGAACCGGGGCCCATAAAAGGCTTCTCCAGCGCGTCTGCGGGGGACGCCCGAAGGTCACAGCAGGCTTCGTACCCATACTTGGAGGTATGTCCGACGCGGGCCGCGTCGACGAGCCTCACTCGATGAACCGGAGCGCCTCGGCGGGAGGGATGCGTGACGCGCGGACCGCGGGCTGCGCCGTGCTCGCGACGGCCGCGGCGGACGCGAGCCCGACGATTCCCGCGAGGTTCGCCCACGGGACCGTGAACACGACGATGTCTGCGAAGTAGACCGCGTGGACCTTCCAGGCGAACACGATCCCGAGGCCCACGCCGATCGACACCCCGAGGACCGCGACGAGGGCGATCTCGAGCAGAAACACAGCGAGGACCATGCGCTTCGTGAACCCGATCGCGCGGAGCGCGCCGATCTGCTGGCGCCGCTCGACGACGGCTCGGAGGGTGACGACCGCGAGGCCCGCGATCCCCACGAGGAGCCCGATCCCGAGGTACGCCTGCATGAGGGTGAGGACCCGCTGGGACGCGTCGAACGCGACCCCGATCTCCTCCCGGATGTCGATCGTCTGGAGGCCGTACGGGAAGAAGACCCGCTCGAGGTCCGCCCGAAGGGCTCTCACGTCGACCCCGGGGGCGACCTGGAAGAAGTATGCCGTGTACCGTTCCTCCGCGGGGAACGTGCCCGTGACCACGGACCCGTCCACGAACACGCCGGATGTGAACTGGAGGGCCTGCTCGAGCACCCCGACGACGGTCAGGTCCACGTCCCGCCCCGCAACGTCGAACACGCGGATCCGGTCCCCCGGGGCCACGCGGAGCCGGTCCGCGTCCGGGACGAACTGGTTCGGGCCGCTCGCGCTCCGGTCCACGATCGCGAGGGATCGGTTCCAGGCGAGGGAGCGCCACACGTCCTCTCGGGTCGACAGGGCTCGCGGCGTGCCGTTGTCGTCCACGACGGACGGCAGGTGCGCGTAGAATCCGTACTCGTTGCTCTCCACGAGAAAGTTGTCGACCCCCCACAAGGTGTAGTCGAACGAGCCGTTCTGGCCGATCTCCTGGACCTTCGCGGGCATCACGCTCGCCGCGGAGACCCCGCCCTCTCCCCCGCGGAACGACGAGGCGCTGAGGTTCTCCCACAGGATCCGCCGGAAGTCCGGGACCTCCCCGTACGTCGTCGTGTACGCGATCACGTCGTAGCCACCGCTCTGCTGCGCGACGAACCCCTCGAGGCTGGACTCCTGCATCGCCTGGACCATCGAGATCAGGGTGACCATGAACAGGATGAGGGCGAACATGGCGACCGTCATCCCGGTGCGGAAGCGCTTCTCGACGGGGTACGAGACCGCGGTCCGGAGGACGGGGCGGCCCGCGCCCGCCTCGAGGCGCGGCAGGACGGCCCGGAGGACCTCGCTCACGTTGAACACGGCGAGGAGGATCGCCGAGGCGACGAGGATCACGCCCGTCATCACGAACGCGACGGACACGTTGTCCGTCGCCTCGTTGAGCAGGGCGAAGGGGGCGAGGATCCACGCGAGCGCGAACGCGGCCGCGGCGCTGAAGCCGATCCGGGGCCTCCCGGCCCACGTCGCGAGGAACGCGAGGCCGAACCCGACGACGGGCGGCCCGGGGATCAGGCCGTAGCCCGTGTTCGCGACGACCCCCCACGCGGACAGGCCGAGGCCGGCCGCGACGGATCCCGCGGCCGCCGCCAGGATCGGCCGGGACCCGTGGGGCAGGGCCGGCTCCGGCAGGTCGCGGATCGCCCGGACGATGTTCAGCCGGCTCGCCCGCCACGATGCGACGAGGACCGTGAGCCATGTCAAGGCCGCGCCCGCGACGAACGCGAGGAGCACGCTCCCGGGCTCGAAGTGGAACACGACCCGGACCTCCCCGTGGGGCACGACCCGGTCGAAGACGAGGACCATCACGTAGCCGAGGCCGAGCCCCGCAAGGGCCCCGAGGGCCGCCGCGAGGGCCACGTAGAACGTGCCCTCGAGGGTGAAGGACCACAGGAGGTCCCGCCGGAGGAACCCGACGGCCCGGGCGATCCCCATCTCGGGCTTGCGCTCCTCCGCGAGCATCACGAAGATGTTCACGATCAGGAGGACTCCCGCGATGATCGAGAACGCCCCCATCACGAGGAACAGCTCCGTGGCCTCCGCCCCGAACCGGGTCGCGTCCGCGATCCCGTCCGCCTTCACGGGGTCGACCCGGAGGTCCCAGCCATTCTCGAGGAGGACGAGCCGCAGGTCGTACGCGACGTCCGGGCTCCAGGCCGCGCCGTCGGCGACTCCGCCCGCGTTCGAGACCTTCACGAGGTTGATCCGCCCGGACTCGTTGAACGCCCCTTGGGCGGCCGCGAGGTCCATGAACAGCAAGGCCCGCCGCTCGTACGCGGCCTTCCCCTCGTCCCTCACGACGTCCCTCAGGGACGCGTACACGATCGTCTCGTTCGTCGTGCCGTAGAACAGGGTGAGGACCTGTCCCGCCGTCGCGTTGAGCTGGGCCGCCGCGCGCTCGTTCGCGAGGACTTCGAGGGGTCCCAGGCCCGCCGTGGAGAGCCGGCGGCCGTCCCGGGCGACGAAGTCCCCGAAGGCCCCCTCGCGGGATGCGTTGAGGCCCATCACGGTGACCTGCTGGCTCCCCGCGTTCCCGTCCGCGTTCCGGACGGGCATCGCCTTGAGGAGGACCGGCGCGACCCCGTCCACGGGGGAGCCGCGGGCCTCGAGCCCCGCCCCGATCCCGTCCGCGACGGCCTCCGGAAACGAGAGCAGGTTCCCGTTGAACTCGTCCACGACGATCTCGTCGATCGCGTCGAGCCGCTCGTACACGTCCCCGACGAAGATGTACGACAGGGTGTCCCCGACCACGAGGCTCGAGGCGATGATCGCCGTGCCGACGAGGAGCCCCGCGACGACGATGAGGACCCGCCCCTTCCGGCGGCCGATGTTCCGCGCCGCGAGGCGGGCGAGGACGGGCCGGCGGCCGAGGAACGCGAGGGCCACTCCGACGGACGGAAGCGCGAGGAGGGCCGTCCACCCGGGGAGCACGGACCCTCACCCCGCCCGGATCTCGTCCACGATCCGTCCGTTCCGCATCCGCAGGATCCGGTGGGCCCGGGAGCCCACGCCCTCGTCGTGCGTGACGAGGACGAGGGTCTGACCCTCCTCCCGGTTCAGGCGCGCGAGCAGGTCGACGACCTGGGCGGATGTCTCCGAGTCCAGGTTCCCCGTCGGCTCGTCGGCCCACACGATCGCGGGATCGTTCACGAGGGCCCGGGCGATCGCGACGCGCTGCTGCTGCCCCGCGCTGAGCTGAGCGGGCTTGTGGCGGGCCCAGTCCCGGAGGTCCATGGCGTCGAGCAGGTCGAGGGCCCGGCGCCGGGCCTCCCGCGCAGGGACGCGGGCCACGAGGAGGGGCAGCTCCACGTTCTCCGCGGCCGTGAGGACGGGCAGCAGGTTGTACGACTGGAACACGAACCCCATGCGCTTCGAGCGGTACCGGCTCTTCGCGTCGTCGCCCATCGACGCGAGGGAGACGCCCTCGATGCGGACGTCCCCGGACGTGAGGTCGTCGAGGCCCGAGAAGCAGTTGAGCAGGGTCGTCTTGCCGCACCCGGACGGGCCCATGATCGCGACCATCTCCCCCCGCGCGATCGCGACGTCCACGCCGCGGAGCGCATGGACCTCGACGGCCCCCGAGTTGTACACCTTGTGCGCGTCGACCGCGCGAACGATCGGGCCGTCTTCCATCGCGGCCGTTTCGAAGGGGCGCGACCTCATTAGGGTTTCGACCCGGATCCGGACGTACGTCACGGCCGGGCCGTGTACACGTGGATCGTCCAGTCGTCCGCGATCCCGCCGGGCCCGAGGCGACCCCCGAGGCGACCTTCAAGGGCCGCGTCGAACGCGCGACGCCCTTCCGGTCCCATCTCCGCGAGCTCCCGGTCCGGCCAGCCCCACGCGGCCACGAACCCGAGGAGGTCGTCGAGGCTCCGGAACAAGGTCTCGAACGACTTCGTGGACACCTCGACCTGCGCGAAGCCGGAGGCCTCGAGAGCCGCCGTGACCCGGTCCGGTTCCCGCAGGGCCCGCGCCTCCTCGTCCCCGCGGGTCACGGCCCGGGCCTCCCGGACCTGGGCGAGCCCCTTGGACGGGCTCCGCGTGCCGTGCGCCCCGAGGAGGTCAAACACGGTCCCCCATCCCTCCGGTTCCCGCGCGTCCCACTCGCTGAACGCGAACCGCCCGCCCGGCTTGAGGACCCGGTGGACCTCCGCGAACGTGCGGTCGTACCCGAGGTTCGGGACCCCGAGGTTGCTCACGACCCCGTCGAACAGGCGGGAGCGGTACACGATGTTCCGCGAGTCCATCATCTCGAAGCGGATGTTCCGGATCCCCGCGTCCCCCGCGCGGTAGCTCCCGACGGAGATCGCCTCGTCCGCCAGGTCGAGCGCGACGACGTTCTGGGGCAGGACCGCGGGCGCCAGGAGCCGGGCGAGGAGGCCCGTGCCCGTCCCGATGTCGAGGAACATCTCGCCCGACCGGGGGGCGGCCGCCTCCAGGACGAGCCGCGCGACCGGCTCGAACCGCGGCACGACCCGTGCCTCGTACACGGCGGCCATCCGGCTGTACTCGTCGGCCCAGACGAGGATCGCCTCGTTCGCGTTCACGCGGGGCGCGGAAGGCGGCGGTCCCGATGAACCTTCCTCCCCGGGAAAGGATTATGGCCCGGACCATCCTTTGCGCGACGCGTGCCGGAGCTCGTCCCGACGTTTCGGGAGGATCACGTCGCAATCGTCCGGGAGTTCATCGCGCACGTCGTCAGGGAGAGCGGACGGGACGGCGTCGTCCTGGGGCTGAGCGGGGGCGTGGACTCGGCGCTCGTCGCGAAGCTGTGCGCGGAGGCTCTCGGGTCCGACGAGGTCCTGGCCCTCGGGATGCCCGAGGGGTCAGGCGGCTCCGACCTGTCCGCGGCGCGGTCGTGGGCGAAGGCCCTCCGGATCCGATTCCGGGTGATCGACATCGCCCCCCTCGTGCGCCCGCTCGAGGCAGGTCTCCGGGCCACCCGATCGAGCCGGATCGTCCGAGGAAACCTACGCGCGCGGACGAGGATGATCGTCCTGTACTACACGGCGAACGCGGAGGACCGGCTCGTGATGGGCACGGGGAACAAGAGCGAGCTCGCGACGGGTTATTTCAGCAAGTGGGGAGACGGCGGGGCCGATTTCCTTCCGATCGGGGACCTGTACAAGACCCAGGTGCGGGGGATGGCCCGGCACCTCGGAATCCCGAGAGGGATCGTTGAACGGGTCCCCACCGCGGGCCTATGGCCGGGCCAGACGGACGAAGCGGAGCTCGGCGTGACGTACGAGGATCTGGATCGAATCCTCCTCGGGATTGAGCTCCAGCTCGAGCCGGACGCGATCGCGGAGAAGGCCCACGTGCCCCTGAGGACCGTGCGGAGGGTCGAGCGGCTCGTGTCCGCGAGCATTCACAAGCGGAAGATGCCCCTTATCCCGAAGCTAGGGATCCGCACGTTCGGCCTGGACTGGCGCGAGTAGCCGACGGCGCGCCTCGAACGCCTCGAGGAACGCCGCGCGGTCTGTCACGTCGAACACGAGCGAGGTTGCGGCGAGCCCGAACGCCTGGAAGAACCGCCTTGGCTCGGAGAGCCGGATCTCGACGAGGCCCGTCAGGCCGGCCGTCACGTACAGGGCCGAGCGGCCGAGCCGTCGGTGGATCCCGAGGGGGACCCGGCGGGGCTCCGGGTCCGCCGGGGCGATCGACTCGATCGCGGAGAACGGGATCGAGGCGCGGAAGTACCAGCCTTGCCTCAGGACGATCCGGGACCGCGTGAGCCAGTGCTGCGTGAACAGGGGCGAGACGCCGTACACGACGAACGCGACCCCGTGGACCCCCGCGAGGATCGCGACGTATGGGAGCGGAACGTTCCCGAAGAGGACGAGGAGGAACGCGACGAGGCCCGCCGACTCCCCGATGAGGAGGAGCCTCGCCCACACGAGGGTCCGTCCGTACGCGAACGCGAGCCGCCGTTCCACGCGGCTCGGGTGCGACTCCGCCGCGACGGGGGGGTGCGTCACGGCCCCACGGCGGTTTCGATGAACCGGATCGTCCGGACCCCCTTGACCCGGCGGATGTGCGCGATGAGCTCCTTGAGGCGGGCCGTGGCCCCCTCGGCCACGAGGAGCTGGAGGCAGTTCACGTCGTCGAGGTGCGTGTGGAGCATCGTGCGGATCTCGTCGAACCGATGCTGGAGGAACGCGAGGTCCGCCTTCGCGTTGCCTTTCTCGTACACGACCGCGAGGACGATGGACGCCTTCGCCGCGTCCCGGTCCCACTCCGTCGCGTCGATGAAGTCATGGAGGGCGTCCCGCACGGCCTCGCTGCGGCTCCGGTATTTCCGACGCCGGGCCACGTCGTCGAGGCGACGCAAGGTCGCGTCGTCGAGGCTCATGCTCACGATTGGCATGGTCAATAAGGAAGGCGCTCCGGGTTCTTGAATCTTATTAACAAAGGACCAACTCTTAAATAAGGCAGGCCGGGTGCCGCAGCCGTGGCGGACGTCGCGACCCTCGCGTTGTGGGCCCTCGTCACGGGAGGGACCCCCCTCATCCTCGCGGCGGTTCCGATCCTGCGCACGCGCCTCACGGACCGCACGACCCACGTGATGCTCGGCTTGTCCGCGGGGATCCTCCTCGGCCTCTCCTTCCTGAACGTGCTCCCGGAGAGCTTCGAGGCCGCGGACACGCTCGGCCTCCCGCCCCAGGCCGTGCCCCTCGGGGCCGCCGCGGGCTTCTTCGTCCTCATGCTCATCGAGCGCCAGATGTTCCACCGCGGGCATCCTCCCGCTCCGGACCACCGGGACGACGTGGAGGCCCCCCATCGCGAAGACGGCCACGCAATCCATCCGTTCGGGACGCTCGCCCTCAGCGCGCTCACGATCCACGGGCTCGTGGACGGATTCGTGATCCCGCTCGGCTTCGAGCTCGGGGCCGCGGCCGGCACGGTGATCGTCCTCGCGGTGTCGCTCCATCAGATCCCGGACAGCTTCGCGGCCCTCGCGGTCGGGCTCGGGTCCAAGCGGAGCCGGCGCGCCGCGATCGGCTTCGTCCTCGCGACCGCGATCGACACGCCGCTCGGGATCCTCGTCGGAATCCTGTTCCTGGGGATCGGCGCGTCGTGGGTCGCGATCGGCCTCGCGTTCTCCGCCGGGACGTTCCTGTTCGTCTCCGCGGCGGACCTGATCCCGGAGCTCCAGCACCGGTCCCGTTCCCTCCTGGTCTCCCTGTCGATCATCCTGGGCTTCGCGGCGATCGGGCTCCTCGCGTTCCTGCCCGAGTGACACACGTGGTGTCGCGTCGACCGTCAACTTTCAACGTCGAACCGTCCCTGATTATCATCTCACATGAAGGATATAAATCGGCGGTCGGGCCGAGGCCCAATGTCGCTCCGTCCCGTTGGAAAGCCTTATGTGCGGAACGCCTCATACGCGCCTCCCCTTGTGCCCGACGTCCGCGTCGGGTTCGGGGGAGCATGGGACCCGCACTCGCTTAGGGGGAGCGAGCCACATGGAGGAAAGCATCTTCCAACCCTACCTGGGGAACAAATCGATTTTCCGGATGGACCGCGAGATCCTTCGCCCGTCGTACATCCCGAACCGGCTCCCGCACCGGGAGGACCACATCGGGCAGCTCGCGCAGATCCTCGTCCCCGCCCTGAAGGGCGAGCGGCCGAGCAACGTCCTCATGTTCGGCAAGACGGGGTCCGGGAAGACGGCCGTCGTGAGGTACATCGAGAATGAGCTGAAGAAGGCGGACGGCGCGCGGGTCGTCCACTACATGTACCTGAACTGCGAGATCGTCGACACCCCGTACGGGGTCCTCCAGGGGATCAGCAACCAGCTCATCGAGAACCTAAACCAGCGCATCCCGTTCACGGGCCTCTCGACGGACCGCGTGTACAGCCTCCTCGTGGAGAAGCTCGACGAGGAGAAGCGGATCGTGATTGTCGTCCTCGACGAGATCGACAAGATCGTGACGAAGAACGGGGACGACATCTTGTACCAGCTCCTGAAGATCAACGACGACCTGAGGCGGGCCCGACTCTGCTTGATCGGGATCAGCAACGACCTCAAGTTCACGGAGTACCTGGATCCCCGCGTCCGGTCCCGCCTGAGCGACGAGAAGATGGTGTTCCCGCCATACAACGCGGAGGAGCTGTACGACATCCTCGAGGAACGGTCCCGGCTCGCGTTCGACAACGGCACGGCCCCCGAGGCCGTCTTGTCCCTCATCTCGGCCCTCGCGGCCCAGGAGCACGGGGACGCCCGGCGGGCCCTCGACCTCCTCCGGGTCGCCGCGGAGCTCGCGGAGCGGGCGGGGGACGACCGCATCTCCGAGGAACACGTGCAGCGCGCGAAGAACAAGATCGAGCTCGACACGGTCATCGAGGCCGTGAAGTCCCTCCCGACCCAATCGAAACTCATCCTGCTCGGGATCCTCCTCAACGAGGAGGCCGGGAACGCGAAGCTCACGACGGGCGAGGTCTACACGACGTACCGGGAACTGTCCCGGCGGACGGGAGTCACGCCCCTCACCCAGCGCCGGGTCACGGACCTCATCTCGGAGCTCGACATGCTCGGCCTCGTCCACGCGCGGGTGCGGAGCTTCGGGCGCGCGGGACGCACGAAGGAGATCCAGGCGTCCGTGCCCCAGCTCGACGTGAAGCGGGTCCTCGAGAAGGACGAGATCCTCGCGGAGGCCCGAGGGTACCGCGTGAAGTCCCAGACGACCCTCATCTAGGCTCGGGCGGGTCCGGGGCGGGTCCCTCGGGCCGGCCGCGCCACCGCCGGATCCTCGGGGTCACGTACCGGTGCCAGGCCCACAGCCCGCCCTCGAAGAGGACGGGGGACGCGAAGAGGAGAGGGAGGGCGATCAGGAGGCTGTCCCAGCTGTTCTGTGGCGCACCCGACCGGCCGACCTGGCCCCAATACAGACAGCACGCGCCGGTCGGCGAGGAGGTCGTGTCGAAGATCCCCGCGATGAAGTACCCCGCGATCGCACCCGTGAGGGCCGCCGCAATCAGGATCACGTTCCGGTTCGTCCGCGGGATCAACACGCCGAGGACGACCCCGACGATGGCGCCCATGATGCGCACGAGGGTCGGCTGGTACGTGAGCTTGAGGAGCCCGAACCATGGGATCTCCCCGCGCGAGCGGCCGATCACGTGATCCATGGGGACGACCCACGCCTGGTCGTACGGCTTGAACGGTTCGCA
Source organism: Thermoplasmata archaeon (assembly GCA_035283365.1). Taxonomy (GTDB): domain Archaea; phylum Thermoplasmatota; class Thermoplasmata; order RBG-16-68-12; family RBG-16-68-12; genus RBG-16-68-12. The sequence goes on along the minus strand of DATETY010000063.1, from coordinate 80,232 downwards.
CGGGTCGGGGCTCGCGTTGCACGCGTCGTACGCGTTGTTGTCCCCCATCGTGACGAAACCCGCCACACGGTTCACGGGGTTCGCGGCGAGCGCGGCGAGGTCGAACGTGATCCCGAGGTCGTGTCGCCAGCCCATCTGGTGGATCGTGACCTGCCTCAGCGCGACCGGCTCGTCCTGCACGTTCGAGCCGTTCCGGCTGATCCCCTCCCACTGGAGGGACGGGAAGTTCCGGAGGTCCGGGACGTCGTACGCGTCCGTCCCGTTCGGGACGATGTACAGGATCGCGCGGTGGATCACGGGCGTCGCGTCCGCCAAGGCCGTCGGCTTGCGGAACACGATCACGTCCCCGTAGTCCCCGTACGTCGCATGGCCGTTCACGCGGCCCTCCACCCACGTCACGACGTCGGGCCGGATCCGAGCCGCTTGGACGAGGACGAGATCGCCCGTGTCGATCACCCCGACGTACGACGTGTCCTGAGCATGCTGCATGGACGAGCTCTCGACCACGACGAGGGGCGGATACACCTGCGTGTACGCGAAGATCCCGCCGAACACGACCCCGACGATGATCCCCGCGATGAGGACCTCGCGCAGGACCGCCTTGAGGCCGAGGACACCGTCGTCGGGGTCCACATCCGGCTCGGGACCTTCGAGGGCCATCGGCCCCTCGACCAAAGGGGGCGCGGGGTATAAATCCGACGGGGCGTCACAGGTCGAGGACCGTGATCCCGTGCCGCACGGGATACGCGACGTTGTGCACGGGGACCGGGCGGACCCCGTCGAGGAACGCGTCGAGGCCTCCGCGGGCCGCCCCAAGCTCCGCGTACGGGATCCCCTTGTGGATGTGCCCGTGGACGACGAGCGCGGGGCGCCGGCGAACGATCACGGGCTCGAGGGCCTTGCATCCGAGCTCGGGCCGCCACGCCTCCTGCTCGTCCCCCATCGTCGCGTACGTCGGCGGGTAGTGGGTCAGGAGGAGGGTCGGCCCGTCGCCGGACAGGAGCCCGTCCAGGGTCGCGATCCGCCGCCCGTACTCCGTCGCGAGGTGGGGCAGGTTCTTCCGCTGCCACCAGGTGGGCCGGTCCAGGGCGCCCAGGCTCCCGACGACGCGCACCCGGCCCGAGGGGGCCTCGAGGACCGCGGCCTCGTCCTGGAGGAACCGCACGCGGGCCCCGTCCCCGAACCGCGACACGTACGCCGCGTGGTCCTGGGACCACTCGTTGTTGCCGAAGACGATCCACACGGGGGCGTCGACCCGCGAGCGGATCGCCTCGAGGACCGCGCGGAAGCCCTCCAGATCGTTCCGGTCCGTCGTGTCCCCCGCGAGCAAGAAGAGGTCCACGGGCCCGAGGCGTTCGAGGTCCCGGACGAGCGTCGCGAGGTTCTGCGGCCCGTGGACGTCCCCGACGGCGGCGATCCGCACCCCCGAGCGAAGACCGCGACGCGCGTTAACCCTTCCGGGTCAGAACGGCCGGATCACGGCGTCGCCTGTCGCGAGGTCCACGATCGGGAGGCGCGCGGGCGCGGGCTCGATGTTCCGCATCTTCTGGTACGAGGTCTGGGCCTGCCAGGTGGACGCGTTCACGAGGACGACCCCGCGGTAGCGGTCCACGCCGACGGAGTGGACGTGACCCGTCACGAAGATGTCCGGGATGTCATCGATTATCAGGTGGTCCTCCGCCTCCGGGGCGATCGGCGTCTTGCCGCCGTACATGGGTGCGAGGTGGCGCATCCGGAGCATCGCCTTCATCACCTCGACGGGACGGTGGTAGCTCATCCCCGGGAGGGCCGAGACGAGGTCGTCCATGCTCCGGCCGTGGTACGCGAGCACCTTGACCCCGCCGAGGCGCAGGAGGGACGGATTGCCTGCGAACATGACGTTGGAGTCGAACAGCTTCCGGATCGACTCGGGCAAGGCAGGTTGAGGCTCCGCGGGCCGCACGGCGTCGTGATTCCCGGGAATCAGGATGGCGCTCAACCGGTCCGGGAGCTCGCCGAACAGCCTCGCGAGGGCCTCGTACTGCGCGTAGATGTCGTCCACGGCGAGCTCCTCGTCCTGGTTCGGGTACACGCCGATCCCGTCCACGACATCCCCGCTCACCACGAGGTACCGGATCGAGCGGGCGACCTCGTCGTCGCCCCGAAGCCACGCGGACATCTTCGTCCAGCGCGCCTCGAGGAACGTCTTGCTCCCCACGTGGATGTCCGAGAGGAACCCGACCCGGATGTGGTCCCCCGTGGACGGGAAGGGCCTCGCGACGGGGATGTCCGGCCGGACGAGGGACTGCGCGATCACGAGCCCGCGGTCGTTCACGGTCCCCACAACCCCGAGGACCTCGTCCTGCACGACGGGCTCGGAGGCGAGGGGCGAGTCCGCGGGCAGGAGGACCGCGATCCGGTCCAGGTCGTCCTCCACGTCGAGGATCCGATGCCCGTTCCGGGTCGTGCGGACGTCCGCGACGATCCCGATGAACCGGACCTCTCGAGTCGAGCGGCGCGCCTTCGCGATGTCCTGGGCGCCCCCCATCTCCCTCCGGGAGCGGAGGATCTTCCCGAGGACCGCGAAGCGATGACGGAAGTACCGGGTGAAGTCGTCGATCGTGCCTTCGCACGTGGACCGGCCCGTGATGTCCCGGAGGATCTCGATCTGGGGGCCATCGTCCCGAGCCGCGTCCCCCTTCCGACGGAAGGAAGCCGGGATCGCGTACGCGGCGCTCAGGGGCAGCCCCTCCGCGGGGACGGACCGGGCTACCGCGCGGGACAGGTCCTCCGCGAGGATCACGTCCCGGAGGCTCATCACGAGCGGCGTGGACGGGAGGGACCCCATGAGGCGCTCGAGGCGCGACACGGCGTCCTCCTTCGTGAGGAGGTACGAGAGGGCGGCGGGCTCGAGGAGAGTCCCCTTCTCGCTCAGGAACGCCAAAAGCCGCTCGCGCATCCGGGCCGGGGCATTGCGACCCCGCGAATAAAAAGGTTCTGGACGCACCGCGACGTCCCGCACGAAGATTATAGACGGAGGCGCGAATCGGGACCCATGACGCGGATCCGCGTGACGGCGCCCGTCCGGCCGACGGAGGACGTCGCGAAGGTCACGCGCGCGGTCCTCAACCTGTTCCCGGACGCGCGAATCGAGGTGCGCGGCGACTCGATCATCGGGGAGACGGAGTCTCTCGACCGCCTGCGTGAGCTCATCCGGAACCAGAAGATCCGCGACGCGGCGCGGAGCCTGCTCCGGCGCGCCCGGGTCGGGGCCCGCACGTCCGTGGGGCTGAGCAAACAGGCCGCGTTCATGGGCCGCGTGAACTTCTCCGCGACCTCGCCCCTCGGGGACCTCGCGGTCGAGATTGAGTCGGACGACCTGGACGCGCTGATCGACCACGTCGCGGAGAGCACGGTCCGGCCGAAGGGCTAGAACGTCTTGCCGCAGCGGCCGCACGTGAAGCGGCCCGCGTCGTACCGGGCCTCGACCCACCCGCAGGCGGGACACTGGAACCGCACGGGCGGGAACCCGTACGGGGGCGGCCGGTACGTGGGGACGTACCCGCTCGGGAGTCCGTTGGGCGGGCGGCCGACGGGCCCGCGGGCCGTCTGGACGGGCGGCGGAGCCCAGCCAGTCACGGGGGGCGAGGGCAACGGAGGTCCGGTCGGGCCAGGGACCGCGAGGGGCGGCGAGGCCATCGATCCGAGCGCCGTCGGGGCCCGGCGGACGGGCCGCCCGCCGAAGCGTGCGACCAGGTCGCGGAGGTGGCCCCACGCGACGAGCGCGTACCAGGCGAAGAATCCGCTGCCGACCGCGGACAGGCCGATGAAGAACAGGCTGAGGAACGCTTCGAGGGCGATCCCCCCGTATCCGAGCCAGACGAGGGAAAACGCATAGTCGTTCACGAAGTGCGCGAGGACCGCGGCCCCGACCCCGTGCCTCAGGAACAGGTATCCGAAGCCGAGGCCCGCGATGAGGCCCGGCGCGACCTTCCACCAGCCCCAGCCCGGGAGGTGCGCGAGTCCGAACACCGTCGAGCTCGCGAGGAGGAACGCCCACGCCGCGAGGAGGGTCTCTTTCGACGACGTGCGGCGGACCGTCCCGCCGAGCAGGTACCGCACGGACCCCGCGATGTGACGCCCGGGGGTCGTCCCGCCCCGCCACGTGCCCCCGGTGCGATTCACCTCGATGACCCGGAGGACGAGGGAGCCGAGGGCCATCGGCACGCCGATCAGGACGACGCGGAACGCGATCTCCTCGTACACGCTCGCGCTCGCGAGGTCGAACAGGTACGTCCACACGTTCGCGGCCGTCACCTCGAAGGGGGATTCGGGAAGGGAGCCGAGGGCCCCGAGGACGAGGATCACGGCGATCTGGAAGAAGTTCATCGCGAGGAACACCTGGGCGACGGCGATCCATCCGCTCCGGGACCGGAGGCGGGCCCCGATTGATTCGATCGGCGCGGTGAACGCCGCGAGCGCGGCCCGACGCTCCCGGGCCCCGTGGTACACGGCCGCGGCGACGATCGCCGCGACGAGGAACCCGTAATACGCGAGGAACAGGCCCGGGTCCTGGGACCGGAACAGGAGGGCCGGCGTGGGCAGGGCTAGGTACAGGACGACCCCGGCATCCGTGGCCCAGGCGAGTCGGACGTTGTCGAGCCCGACCGTGGTCGGAGAGCCCGCGGCCGGAGCCGACGTCGTGAACGCGAGAAGCACGTAGTACCGACCGGGCGAGCCGATCTCGTCGTCCGCGAGGAAACGCGGGGTCCGCGTCCAGGCGGACGCGGCCGTGAACTCGACGGACCCGATCGGCGCGCCCACGGGGACCGACGCGGTGTCCTGAACGTACACGCCCAGGGTCCCGCGGGTCGCGTTGTCCCCGAGGTCCACCTGCACGTCCAGATCGACGATCGCGATGAACGGCATCGCGCCCGCCACGTCGAACGCCTGCCACCAGAACCCGATCATCTCCGTCCCCGCGGCGGTCGGCGCGGACATCTCCAGGTATCCGTTCCCGGCGGCCGTCCGGTGCCCGCCCGTGGCGCCCGCGGCCGTCCCCGTGAACGTCCACCGGTCGTCGTCGATCGTGAAATCCCCGTTCACGGTCCCGCCGGATCGGACCCCGTTGATCCCGGGCACGATGAGGCCGGGCGCGAGGAGGAGGCCCGCGAGGCTGAGGGACGCGAGGACGAGGAACGCGACGATCGAGATCGTCCAGACGACGGTCAGGAGGGCGCGGCCTCCGTTCGGACGCGGAGGGACCGGGTACGCGTAGTGGGCGGGCAGTCCGCATCGCGGGCACGCGGTCCCCGCGTACACGGCGCCGCACCGGGGGCAGGCCCAGGGCGCGCTCGACCCGGGCGTCCCAGTCAAGGCGGGCGCGCCGCACGTCGGGCATGCGGGCCCCTCGAACGGGGTGCCGCAGCGGGCGCACTCCATCGGCCAAGTTACGCGGCCTCGTTCTATTTAACGCATCGGGTGTCCCGCGGACGGACCGCGTCACCGGGAACGTTTATATCGTCTCTTCGGGTTCGCGCGCCGACCCGGGGGAGGACGGCCGAGAGGCCGCCGCGGGGAGGCCATCCATGGAGGACGACGAGAGGGGCAAGCGGGAGACGGAAGTCCAGTTCGAGACCATCCACGCGGAGAAGATCAACTTCGGACGCAACAACTTCCTCGAGGTCGCGCGGAAGCGGGCGACGACGACGGACGGCACGAACGAGTTCATCTCCGTGTCCCGCGGATACTATCTCCCGGACAAGACGGAGCGCTTCAAGCGGTCCCTCACGATCCCGGACGACCCGGACATCCGGGCGTTCGTCGCGGAGAAGATCCGCTCACTCTGACGCGCGGCAATCCGTCAGGCCGAGCGAATCAGACCGCCGCCTTTAAGGCCGCGGAGGTCCATCGCATCGGGCCCTTCTCGCACGAGTAAGGGGGGAGTGTCATGGGCCCGCATGTGATGCGGGGCCTAGGCTATCTGGCCTCGGCCCTCGACGAGTCGACCCTGTCCGCCCTGCGCGAGGCCGGTGGTGGGCCACGCCCCTTCCTGTGGTTCACGTCGCGGGACGGCACGCCGTCCGCGAACGATGCGGAGGTCGTGCGGGTCCTCCCCGGCGGGGGAGCGAACGGAGCGGACGCCCGACGGCCTCAGGACCTCCGGGCCCGGGTCGCGGGGTTCCTCGAGGGCCGGGAGGGCGGGATCGTGATCGTCGACTGCGCGGACCTCCTCGCGACGCAGAGCGGCGCGGAGCGCGCCGTGCGGGGCCTCCAGGACCTGCACGAGGAGGTCGCGAGCCGCGGGGCCGTCCTCGTCGTCCTCCTGGACCCGCGCACGACGAGCGCCCGGATGCTCGCATGGCTCGAGCGGGAGTTCGAGACCCTGCCCGGCGTCGCGTTGGACCGGGTCCTCGCGGCGAGCCTGCCCACGTGAGACGGCTCAGTCCCCGAAGACGAGGCCCATCCCGGACGCCGCGTCCTCGTCCTGGGATCGGAACCGCGCGTACGCGGCGTCGGCCTCCGGCCCCGTCAACCTCGCCCCGGAGTCCTTGAGAACGGCCTCGGCCCGCGCGACCCCGGCTTCCGTCCCCTCGATGAGGACGATCGACCCGCCCCCGCTCAACCCGAGGGCCGCGGCGTCCCGGACCTCCACGCTCTGACGGCTCACGACGTCGTCCTTCCGGAGGGCCTCGAGCTGGATCGCCTTCGCGGCGGGCATCGGGAGGCGGTACAGGACGTGCACGGGGGTCCGGACAAACCGCGTCGTTATTAAACCGTGCCTATTCGTCCGACGTGGGCGCGAGGAACGGGAGGACGAGCAAGAACGCGCCGACCAGGAGGACGCCCATCCCGACGAGCCGCTCGAAGGACCACGCGACGTACAGCCCGGCCACGGCGAAGACCGTCCCGAGGACGAGCAGGAACGACCGCGCGGGCTCCACGGCCCCGCACGCGGCCCGGCGCTCTTAAGACGTTCGGAGGGGCGTGCCTTCCCTGATAACGAGCCGCAAATCTTCTTAACGCGTCGCCCGGCTCGCGGGCCCGATGATGCCGCAGGAGGAGCTGGGGGAGACCCAGATCCTCGCCGCCATGCTCGGGATCGCGGAGATGGTCGGAGGCCTCACGGACACGGAGGAGATCCTCGCCTCGATCGTCCGGATCGCCCCGAGCCTCGTCCGCGTGGACCGGTGCGCCCTCATGACGTACCACGCGACCTCGCGGGAGTTCCGGACCGCGGTCTCGTTCGGCCCAGGGGGCAGGCCGACCCCGTACGAGGGGCTCGTCCTCCCGGAGGGCGACATGCCGCGCCTGACCCAGCGCCTCGTGAAACAGCGGCTCCCCGTCCTCATGAAGGACGCCGGGAAGGAGTCGCTCGTGCCACAGCCCGTCGTCCAGCGGCTCGGCATGCGGTCTGCGCTCATCGCGCCCCTCGTGTGCCGCGGGCGCCTGCTCGGGGCCATCTGGCTCGACAACACGACGGGGCCTCACTACTTCACGTCCAAGGAGATCAACGTGATCCTCGGGATCGCGACGGAAGCCGCGATCGCCATGGACAACGGCCAGCTCGGGGAGGCCCTGTCCCAGGAACGGCGGCGGTTCGCGTCCCTCGCGGGCACCCTGTGCGACGGGGTCATCGTGGCCGGACGGGACGGGCGGATCGTCGACCTCGACGACGGGGCCCAGCGGCTCCTCGGGTGGACGACGTCGGAGACGAGCGGACGTCGCTTCGTGGACGTGTTCGAGATCTCCGAGGCGGAGGCGAGCGTCGGGTGGACGAAGGAGACGACGGGCCCGTCCCCGCGCCCGAAAGACCTCCGACTCCGGGCCCACGACGGGACGCGCGTCGCGTGTCAGGTCGTCGCGGGCGTGATCCGAGACGACGACGGCGGCGTCGCGGAGGTCCTGTATGCGCTCCGGAAGAAACCGGGCGTGCGCGGGGCGGAGGAGCGGGCCGTCGAGGTGCTCGCTCAGCTCGCGGACGGGGACGCGCGCAGGGCTCCGCCCGAGTAGAGGAGGAGCCGGATCTCCGCCTTCGTGAAACGGCTGTGCATGCGGAGCCCGTCCTCGTCGCCCTCCCGGATGAGCTTGAGGTACAGGGGGCAGCCTTTCGTCAGGAGGAAGACCCGTCGGACCGCCTCGTCCTCGATTTCGGGGCCTCCGAGCATCACGCGCGTCCCCTCGAGGCTCAGGCCCTTCAGGTGCCGCTCCACGACGACGCCCGCGTCCACGTCCCCGCGACCGTAGAAGCGGCAGTAGGCCGGGCTCGTCTCCTGCGCGAGGACGAGCATCTTCGCGGCGGGCCGGGCTCGAGCCTCGCGCGTCGCGATCGCGAGCCCTTCCACGACGTCCTCGGACGCCTCTCCGTACCCGTCGAGGACGAGGAGGCGCGCCCCGCCGTCGAACGCGGCGAGGACCGCGGCCGCGACGGACCGCGGGCCATCCGGGGCCGCGGAGCGCGACCCCGTGGCCCGGCCGATCGCCGCGACGAACCCGGCCGGGTCCGGCGCGACGTCGACCCAGACGGTCCGGGGGACGGACCGGACGAACGCTCGTGCCAGGGCCGACTTCCCGATCCCCTTCGAACCGTACACGACCGCGAGAGGCGCACGTCCCGCGAACCACCGCCGGAGGACCCCGAGGTCGTCGTCCCGCTCGAGGAGCCCTTCGTCCGCGGGGACCGCGCGGGCGGGCCGGAGGCGTCCTGTCTCGTCGAGAGCCATCGCGGCGGACAGGGGCGAGAGCCGAAGGAGGACGCGCGCCTCGCCGAGCGTCATCGTCCGCCCGTCGATCTCGACGCGCGTCCCATCCAAGGTGGCGAGCATCCCGCGGGCGCGCCGGACGCCCGCTTCGGTGAGCCGGTACACGCGGGTCCTCCGCGCGCGGCCGCGGAGGTGGGCCTCCTCGACCTCGACCAGGCCTTCCGCGGAGAGGACGCGAAGGGTCCTCGGCACGTGGCTGCGCAGGACCCCGGAGGCCTCGCCGATGCCGGCCTGGGTCGTCTCCCGCGCGGGCTCCCGGGCACTCCAGAAGCCATGGAGATGGAGGAGGACCCGCTCGGCCGCCGTGAGGGCCACGGCGCTCGATGAGGCCCGGCTTACTTAATCGTGACCCCGCGATTCTCTCGGAACGGCAACAGGCGCGCCCCGCTTCCGGGGCCGGGCCTCGACTCGCAGGTCGAGGCGGTCCACGGGGCGCGCGGACCCGGAACCCGTGTCGCCCCCTGGTAACTACCACGAACACTTTATATATCGTCGGAACGGGTCGGAACGTGTTCTCCCCGCCCACCGGGAGGCCACCCTGTGAAGGTCATCCTCCGCGACGACGAGTCGGGCATCTCTGAAGTGATCGGGACGATCCTGATCCTCGCGATGACGGTCGTCCTGTTCTCGACGATCATCATCTGGGTCACGAACATCCCCACCCCCGCGGCGACGACCCGGCTCGAGATCCAGGGCAACCTGCTCCCGATCTACGACGGCGGGGGGATCGAGATCGGCGGGAACATCACCCTCCGCCACGTGGGCGGCGAGAGCCTCGACGGGATCTCGACGCTCATCTACGTCTCCGCGGAGCGCGCCGGGTCGACCGTGACGGAACTCCTCGGGACCCGGGGCACGACGGGGGTGGGCCTGCCGTACGGTCTCGCGGACGGGGCCGACACGACGTGGAACGTCGGGGAGCGGTGGACCCTCACGAACTACTCGATGAGGCCCTCCACGGACTCGGTCACGGTCACGATCGTGGACAGCCTCCGGGCGATCGTCCTCTGGTCGGGCCGGCTCACGCCGCCCGCCGGAAGCCGACCCCCCGTCTTCCTCGAGAAGTGGGCGGACGACATCCCGGAGACCGCGCTGATCGACCCCGTGCGTACGGGCCTCGAGTTCTGGATCTTCGCGCGGGTGACGGATCCGGACGGGGACCTCGACAACGCATCCGTGTACGGGATCCTCACGATCAACTACCCGCCCCACGACCAGTGCGGCCTCCCGATCCGGATGTACGACGACGGGACGCGCGGGGACCTCGTCTCCGGGGACAACGTGTTCACCCTGAGCGGGAAGTGCCTGAAGACGCCGACCCTCGACTGGGACGGCTCCATCGTCCTGTTGAACGCGACGGACCGGCAAGGCCACGCGACCTCCACGCGCCTCATCCTGAACGTGATCCTCGGCCCCGACGGGGGCACGGGGCAGAACGGGACGGGCGGCAGCGGGCGGCCCCAGAACCTGCGCTGGAACGGCCGCCAAGGGTACAACGTGTTCAACGCGTCCCAGTGGGACAAGTTCCGCTACACGGCGAAGGAGACGCGCACGTTCCGGGCCTCCGAGGAGGCCGTGGTCGTCGTGGGCTCCCTGGACCTCGAGAACACGTTCGACACGAACCAGTTCATCATGTGGGACCCGTTCAGCGGCTACCCGCCTGGCGCCGTCGTGTACGGGTCCGATAAAGGGGTCGACGACGGGTCCGAGCCGTCCTCGTCCGCGTCGTTCACGTTCCTGGAGTTCATCAACGGATACTACGTGTACGCGTACCGCTTCCACATGAACGACGACGCGACCGTCCTCACGAATTTCTTCCGGAATCCGGTCCACCCGCCGAACTACCACTTCGCACGGTACTCCCTGGACATCTCGATCCAGTCCGCGAGCGGGACCCGCTTCAACACGACGGACTCGATCAACATCACGGACGAGGACGGGTTCTACCGGAACTTCCCCCAGGTCACCACGTACGCGGACGCCGGGTTCACCCAGCCGACCCAGGCATTCGACTCGACGGACATCGTGTACGTGCAGGCGAACATGTTCACGGTCGACCCCACGATCGACCCGACCGTCCAGTTCGGGAACATCGTGATCAAGGACTTCCAGGGCGGCACGCAGCTGTGGCGTTCCCCCGCCAGCGGGAACAACGTGAACTCCCCGATCTGCAACGTGAACGGGAACTGCGCGTCCGGGGACGCGATCAGCCGCGACCCGATCGGCCGCACATACCGGTTCGCGATCAACCTGAGCCGGGCGGACCAGGACCCGTGGGTCGAGGGCCCGCAGAACTACGCTCTCACCCTCACGAGCATCCGGGACACGGACGAGACGTACGCCTCCATCTCGTCCCAGCTCGTGATCGACGCGCCCCTGTACAAGCTCGATATCGTGATCGGGAACGACGACACGGTGAACAGCGCGTGGGGCAGCCACGACTACGGGTACTACTACGAGAACGTGAACGGGGTGGACCGCTGGCGGAAGGAGCGAATCGAGTTCTGCAGCGGCTCGAACTGCGCGATCCGGCTCCAGTCCGTCGCGTACCTCGACTTCGACCAGGACGGGGACCTCGACGCGACGGGCAGCTGGGTCACGGGCGTCCAGGCCTCCGAGATCGTGCTGTACCGACGGGACCTGGACTTCACGGGGAACGTCGTCTTCACGCGGTTCCTCCTCGAGATCCCTCCGACGGGGGTGTTCTGCAACGTCCTCGCGACGGGAGACGTGACGGGAGACGGCGCCCCGGAGGTCGTGTGCGGCGCCTCGAACGGGAACGTGTGGTATTACAAGAACGACGGCAGCCTCACGTCGGGCGCCGCGACGAAAGTCATCGTGGACCAGACGCGCCCGGCCGCGATCAGCAGCGCGACGATCGCCGATTTCAACGGGGACGGGTCGAACGACATCGCGGTGAGCGGCTCGAGCGCACGCCTGACATGGTACCCGAACCTGGACGGCCTGGGCCGCTTCCAGAACACGGGGATCATCGACGACTGGTTCGCGGAAGGGGAGCGGAGCTTCAAATCCACCCTCACGTCGGGGAGCTACCTCACGACGTTCGAGGCCGACAACGGGTACGAGCAAATCCGGGAGATCGTCGCGACGGAACCCGTCCAGACGGGCGGCACGACGAACCCAACGTTCGACGGCGGGGCGTCCGGCTGGACGTACGCGGACTGGGAGAGCGGGGCCCAGGCGAGCGGCACGCCCCAAGCTGCCGGCGGGAACCCGGGCGCCCACGTGGACGTCCAGACCGCGTTCCTCGCCGGGACGACCGTGAGCGGGTACTGGCGACAGAGCTTCGCCGTGAGCGGTTCCCCACCGTTCACCGTGACGGTCGACTTCGACCGGAACGTGTCCGCGTTCGGCGGCGGGTCCGTGACCGTCTACGTGTTCGTGGACACGGGCCCCGGGACCCCGACGGTCGGCACGGAGGTCGCTGCGTTCACCCACACGGCCACGTCGGGCTGGATCTCGAGCGGCGCAGTCTCGGTCCCGTCGAGCAAGGTCCCCGTCGCGGGAACGTACTACCTCAAGATCGCAGCGCGCACGTCGAACGGGGGCGCGGGCGGCCCGACGACGGTCCTCTTCGACAACTCGATCCTGAGCTGGACGAGCACGGGCGGGGACGCGAGCGAGTTCGAGCACTACTGGCGGATCTCGCAGCTCCCGAACCGGCCCGTCACGACGTACACGTTCAACCTCGAGGCGCGGCACAACGTGAACAGCGAGGGCGACAACTTCGCGATCGCCTATTCCCAGAACGTGGTCGGGAACGATCCGGCCACGGGCACGTACGCGACGATGGTGTGGGTCAACGCGACGTCGGACCAGACGTATTCGTTCATCCTGCCCTCGACGGTCGCGGGCCGGATCGTGTGGATCCGGGGCCTCGACATGGACCGGCGCGTCGGGAACACGAGCCTCGACACCCTCTTCATGGACCAGATGTACGTCCGCGCGGACACGCCCGCGGGGACGACGGGCGCAAGCCTGAACACGGGCGAGGCGGCCGGAGTGACGGTCAGTTCGATCGACGCCGACGACCAGAACGGGGACGGGTTCGCGGACCTCGCGGCGGGCACGTCGAGCGGGAAGATCTTCAAGTTCCTCGGCGGGTCGCCGGGCCTCCCCGCGACCCCGACGGCGACCCTCGTGACGGGCCTCGACTCCGTCGTGGGCGTGAAGTTCGGCGCGATCTCGGCCTCGCAGGCGGGGCTCGAGGTCGTCGTCGCGTACGGGAAGAGCGTCCGCGTCTACACGGCGTTCGGGTCGTCGGGCTCGCTCATCGGGCCGACCCTCTCCACGACGACGACGCCCGCCTCGGGGGAGGACATCGCCGCGTTCGGGGTCGGGGACGTGAACGGGGACGGGTTCGATGACGTCGTCGTGGGTACCGCGAGCACGGGCACCGTGAAGGGCGAGCTCCTCCTGTGGATCAACCGGGACAACGGGCTCGTCTGGAACAACCCGATCACCGCCCCGATCAAGGTCGACACGGTCGGCACGAGCATCCGGACCTTGGCCCTCGGGGACGCTTCGAAGGCCCAATACCTGGGCCGCTAGGCGCGCAGAGCCGCAAGGACGCCGCGCGAACGCTCCACCTCGACGACCGCGAGGACCCGGCGCGCGCGCGCCGCGATCTCCCGGAGCCGACGGGCCATGTGGGCCTCGCGCTCCCGCTGGAGCCGCGTGAACCCCGCGGCCCGGTTCACTTCCGCGTCCCAGGCGAGGACGAAATCCCGCGGGGTCGGGGCCGTGAACTTCTTCCGCGCGAGCCGCACCTCGACCCGTCCCTGCAGGATGAGCTCCATCGCGCTCACGCAGCGGAGGTACGCGGTCGTGTACGCCTCCTCGTCCAGGTCGAGCGCCTCGAGCCGGATGCCGCGCGTCTCCGCGGCCTTGAGAGGGTCCGTGAAGCAAGGCGCGGGCTTGACGGGGACTTCCCAGGCGGACAGCCCGGCCACATAGATCTCCTCCTCGAAGTTCTCCGGGTCGGCGGGGCCTCCCGCGTACGTGCGGAGAGCTTGGAGCTCCTCGGGCGCGATGCTCATCGCGAGGACGTCCGGCGAGGTGGACTCGAGCGCGCGGACCGCCGCGGTGCCTTCGCTGGGGAGCCCGCGCACGGCCTCGAGGACGAGCACGCTCGCCCCGCCGAGGCGGACCTCCTGCATCAGCCCTTCCTCGCCGCGATCAGGTCCTCCACCGCGTCGAGGTCCTTCGCCTTGCGGACCTCCTCGCGCCCGATCACGGGGACGCCCTGGATCGTTGTGCGGATCGTTCGCCGCTCGACGAACAGGACCGCGTCCTTCTCGACGATCCGGCGGATGTTCGCGACGATCACGGCCTTGCGCTCGATAGGGGTGTCGCTGTCGCCCACGCCGGTCAGGAGGGTCGTCTTGTCGTGCTGGGTGAACGCCTCGAACGGGCTGCGGTGGGTCGGGAGGACGTCGTACCCGAGCCGCGCGAGCCGACGGAACAGGTCCCGCTCGAACGCCTCCAGGCCCGCGAAGGATGAGGCGATGACCCGCTCCATCGTCTGGGGGAACGTGAGGGGGTCGACGGGTAGGACGATCGATTGCCCGAGGAACTCCTCGAGGCGGAGGGCCACGTCGACCGTCGCGGACATCCCTTCGAGGTACATTTGGATCGTCCGGCGCGAGACCCCCGCGACCTCCGCGAGGGTCCCGAGGGAGATCTGCCGCTCCTCGCGCAAGGTCCGGAGCACGCCGGTGTCGAGGTTCACGTACAGCCCGCCCGGGGCCGAGAAGATGAACGGCGGGACCCCGTCCTCGAGGAGCTCGAGGAACGTCCGGTGCGACACGATCGGGACATCGAACCGCGTGTACAGGACCCCCTCCTCGAGGGGCCCCGTCCCGCTCCGTCCTCCGACGAGGAGGGGCGCGCCCTCAAGGGTCCGCGCGATCACCTTCAGCTCGGTCGCGTTCGCCTTGCTGAACGCGTCCACGTTCTGGAGGACCTTCACGAACAGGAGGGCGCGGTCGCGCCGTGCGACGAGGTCGAAGCACAAGCCGCGCTCCCCGTGCTTCGCGGACACGAAGAATCCGGTCTTCGCGAGGGCCTCCCGGATCTCATCGATGAGGCGCTCTCGGCTCATGCCATGAATGATGAGGTTAGTACTTCTATATAAATAGCGCGGGCACGCTCCGCCTCCCCATCGGGTCCCCGCGGCCCCGGCGAACCCTTTATCGCGCGGGGCCCTTTCGCGAGCTCGGCATGCCGGGGGAGCTCCGCGGGGACCGGGTCGTCGTGGACGACGCGTCCGAGGCGAGCGCCCTCCACAACCGGGGCTCGTTCGGCGCGCCCCGCTCGGGGGGCGGGCTCGAACTGAGCCTGCTCGAGGCCGTGTACCTCGCGGAGGCGGGCCGAATCGAGGTGTGCCGCCGCGGCGAGGCCGTGCCGATGCGCGCCCTGTTCCGCGCGGCGGGGGCCGTCGTCGAGCAGTTCGAGATCCGGTACCTCGTGTACCGGGACCTGCGGCAGCGCGGGTACGTCGTCGAGGAGCGCGAGGGCCCGCTCGACTTCCAGGTGTACCCGCGCGGGGGCGCGCCGCGCAAGACGCCCGCGAAGTATTGGATCGCGGCGCGGAGCGAACGCGCCGTCTTCGACCTCGCGGAGATCCTGGCCCAAGCGAAGGAAGCGTCGTCCGTGCGGAAGAGCCTCCTCCTCGCCATCGTGGACGAGGAGAGCGACCTCACCTACTACGCGGTCCGGGAGGCCCAGCCGCGCGGGCAGCTCGGCAGCCCGCGGGTCGACGGGCCCGCGGTCGTGCACTTCCTCGGGGATCGCGCGATGGTCGTCGACGAGGGGCAGGCGCGGGCCCTCCACGACGCGGGCTTCTTCGGGAAGATCGTCGGACGGCGGCTCCAGCTGAGCCTCCTCGAGACCGCGTTCCTCCTCAAGGCGGGCCTCGTGGACGTGAGGAACGCGGACACAGACCGGCCGATCGGCCTGGCGCGCCTCGTCAAGGAGGCGAAGGCGGCCCAGCCCGACTTCGACATCCGGCTCCGAGCGTACGAGGACCTCACGGCCCGCGGGATCATCGCGAAGACGGGGTTCAAGTACGGCACCCATTTCCGCGCGTACGAGGGCGACCCGGAAGCGACCCACGCGAAGTACCTCGTCCACGCGCTGCCTCGCGGGCATCGAGGGATGTGGCCCGAGATCAGCCGGGCCGTCCGCCTCGCCCACGGGGTCAAGAAACTCATCCTGTTCGGGGAAGTGGGCGAGGACGTCCGGTACGTCCGACTCGAGCGCGTTCGGCCGTGACCGACGCGGCTCGAAGGGATCGACGCGCGGTTGTTAACCTCGTTCAAGGTTAACACTTCGATCGGGCCCGAGGGACCCACCTCGCCGCTCACCCGCGGGCGGCTCCCTCGTGGGCCGCGACCCAATGGGGCACGGCGGCCAGGTTCCGCAACGTCGCCGCGAGGAAGGATGGCATCGACTCGGGCCGGTGCGCCCCTGTCCGGTCCAGGAGGAGGGCACGGATCCCCGTGGAGGCCGCGGCCTCGAGGTAGTCGAGCCGGTCGTCCACGAGGACGCAGTCCGGCGCGGACGCGCGCAGGCTCGCGGGGATCGGCCGCCAGTACGCGGGCCGGCCCTTCGGCGCGTTCTGGGAGTGGCCCGTGAACAGCGAGCCGACGAGACCGAGCAGACCCGCCCCGCGAAGGGCCGCGTCCGCGGTCTCACCGCCTCCCGTCGCGACGTGGACCCCGTGGCCGGCGGACCGCAGCCGCTCGATCGCGGGCCGCGCGTCCGGGAACCGGGCGTCCACGGCCGCCATCGCCTCCCGCTCCAGGGACCGCGACAGACCGAGCGGGTCCGGCGGGCGCTCCGCGACCCCGACCCGATCGAGGATCTCGAGGAGGTTCCGCGCGTCCAGCTCGTCGACGATCTCGGCCCATCCGCGGGCGTCCCAGTTGGCGTCGCCCACCCGGTTCACGTACGCGATGAACGCATCGTCGTGCGCGCGCCTCCAGACCTCGGGCTCGCCCCCGAACCGGACCGCGAGGAGCCCCGCGAACTTCTCGCGGTACTCGCGGAACATGCGCTCGTGGTCGAGGAGGACCCCGTACAGGTCGAACAGGACGTGCACGGTCCGCGCGGAGCCGCGGGGCCTCCTTAAGGGTTGCGGCGACGCGGAGAAATAGGCCGGGCGGATTCCCGGCCCCATGGCGCGTCCCCGGCCCGCCACCTTCAGCATCGTCGCGTTCGATCCGAGGACGAAAGACCTGGGCGTCGCCGTGGAGTCGCGGTTCGTCGCGGTCGGGAGCGTCGTCCCGTTCGCGGTCGCGGGGGTCGGCGCCGTCGCGACCCAGTCGTTCGCGAACACGTCGTTCGGGCCCAAGGCGCTCCGCATGGCCCGGCGGGGCCTGGCCCCGAAGGACGTCCTCCGCGCCCTGACGGCCCGGGACAAGCAAGCCTCGGAACGGCAGGTGGGCCTCGTCGACGCGCGGGGCCGGGCGGCCGCGTACACGGGAAAGGCGTGCTTCGAGTGGGCCGGGCACGTCGTGGGAAGGCACTTCGCGGTCCAGGGGAACATCCTCGCGTCCGAGGACGTCGTGAAGGGGATGGCCCGGGCGTACGAGTCAACGGACGGAGACCTCCCCGTGCGGCTCCTGGCGGCCCTCGCGGCCGGGCAGCGGGCCGGCGGGGACCGCCGGGGGCAGCAGTCCGCCTCGCTCCTCGTCGTCCGGACGAGCGGCGGGTACGGCGGGTTCAACGACCGGTGGATCGACCTCCGGGTGGACGACCACCCCGCCCCGATCGAGGAGCTCGTGAGGATCTTCAACGTGTACGACGCGACCCTCCTGAGCCGCGAGAGCCCGTCCGACCTCCTGGACCTGACGCCCGCACGGGTGCGGGAGATCCAGGAATGCCTCGCGGCCCTGGGGTTTTACCGCGGCGCGGCGAACGGTGCGTTCGACGCGAAGACGAAGGCCGCGTTCGACGAGTGGGCCGGGATGAACAACTTCGAGAACAAGGTGCGGCCCGACGCGAAGGTGTGGGGGAGCGTGTTCCGGGTCCTCCGCGCCCAGGCGGACGCCTCGACGGGCTAGGGTCCGCGGGCCGAGCCGATCGGGACCGACGTCGGGCCCCGCCGAAGGGCACCGCGCCGGCACCCGGAGGGCTTGCCTCGGTCGATCCGTCACGGCGTCGACCGGACAAACACGACCCTGCCGTCAATCCACGTCGAGTCGATCCGCACGGAATCGATCCGGTCCGGGGCCGCGAACGGGTCGTCGTGCAGGACGACGAAGTCCGCGAGCCGACCGCCCGCCAGGGTCCCCTTCTCCCGCTCCTCGAACGAGGCGTACGCCCCGCCCGCCGTGTACGCGCGGACCGCCTCCTCGACGGTCACGCGCTGGTCCGGGAAGAATCCGTTCACGGCCCAGTGGATCCCTTCGAGGGGTCCATACGGCATGCCATCGGAGCCGAAGCACATCGGGATGCGGCCGCGCACGATCCGGCGGAACGGGGAGTTGTGGCGCGCCCGTTCGGGACCGAGCCGCGTCTCGTACGTCCCGCCGGGGCCGCTGCACCAGCCGACGAAGTTCGGCTGGCACGATGCGATGATCCCCGCCGCCTTCGTCCTCCGAAGCACGCCCGCGTCGGGCAGCTCGAAGTGCTCGATCCGGTGCCTCGCGTCCCGTCGGGGCGCGGCCTCCTGGATCGCCTCGAGCGTCTCGACGACGAGGCGGATCGCCGCATCGCCGATCGCGTGGGTCGCGGTCTGGAATCCCGCCCGGTGGGCCGTCTCGAGGAGGCCCCGGAGTTCGTCGGGCGAGTGGATGAGCATCCCGCGGTCCCCGGGCCGGCCCTCGTACGGCTCGGCGAGGGCCGCCGTGTACGCGCCCAGGGAGCCGTCCGAGAAGACCTTGACCGCGCCGAGCCGGAGCCACGGGTCCCCGAGGCCCGTCATGAGGGCGGCCCCCGCGAGGGACGCCAGGAGGCCGTGCCGCGGCATCGCGTACACGCGAAGCTTGAGCCGTCCCGCCCGCTGGGCCCGCTGGTACGCGCGCCACCCCTTTGCGTCCACGACGTCGTGGATCGACGTGATCCCGAGGCGGTGGGCGCGCGCAGCGATCCGGGCCAGGCCCGCCTCCACGGCCGTCTCGGGGGGTTCGATCGCGGGCCAGAACGCGTCCAGCGCGTCCTCTTTCAGGACGCCCGTCGGCCGACCGGCCGCGTCCACCTCAAGGCCGCGCAGGCCCTCGAACGAGCGGACCGCCTCGAGAGCCTTCGAGTTCAGAGAGGCCATGTGGCGGTCCCGGCGGAGCGCCACGACGGGTCGGTCCGCCGCGACGGCGTCCAGGTCCGCCCGCGTGAGGTAGCGCCGCTCGGGCCACGCCTGTTCGTCCCAGTCCTTCCCGACGATCCACGCGCCCGGGCGCGCGGACCCCGCGGCTTTCCGGAGCCGTGCGAGCGCGGCCGCGAGGTCGCGAGATCCCCACAGATCCGTCCATGCGAGCTCGCCCCCCGCGTCGGCCAGGTGGGCGTGGGCGTCGATGAACCCTGGCACGACGACCCGGCCGCGCAGGTCGATCCGTCGAGTCCGCCGGCCGGCCCAGCGTTCGGCCTGGGCATCCGTCCCCACGGCGACGATCCGTCCGCCGCGGACCGCGAGGGCCTTCGCCCACGGCCTCGTCGGGTCCGCGGTGAAGACGTTCCCTCCGACGAGGGCGAGGTCCGCGTCGCCCGCCATGGCGCCGCGATGCCCGGACGGCCCAAAGACCTACCGGATGTCCCGCAGGCCCGACAGCCGGTCGATCGCCTCGTGGAGGGTCTCGTCCTTCTTGGAGAATATGAACCGGACGAAACGTCGGCCGTCCTCGGGCCGCCCGTAGAAGCTGCTCCCCGGGACGACCGCGACCCGAAGCCGCTCGACGAGGTACATCGCGAACGCCCAGTCGTCCGGGAACGGGAAGGCGGACACGTCCGTCATCACGTAATACGCGCCCTGGGGCGGCTCGCACCGGAGCCCGACGGCCTGGAGGGCCCTGACGAACGCGTCGCGCTTTGCCGCGTACATGGACGCGAGGCCCTCGTAGTACGTCGGTGGGAGGGCCAGGGCCGCGACGGCCGCGACCTGGAGCGGGTGGGGCGCCCCGACGGTCAGGAAGTCGTGGGTCCGGCGCATCGCGTCCACGAGGGTCTTCGGCCCGAGGGCCCAGCCGACCCGCCAGCCCGTCGCGCTGTACGTCTTCGAGATCCCGTTGATCGTGATCGTGCGGTCCGGCATGTCCCCGAGGGTCGCGATCGACACGTGGCGCGTGCCGTCGTACGTGATGTGCTCGTAGATCTCGTCCGCCACGGCGATCGCGTCCCGGTCCACGCACAGATCCGCGACGAGCCGCAACTCGTCCCGGGAGAACACCTTGCCCGTCGGGTTGTTCGGGGTGTTCAGGATGACCGCCTTCGTCCGCGTGGTGAACGCGGCCTTGAGGGCCTCCTCGTCGAGGCGCCAGGAGGGCCACTCGAGCCGCACGTAGCGAGGCCGGGCCCCGCTCACGATCGCGTCGGGGCCGTAGTTCTCGTAGAACGGCTCGAGCACCACGACCTCGTCCCCCGGGTCCACGAGGCTCAGCATGGCGGCCATCATCGCCTCCGTGGAGCCGCACGTGACCACGACGTTCGCCTCGGGGTCCGCGTCGATCCCGTTGAACGCCTTCGCCTTCCGCGCGATCGCGTCCCGCAAGGCCGGCGCGCCCCACGTGATCGAGTACTGGTTGTGCCCCGCGTCGAGGGCGTCCTTCGCGGCCTCGAGCACCTCGGCCGGCGGGTCGAAGTCCGGGTATCCCTGGGCGAGGTTCACCGCGTCGTGGAGGGCCGCGATCCGCGTCATCTCCCGGATCACGGATTCCGGGAACCTCTGGACGCGCTTCGAGACCCGGCGGTCGCGGATCGCGAGGTCGGGCCGGGCGCGCTTCGCGGTCACGGGGTCCTCCGCGAGGCCGCGAACGGCCGTCCCGGGAAATAGATTCTGCGATTCGGTTAAGAGGGCGCGGTCCCCTTCCGCCGCGGGAGGCGACCGCCCGTGGCCGAGCGCTTCTGGGACTTCTGGCACGTCGACGTGTTCGCGGACGCCCCGTTGGCGGGGAACCCGCTCGCCGTGTTCCCGCGGGCCACGGGCCTCCACGATCCCGAGATGCAGGCCATCGCCCGGGAGTTGAACCTGTCCGAGACGACGTTCGTCCTGCCTCCCGCGAACCCGTCCGCGAGCTACCGCCTGCGGATCTTCACCCCGGCGAGCGAGATGCCGTTCGCGGGCCATCCGTCCATCGGGACCGCGTACGTCGCGGCCCTCGAGGGGCTCATCCCGAAGCCCGATGGCGCGTCCGTCGTGTACACGGAGCTCGAGATCGGCGTCCTGCCCCTCGAGCTGCTCGTCGAGGGCGGGTCCGTGCAGAAGATCGTCATGACCCAGGGGGAGCCGTCTCTCGGCCCGACCTTGACCGCCGTGGGACCCCTCGCGAAGGCGCTCCGGGTGAAGGCCGCGGACGTGGGGGCCCGGGGGCTCAAGCCGCAGGTCGCGTCCACGGGGATCCCGTCCCTCCAGGTGCCCATGCGGTCCCTCGAGGTCGTGAAGGGGCTCGACCCGGACCTGCGGGCCCTCGCGGAGGTCCTCCGCGCCCACGGGCCCCACACGGTCTGCTACGCGTTCGCCCTCGAGGCGGAGGCGGAGGGCGTGCACGTCCACGCGCGTTGCTTCGCCCCGACGGAAGGCATCCCGGAAGACCCCGCGACGGGGAGCGCGGCGGGCGCGTGCGGGGCGTACCTCGCGGCCCGTGGTCGGCTGCCCGGGCCCACGTTCGTGATCGAGCAGGGCGCCGAGATCCACCACGCGAGCCGGATCGAGGTGACCGTCGAGGCGGACGGGACGACCCCCAAGGTCGTCCGGGTCGGGGGCCGCGTGACCCCCGTCCTGCGGGGCAGCCTCCGGCTCCCGTAGGCGAGGGAGGGCGAGGGCCCGCAACGTTCAAGGCCTCCCTCGGGATACCTATACTTAGAGGTACGACGATGGAGGCGGGGTGCGGGGTCCGGATCCGCGAGTTCGGGAGCCGGCGGTACTTCTACTTCTGGCATTACGAGCAGGTCGAGGGCCGCTCCGTCCGCCGGGACGAGTACGTCGGGCCCGTCCGTTCGTCGAGGGCCCGGGAGGAGACCCTCCACCGGGTCGCGGCCCACTTCCGCCGGCTCGAGCAGGACCTCGCGCGACGCCGGGCGAGGATCGAGCGGATCGTCTCGCAGGCGTGATCGGTCCGAAACTTGGCGGCACGGCAGGCCGACGAACGTCCCGGCGGGAGAGCTCACAGCTCGACCTGGATGCCGAGCTTCTCCGTGAGTTCCTTGTACCGGTTCCGGATCGTGACCTCCGTCACGCCGGCCACGTCGGCCACCTCGCGCTGGGTCCTGCGTTCGTTGCACAGGATCGAGGCGATGTAGATCGCCGCGGCCGCGACCCCCGTCGGGCCCCGGCCCGACGTGAGCTCCTTGTCCTGCGCGTTCTTCAGGATCTCGACGGCCCGCGACTGGACCTCCCCGCTCAGCTTGAGCTCGCTGCAGAACCGAGACACGTAGTCCTGAGGCTTCGTCGGCATGAGCTTCAGCTTGAGCTCGCGGGTCATGAAGCGGTACGTGCGACCGATCTCCTTCCTCCCGACGCGGGACGAGTTCGCGATCTCGTCGAGGGTCCGGGGCACGTTGCACTGACGGCACGCCGCGTACAGGGACGCCGCGACGACCCCTTCGATGGAGCGCCCGCGGATCAGGTTCTTGTTCACGGCCTTCCGGTACACCATGGCGGCCGTCTCCCGCACGTTCCGGGGCAGGCCCATCCCGCTCGCCATCCGGTCCAGCTCGCTCAGGGCGAACGCGAGGTTCCGCTCCGTCGCGTTGCTTACGCGGATCCGGCGCTGCCACTTTCGCAGCCGGTACAGCTGGGCGCGGTTCCGCGTGGGGATCGACTTCCCGTACGAGTCCTTGTTCTTCCAGCCAATCGTCGTGGACAGGCCCTTGTCGTGGATCGTGTACGTCATGGGAGCGCCCGTCCGGGCCCGCTTCTCTCCCTGCTCCACGTCGAACGCGCGCCACTCGGGCCCCTGGTCGATCATCTGGTCGTTCAACACGAGACCGCATTCCTCGCAGATCAGCTCGCCGCGCTCGTAGTCGTACGTCAGGTGGCCCGAGTTGCACTCCGGGCACCTAGTGACTTCTTCGGCCTCTTCGATCTTCTTTGCTGGCATGGTCTCCCTCGACGACGAACAGGTCCGTCCCGACGAGGGACGGGGATGCGGGGGCCTTCGGGCGGACGGACGCGAACGGCTCGCGGACGGGTCCGAACACCTTCACAACGCTCCCGAGGACCCGGTTCCGCTTGTCGACCACGGACGACCCGCGCGGCGGCGCGAACTCCGACCGGACGAGGATCGACCCATCATAGGCCAGATTCTCGACCACGCCGAGCTTCTTCATGCCCCCACGTGACTGGGAAGCGGGGATACGATGGTCCATATATATGGATTCCGGAATTCTTTAGTATCTGGTTGGGTCGCCGCGACGCCCCGGACGGGCCGTCCAAGACGACCCGCGGCCCGCCCCGCCCAGGGCTCGATGGGACCGGGTGGGCCCGCCCAGAACCTTTAACGTCGCGCGCCGAATCCCGGCCCCGCGGCCATGCAGATCGTCCCGTTCGAGATGGAACGCTGGCAGTCCCGATGGGAGAACCGGGTCGAGTACAACCTGTCCGAGAGCGGCGTTCAGCCGATCCCCCTCCGGGAGCTGCTCCGGGACGAGGCCTCGATCGAACGGTTCCTCGACCACCCGCTCGCGTACTCGCAGGGGAACGGCACCCCCGAGCTGCGGTCCCTCGTCGCGGCCCTGTACCCCGGCGCGACGGCGGACCACGTCCTCGTGACGAACGGCTCGTCCGAGGCGAACTTGCTCGCGATGTGGCACCTCGTGGAGCGGGGGGACGAGGTCGTACTCATGCTCCCGAACTACATGGAGATCTGGGGGCTCACCCGGATGTTCGGCGGGACCGTGCGGCCCCTCCGCCTCCGCGAGGACCTCGGGTGGCAGTTCGACCCGGAGGAACTCAAGGCGGCCGTGTCCCGCAAGACTCGGGCCATCGCGGTGTGCAACCCGAACAACCCGACCGGCGCGATCATGGCCCCGGACCGGCGCCAGGCCCTCCTCGACGCGGCGGAGGACGCGGACTGCTGGCTCCTCTCCGACGAGGTGTACCTCGGGGCCGAGCGGGAGGGCCCTCGGACGGAGAGCCTGTGGGGCCGTCACGAGAAGACGCTCATCACGAACGGGCTGAGCAAGTCGTACGGACTTCCGGGCCTTCGGATCGGGTGGCTCGTTGGGCTCCCCGAGACGATCGAGACCCTCTGGTCCTACCACGACTACACGACCCTCACCCCGACGTACCTGGGCGACCGCCTGGCCCAGATCGCCCTCGAGCCGCGCCGCCGGCAGGAGATCTTCGCCCGGACCCGCGCGATCCTCGAGAGGAACTACGGGATCCTGCGGGGCTGGCTCGACGCGCACGGGGGCCTGTTCGCCCACGTCCCGCCCGCCGCGGGCGCGATCTGCTACCTCCGGTATGGCCTCTCGATCAACTCCTCGGATCTCGCGGAGCGCCTCCGGACGGAGAAGTCCGTCCTGATCGTCCCCGGGGACCAGTTTGGGATGGACGGCTACATCCGGATCGGGATGGGGGACCCGAAGGCGTACCTCACCGCGGGGCTCGACCGGATCGACGAGTTGATCCGGGACCTCGTCGCGGCGCGGGTGAAGCCGTAGTGGAGATCCGCCTCCTGTTCGAGAGGGACATCCGCGCCCTCATCGGCCCGAAGGAGGCGATCCCCGCGGTCCGGGACGCGTTCGCGAGGCTCGCGCGCGGTCAGGCCGTCCTGCCCGGCACGATCGGGCTGGACCTCCCGGAGGACCGGGTCGAGGTCCACGTGAAGGGCGCGCATCTGCGCGGGTCGCCTGCGTTCACGATCAAGGTCGCAGGCGGCTCGTACGACAACCCGTCCCGGGGCCTTCCGGTCGGGCACGGACTCGTGATGGCGTTCGATGCGAAGACGTCGTTCCTACGCGCGATCCTGTTCGACAACGGGTACCTGACGGACCTGCGGACGGGCGCGGCCGGCGCGGTGGCCGCGGACCTCCTCGCCAGGCGGCGCGTCGAACGGGTCGGGATCGTCGGCGTGGGGGTCCAGGCGAGGGCCCAGCTCGAGGCTCTCCTCCAGGTCCGGACGCCGGACCGGGTCATCGCGTTCGGCCGGGACGCGAGGAAGGCGGCCGCCTACGCGGAGGAGATGGAGGCGCGTCACGGCGCGCGCGTGCTCCCCGCGAAGACGGCCGAACAGGCCGTCCGCGGCTCCGACATCGTCATCACGGCGACTCCGGCGCACGAGCCGATCGTGCGCGCGACCTGGGTCGGGCCCGGAGCCCACGTGACCGCGGTCGGCTCGGACGGCCCGGAGAAACAGGAGCTCGACGTCGGCGTGATCGGCAAGGCGGACAAGGTCGTCGCGGACCGCTGGGACCAGTGCGTCCGGCTCGGCGAGATTCATCACGCGGTCGAGGCCGGGGTGTTCGCGAGGGAGCGGCTCCACGCGGAACTCGGCGAGATCTGCGCGGGGCTCAAGCCGGGCCGGACCTCGGACGACGAGATCACGGTCGCGGACCTCACGGGGGTCGGCGTCCAGGACGCCGCCGTGGCCAACGTGGTCCTCGAGGCCGCGGCCCGGAGGGATCTGGGCCAGACCCTGGAGATCTGACGGGGATGGTCCGGCTCGTCCTCGTCGGCTTCGGCCACGTGGCCCGGGAGTTCGCGAGGCTCCTCCTCGAACGCCGGCGCGCGCTCGCGCGGGACTTCGGGCTCGAGGCGACCGTCGTCGGGATCGTGACGCGGCGCCATGGGAGCGTCCACGCGAACTCCGGGGTCGACCTGCGCCGGGCCCTGCGGGCCGCGGATGCGGGACGTTCCCTCGAGGGATGCGGCACGCGGATCCGGGAGCCCGCGCCCGAGTTCCTCGCCCGCACCCGCGCGGACGTCGTGTTCGAGCTCACGCCGCTCGTCATCGCACCGCGCCAGGCCGCGCTGGACCACGTCGTGGCGGCCCTCGGGAGCGGGAAACACGTGATCACCGCGAACAAGGGGCCCGTCGCGTACCACTACCGCAGGCTGCGCGCCCTCGCCCTCCGGCACGGGGTGGGCTTCCGGTACGAGGGCACCGTGATGGACGGGGCCCCCGTGTTCAGCCTGTTCCAGGAGGCGATGCGGGGCGCCCGGGTCGAGTCGTTCGAGGGGATCCTGAACAGCGTGAGCAACTTCGTCCTCGGGACGGTCGAGTCGGGCCGCGCGTACGCGGAGGGCGTGGACGCCGCGCGCGCGATGGGCTTCCTCGAGGCGGATCCCGCGATGGACCTCGACGGATGGGACGCGACCGTGAAGGCGTGTATCCTCGGGAACGGCCTGATGGGCGGCCGGCTCCGGCCCGAGGCCGTCCCGCGGCAGGGGATCGCGGGCCTCGAGCCGAGGCGGGTGCGTGCCGCGCTCGCGGCAGGCCGGCGGGTGAAGCAGGTCGCGCGGGGTTCGCGGGACGGCGGGCGCGTCCGCGTCGCCGTGTCCGTCGACGAGCTGCCGCGGGACGATCCCCTCGCGAACGTGGACGGCACGTCGAGCGCCCTCCTGGTCCGGACGGACATAATCGAGGAACTCCTCGTCGTCGAGCGCCACCCCGGCGTTCGCCAGACCGCGTTCGCGCTGTACTCGGACCTCCTCGCGATCCACGAGGGCCGCCTCGTCCCGTGAGGCCCCGGAGCCGGGTGGGACACCCTTATATCGCGCTCGCCGGATGGGCCCGCAATGCGCGTCGTCCTCGGCGGGACGTTCGACGTCCTGCACGACGGGCATGAGGCCCTCCTAGGGGCCGCCTTCACCCTCAAGCCGGAGAGGGTCGTGATCGGCCTCACGACGGACCGGTTCGCGCGGGCCACGCGCTCCCGCGTGAACCCGTATCCGGTCCGCCTCCGGAACCTGCGGCGGTTCCTCCGGCGGCACCGGTGGTCCCGGGCCGTCATCGAAGCGATCGACGATCCGTACGGTCCCGCGGACGACCTGCCGGACCTGGACGCGATCGTCGTGTCGCGCGAACGGGAGGGGGTCGCGGCGGCCCTCAACGAGGCCCGGAGGGAGAGGGGGCTCCGCCCCCTCGAGGTCCACGCGGTCCCGATGGTCCTCGCCCAGGACGGCCTGCCCGTCGCGTCCCGCCGGATCCGCTCGGGCCTGATCGACCGGCACGGCGTGCGCCTCATCCCGGTCCGGGTGAGGGTCGGGACGGACAACCCGGTCAAGGTGCGGGCCGTCCGGCTCGTCTTCGAGGGGCTCCGGATCCGCGCGGTCGTCCGGGCCGTCCACGTGAAGAGCCAGGTCCCCGAGCAGCCCCGCGGCCACGACGCGGTCCGCGGGGCCATCGTCCGCGCGGAGGCCGCCCTCACGGACGCGGACTTCGGGGTCGGGATCGAGGCGGGCCTCATCTGGAACGACGTCCTGCGGGACTTCTTCGACGTGCAATACTGCGGGGTCGTGGACCGGGCGGGTCGCATCACGATCGGCCACGGACCCGGGTTCGTGTACCCCCAGGCCGTGATCGACCGCGTGAAGGCGGGCCAGACGGTGGGGGCCGCGATGGCCGCGCTGAGCGGGGTGCGGAACATCGGATCGAAGCACGGGGCGATCGGCTTCCTCACGCGGCGGCGGCTCGACCGGGACCGGCTCACGGAGGCCGCCGTCCTGATGGCCATGGTGCCCCGGATCCGGCAGGACCTGTACGCGCGGTGACCCGGCCGCAGATGGACGTCCGGAAACCTTTTTCGTCCGGGCGGCGTTGGCTCGGCGAGAGGAGAGCCCGCATGCCCGCGCGGATCGTCGTGAACGGATACGGCACGATCGGGAAGCGCGTCGCGGACGCGGTCGCGCTCCAGGACGACATGACCCTCGCGGGCGTCGTGAAGCGCACGCCGGACTTCGAGGCCCGGATGGCCGTCCGGAAGGGTCATCCCCTGTTCGCCACGGACAAGGAGGCGCTCGCGAAGTTCCAGAAGGCGGGGATCAAGGCGAGAGGCACCCTCGCGGACGCGATGGACCAGGCGGACCTCGTCGTCGACTGCACCCCCGAGGCGAGCGGCTACAAGGCCGCGTACGAAAAGGCGGGGGTCAAGGCGATCTGGCAGGGCGGCGAGGAGCACGCCCTGACGAACCTCTCGTTCAACGCGGCCGCCAACTTCGCGGAGTGCCTCGGTGCGACGTTCGTCCGCGTGCCCTCATGCAACACGACGGGACTCATCCGGACCCTCCACCCCCTCGACGCTCACCTCGGGGTGAGGAAGGTCCTCGCGGTCATCGTACGCCGAGCCACGGATCCCGGGGACTCGAAGAAAGGGCCTCTCAACGCGATCGAGCCCGAGCTCGAGATGCCGAGCCACCACGGCCCCGACGTGCGGAGCGTCCTGCCGGCCCTCGACATCCACACGATCGCGGTCAAGGTGCCCACGACGATCATGCACCTCCACGCGGTCGCGGTGGACCTGAAGGGGCCCGCGGACGCGGCGGAGGTCCTCGACGTCTGGGCGAACGCCACCCGGGTCGCGTTTGTGGCCGGGTCCGACGGGGTCAAGTCGACCGCCCAGATCATGGAGTGGGCGCGGGACCTGTCCCGGAATCGCTCGGACCTGTACGAGATCGCCGTGTGGCGGGACGGCGTGCACGTGACGGACCGCACGCGCCTGTACTACTTCCAGGCCGTCCACCAGGAGTCGGATGTCGTGCCGGAGAACGTGGACGCGATCCGGGCCCTGCTGGAGCTCGAGAAGGACCCGCGGCGGAGCATCGAGAAGACGGACCGCAGCCTGGGCATCGGCCTGGCGAAGTAGGTCTTGGCCCGGCCCAAGCCGCTCCGCGCACGGGGCCCCGGCGACCGCCTATCGTTTCGCTTCAAGGCGACCGATGCGCTTCGTCGCCCGTTGAAGGACGCCCATGAGAGCGTGGAACTCCCACTTGCTCGGGACCGCGCGGCCCATGAGGCGTCGGAACATCACCTGGGTCCTCTCCCTCTTCTCCAACGGATAGTCGGTGACCTCCAAGAGGCTCTCAAACGCATCCAGCAACTTCCCCTTCTCGAAGGCGGACGCTTTCCGGGGCTTTCGCGACGGTTTGGACTTCGCCATGGTGCCATATATTTCGTAGAGGAGGATTGCGGCGGCGTGACCGATGTTGAGAATCGCGTAGTTCGGGTTCGCGGGAATCGTCACCAACAGGTCGCAGGCTTTCAGTTCGTCGTTGCGCAGGCCTAAGTCTTCTCGTCCGAAGACGAGGCCGACCTCCGTGTCCACCTGGGCGAGGCGCGCGGCCAGCTCTCGGGGCGTGATCGCGATTCGGAGGAACTTCTTGGCATTCGCGGTGTCGACGCCCGAGGTCCCCACCAACGGGTGAAGGCCCTCGATGGCGGACGCGAGCGACTCATGTTTCGCAGCTCCGCGGAGGACGTCCGAGCCATGCATCGCGCGCCTCCTCGCCTCCTCCCCGAGAGCACAGGGGCGGACGAGTCGAAGGTCCGTAACCTCGAAGTTTTTCATCACGCGCGCCACGGTGCCAACGTTGCCCTCATACCTGGGCTCGACGAGGATGACGTGAACCTTCGACATCACGCGGACATGGCACCGGAGAGGGTCTTCATGAAGTTGACGCACGGTGGCGCTCGTGGGGACCAACTCCTGACCTAGAAACGATCCTGACCGGATCGGGAGATTGAGGCCCCCCCCCCGGTCCAGGAGAGCGAGGGCACGACAGGAGGAACGAACGCGGCCGACGGATCGTGGGACCTGCAATGCCTTGACGGATACCGACGGCACCGTGGGGACGGTGGTATTCGGGCCTCACCTGCTCTACAGGATTCTCGCCTGGGAGGACCATCCACAGCCGTTCCGGAAAAGCCTTAAATCCGCGGCGCGAGTATCTAGAGACGTGGCCCTTGCCGTCTACCTGGGGAAGAGGGCGTTGTTCCTCGGAATTACCCTGGTAGTGGCGACGTACATGGTTGTCGTCATCGCGAACCAGGGCGGGCTCATCGACAGAATCCTGATCGCGGAGATTCGAATCTCAACGGCGCAAGAGCTCGGTAACCAGCAGTGGTACCAGCGCCTTGACGCGTCGGAAAAGCAGCGCGTATACAACGAGACCGTCCAGCAACGGATCCACAATCGGGGGCTTGATCAACCTTTCCTGAGCAAGTCGTTCAGGCAGACGTGGGAAGCCCTCACGTTGGACTTCGGTCAGGCCCAGGGTACCTACGGGACCGGATCTTTCAAACTCACCACGATCATCATGGAACGGCTGCCGCGAACGGTCATCTTGTTTACCACAGCCACGGCGTTGTCGGCGGTCATTGGCGTGTGGCTGGGCCTCCGGATGGCTCGGCGTGCGCTGTCGGTCTTCGATCGGAGCCTGACCGTCCTGTCGATTACGACGCTCGTCATCCCCTCTTGGGTCTTGGGCATCTTCTTCATCCTCATGTTCTCGGTCGGGTTGCGCCTGTTCCCGACAGGCGGGATGGTCAGCGCGCCCGCCCCCAGGGAGCCTTTTGCGCTCCTCGGAGACCAGTTGTGGCATCTGTTGTTACCGCTGATTACGGTCACGTTCGCGAACTTCGGCGCCTGGTCCTACACGACCCGCAATCTCGTACTCCAGATCATGGCGGAGGACTTCGTCAACGCCGCGCGCAGTAAGGGGCTTCCTGAGAAGATTGTCCTCCGGCGCTACGTCCTGCGCGCCGCTTCACCTCCAATCATGACAGGAATCATCCTTGCTTTGGTCGCTTCCTGGACGGGGGCGATCATAACGGAAATCGTGTTCAACTGGCCCGGGCTCGGGCTCCTGTTCTTCGAGGCGGTCACGAACACGGATGCTCCTACAATCATCGCGCTGACCATAATCTTCGCGTACTTGTTCGTGGTTACAGTCCTTCTCCTCGATTTCGCGTACGGACTCCTGGATCCGCGAATCCGCGCGCTGGGCAGGTGATCGGACGCCCGGGCCCGTCCTGGGGATGCGCGCGGCCCTGGCCGAGGCAGTTCGAACTAAGGCCGGTTTGTTTGGAGTCGGCATGCTCTTCGTGGTGGTCGCGGCCGCGGCCCTGGTCCCTTTCGTCGCGCCCTATGACGTGGCGAGCGTATGGGGCGACGTCAGCCGTTGGACGGATCTCCCGCGCAATGCGCCCCCGGATTGGATTGATGCATTCTCAGAACAGAAATTCGCACGGACCATCATCGTCGACTGGAACGAATTCAAGGGCGGGGCTTCGAACACGACCGAGGACTTCAAGATCATCGTCACAAGGGCGCGATGGAAGTTCGAGTACGACACATTCCCGCCCGACATGAGAGTCTATTTCCGTGCGAATTGGAGCTCGTTCAAGCCTCTCATCACAATCACCTGGGAGCGCCCGGACGGGGAGAAGATTACGATGTTCTCCGGCTTCCCCACGCGACAGGCTCCCTTGATGGATACGTTCGATGTTCCTGCCGACACGGTCGAGGGGGCCCGGGCGGGCTTGGAGGGAAGGTTGCGTGAGTGGGCCGCGGGGTTCAACGCGACGGATGTCGCCGTCGTTCACCCTCACGTTACGCTGTATGCCGAGACGGGTCCGGACATGCTCAGCCCGGCTCGGGCGAGCGTCCTTCACGGTCCATACGCTTTGACCGTTGAGGCCCTTGCGTTCGATGCGAACGACACCTTGGAGGCCCGATTCGTTTCATACGGTGGGGTTTATGGACTTGCGGGAACCGATTCTCTCCGTCGTGACCTCCTCGTCGGCTTACTCTGGGGAGCGCCGGTCGCCCTCGCCTTCGGTGCGGTCGCTGCCGTTCTGACGGTGATGGCCCAGGTCATTCTGGGCGCGCTCGGCGCTTACTACGGCGGCCGATTCGACGAGGTCATCCAACGGGCAACCGATTTCGTGATTATCATTCCCGTTCTCCCGATATTGATCCTCATAGGTTTCCTCTACCGACCCGATTTGGTCAGGATTCTGTTGATTATCGTGGCCTTCAATGTCGTGGGGGGCACCACGAAAGTCATCCGGAGCATTGCCTTGCAGGTCAAAGAGGAGTCGTACATCGAAGCGGCTCGGGCGTATGGGGCGAGCCGGGCGCGAATTCTATTCCGGTACATCATTCCACGGACCATGCCGTACACCTTCGCACTCATGTCCCTCTCCGTTCCGGCTTTCATTTTCCTGGAGGCCTCTCTGAGTTTTCTCGGCGTCGGGGATCCCGTGCTCCCGACATGGGGCTCGATCATGGGCGATGCATCGAGGGGAGGCGCGATTTACAACGGCCTGTGGTGGTGGGTCGCCCTTCCCGCGAGCGGGATTGTGTTCATCACCGTGGCCTTCGCGTTTCTCGGCTACGCGTTCGACAAGGTGCTCAACCCGAGGTTGAGAGAAGAGTGAAGGGGAGTGGCTGGCATGCCCACGCTCCAGGTCAAGGACCTGCATCTGTACTATCGAACCTCGCGCGGTCCTGTGAAAGCAGTTGACGGCGTTTCGTTCGATTTGGGAGAGAAGAAGACTCTCGCGTTCGTCGGGGAGAGCGGCTGCGGCAAGACCTCGACGGCGAATGCAATCATGCGCGCTCTGCCGAAGAACGTGCATCGCTACACGGGCGAGGTGTACCTGGACGGCAAAAATCTCATGGACCTTTCGAACGAGGAGTTCCGAAAGGATGTGCGGTGGAGAGGCGTATCGATGGTCTTCCAGGGCGCGATGAACTCCTTGAGCCCGGTCCTGAAAGTCGGCTTTCAGGTCGCCGAGCCGCTCTTAGTCCACCTCGATGCAGAGCGAGAGGAGGCTTGGGAGCAGGCCGTGGAGGCGCTGAAAGGAGTGAGGCTCCCCGAATATGTCGCGAACCGGTATCCTCACGAACTGAGCGGCGGCATGAAACAACGCGTCGTCATCGCGATGGCCCTCATCCTCAAGCCGAAGGTTGTCATCTTGGACGAGCCCACGTCCGCGCTCGACGTGATGACCCAGGCGAACATCATCAACCTGCTCAAGCGGCTGCAGAGCGAGGAAGGGTTGTCCTACATCTTCATCACGCACGACCTCGCGCTCGCAAGCGAACTCGCGGACTATGTTGGCATCATGTACGCGGGGAAGCTCGTGGAATTGGGGACCTCTGAAGAAATCTATCGGGATGCAAAGCATCCGTACACTCAGTTGCTCCTGAAGAGCGTCCCGCTCTTGCGCGGCGAACAAACCCCCGCCTCGATCCCCGGAGACCCCCCGGACCTCATCAATCCCCCCATGGGGTGTCGGTTCCGTCCCCGGTGCCCCTTCGCGTTCGACCGATGCGCCCAGGAGCCACCGCTCGCCTGGGGGAACCGACTCGCCGCCTGTTGGTTGCTGGGCCAGGAGGCGGCTGCCTCGTGATGGAGCAGCAGGAGAGTGGCCCCATCCGGGCGACCGAAACGATCCTCCGGCTCGAAGGCCTCCGGGTGTGGTTCCCGATTGGCCGCTCCTGGTTCAGAGACGAAGCACACGTCGGGGCGGTCGACGGCGTCACGCTGGACCTGAACAAGGGTGAGACTGTCGCCCTAGTGGGCGAGAGCGGTTGCGGGAAGACCACGTTGGGACGGGCGATCTTGCTCTTGATCCAGCCCACCGCGGGCCGAATCGTCTACGAAGGGCGCGACGTCACTCACCTTCGCGAAAAGGATCTGGGGTGGCTTCGCAGGAAGGCGCAGATGGTCCAGCAGGACCCCTACTCAAGCCTGAACCCCGCATTCACCATCTTCCGGTCTCTCGAGGAGCCCTTGGCGATTCACGGAATCGCCGATTCCACGAGTCGAGTGGAACTAGTCCACAAAGCTCTCGAAGAAGTCCGCCTCACGCCTCCCGAGCAATTCGCGCGGAAGTTCCCTCATATGCTCAGCGGCGGGCAGCGGCAGAGGGTGGCGGTTGCGCGTGCGATGATTCTCAATCCCGAGTTAATCGTTGCGGACGAACCCGTTTCAATGCTCGATGCATCCGTTCGAATATCGATCCTGAACCTACTTCGAGACATCCAACGGAAGCATGGCATCGCGTTCGTCTACATCACACACGACCTCGCGACAGCGAAGTACTTCTCCGAGCGGATTGCCATCATGTACGCGGGGAAGGTCGCGGAGGTCGCGCCCGTTGAGAGCCTGATGAAGGAGCCCCTCCATCCGTACACCCGGGCCCTGATGGACGCGCTTCCCGACCCAGATCCGAGCAACCGGTTTCGGGAACGGTCCGCGGTGCCTGGGGAGCCGCCGAGCCTCGTGGAACCGCCACCTGGATGCAGGTTCCACCCGAGGTGTCCCATCGCCAAGGCCGGTTGGTGCGATGTCGAGGAGCCCGAGCTGAGGGAACTTCGCCCGAACCACTTCGTTGCCTGCCATCTCGCGGCTTGAACGGGATTGGTTCAACTCCTGACCCAAAAGCCTTAATATTCGTGGGATTGTTCCGGCCCCGGCCACGTCACACTTTGCCGTGGAGCGGGACAACAGGGGCTGGAGGATTGACATGATGTCTGGAAGAAGGATTTGTGCGCTGGCCTTGACGATCGTGATGGTCTTGGGCGCCTTGGTGGTCAGCTCGACGACCGTTTCGGCTCGCACGACGAATGAGCCGAGACAGGCGCCGATCGGGCCATGGATCGATGAGATCGTGTGGTCCGAGCAACTGGATCGTTCGTTGGGCCTGACCGAGATCATCGCAGGGGACAGGGACACAATTATCTTCGACATCACGGCGCTCGCTGACAAGCAACGCGCGCTGGCGTCGGATCAGGTCTATACCCACGACGCCGCAGGTCTTTTCGATCAACTGCAGTGGAACCCGTGCGAACAAGATCCCACCTTCCCGCGAAATCCGTTCGCCATCCGCGCTGTCCGGGAGGGGATGCAGTACATGATCGACCGGGACTTCATCGTCCGGGATATCTGGGGCGGATTTGCGGTTCCGTTCCGGACGATGTTCCATCCGCGGTCGCCAGACTATTCCCGATACATCGTGGACTTCGCGCAGTTTGAGAACGCGTACGCCTTCGACCCGAACCAGGGGCGCGCTCAGATCGATCAAGCGCTGTTCGCAGCCGGATGGACCAAACCCGCCGGCGGCCAGTGGCACGACCCCGAGGGGAGACTCGTCACGATCACGGGGTTGGTGCGGACCCAGGACGAGAGGCTCCAGATGGGCCGATACTACGGGACCGTGCTGGAGGGTCTGGGGTTCGACGTCTTCCTGAATGAGGGCCCGGCGACCGCCGGGATTGCGTACGGCGGACCTTGCGATCAGAACATCTGGCACTTCTATACTGCTGGCTGGATTCAGACCGCCTTCACCGCCTGGGACGACAGCCAGCTTTGGTTCTATGCGGGGGCGGGCTGTGAGCTGTTCGGGCCGTTCTGCGGGCCCGGATTCTATCGGGCTCCGCCCGAGCTGGAAGATATCGCGGACAAGCTGGTCTTCGGCGGATACAGCAGCTTAGACGAGAGACGGGACCTGATCGTGCGAGGAACCGAACTCGCCATGCGCGAGTCCCTCGCGTTCTTCATCGAAGCCCGGCGCAGCCTCTACGTGTTCAACAACAGGATGACGGACACGATTTTCGACCTGTTCGGAGGCAACGCGAACGACTTCGCATTCAAGGCCGCGAAGGTTCCCGACGACACGGATGGCGTGGCGAGGGCTCGAATCCTGAACCTAGTCATGTTCGTGGACGGATGGAACCCATGGCAGGCCGCTCCCGGCTGGCTCTACGACTCGGTCCAGAGGAACATGATCCTGGATCCCGGCGTGACCAGGCATCCACACACGGGGAAGGTCATTCCGATGCGTCAGTCGTTCAGCGTGGAGACGAACGGCCCGGACCCCGGCCGCGCGCTCGATGTGCCGGCAACCGCGATGCTCTTCAACACGACAACCAATGCGTGGGAGCCGGTCGGGCTGGGCGTGACCGCGCTGAGTAAGATCACGTTCGACATGACGTGGGGCCAGTGGCACCACGGGGTCGACGTGAACATGGCTGACCTGCTCGTGGGGATCTCGATCATGGAACGCCAGGTCGACGGCGACATCAGCCGGGTCCCCGGCCTTGCCAATGCGGCGGACGACTTCGAGAGACAGGTTCATGACCAGACCCTGACGAGCGGGAACCTGAAGGGAATCGAGGTCATCGACTCGGACACGTTTGTGCAGTACTTCAACTACTGGCACCCGGACGAGGCCGAGATCGCTGGATATGCATCCCACTGGCCCGCAGTCTCGTGGGAAGCCGCCTCGGTAGCTGTTCAGACGTTGCTCGATCAGGAAACCGCCAACAACGAGGAGGACGCCGAATCCACGGCCCGGCCGTGGCTCGACCTCACGAAGGGCGACAGCCTGGCGTTCCTGGAGGGCGACCTCGGCACGCTGAGCACCGCGAACTTTATTCCAACGGGCTTTGCGACGCTCGTCGGCCCGGGGCAGATCACGGTGGCCGACGCCACCGCACGCTGGAGTGCCTTGAACACCTGGTACACCGACCAAGGGCATGTTTGGCCGGGACACGGACCGTTCTACCTGGACGTGGTCGACCTGCCAAACCGGCAGACGATCATGAAGGCGTTCAGGACCGGGTACCCGTGGGAGGCCGACCAGTGGAGCTTCCTGACGACGTTCAAGGAGCCGATCGTGAGCTTCGGCCAGGTGCCTCCGTTCGTCAACGCAGGGACCCCGGCGACCTTTGACTTCACCGTGCAGTCTGTGGGCCAGCCGACGGACAACTTTACGTCGCAATGGTTCGTGCGGGATGTCACGTCGGGCGAGTTCGAGCTCGGGGGCACGCCGGTCCGAACCGGGGCCGGAGCGTATCGGGTCGCGTTGACCGGAGGCGAGACAGGACTGCTGTCGGCCGGAAGCTTCGAGGTGAT
The DNA here is from genome assembly GCA_035283365.1 of Thermoplasmata archaeon. Taxonomy (GTDB): domain Archaea; phylum Thermoplasmatota; class Thermoplasmata; order RBG-16-68-12; family RBG-16-68-12; genus RBG-16-68-12. Next base: position 43,446 of record DATETY010000063.1, on the reverse strand, counting down.
TACGGTCGTCTCGGCTTTCGAATACGGTATCCCGACCATCACTCGGACGCCGTTCCTGGTCACGCCGCTGGCGACGTGGATCGACGCGCTCTTGGACGCGCAGGCGGACCTCCTGCAGGGCCAGCTGGACGATGTCTCAGCGGAATTGACGGATGCTCGCACGCAGCTTGATTCACTGGCGGCGTCGAACGCAGGCCTCGTGGGCCTCGTGACGGCCCTCGTCGTCCTGACGGTCGTGGCGGTAGTCGTGGCTGTAGTGAGCGTGGTGTTGGTCCTCCGGCGTGGCCGGGGTCCGCCATCACTGCCGGCCGAGGGCGGCGAGGGGGCCCTCTGAAGGAGCCCGATCGCTCGCGCACTGGGCGCGGACGACCGCGCCCAACTCTTCCTTTTGGTTTCCTCCGAGCGAGGGCGATGGCCGTACTACTGCCCGTGATAGCACCGTCAAGGAAGCATTACCACAAATCGTTTCGGCCCATGAACCGCTCCTACCGAGCAAGGGGGGCCCGGTAGGCTTATCGGATGACGCGCAGATAGGGACCTCAGAGAGGGCAAGTGCGGACGTCCGAACCGGTGCGGCGCGCTGCGATCGTGCTAGCCGCAGTCACATCCCTGCTCGCTCCCACGTCGCTCGTTGCCGCATCCGAGCAGACCTACCTGGACGCCCTGACCGTCCAACTCGAGATTGCGGGTCAGCACTTTGCCGAAGCGGCCGCTGCCATACGTGAATGCAACGAGGAATTCTTCCAGTGCTTCAGCGAGCCAGAGCAGTTTGCGCAGCGGATCGATCTGGCCGCGCTGGGGCTCTCTAGGGTCCGCGACAATCTCAGCGGGATCGCCGTCCCGGAGAGCTACACATCGATTCACGCCCAGCTTTCCAGAGGGTTCGGCCAGGTCGTCGACGGACTGTCCCTCTATGCGGCGGGGCTTCGAGAGTCGGATCCGGACCGCCTCGGCGAAGCGGCCGACCTGGTGGAGATCGGCAAGGGGAACATCGATACCGCCACCACGGCGATCCGAACTCGCAGCCAAGCTGACTTCGACTTCTCCCTCATCGCACTCATCGCCGTGGTCGTGATGACGTGTTCGGTGGGTATCCTGATATTCACTTTGGTTCGGCAGCTGCGGCGGGATCGCACGGATGGGATGAAGAAGTCCGCTACGTGCCCCGTGTGCGGGGAGACGCTTGACCAGTGGTGGACGTTCCGGGTCTCCCAGGTTCGGGAGTGGCGCACGGATCATCTCGGCATGCACGCCCGGGATCCGGGAGCCGTAGCCCACTCGCGGAAGGAGGCGCGCTAGGAGAACGTGCGAGGCGGTCGACGCCGACGTCGGAGGGAGTACAGGGCGACTCCGAACGCAGACAGGATGACTGCGATCGCGGCGATTGTTGCCGCAAAAGCGTAGGCTATCCGATTCGTGACGCGGTCATCCCCGGTGATGGAAGGGGGTGGCTCAATGGTTCGAAACCCTTCGACGGCATTCTGCACGGCCGCCCACTTCTCGTCGACCTCCTCTGCCGCCATCGAGCCGATGATGACCCAGAGCCGACCAACTCCCGAACTCCAGACCGCGGTCACCGAACGGAAGACGACGAGACCTTCGGCTAGCGTCTCTACGTATGCGAGCTGGGCTGCCACTGCGCTCGGCAAGGGCTCAATTCTCGCGGGGCGGCTTACGACAGTGACCTGTGAACCTGAGGAAAGCCGCAAGAGCGCTTCCTCTAGAATTGATAGCAGGACGTCCTGGTCCATCGTTGCACCGGTGGGACGCGACAGGACGGCGATCGTTGCCCGCAGAGGGACGGTCGCAGGCTCCGAGGCGAGGACATCTGCTCGGAGTCCTCCCTCCAGCTCTCGATCCACTTCAATCTGCCAATCCGCCGGGAAGCGCGTGGTGAAGCTGGCGAGTTTGTGCAGAAACGGAAGGTACGTTTCGTCGGGGTTCGTTGGTGGGAACCAATTGATCCACGCCACTCCGAGGCCCCTGTTGCCCGCCTCGTCGATGGCCGTGGCCTCCACGTCGTTCCGTCCCGGCCACAAAAGGACAGGCACAAGAAATCGTCCCTCGTTCACCACGGCACCGAAGCCGTTCACATCGATTCCCTTGAGGTGATCCTCAACGACGCTCCCGTTCACCGTGAACACGCGGACATCCGCGGCGACCGGCAGCGGATCGAGGGACACCAAGGGAGGCGTCACGTCGATGCCAAACGACCACTCCGCGGAAAGCGCGTTGGTCGTCGCATCCCGCAGGTGGAGGTCGACCTCGTGTCGGCCTTCCACGAGCGGGCCCTCGGGCGCGCCCCATACGGTCCGATTCGTGCCTTCCCAGTCGAGGACCAGGCGCATCCCGTCCACCGAGAGGACGGAGACGCCCAAGTCCGGGGAGAACGATGCGTTCAGGACCTTCACCAAGACGACCAGGCGGGGATCGTTCGACCAGGATGAGGGGGACGGGAATACCGCGAGTTCGTTGGAAATCGGGACCACGTCGTAGGAGACCACTTCCAATGCACCCGCCTCCGCTATTTCCAGCGGGGGGAGGCTCGTCGGTCCCATGATCGCCGCAAGGACGAGCAGCAAGCAGGAGAACCTGGGACCCATTTCGTGATCGAAAGTATAGGTGTTGCTCGCGTACATAAGGAGTTGCCGCAGAGCCGCGAGCTTCCTAGCCAACCTTTGACTAGGATGAACAGGACCCGTTCGGAACGAGGAGTGAAAACCTCTAGAGGAGGCACGTTCTTGTCTGTGACGTCTACGGAGGCCTTCGCACGATGTGGTCGAGTCGCGGAAACGGTGGACTTGACAGGCGGGCCCTCAGCACCATGCGCCTCTCCGCCTTGTTCATGGTCCTCCAGGCGGTCCTTCTCACCACCCACGTCGCGGCCTCGGCTGGAGCGCCTTCTCTTATCGCGACCGATGCGGGGCACGCCTGGTCCACCGAAATCGTCGATCAGGGGGTCTTCGTCTCGGGCTCGACCGCGATCGCAATCGATTCGCGCGACCAGCCTCACATCGCGTTCGTCGACAGTGACACGGGCCGCGTCACGTATGCGCGCCGAACCGGCGAGGGATGGGGGATCGAGACACCGCTCGGCGTCGAAGCGGCGGACGGAATGGTCAGCATGAGGTTGGGTCCGGACGATTCCGTCCATCTCTCCTATGTCGATCGAGCGGACGGGTTCGTGAACTATGCGCGGGGGAACGATTCGGGTTGGAGCGTCAGCGCCGTCGAGAGGTCGCACGTGGAAGGATACACGAGTCTGGCCATCGACCCCGGTGGGTTGCCCCAAGTCGCCTTCGTTGGGGGTAACGGGGTCCTTCGACACGCCCGGTGGAACGGCACGGCTTGGACAACGGAAACCGTCGATCGGGATGTGGTGACGGCGAGGTATCCGAGCTTGGCCGTCGACTCTTCCGGCGTCCCGAGCGTCGCCTACTACGCGAACGGGATGCTGAGGCATGCCCGTTGGAACGGGTTTCGATGGTCGGTGGAGACGGTCGATGTCGAGGCATCGGCCCAGTTTGTGACGCTCGTCCTTGACGCCGCGAACCTGCCCCTGATCGCGTACCGGGACTCCGCCCAGCAAGAGCTTCGGTTCGCGTCGTGGGACGGCCTTGCCTGGGACACCGAGGTCATCGACACCGTCGGCGACGTCGGCTGGGACGCGCGGCTTGCACTCGACCGCGAAGGGACCCCTCACGTGTCCTATTACGACGTGTCGCTCGGTAGGTTGAAGCACGCAGCCAGGTCAGGCGGGTCGTGGCAGACACAGGTCGTTGATGTGGCCTACCTTGCCGGGTGGTACTCGGACCTGGCGCTGGACCGTTCCAGCCGACCCCACATTTCATATTTCAGCTGGCCCGACCGAGTGGTCAAACACGCGGTAGGTGACTTTGGTCTGGGGATCCGGACGTGGCCGGCGACAGGGGTCACGCACGAGGCGGCCACGCTCACTGGGGAGATGACCTCCCTGGGGAACGCAACCGAGGCCGAGGTCTTCTTCGAATGGCGGCCGTCGGGCGGCAATTGGAGCCGGACGAGCCGTGAGACGCTCATCATGCCGGGTTTCGTGAGCCTGCGGATCGACGGACTTGCGGCGGAAACTCGGTACGAGTTCCGTGCCGCTGCCTTCGCCTCGGAAGCCTCGTGGTACGGCGACCCGGTCGTCTTCGTGACGCCCAAAGTGCCTCCACCGACGTCGATCCACCCGGGCATCGTAGTGGGCGCGTTCGTCGCTGCTGGTGTGGGCGTCGCTTTGCTCGTGCACCTCCGGACGAAGCGGAAGAACCACCCGGAGCGGATTCGAACCGCGCCGGGGAAGAAAGAGTCTAGACCGTAGCCGTGAGCACACGTCGAAACCGGTTTGCTTAAGAGGGGCTGACCAATCACCGTCCCTCGTGCTCCAAATCGTCAATCTGGTCAAGCGGTTTGGGCGCGGCGAAGGTCTGCCTGCCCTTCGGGGAATCTCGTTTCGTGTTGAGGCGGGTGAGATCTTTGGGGTGCTTGGTGCCGATGGAGCGGGAAAGACCACCTTGCTCCGGATCTTGACCGGTCTGCTCCTGCCAACTTCGGGCCAGGCGACAGTTGCGGGCGTCGACGTGGCCATTCATCGAAATCGGCTCGGGGAAATCATCGGCTACATGCCCCAGACGCCGCCGATGCCGCACGACATGACGCTGGGTGGCTACCTCGAATTCTGGGCTCGGGTTGCGGGAATGCCGCGGGGCACCCGCCGGGAGACGATCGACCGGTGGGTGGGGTTCTTCGGGCTGGGGGAGCACGTTTCGATGAGGGTTCCGGATTGCATCACGTATGTGCAACGTCAGATGTACCTCGCCGTCTCATTGCTCTCCGATCCTCCGGTCCTCCTCCTCGATGAACCCATGAGCGGTCTCAGCATCCTGGAGTGGGATCACCTCAGCGTAAAGTTGCGTACGTTGACCGAAGGGGGAAGGACGATTCTCCTGACTTCACCGAAGCTTGCCACGCTCCGGCGGGTTTGCAGCCGCATTGTCACCCTAGCGGACGGACGGGCCACGTCCGCATACGAGACCCCGGTGCTCTTGAAGGCGTTGGGTGAGGCCCGCCATGCACGGGTGTTCATCGAAGCGGACGGCCCTCGGCCCAGCGTCGTCGCCGCATTGAGGGAGGTCCCTGGGATTCTCGAGATCGGAGGATCCGAATCGGCCCTCACCCTCACCGCCTTCATAGACCCTGCCACATTTGACGCGGAGAAGGCCCGGCAAGTTTTGCACGAGGCAGGCATCGGAATCCGGTCCATCCGGGAGCCGGAGATCATCCTCGGGGACGTCGTTCGAACCCTCGTTCGGGGGGAGTCGAGCTGACGGCCCCCCGCGAGATCGCAAAGATCATCCGGATCCCTCGCTCGATGATCACCCTCGCGTTCGCCTACTTTCGATCGACGGTCACGAGCGTTCGTTTCCTCATCGTTTCCATCGTCGTTGGCCTGATCGCTGCCCTGTCATCCTGGAGGCTCGTCGCGTTTGGATTCGGTGGCTCACCGGGTTCGTCCTCGGTCTGGACACTCAGTGCGGACGGGGCTCTCGTCGCTCTTGCCGCGGGGTTTGTTCCTTTGTTGCTGCCGATTCTGCCCACCGCGGCCGCTTACTACGCGGCCAAGAGGGACGCCGAGACCGCGTTCTTGGAGAGCGCGCTGACGCAACCGGTTCCCCGTTGGAGCCTCGGCCTAGGGAGGTTCGCGGGCCTCGCCCTCGCGATCGCCCTCGTGCATGTTGTCGCCACGACCGTGAGCGTCTTGGTCATCTACGTCGGGGCCGCCGGCACGCCCCTCACGATCGGCCTCGTGACGGCTTTCGTCGCCGTCGCCGTGCTCATCGGCACGGTTTACCTCGCCCTCGCCGTTTGGTTGGCGGTGTTCCTAAGGCCGAGACATCTCTCGTTGCTCTCCGTGCCCTTGTGGGTTGGCATGAACGCAATCGAGCCGACGGCGCTGCTGATGACCGTGCAGGCCCTGCTCATCGTCCCCGAGCAGTTGTTGACCTTTGGGACCACCTGGGTCGACTTCCTCTCCGTTACGGGCCTGTACCTGGGCGCCCTGGCGCCTGCCGTACCTGAACAGCTCGCATTCGTCACGGGACGAGACACCGTCGCCTATGCCGGCATCCCCTACGGAGCCGGCGTGTGGCTCGTCCTCCTGCTATTCCTCCATCTCCTGTTCCTCAGCCTCTTCCCCCTCGGGAAGCGGTGATGGATGGCCACGGTGGATCCCCGACGAGACCTCCGCGGCAGGATCCGTGCCTTCCTGCCCTTTGCCAGGGGGAAACACCGCGTCTTTCCGCCGGAGCTCCTCTTCGAGCCTCCGGAGACCCCCGCGAAACAGGCGCACAAGGAGGAGGGACATACCCAAGATGAACAGCGCAGCCGCGGGCAAAGCGACAAGACCATACGGAAGCGTCTCCACGAACAGGTCGACGACCACGGAATACGACTCCGTACTCTCGTTCCGGGCGTTCTGAAAGACGAGCAGGACGATGGCCTCCCTTACAACCGCCTCCGACTGATCGCAGTTGAGCGACTGACCGGGATCCGGGAGAGATCCGGAGGAGAGGTAGCGTTCGGCGAGAGCCCCGTTCAGCACGAAGAGGCGGAGCGCGCAGGAGGGTCTCGTCTCGAAAGCGACCCTGGCGATTCCGTACCCGCTTCGATTCAGGCCGTCCGAGATGATTGCGCCGGGATCCAGCTGGCCATTAAACCGCAAGGTGTCGACGCCGTGAATCTCCGGCGTCACGGACAGGAGGAAGAGGACGATCCCTGCGGCGACCAAGGCCGGCGGGAGCAGGGGTGCGAAGCGACGGGCTGGCCACCTCGGGAACCGACTCGTCGCGCGAACGGGGGCCCCCGCCATGTCCTTGTTAACGATGGGTCGCGTAGATGAACGTTATCCCGCTGTTCGGCCAACTCGAGGTGTCGTCCGAACCGAGGCGGATCGGCAACAACAGGGTAATATCCGATCCTCGGATGGACGGCCTATGAGGCTCGTCCTCAAGATTGCGTACGACGGCACGGAATTCCATGGAGTGGCCCGGCAGCCTGGCCTCCGGACCGTGGAGGGCGAGGTGATCAAGGCGCTCTCTAGCGCCCGAGCGATCCGGGATGTCCGTTCGTCGCGGTTCCAGAGCGCCAGCCGGACCGACCGGGGTGTCAGCGCGCTCGGCAATGTCGTCGCCTTCACGAGCCTCCTCGCCCCGGCGGCTTGCGTCCGTTCCCTCAATGCGAAAGCGCGCGGCGTGTGGGCGTGGGCTTCCGCTCGGGTCCCGGACGACTTCAGTGCCCGTGGGGCTCGGGATCGATGGTATCGATACCTCCTTCCCCGAGGTCGCAACGTCGCTCGTCTGAACACCGCTCTTCGAGTCTACGAAGGCGAACATGATTTCCGCAACTTCACCCGCGACCGCACCCGGACACTCGCGACGATTGGCGAGGCGTCCGCGCGCATCGAAGGGCCCTTCGTGGCCCTCGACTTCCACGCCCCAAGCTTTCGTTGGAACCTTGTCCGTCGGCTCGTCGCTGCCGCCCTGCGGGTGGAAACGGGCCTGATTTCCCTCGAGTTGCTTCAGAAAGCCCTCGACGCCCGGATTCGAATCGACCTCGGCCTCGCGCCTCCGGAGCCTCTCGTCCTCATGGATGTCGCCTACGGGTTTGACGTTCCCGCCGTCCCGGACAGGACGACAGAGTCCCGCGTGCTTCGACTCGTGGAGAGTCGGACGCGTGAGATGTGGTTCCTCCAGGCCCTGCGAGAACGGCTTGATGGCCGGTCATTGCAAGGCCCGCCGATTTCGAAACGCGCACGCCGGTGAACGTTTAATATAGGGCGCCTAGGTTGCTGCGACGTGCGCGTCGCGCTCACCGGAACTCCCGGCACCGGGAAGACGTCGGTCGCGGAGATTCTCGCCCGCCGAGGATACTATGTCGTCCACGTCAGCCGCCTCGCGGAAGAGCGCGGACTGATCGTCGGATTCGACGCGATGCGAAACGCCCGCGAGGTCGACGTCGGCTCCCTCGATCGGGCAGTCCAAGTGCCGGCTAAACTCGGCTTCCTCGTGGGCCATTACGCCCACCTCCTCTCCGTAACCCTGGCGGTCGTGCTCCGCTGCCACCCCCAGACGCTCGCGAAACGATTGCGGAATCGCGGATGGCCGGATGCAAAGATCCGGGAGAACGTGGAGGCGGAGGCGATCGATGTGATTACCCAGGAGGCGGTCGCGCGCCTGCCGTTCGTGTACGAAATCGACACGACGGACCTCCTGCCCGAGCAAACCGCGATGATGGTTGTCCAGATCCTCCAAGGTCGCCTCGCGGGACATGAAGCGGGTTCCGTGGATTGGAGCGATGAGGTGCTTTCGTGGTACTAGACCGCTATCGGGCTCTCGCGGACCGGCTTCTCACTCCCGTTGCCGCGCGGATGATCCACACGAACCCGGACACGATCTCTTGGTTCGGGCTCGCCGCCGCCGCTGGCGCGGGAATCTCCTTCGCCCTCAGTGGAGGGGGATTCCTCGCCCTCGGCCTCGCCTTGCTCCTTGGGAATGCGTACCTGGACGCCCTCGACGGAAAGGTTGCGAAACTGGCGGGAAAAGCCTCTGCCCGCGGGGACTTCCTCGACCACGTCTTGGATCGCTACGCGGACGTGTTCCTTATCGGTGGTGTGGCCTTCTCCGCGTACTGCCAGCTCTGGATCGGAACGTTGGCATTGCTCGGCGTGCTCCTCACGTCGTACATGGGGACCCAGGCCCAGGCGGTCGGCCAAGGCCGCGTGTACGGCGGGCTCCTCGGCCGCGCGGACCGCCTCGTCCTCCTGTTCTTGGGAGGCCTCCTCCAGCTCATCGCGGCGCCCCAGGGCGGGACCCTGTGGGGCATCGAGCCGCTCCGGTTCGGACCCCTCGAGTGGTTCATCGTCGGGTTCGCGATCCTCGGCCACGCGACAGCCGTCCAGAGGGCCGTCCGCGTGTGGCACGGGTTCGCGGCCTAGGCGGCCGTCGCGGCGCTCTCTCCCTTCGGCCGGCGCTCCCGGCCCTTCACGCGGTAGTACGAGAGGGGATGTCGGATCGTCAGGCAGATCCGGTCCGGGCCCGGGCAGATCCCGTATGACTTCATCGTCGAGCACTCGGGCGGCGTGTACTCCGTCGGGCTCGTCGTCCCCGTAATGTGGTCGATCTGGTACTTCGTCACGTCGACCGCGAAGTCGGGCACGTCCCCGAAGATCCGAAAGATCTCCTCGTTGTTCATCCCGATGTGGTGGAGGAACGACACGATCGCGAAGCGTCCCATGTGGGGGACGTTCTCGTGGTTCTGGATCTGGGCGAGCAGGTTGTACATGCAGGGCGGGAACCGCGTGATCGAGACGCGTCCGACCTCCTCCGCCTTGAACGTGGCCTTCTTCTCGTCGAGTTTCGCACGGATGTCCCTCACGTCGGCACGGAACGCCTCGAGGATCCCGTCGTTCACGGGGAGCGGGAGCCCTTCCTCGATGCGCCGCTGGATCGCGTTCCGGAGGACCCGGACCGCCTTCTCCCGGCGGAGGGCGATGTAGCCCCGGTTGAGCCGCTGGTTGATCAGCTTCCACGGCGTTTCGCGCATCGTGTGCGTGTGCCGCAGGAAGTCCGCGAAGTGAAGTCGGAAGGCCCCGTCCTCCCGGCGCAGGTCGACCCCGAGTTGGTTCGCCAGGTGGAGGACCGCGTCGTCCGAGTCGGACGCGAGGCGGGCCTCCGCGGCGACGGCCTCCCGGAGGGCGTAGCGCCGGATCAGATACGTGTCCGCGATCGCGGACACGAGGATCCGCGCGACGGGATACGCGAGGAGGTGCGCGAACTGGTCGCCCGTCGCGATCGCGACGCGGGCCTCGGCCGGGCCCCGCTCGAGGGACTCGAGGACCCGGGCTTTCCCCACGGATCGAGCCCGACCGTACGCGGGATCCGACAGGAGGTCCTCGAGGGAGATCCCCTCCGCGCGGATGTACGCGGAGGCCTCTCGCAGGAACGGGTACTTCGCGAGGGCCGCGAGCTCCACGCCCTCACGAACGCCGCGGGCCCATAAAAGGCCTCGGCGGGCCCCCGTGAACGCGGCCCGGCCCCCGGTCGTGCCGAAGGTCTTTGTAGACCCGGCCCATCGTCCCGCCCGATGCCCACGGCCCGCGGGTACGTCGCGGTCCACTCCCAGGGTCTCGGCCACGCGACCCGGGCCGTCGCTCTCGCCCGCGGGCTGCGGGAACGGCGGCCGGACCTCGAGTTCCTGTTCCTCGCCGGTTCCCCGGCCCTCGACCTCGTCGTGGCGAGCGGCTTCGACGCGATGACGACCCCTCCGGCGCCGGACTGGCCTGCGGCCGATGGCGTGCTGGGCCCCGCGTGGCGGTGGTACGTGGACTACGCGCGGTATCTGCGTGTCGCCCGGAGGTTCCTCCGCCGGGAGGCGGACTGGGACGACGTGCGGTTCCTCATCTCGGACGGGGAGCTCGCCACCGTCGCGGAGGCCGTGAGGCATCGCGTCCCGACGGCCCTCCTCGTGAACCGCGTGCGGCACGACTTCGCCCGCGACGCGCCCTCCCGCCTCGTCGAGGGCTGGGGGAACGCCTGGTTCGCGCGCCTCGCGCGGCGCGTCCAGCTCATCCTGACCGCGGAGGACGCGCCCCCGTGGCCGAACGTGAGGCGGATCGGCCCGATCGTGAGGCCGTTCTCGGCGTCCCGCGGGCAGCTCCGCGAGGACCTCGTGTTCCGGAAGCGGACGATCCTCGTGACCGTCGGGGGCACGGCGATCGGGGAGTTCCTCGTCCGGAAGGCGATCGCGGCGTACCGCGAACTCGGGCTCGAGGACGCGTCGATGGTCGTCGTCTCGGGGCCGAAGCTCAAGATCGAACCGGGGCCCGGCGTCTACGTGTACGGCTTCATCCCGAACCTCCACGATGTCGTCCTCGCCGCGGACCTCGTCATCACGACGGCGGGGAAGGGGACCTTGAATGAGGCGCTCGCCGCCGGGACCCCGGTGATCGCGATCCCGCCGAAAGGCCACGCGGAGGCGGAGCGCAATGCGGCGGCCCTCGGACATCGATGGGAGGACCTCGATCGGCTCCCTGCGCTGATCCGGGAGAAACTCGCTCTCGGCCGGACCACGCCCGCGGCGACGGGGAACGTCGAGGCGGTCGACCTCCTCCTCGAGTTCATCGACCGCGCAGGCCGCCGTGCGTGAACGACGACCCATGCCCGGACGTGGCCTCCAGCGCGTCCCCGATCGATCCAGACGGGACCGCTGGGTCGGAGTCCAGGAGGCCTCAGCGGTCCCTGGGACCGCGCTCGGCGCGGGGTGACCTGTACGTCGGATGCTCGGGTCTCCGCCGCTCCCGTTTCTGGAGCCAGACGGCCATCGTGTACAGCACGGACGAAAGGCGGTTCAAGTACCGCAGGAGATCCGGGCTCACGGGATCGCGGTTCGACAGGGAGACGACCCGCCGTTCGGCCCGCCGCGCGACGGTCCGCGCCCAGTGCAGCCGGACCAGCGCCTCGGAGCCGCGGGGCAGGATGAACTCGGTCACGCGGCCTACGTCGAGCGACTCCATCGCGTCCTCCAGGGCGGCCACGTGTCCGGCCCCGATCCGCGGGACCTTCGGACCTCCCGGCGAAGGCATCGCGAGCTCGGCTCCCACGGTAAACAGGTCGTCCTGCACTCGGAGGAGGATGTCCTTCAGCCGTTTCTCGGTCTGGGCCGCGAGGGCGACCCCGAGGGCCGCGTTCAGCTCGTCCACCGCGCCCATCGCCTCCACGCGGGCGTCGTCCTTCGGCACGCGACCCGGGCCGAGGAGGCCCGTCGTCCCGCGATCGCCCGTGCGCGTGTACAGCTTAGCCATCCTCATCCCGTCCAAAGCCGCACGGTGTCCGGCGGCCATCGCTTCGGGAACGCCTCCGGGTGGAGGACGTGGCCGAGGATCTCGAGCCCGTCGACGACGCGGGGGCCCGGGCGGTTGAAGTAGCTCGAGGCGTCCACGAGCCACACGCGGTCCCGCCGCGCGGCGGGGAGGTCCCGCCAGAACGCCCTCGCCGTCACGAGAGGGGCTTCCTTCGCGACGCGGTCCATGTGGTACCCGCACGGCATGAGCACGGCGACCTCGGGCGCGGCGAGGACGAGATCCTTCGGCTCGATACGGAACGACGTCTCGCCGGGCCGACCGAAGGTGTCCTCGCCGCCCGCGATCCGGACCATCTCGGGGATCCAGTGGCCTGCGACGAAGAGCGGATCGATCCACTCGAGACAGAGGGTCCGCGGCCGGTCGCCGGTCCGCTCCGCGCGCGCCCTCACGCGGACGATCCGTGCGCGCAGGTCCGCCACGAGGGACCCCGCGGCCTCCTCCGCGCCGCAGGCGCGGCCCACCCGGACGATGTCGCCCAGGACGTCCTCGAGCCGATGCGGATCGAGGGCCAGGATGTCGGGCGGGGACGGGAGGCGGCCCGCGACGTCGCGCACGTCGCCGACGGAGGGCGCGCAGACGTCGCAGAGGCCTTGGGTCAGGATGAGGTCCGGGGCCACGTCGCGGAGAGCCGCCTCGTCGATCGAGTAGAGGGCCTCGCCCGCGGCCACCCGGGCCCCGACGGCCCGGCTCGTCTCCGCGCTCGTCTTCCCTGCGTGGTCGAGGAGGGACCGGCTCAGGGCCGGCCGCTCGAGGGCCGCGGGAGGGAAGTCGCATTCGGGCGAGACGCCGACCACGGAATCCCCGAGGCCCAGGGCGAAGCAGATCTCCGTCGCGGCCGGGAGGAGAGAGACGATCCGCATGGGTCCCGCGTGCGCCGAAGGCCACCCCGGCACTTAACGGTTCTTCAAGCGCGGTTGAGCGAATCCCGGCGGACCCTGTGCCGGAAGCGACGTGCCGGCGTACCTCCAAGTATAGGTACGAGCCGGCAGGCCACGCGGCGGCCGGGAAAAAGGGACGAGGAGCCGGGTCGCCTACCCGGTCTCCGTCGGCTCGATCCGCTCGAACCGCTGCGTGGCCGAGCGGACGATCCCGTGCTCGATTTCTGTCTTGCCCCCGTTCACGTCCTCGATCGCCTGGCTCGTCAGGGCGAGCGCCTGCTCGAGGGTGAGGTCGGGCTTGTACGCCTTGTGAATCGTCTCGAGGGCGTCGTCCGCGTGCTGACCGATCGCGAAGCCGGACCCGCGGAACGTGGTCCCGCTCGGGTCCACCTGGATGAGCTGCACCCCGAGGGCGTCCGCGCCCGCGAGGATCACGGACGCGCCGAACGGCCGCACTGCGTACATCGTGAACGAGTGCAGGTGCTCGGACAGCTGGCGAGCCAGCGTGCCCACGTCAATGGGCTCGTCGTACACGAGGCGATGCCGCTGGGCCGTGACACGGACCTCGTCGATCAGCGTGGTCACATCCCCGATGTAGCCGCTCCCCGTGGCCCCGATGTGTTCGTCGATCACGTACACCTTCTCCGCCGGTTCCAGGAGCGGCCGGGTCGGCTTGACCTGGCTCGACAGGACCGCGAACTCCTTCGTCCTCAGGCCGATCGTCGTCGAGCCGCGAGCGACCGCCTGGAGGGCGTAGTCCACCTGGACGAGACGGCCCTCCGTGCTGTAGAAGAAGGGCATCCGACCCATGTCCGCGGCCATCTCAGTTCGCCTCCGCGTGCCAGCGTCCGTTCGGTACGACGAGGACGTCCACTCCGTTCCCGCTCCCCGGGTCCCGCTCCATGGCGGCCCGGACCGCGGCCTCGGCGAGCCGCGTCGCGTCCTCGAGGGTCAGGTCCTGCCGAAAGCCCTGCTCGAGCACGCCATACGCGATCGGCGAGCCGCTCCCGGAGGACATGAAGCTCTCCGAGGTCACGGCCCCGCTCATGTCGCTCGTGTACACGTGCCCGCCCTCGCGGTCCACGCCCGCGACGACGAGCTCGACGAAGAACGGATTGTAGCTCTTCATCCCGCTGTACACGATGTTCGAAATCAGCTTCGCAGACTCCTTCACGGACAGCGGGTAGCCCCGGCGCAGGGTGAGGAGGCGGCGTTCCGCCTTCGCCAGGTTCACGAGGTACTCCGCGTCCGACATCTGGCCCGCGATCGCGACGGCCGTCGTGTCGTCGAGGGCGAACAGCTTGCGCACGTCCTTCGACCCGACGAAGAAGCCCTTGCTCGCGCGCTTGTCCGCGGCGAGGACCACGCCGTCCTTGCTCCGGATCCCGACCGTTGTGGTCATGTCGAACCTCGGCCAGGCTATAGCGGCCGCGGTCCAAGTTGACTCGAATCCGGGCGACCCGGTCACAGGTCGGGGGGTCCGTTCAGGCGCTCACGCCGGAGACGCCCTCGCCCGCGATCTCGCGCACGATCCCCTGGAAGAGGAGGTGGCCCAGGCGGGCCGCCTCGTCGAGGCGGTCCGCGGATCCCACGGACGCCGCGATCGTGAGCTGCCCGGAACGGAGGTGCGCGTCGAGCTGGATCGAGTCGTCCTCCGTGACCCAGGACATCTGGAGGTCGCCCAGGGTCTCCGTGAGGCCGTACCACCGCAGGGGCCCGATCCAGGTCCCCCGGAGGGCGCGCGCGAGGCCCCTCAGGTCCACATCCGCGGGGAGGTACGTCTGGAGGACGGGCATCGTGTTCGGATGACGGTCCAGGACCTGCGGACTCAGGATGGTTTCCGCACGCGGGGTGACGCGATACCCGAGGTCCGTCCGGATCACGAGGTCGTCCTCCGCGAGCCGATGGAGGGCCCGGGAGAGCCGCTCCGGATGGATGCGCAGGCGGCGCCGGAGGCCCTGGAAACCGATCGCGGTCGCGGGCTCGCTCCGGAGGAGCTCGAGGACCTCGCGGTCGCTGTCCCGCAGGTCGACCGTGTCCGCCTGGAGGCGGCTGTCCTCCCGCTCGGGCACCATGGCCGGCCCTGCCCACGACGTCCGCGGGACATAAAGCTGAGCCGCTGGGAATCGGAACCCGCGAACGTCGCGACGGGTCAGACCGCGAGATGGCCGTCCTTCACGACCGTCGTGCCGTCGATCCGCACGGCCGCGCCCGTGAGGGAGCACCCGAGGTAGAAGTCCGTCTTGTTCTTCCCGCCGATCTCCGAGTTGTCCCCCACGCCCACGTACACGTTCCCCGCGACGATGTAATCTTGGAGGAATCCCGCGCGGGCGTTCGGGTTCAGCCCGATGTCGAGGATCGCGAGGCGGTCCTTGTCGCCCTTCGCCTTCTCCCACCGCGGCCGGAGGAGCTCCCCGTTCTCCGCGGCGCTCCACTTCGTGAGCCGGCCGTCGTCGAACGCGAAGGTGAGCCCGCGGACCCACTTCCCGACGTAGGGGAGAGGCCGGTCGAACACGATCGTGCCCTGGGCGCTCTTCTCGTCGGGCGCCACGAACGCCTCCCCCGCGGGGATGTCCGTCATGTTCTCGCCCCTCTCCAGGTCGTCTTCGTCCACGACCCCGTCCGCGATCCCGGCCTTCCGGCCCAGCAGGTCACATGAGAACCGCGTGCCGTTCGGGGCCCAGACCTCCACGCGGGCCTTCTTCGAGAGGAGAGCTTGGAGCTTGCGTCCGCGCCGCACGATCTCGCGGGGGTCCACGGAGCTCGCGTCGTTCATCATCGCGCGCCACGCGTCGAGGTCCAGCCCGTACGCGGCGGCCCGCTCCGCGGTCACGTACCCGAGGCCGATTCGGGCGCCCCGGAGGCCCGACTTCTCCGCGCGGCGGTACCACTCCGAGTTGTACGCGGTCGCGGCGTCGTACTTGTCCCCCGCCTCGCGGACCTTCGCGATGTCCGCGGGACCCGTCACGAACACGTACGCGTCCGCCTCCTCGAGGGCTTTCCACTCGTGGCTCCCGACCTGCCCGAGTTTCGACTTCGGCAGGCCGGACACGGAGCGCCAGTACGTGGGCTCGTCCTCGAAGAGGAGCATGGGCCGCGCGCCCGCCGCGCGGAGCTGGTACACAAACTCCGTGGCAATCGGCAGGCCGTGATTCCACGTCTCCACGATCACGTTCTCTTTCGGCTGGATCCGCAGACTCCGCCGGATCACGTTCTTCGCGAGGGACTCGTACTCGGACATGGCTCCACCCAACGACCGCACGATGCCGGCCCGCGGATAAATACGTGCGCCCTCCGGGGAAAGTGGCTAATCCCGAGACGCCCGTCTCGGCCGCGATCCCATGGCCCAGACCGCGCGATCCGAGGAGGGCCTCTCCCCGGCGGAGCGGCGGACCCTCGCGGCCCTCTGCGACGCCCTCGTGCCCTCCCTCGCCGCGGACCCGGACCCGGCCGGCTTGTACGGGCGGTCCGCGACGGACCTCGGGATCCACGAGGATGTCGCCCGCATCGTCGAGACCCTCCTCTCCCCGGAGCGGAGGGCGGACTTCCGCCGTCTCCTGGGGGCTTTGGACAGCCGCCTATGGAACGTCGTCCTCACGGGCCGGCCATCCCGGTTCACGGCCCTTTCCCCGACCGCCCGGGAGCGATACCTCCTCGGCTGGGCCCACAGCCGGCTCGGGGTGAAGCGGAAAGGCTTCCACTCCGCGAAGCGGCTCGTAGCCTTCCTGTTCTACTCGAAGACCCTCGCGACGGGCGCGAACCCGAACTGGCCCGCGATCGGGTACGAGGGACCGCGCGCGGAGGCCCTCGCCGCGTCGGCCGACCCGGCCGGTCTGCGCCTCGACCCGGTTCGCCCGGAGGGCGACACGACGATCGAGGCGGACGTGTGCGTGGTCGGGAGCGGCGCGGGCGGTGCCGTCATCGCGGCGAAGCTCGCGGAGGCCGGGCGGCGCGTCGTGGTCCTCGAGGCCGGGCCGTACGTGACGGCGGAGGACTTCACCCAGCGGGAGGCGGACGCATACGACCGGATGTTCGAGGGCCACGGGATCCTCACGACGGAGGACCTCGCGTTCGGCGTCCTCGCGGGCCGGGTCGCGGGCGGGAGCACGACGATCAACTGGATGACGTCCCTCCGGCCGCCCCCGTGGGCCTTGGAGGAATGGGAACGTGACCACGGGCTCCACGGGGTCACGTCTCCCGAGTTCGCCTCCCTCGTGGAGGATGTGGCCGAGCGGCTCCACGTCACCACGGAGGAAAGCCAGGTCAACGCCTCGAACGACGTGCTCCGGCGCGGCTGCGAGGCCCTCGGGTACCGCGCGGGCCTAGACTTCGACGTGATCCCGCGCAACGCGCGCGGCTGTGCGGGCCGCTGCGACTTCTGCTTCTTCGGCTGCGTGTACTCCGCGAAGCAGTCGACCCGTGTCACGTACTTGCCCGACGCCGCGAAGGCAGGAGCGCGGTTCTTGTTCGACACCCGGGCCGACGCGGTCCTCCTTGAGGGGGGCGAGGCGACGGGCGTGGCCGCGACGTACCGCGGAGCGGGCCGCGAGGTGCCCGTCCGGGTCCGCGCCCGGGCCGTCGTCGCGGCCGGCGGCGCGATCCAGACGCCCGCCCTCCTCTGGCGGTCCGGTCTCCGGTCCCGCGGGATCGGGGCCGGGTTCCGGATCGATCCGACGACGGCCCTGCTGGGCGAGTTCCCCCGGCCGGTCCGGATGTGGGAAGGCCCCATGCAGACGATCGTCGTGACGAGATTCCAGGACGCGGACGAGGGCCATCACGGCCCGTGGATCGAGGGCGTCCCAGGCCACCCCGGACTCGGAGGCCTCGCAACGCCATGGCAGGGTGGGCGCGCGCACAAGGACTCGATGCGCCGCCTGGACCGAACCGCCGCATGCATCGTCCTGGTCCGGGACGTCGCGGAGGGCCGCGTGACCGTGGACGCCCGGGGCGAACCGCGGCTCGTGTACCGGCTCTCGGATCGGGATCGGGCGAACCTCGTCCGCGGGCTCCAGGAGGCCGCGAGGATCCACCGCGCGGCAGGCGCTCTCCGGATCGCGACCCTCCACCTCCGGGACTGCTCCGTGGGCGACGGGATCTCGAGGATCCGCGACGGCCCCTTCGACGCGTTCCTGGACCGGATCGCCCGCCTCGGGATCCGGGAGAACGGGCTCGCCCTGTTCACGGCCCACCCCATGGGTTCGTGCCGGGCCGGCCGCGATCCGAGGAGGTCCGCGGCGGGCGGCTCGGGGGAATCCCACGAGGTCCGGAACCTCTGGATCGGGGACGGAAGCCTCCTGCCCACGGCCCCCGGCGTGAACCCAATGATCTCGATCATGGCCCTCGCCGCGCGGACCGCGGGGTTCATCAACGCGCGATTGCGCCGCGGCGCCTGACGGTCTCACGAGGCGTGGGGCCACAGCCCCGCGCCCGACGCCCGCCCGGGTCGGCGAAACCGCTCGATCCCGAGGGCGCTCACGTCGATCGACTTCGACTCCCCGAGGGCGATCATCTCGGCGATCGCCAGGCCGACGCCGGGGCTGATCATGACCCCGTAGCCGGACATCCCGTTCGCGAGGTAGAGGCCGCGCGCCTCCTGGACGGGGCCCAGGACCGGGAGCTGGTCCGGGGTGAAGGTCACGATGCCGGACCACGCGGACGCGATCCCCGTCTCCGAGAGCTTCGGGACCCGGTGGACCGCCGCGGCCACGGCCTTCGCCTTGAAGTCCCAGTCCGTCTCGGGCGCCGCGAGCTCCGTCGCAGCGACGTCCTCCACGAGCCCGAGGACGAACCCGCCCGCGAGCTCCTGGCGGAAGTAGAACCGCGCGCTCACGTCCACGTACATGGGCCGGTCCGCTGGGATCTCCGGATGGGGCGTCGTGACGAAGATCTGCCGCTGCCACAGGCGGACGGGCAGCTCGAACCCGACCGAGCGGTTCACGTCATTGCACCAAGGGCCCGCCGCGTTCACGACGGTCGGCGCGCGGACCGTCTCGGCCCCTACGGAGACGCCCGTGACCTCGCCGCGGTCCACGAGGATCTTCCCTACGGGCGCGTTCGTCCGGACCCGGGCCCCGAGGCGTTGGGCCGCCGATGCGTACCCGTGGGCGACCGCCTGGGGGTCGCAGAATCCGGCCCCCGGCTCGACGCACGCGGCGACCAGGTCGTCCGTCCGGAGCTCCGGGAACAGGTCGTGGAGGTCCTCGGGCCCGATTGGATCGATCCGGACCCCGTGGCGACGGCCCGCCCCGAGGACCGCCTCCACGTGGGACCCGTGCGCCGGGTTGGACACGGATTCGACGTACGCGCGCGGGACGAAGTCGGCGGAATGGCCCGTCACCTCGTGGAAGCGGGAGAGCTCGTCGACGCCGCGCTTCGCGAGGGCGACGTTCACGTCCGCCGCGTACGAGGCCTCCACGATCCCGACGCTCCGACCCGTCGACCCGGCCGCGATGTGAGCCCTCTCGAGCAGGAGGACGTCCGTCACCCCGAGCCGCGCGAGATGGAACGCGACGCTCGTCCCGATCACGCCGCCGCCCACGATCACGACCTCCGCTCGGTCCGCCATCCGCCCCGCGGAACGCGACCCCGCGCGAAAACCTTCCGGTCCTCACCCCTTCGACCGACCCGCGATCTCGGACACCGGGATCAGGTCCTCCGGAAAGCTGTCCACCTGGATCGTCACGTGGTCGATCCCGAAGCGCGATCGGATCCGGTCGCGCACCCCCTCCACGATCTCGGCGGCGCGGGCGACCGTCGCATCGTGCGCGACCGCGATGTGGCCCGTCAGGGCGTACAGACCCGAGGACACGGTCCACACGTGCAGGTCATGGACGCCCTCCACGCCGGTCACGGAGCGAATCGCCTCCGCGACCTCCTGGGGAGGGACCCCCGCGGGAGACGCCTCGAGGAAAATCCCGACCGCGTCGCGGAGGAGGCGGGCCGCGTTCGCCACGATCAACCCGACGATGAGGACCGCGATGATCACGTCGAGGACGAACGCGCCCGTGAGCGCGATGAGGACCGCACCCCCGACGACGCCCAGCGAGCCGAGGGCATCCCCGTACGCATGGAGGAACGCCCCGCGGACGTTGATGTTCCGCCGGGCCCAGTCCCTTAGGAGGAGGAGCATCGCGACGTTCGCTCCGAGCCCCAAGGCGCCGACGACGAGCATGGGACCCCCCTGGACGGGGGGAGGCGACAGAGACCGGCCGTACGCCTGCAGGAGGAGGAACCCCGCGAGCCCGACGAGGAGGATCGCGTTCGCGAGGGCCGCGAGGACCTCCGTGCGGTGGTACCCGAACGACATGCGCGGCGTGTGCGGACGTTCCGAGACGTGGAGGGCGACCAGGCTGAGCCCGATCGCGACCGCGTCCGTGCCGACGTGGCCCGCGTCGCCCAGGAGCGCGAGGGATCCCGTGATCCAGCTGCCCACGAGCTCGAGGCCTGCCGCGGCGGCCGCGATCGCCATGGCTGCCGCGAGTCGCCGCCGGAGCGTGGGCCGGGACGCGTGCGGGCGGTCGGCCATCCAGACGGCGTATCCGGACGGACCGCATGAACGTTGGCGGAGCCATTCGCGCCGGTGAGATCCGGCTCCGCCCGGGGCCTACTCTTCGACGACCCAGAACTCGTTCCCGTCGAGGTCCGCGAACGTGAAGTACGTGCCCCAGTCCGCCTTCGTCGTGGGCTCGACGATCCGCGCGCCTCTCTTCCGGAGGGCCGCCTCCTCCTTCTTGCAATCCTTCGCCGTGAACGCGATGCCCGAGTTCCCCGGTTCGAGGGGCGCGTCCGGGCACAGATGGAGTTGCACGTCGGACCCTGACGTCGCGACCGTGTGCCAGTGCGGGAACGCGTCCTCGAGTTTCATCCCGAGCTTCTCCCGATACCAGGAAGCCGCTCTCTTCTCGTCCGAGACGACGACGGCGATCGTGCGGAGGCGCAACATGGACCGGGACGAGGGCCGCGGGGAGATAAAAAGAGTCGCGTCTCCTCGCGGGGGAGGACCCGCCGCGGCGCGAGACGCGGGAACCCGCCCGGCAGCGGGTCCCTCCCCCAGAACGGGACCGGGAGGGACTCGACTTGGGCCGGGGTCCCGGACCCCGGGGATTCCCGGAGAATCCTTTAACCCGAAACCGCCATCCTCCCGCCGGGCGGAGGGTCCGCGATCGAGCTTCCCGCGGTCGGGGCGTTCCAGATGGGTCTCGAGGCCGGGGAGACCTATCTCCTCGCCCTGTTCCTCTATGCGATCGCGGCGGCCGCCTTCCTCCCGTTCCCGGTCGAGGCTCTCCTGCCGTTCCACCCCGAGATCGATCCGCTCGTGAAGGCCGCGGTCCTCGGCCTGGGGAAGGGAGTCGGCGCGATCCTCGTGTTCACGATCGGGGCCAAGGCGAACCCGTGGCTCGAGCGGTGGATCGCGGGCCGCCGCCTCTGGGCCCGGTTCTTCAAGCGCCTCGAGATCTTCGTCCGGCGCACGGGGTGGATCGGACTCCTCGTGCTCCTGTCGATCCCGTTCATGAGCGACACGGCGGTGAATTACTTCTATTCCCTCCTGAACGAAGAAGGCCACGCCCTGTCCCGGACGGGGTTCGTCATCGCGAACGTCGCGGGCGGGGTCGTACGGACGCTCGTCCTGTTCTGGGTCTTCAGCTGAATCGGATCCGCTCAGCGGACGGGCGCGCCCTTCTTGATCGCCTTCGCGTACGCCTCGAGGAAACCCTGCGTGAGGTCGCTCGCGGTGAGGACGCCCTCGACCTCGTCGAGGCGCGTCACGACGATCCACCGGGTCCCTTTCTCGATCATGAGCCGCGCGGCGGCCCGCAGGGTCGCCATCGGGCTCACCGTGACGACGGGCGATGACATGACGTCCCGCACGAGGACCTTCCGCGGGTTCTCCTCCTTCGCGGTGACCTTCCACAGGATGTCCCGCTCCGTGAGGAGGCCGATCGGTCGGCCGAACTGGGCCACGACGAGGCCCCCGATCTTCTTCGAGGCCATCCGCTTCGCCGCATCGAGGACGGTCCGGTCCGGATCGATCACGATCACGTCGCGCGTCATGACGTCGCGGACGAACGGCACGCGGGTCCCCCGTCCGGGGATGTCGGGCCCCGATTTGAAGGCTTCCCGTGGAACGGACGCCTTCGGGATCCCGTGACAGGTATGTCCATCGGAGGGCGCCTCCGACTGCGAGCCGCGCGGTCACGGCGCCGCGACCGCGGCGTCCGCGGGGCCCCATGGAACCCGTTCGCCGGACCGGCCCAGCCGCAATCGCTGCCGGCACCGCGGGAATTCCGAGCATCCGAGGAACGTCCACCCCGTGCGGGTTCGTCGGCGCACCATGCGCCCTGTGCCGCACGCGTCGCACGGTCCGAAGTCCTTCTCCAGGTAGGCGGCGTCCCGCAGCCATCGAGCGAGGGATTGCTCCCGGGCGGTGAGCTCTGCGAGGACGAGCCGGAGGGCGTCGCGCGACTCCGCCACGGCGGCCTCGACGGTCGCGCGCCCCTGGGCGATCGCGTCCATCCTCTCCTCGAGCCGACGTGTCATCTCGGCCCCCGCGAGCTCGGGGGCGTACATCGTGAGGGCGTCCACGAGGGCCCGGCCCGCCGCGGTCGTCCGGATCCGGCCACCTTCCACGTAGCGCCGCTGGAAGAGGAGCCCCAGGATCTCGTGCCGCGTCGACTTCGTCCCGAGGCCCAGGCGCTCCATCGCGAGGAGCAGGGAGGCCTGGGTGTGGAGGGGCGGAGGCCTCGTGCGGCCCGATTCGATCCGGAGGCCTCGGACCGGGAGGGCGTCCCCCTCGTGAAGCGCGGACAAGTCCCGCGCGGACCCGGGATCCACGGGGACGAGGACCCGCCACCCGAGCTCGAGGATCCGCTCCCCGCGCGCGAGGAAGACCGCGTCCCCAACGCGGAGCCGCGCGGCGGTCGTCTCTCGTCGCGCGGGTGTGGACAGGGTCGCGAGGAACCGCCGCACGACGAGGTCGTACACGGCGGCCTCGGGCCCCTTGTGCGCGCGAGCCGTCGTGCCCGTGGGATGGATGGGGGGATGGTCCGTCGTGTGCACGTGCCCGCGCGTGGGCCGCACGTCGGTCCGGGCGAGGATCCCGTCCACGGCGTCCCGGTACGGGGATTCCCGGAGCCGCTCGAGGATCCCCCGGAGGTCCAGGGAGGGCGGGTACACCGTGTTGTCCGTCCGCGGATAGCTGATCTCGCCTCGCTCGTACAGGCGCTGGGCGACCGCCATCGCCCGGGGTGCGGTCAGGCGGAGCCTCGAGGCCTCCGCGAGGAACGAGGTCGTGTTGAACGGGGGCGGCGGGTGCTCGATGGCCTCCTGCCGGTCCACAGACCCGACCGTCGCCTCGGCGCCCAGGTTCGCGAGGGCGAAGGCCCCCTCCGCGCCGGACCGGTCCCAGAACGGGCCCGCCTCCGCGGTGCCCACCACGGGCGGGTCGCCCGCCTCGAGCACGACGTCCCAGAAGGTCCGCGGGACGAAGTCCTCCCGGTCCCTCTCCATCTCCGCGACGAGGGCGAGCGTCGGCGTCTGCACGCGACCCGCGGAGAGGAGCTGCCCGTCGAATCCGCACCGCACGGTCAGGAACCGGGTGAGCACGGCCCCCCACGCGAGGTCGATCTTCTGCCTGGCGGCCGCAGCGCGGGCCAGGTTCCAGTCGGGCTCCGAGAGGGCCTCGAAGGAGTGTCGGATCTCCCACGGGGTCATCGCGCTGAACCGGGCCCGCCGGACGGCGACGTCCGCCCGGACCGAGGTGATCGTCTCGAGCGCCTCGATCCCGATGAGCTCCCCCTCCCGATCGTAGTCCGTCGCGAGGATAACCTCGTCCACGGAGGGGGCCAGCCGGCGCAGGGTCGAGTGGAGGGCCGGGCCGGTCTCCCGCCGCTCCGGCTCCGTGTCGATGAGCGTCATCAGGTCCACACGGGCCCAGTCCCGGTGGGTATCCGGGTAGTCCAGCTCCACGATGTGTCCAGCCAGGGGCAGGACGATGACCTCGAGGTCTCCGGTCGAGAACGTGAAGTAGCTCACGCCGTCGGCCCGGACCTTCTTAGCCATCCCTTCTGACAGGATCGTGGCCAAGCGGAGGGCGGCGCTGAACTTCTCAGCGAGGACGAGCCTCCGCAACCTGCGGGCCCATCGGTCTTGGTTCTACTTAATAATATTGACGAATCAGCGCGAAATTTCAACCTGGTGTAAAGTCCACGTTGGCGCGCCATCTCAGTAGCCGATGAACGCCTCGCCCACGATCCGGTCCTTCGGGAGATGGAGGGACTCGAGGATCGACCCGATGGAGGCCACGAAACCGGGCGGCCCTGCGACGTACGCGATGGCCCGGTCCAGGTCCGCGGCGACGTCCCGGATCCAGGCCGCGTCCATCCGCCCCACGTGGCCGTCCCAGCCGCTGGCGGGCGGCCGCGTGACGGTCCGCTCGATCCGGAGCCAGCCGAACCGGGAGGCCCATCCGTCCATCTCGTCCCGGAACGGGATCGCGGTGGGCACGCGGTCGCTCGTGAGGAGGGTGATGGGGACCTCCCGCCCCGCGTCGATCTCGTCCCGGATCATGGCCCGGAACGGGGTGACTCCGATCCCGCCCGCGAGGAAGACCGCGGGGGCGTCGCCCTCGTGAAGGACGAACCTCCCGAGGGGGCCCTTTCCGGCGATCCGGTCGCCCGGACGGAGGGACGCCAGACGCCCCTTGAACAGGCTGACGTCTCGCATCCGGGTCGTGATCATCACGTGCGGCTCGGAAGACGCGCTCGCGATCGTGAACGACCGGGAGCCGCGGCGCGGATCGCCCGGCACGTCCATCTTGACGAGCAGGTACTGCCCGGCCCGGACCCCGGCGAGGCCCTCCGCGTCGAACAGGAAGGACCGCGTCCCCTCCGCCTCGACGCGGGTCTCGCGCAGGGTGAGGGCCACGTCCGCGATGGGCATCTACAGATCGACCCAGACGTAGCCGCCTTCGACCTTCACGGGGAACGACTTGATGTCCGTGACCCAGTCCGTGTCCGGGTTCGCCTCCCCCGTGTCGATCCGGTAGCGGCCCTCGTGCCACGGGCACACGAGCTCGTCGCCGTCCAGGGCCCCCTCGCCGAGGGGGCCCGCCTCGTGCGTGCAGACCCCGTCCAGGGCGAAGAAGTCGCCTCCCCGATTGACGATCGCGATCTCCCGCTTGTTGACGGTCGCCTTCGCGACGCCCCCGGCGGGCACGTCGGAGACCTTCAACGCTTTCGCAAACGCCATGGGGTTCGTCAAGGAGTCGTCCATAATGAACCTGGTCCGGCCCCGGCGTCCGGGTTCAGTCGCATCGGAATACCGATAGGCACAAGGGATATAACGTCGTAATATTTGGCCCGGGCCGAGGGAATCACATGGCGGGTTATGCCCATCCGGAAGTCCTCGTCGACACGAGCTGGGTGAAAGGGAACATCGGGAACGCGGGCGTGCGGATCGCCGAGGTCGACTACGATCCCGCGGCGAACTACGGGCTCGGGCACATCCCGGGGTCCGTCCTGATCGATTGGAAGAAGGACATCAACGACCCCGTCACGCGGGACATCGTGTCGAAGGCGGACCTCGAGCAGCTCCTCGGCCGCCTCGGGATCTCGAACGCGGACCGGATCGTCCTGTACGGGGACTTCAACAACTGGTTCGCGGCGTTCGCGTTCTGGGTCTTCAAGTACTACGGCGTGGAGGACGTCGTCCTCCTGAACGGCGGGCGGAAGAAGTGGCTCGAGGAGGATCTGCCCGTAACGAAGGACGTGCCCACGCCGGCCGCGGCCACGTTCGAGGCGAAGGACCCGGACGAGAGGGTCCGCGTCTTCCTCCCGTACGTGCGCGAGGCGTTCCGCCAGAAGGGCAAGGTCCTGGTCGACGTCCGCGGCCCGAAGGAGTTCAGCGGGGAGATTCTCGCGCCGCCCGAGTACCCCACGGAGCACGCGCAGCGAGGCGGCCACATCCCCGGCGCGAAGAACATCCCCTGGGGCCAAGCCGTGAACGAGGACGGGACGTTCAAGACGACGGAGGAGCTGACGAAGCTGTATGGAGCGAAGGAGGTGAGTCCCGACAAGGAGGTCATCACGTATTGCCGGATCGGGGAGCGGTCCTCCCACACGTGGTTCGTCCTGAAGTACCTCCTCGGCTACCCGAACGTCCGGAACTACGACGGTTCATGGACCGAGTGGGGGAACCTCGTCCGCACGCCGATCGAGAAGTGATCCTCCCGGCTGCGCGTGCGTGGGCAAACGTTAAGGCCCGCGCGCGGCTTGCAGCTCCGCTGATTCCATGGAGCGACGAGCGAGCGCACAGTGGAAAGGCGGGCTGAAGGACGGGAAGGGCACGGTCTCGACCGCGAGCGGGGCCCTCAAGTCGCTTCCCTACACGTTCTCGATGCGGTTCGAGGACGCCCCGGGTACGAACCCCGAGGAACTCGTCGCGGCCGCTCATGCGGGCTGCTTCTCCATGGCCTTGTCCGGGGAGCTCGGGAAGCTCGGGCTCCGCCCGGACTCGATCGACACAAAGGCCACCCTCCGGTTCGAGAAGACGGATGCGGGTTGGGCGGCCGCCTCCATCCATCTTGATGTCGCCGCCAAGGTGCCTGGGGCCGACCCCGCGAAGTTCCAGGCCGCCGCGGAGGCCGCGAAGAAGGGATGCCCGATCTCGCGCCTCCTCAACACGACGATCACGATGACCGCGAAGCTCGCCTGACCGCTTGCCCGCGGCACGCGTCCGTCGGGGCGACGGCCCGGTTCACGGAGCCTTCCGGACGAGGAAGTGGAACAGGTTGCCTTCCGTCCTCGAGTCGACGAGCGGATGACCCGTCTCGCCGGACCACCGGACCATCTCGATGGGCGCGGTCGGGTCATCGGAGACGAGATGGACGACCTCCCCCGTCCCGACACGCCCGATCAGTTCGGAGAGTTTCGTGAGGACGGCCGCGCATTCCGTCCCGATCTCGAACATCTCATGGTCAGGGAAGGCGGCGAAGCATCGCACGCGCAGCGTTGCGATCTGGGACCGGAAGGCGGACGCGGACTCCCTGGCGGAGCGCAGCGCGCCGGACTCCTCCGGCCACCTCGTCGGCCGCACTCGGGCGACCCACCCGTCCCCGTAGGGCGACTCGGACAATGTCTTGGGCCGCCGGACGATCACGTCGTTCGTGCGGACCAGGACGCCCGCGATGGGCGTCCGGACCGGCCCGAAGTACTTCCCGCCCTCGATCATGGCCACGACGCCTCCCTGAGCGCACTCGCTCCCAACGGGCCTCGGGCGGACGGACGCGAGCCGCCCCGCGAGGGCCGCATAGATGCTCGTGATCCCGAGGACCGCCTCTCCGTCCGGCTCACGTCGGGCCCACACGAGGCCGTCCGCCTCGTAGGACCGATCCTCGGGGAAGTCGCACCCGGCGATGTCCATGGACATCGCGCGTACGCGACCGGCGTACTTAACGTTCAGGGCCTGCGAAATTAATATCCAGATGTATGTATTTATGTGAGCCGTCCGCGACCGGACGGACCCCGACGGGGCGCACCGCAGGCCCGCGTGATTCCCCGCGGGAAAGGTTCATGCGGGCCGAGAGCGTTGTTGAGCCTCCATGGCCCTCCTCGACCAGTTCCGCTTCGAAGCCCTCCCGAAGGCGTGGCAGGACGAGGGCCATCGGTGGCAGGAGACCTACTTCCCGGAGATGTCGGAGGTCCTCGACCCCGCGAAGTGGGAGCGCTATTACCCCGGGACGGCCCTCCCGCGGCTCCACGTGATCATGGCGAAGCAGGACGGCTTCGCTTCGTTCGCGGAGAAAGTCGTCGGCGCGACCCCCGCGACGTCGTCCCTCTCGGACCGGCTCTGGTCCGCGGATCGGATGCCGGACGCCCAGTTCATGACGGCCCTCAAGATCATCCGGGCCCAGGCGTCCACGGAACTCGGCTCGATCCAGCAGCACCGGATGGTGTACGAGCAGCTCGACTCGGGCGCGCTGACCGGGCTCGACAAGGAGATCGTCGAGGGGATCCATCGGACGGACCCGTCCGGGCACCGCCTGGACGGGATCTCCTTCTCGAAGAAGCGCGTGTGCGTCGAGGAGCTCCGGCACCACATGCAGATGGCCGGAGTCCTCACGCTCGACCCGACGTTCGACCGGCCGCGGTGGGGCCGGCGCTGGGCCACGGAGACGATGGAGGAGCTGTTCGCGATGAAGCCCGGCGAGCATGTCCTCGACGCGTTCAACATCGAGTTCAAGAGCGTGATGGACAGCGCCGTGTTCATGGCGTTCATCGACCGAGTCGGGAAGTACCAGCTGGAGATGCAACACCACTTCCTGTATGGCCCGATGGCCGTCTCGATGCCGTGGATGCGGTGGCTCGAGGAGTCGTACCACCTCGCCGCGGGAGAGAAGCTCATGAAGGCGATCGGGATCGCGGGCATCCTGGACGGCGGGAATTTCGGGGTCCGGGACCTCCAGGCGACCCTGAACATGTGGTACCCGCGCGGCCTCGAGATGTTCGGCAGCGAACTGGGCGGCGCCCTCGTGAAGGGCGTGTTCAAGACCCTGTCCAACGGGGAGGCCCAGCGGATCTACATCGAGGAGGTCCGGGGGAAGGTCCGCGAGACGAACCTCGCGATCGTCCAGGCGAAGGCCCGCTGCCCGCGGGACGAGGCGGAGGCCGCCCTCCGACGGATCCTGGACCGGGGGGAGACCGTGGCGGGGCTCTCGCGGGACGACTTGCTGTTCCTCCCGGACCGCCGGTTCTTCCGGATCCGGGGCCTCGCGGAGTTCGGGGACTACCGGAACGAGGGGTCCGACGCGCCTGGCGTCGGGTACGTGTACCTGCCCCACGACGTCCACGGGCAGCTCCTCACGGATCGCGGGAAACCGATCGATCGGAAGGCGTACGCGGACTACCTCCGCACGGCCCTGCCGGACCGGTACATGACGAGCCGACACTGGGCGTTCGTGAAGGACGAGTTCCTGTTCAACGACGCGTGGGGGGACCCGGAGCGGGCCCGCGAGCCCGGCGGCGCCGGGCCGGGATGATTGGACATTTGAAAATGGAGCCGAAAGGACTATGCCGCGCGACCCCTCCGTGACGGACGGATGAAGGTCGCGGTCCTCGGCGCGGGCGGGTTGGGCCGGACGGTCGTCCTCGAGCTCGCGGCGGATTCGCGCGTGGACGAGATCATGATCCTGGACCGCCGGGGGGACCGCTCGAAGACCCTGCAGGCGATCGGCCGCAGGGCGGCCGTGACGGCCCTCGAGGGGGACGTGACGGACGCGTCCGGGCTCCGCCGGATCCTGAAGGGAGCGGACGTCACGGTGAACGCGACCCTCCCGGAGCACAACATGCCGATCATGAAAGCCTGCTACGACGTAGGCAGCGGCTACGTGGACAGCACGGGCTGCAGCCCGACCACGCCCGGCGAGACGTGGGGGGTCCTCGAGCAGCTCCGGCTCGACGGGCAGTGGCAGCGGCGCGGCATCGTCGCGATCGTCTCGATGGGCTCCGACCCGGGCCTCTCCAACGTGATGGCCCGCGTGGCCGCGGAGCCGTTCGCCACGGTGGACTCGATCCGCATCCGGTGGGCCGCGTCGGGCGGCAAGGCGGTCGAGGGATTCCCCCTGTACTCGCGGGAGATCTTCCTCCGGGATGCCCTCTCGCGGCCCGTCACGTGGGACGGAAAGCGGGTCGTCGAGCACGAGGTCGGCGATGGGGAGGAGCGTTTCGAGTTCCCCGAGCCGGTGGGGACCCGGAGCGTTCATCTGTTCCGCCACGAGGAGGTGCTCACCCTGCCCCTCCGCCTCGGGAAGCCCGTGGGCTACGTGGACTACAAGCACGCGATCGACCCGAACCTCGTCCGCGCGACCGTGGAGCTCCACGCGCTCGGCCTCCTCGCGCGCGACCGGCACATCCGCCTCGGGGACCGGACGGTCTCGTTCCGGGACGCGTTCCTGGCCGCGTGGCCGGAGCCTTCGACGCTGATCGGGCCCATGGAGGGGACCCTCGTGATCCTCGTCGAGGTCCGCGGGGTCCGGCCGACCGGCGAGACGGGGGCGGCCCGCGCCTGGACGATGCTCGACCACCGGGAGGCGAACCGGCGCCGCGGGACGACCGCGGAGTACTTCCTCACGGCGGCCTGTGCGGCGACGGCGGCCGTCCTGATCGGACGTGGGCAGGCCCCCCGGACGGGCGTGCTCGCGGCCGAGGAACTGCCTCCCTCCCTCATCGTGCCCGAGCTCCGCGCCCGCGGGGTCGAGTTCCGAATCGAGGACGTCGCCTCGTGACGGGCCTCCCGGGCCGCGAGGCCATCGAGGGCCCAACCTTTATCGTCCCCTCCGCGGTGCCGCGCCGGGGGAGCCATGTTCCGGCCCGCGAACGCCCTAGAGCGCGAGATCTTCGCCCTGTGGACGGCCTTGAGGCCCGACGACGCGTTCGCGCAAGGGATCGAGGCCGGGGCCGGACGCATCTTCGTGCCCACGCGGGCGAACGTGGACCGCGCCCGACGCCGGATCGAACGACTCCGGGCCCGCGCGAAGGATCCCGCGACCCGGAAGTTCCTCACGGCTCTGCGGGCCCGGCTCCTGCTGGGCGAGCCGCCCCTCGTGCCCGAGGCGCTCCTCGAAGCCGTCTTCACGCACATGGTGAAGGAAGGGGTCGTCGCGGCTCACATGGGGAGCCTCGCGGAGACCGGCCAGAAGGCCCTCGAGGCGTTCCGCCGCGCCGCAAGCCGGCGGCGGTTCCCGCCGGGCATGCGCGCCCTCACGCGCCTCTCGTGCGACGGCCTCTCCGAGATCCTCGACACGGTGGAGAAGGAGCTCGCGGACCGGGACGCGCTCGGCGCGATCGCCCGGCTTCGGCGCTCCCTGGCCGCTTACCGGGACGCGTTCGACCTGGCCGGATTCCGGTCCGATGCGTCCTTCGAGGACGTGTTCGAGCTGTTCCGGCGGACCGGGGCGGACCTCGGCCGCGGACGGGCGTACGCGCGGGCCCTGCGGGACCTGTGGGACTACCGGGAGACGCCCGCCCAGGTCGAGGCCGCAGGGCTCCGGATGCTCCGCCGCGAGATGCCCCGCTTCCGGGAGGTCACGGAGGACCTGGCGCGGGAACTCGGCTGCGAGTCCACCCCGGAGGCCGTCTCGGACGCGTTGCGGCAGGCCCGGGGCCTCGCGCGGGATCGGATCGTCCCGTTCCTCCTCGGGCTCCGCGAGGTCGCCATCCGGGTCGCGGACAAGCACCTCGTCGCGATCAACCCGGACTACGAGACGCAGATCGTCGAGACGCCGTCGTACCTGGCGAACGTGATCCCGTCCGGGGCGGCGTACAGCCTCGACACCCTCACGGACCGCGCGCGAGAGATCTTCCTCGCGACGACGGACGAGCGGAGCGCGGCCCGTCCCCCCGCGGGGGAGCTCCTGAACCTGCTCGTCCACGAAGAGTACGGCCATTGCGTCCACGGTTCGAACACGGCCCACGGGTACCGGGCCGCGCCGGGCCTCCTCGACGTCCTAAACGGCCCGTCCGTGTGCGTCTCGGAGGGCCTCGCGTTCAAGATGGAGCTCGACTTCCTGCCCGTGATCGAGGCAATCGAGTCGGGCGCCCTGAAGGGGCCCGAGGAGGCGGCCCTCGCGGCGTACCTGGAGGCGTGGGGCGGGCTGCGCTCCGTCGCCCGGGAGTACCGGTTCAGCACCCTCATGTGGCGGATTGTGCGGTTCCTGCGCGTCGTCGGCGACGCCCGGATCAATTCGGGCAAGCAGGACGTGGTCCGGTTCGTCGAGTGGGCCCACCGGACGACGGGCCTCCAGAGGGCGACCGTGTACTACCAGCTGTTCCCGGCCCACCAGGTGATCGGACCCGGCTACGCGTCCACGTACGCGATGATCGGGGAGAGCCTGCGGGCGATCCAGGCGAAGGCGCTCCGCCGCGGGAAGACCCTGCGGGACTTCAACGGATACGCCGCGTCGATCGGATGGCCCGCGCGGAGCGTGTACGAGGCGAAGCTCGAGGCGTGGGCGAAGGCCCCCTGACGCGCCCTCACTCCACGCGGATCTCGCCGAGCCGATCGCGGATGTACCGGCGGATGTCGAGGCTCAGGTCCTCCATGGGGCCGTAGTACCCGTGGCGGAACGCGCGGGACTGCATCCCGGCCTGGACGCGCTCGCAGACCGCCCAGTCCTGCCGGTTGATCAGGTCCCAGAAGTCGACCGCGTCGGACGGGTCGAAGTCCGGCCGGGCCATCTCGTCCGGGTGGAAGAGAAAGTCGCAGACGACGCGCGTGCGGGCCGGGCCCTGGGGCCACAGGAGGAACGACGCGACGTGGTCCGGGGACAAGCTCAGGAACGCGTTCGGGTACAGGAGCTCCCCCTTGTGGCGGACCCGCTCCTCCTCCGACAGGTCCGGGAACGGCCGCCGGTTCGTCGTCCCCGTGCGGGTGAATGTCCACGCCCCGTCCCGATGGGGGATCCCGTCCTCCCATGCCAGGTTCGCGCCGCCGTCGCGCTTGAACGCGGGGACGACCTCGCACAGTTCCGGATGGACGGGACCGCAGTGGTAGCACTCGTTGTAGTTCTCCGCGAGGACTTTCCAGTTCGCGCGGACGTCGTACGCGATCTGTCGAGCGGTCCTCAGGGCGGCGAGCGGGTAGCGGGCCACGCGGCCCGGGATGGGGCCGAGCTGGGCCGCGAGGGTGAGGCCTCGGGACGTCGCGTCTTCGGGGGACAGGTTCACGAACACGAAGCCGCCCCACGTCTCGAGCCCGACCGGGTACAGGGAGAAGGCCGCCTTGTCCGCCGCGTCGAGGGCCCCGAGGTGGGACGCGCTCAGGAGCTCCCCGTCGAGACCGTACGTCCACGCGTGGTACGGGCAGCGGATTGAACCGGAGAGGCGGACCGTTGGGCCGAAGGCCGCATCGCCCGAGGGAGGTTCCACGAGTCTCGATCCTCGATGGCGGCACACGTTGTAGAACGCCCGGAGGTCGCTCGCACGCGTCCGCACGACGAGGACGCTCTCGCCCGCGACGTCCAGGACGAGCGTGTCGCCGGCCGCGGGCAAGGTCTCCTCCCGCCCCGCGCAAAACCACTCCCGGTAGAAGATCCGTTCCCGCTCCGCTTCGAAGAGGTCCGGCGACACGTAGTACGCACGCGGGAGGGACTCCTCCATGGGGACGCGCATCGCGCGGAGAACGTGCGAGGGCCCATAAGCCTGCGCTCGGTGACCCCTGTGACTCGATGAACGAAGGGTCCGTCAACAAAGGCGACGGCCGCCTTTCAGGGGGCGTGATACGATGATCGCAGACATCGAGCAGGCGTACACGGACGCGGTCGCGAAGGCGGGGAAGAGCACGGTCCAGGTCACGACGGCGATGGGCCCGCCGGGACCCCACGCGGGAGGGTTCCCGCGACGGGGCCATGGGACCGGCGTGGTCCTCGACGGGAAGGGACACATCCTCACGAGCGAGCACGTCGTCGGCGAGGCGGACCGGGCCTATGTGACCCTCGCGGACGGCCGCGGGTTCTCCGCGGGCCTCGTGGGCCGGGACCGGGAGACGGACCTGGCGGTCCTCCGCGTCGAGGCGACGGGCCTCGAGGCCGCGGCCTTCGGAGACTCGGACGCCCTGAAGGCCGGGCAGCCGGTCCTCGCGATCGGAAACCCGCTCGGGCTCGCGGGCGGGCCCACCGTGACCTCGGGGGTCGTGAGCTCCCTGCGCCGAAGCGTGCCGCTCCCCGGCGGGGACGGCTTCCCCATGATCCAGACGGACGCCGCGGTGAACCCCGGGAGCAGCGGGGGCCCGCTCGTGGACCTCGAGGGGCGCGTCGTCGGGCTCAACAACGTGACGATCCCCTACGCGGAGGGGATGAGCTTCGCGATCCCGATCAACCGGGCGCTCGAGGTCGCGAAGGAGCTCGTGGCGCACGGGCGCGTCGCGAGGCCGTGGCTCGGGGTCGTCGGGTATGACATGAACCGGCGCATCGCGTTCCACTACGGACTCGGCGTGTCCCGCGGGGTGTTCATCGCGGACGTGAACGAGGGAAGCCCCGCCGCGGCCGCGGGCGTCCGGGTCGGGGACGTCCTCGTGACCCTCGGCGGGCGGCCCATCGGGGGGATCGCGGACCTCGTGGACGCGATCCACGAACGCGCGATCGGCGAGACGATCGAGGTGGAGGTCTCGAGGCCCGGGTCCCCCGCGCGGATTCAGGCGACCCTCGCGGCCCGGCCGTTCTGACCCCGCGGCACCTCAGCTCACGACGCACTCCCGGGGATCCTTGTCCGCGCGGACCCGGCCGAAGGCGGGCGCCCGCATGTGCCCCTCCTTGGACCACTCGAGGAAGCGGACCTCGCACACGAGCCCGGGCCGCGCCCAGAAGCCGACCGGGTCCTCCATCTCGGGGACCTCGCGGAACGGGCACGCATCCGCCGCGAACGGGCGCAGGCGCTCGAGGATCTCCCGCCGGGTCGCCTCGTCGAACCCCGTCCCCACGCGGCCCACGTAGCTGAGCTCGCCCCCGCGGTACACGCCGAGGACGAGGGCCCCGAACGTGGACGCGCGTTCCCCGGACCCTTGGGTGATCCCGCAGACGATGCAGTCCAGGTGGATCGACTTCTTGATCTTGATCCAGTCCCGCGTCCGCTTCCCCATGTGGTACCGGGACCCCTTGCGCTTCGCGATGATCCCCTCGAGGCCCCGGTCCACGACGGCGCGGAAGAAGTCGACGCCCCGCGCGTCGATCATCTCGGAGATCGCGACGTTCCCTTCCTGGACGAGGAGGTCCTGGAGGAGCTCCTTCCGGCGCTCGAGGGGGAGCCCGGTCACGTCCTCCTTCTCCACGTACAGGACATCGAACGCGACGTACGTCGCGGGCATGCGCTTCGCGAGGTACTCGATCCGGATCCGATCGCCCGTGTGCTCCCGCGCCTGGAGCCTCTCGAAGCTCGGGATCCCGTCCGCGAGGATGACGACCTCGCCGTCCAGGATCGCGTCCTTCCGCGTGCGCACGCGCAGCTCGGGGTAGCGCGACGTGATGTCATTGAACCGACGGTTCTGGAACCGATGGGCTCCGCCCCGGACGAACGCGATCGCTCGCGTGCCGTCCCACTTCACCTCGAACACGTGGTCCGGGGAGTCGAACGGTTCCCGCAGGCTCTCCGCGAGCATTGGCTTGATCGCGTGGGCGTACGGGTCCATGCGGTCAGCTGGCCTTCGCCGCCGCGAGGCTCGCCTTGAGGGCCGTCATGAGGTCCTGGGTCGGCTTCGCCTCGGCCTTCGGGATGACGGGGAGCTCCTTCCCATCCACCTTCGCCTGGATGAGGGAGACGATCGCCTCCCGGTACCGGTCCTTGTACCTGGACAGGTCGAACTCCATCGCGAGGGCCGTGATGAGCTGCAGGGCGAGCTCGATCTCCTCCTCGGCGACCACGATGGGCTTCGTCGCGGGGATATCGGGCGGCGGCTTCACCTCGTCCTGGAGGAGCAGGGTCGTGAGGACGATCCCGCCGTCCTGGGGGCTCAGGACGACGAGCTGCTCCTTCTTCCAGAGGACCGCGCGGGCCACGGCGGCCTTCCCCGTGCGGAGGAGGGCCTGCCGGAACAGCTCGAACGGCTTCACGCTCAGCTCGACGGGCCCGATGTAGTAGTTCCGCTCCCGGAGGAGCGGGCTGACCTCTTCCGCGTCCACGAAGCCCGCGACCTCGATCGCCTTGCTCGTCTCGAGGGGCACGGCCTCGAGGTCCTCCTCCGAGATGAGGACGAACTGGCCCTTCGAGAACTCGTACCCCTTGACCATCTCCTTGGACTCGACGGGCGCGTTGCACGTCGGGCACACGTAGGGCCGTCGGAGAGGGGTCTTGCACGTCGCGTGGAGGGTCGTGAACGAGAGGTCCTTCGTCTCGGAGGCCGCGAACAGCTTCACGGGGATGTTCACGAGGCCGAACGCGATCGCTCCGCTCCAGAGAGCCCGGGCCATGGATGCACCTGAACGGGTCGGTCGCGCGATACGCCGCGCGGGCTATAAAGCGGTTCGCCCTTCCCCGGGCAGATGGCGGGCCTCGAGACGATCGCACTGATCCCGGAGAGCACGCGGAAGGTCAAGGGGGGCGAGCCCGGCACCGCGGCCCTCGACGGATTCGGGGACGCGCTCCCGCGGAACGAGCGCGCGAAGCTCCTCGCCTTGCATGAGGAAATCGCATCGAAGACGGCACAGGACATCGACCCCGGGGGCCTCCTGCCCGCATACCGCCGTTTCGACGGGAACATGTACCGGCGGATCCCGGCGGACGCGTGGGAGGGACGCCTCCCCTCCGTCGAGGTGCTCATCGTGTCGGGCCTGCGCGGGATCGTCGCGTCGAGGGACAC
This sequence comes from Thermoplasmata archaeon, assembly GCA_035283365.1. Taxonomy (GTDB): domain Archaea; phylum Thermoplasmatota; class Thermoplasmata; order RBG-16-68-12; family RBG-16-68-12; genus RBG-16-68-12. The sequence continues at coordinate 7,290 of DATETY010000063.1, read as the reverse complement.
GATTCCGCGGTACAGGCATTCTATGGCCGAGTCGTCGGAGGGATTCGGGAAGCTGAATCGATGGTGGCACGACCACGGCTTGGCCGAGACCCTCGCCGCGTACCTCAACGCGGTGCGCCCGAAGACCGTCGTGGACCTCCTGTCCCTCGAGTACCGGGAAGCCGTCGCGGGTTACCCGGACCGGCTCACCGGGATCCCCGTCAAGGCGATCGATTTCCCCGGGATGGGCCGGGCCAGTCAGCCGAGGCGCGGCGAGATCGTCGCGACAATCCTGCGGACGGGCGAGCCCTTGGGCGGGGACCTGTCTCCCGTCCGCGACGGGATGCGCTAAATAGGCGCGGGGCGGTCCGCGCGGTCCGTCCATGGCGAGTCCCGCGGTGGCGCCGACTCACGGGGCGACGGGCATGCGGCTGTTCCTCGTCGTCGCGGTGGGCCAGATCGTCTCCCTGCTAGGGAGCGGGATGACGGGGTTCGCCCTCCCGATCTGGGCGTACCTCCAGACGGGCCAGGCGACGACCCTGGCCCTAGCGGCCCTGTTCTACTTCGCCCCGACGGTCCTGTTCAGCCCCGTCGCGGGCGCCCTCGTGGATCGGTGGAACCGGAAGCTCACGATGATGCTGAGCGACCTGGCCCAGGGCCTCACGACGGTCGCGATGCTCCCCCTCTTCGTGACGGGGAACCTGCAGGTGTGGCACTGGTACGTCGCGGGCGCGATCGCGGGGACGTTCGCGTCGTTCCATTTCCCCGCGTATTCCGCCGCGGTCACCCTGATGGTCCCGAAGGCCCAGTACGGCCGGGCGTCCGGACTCTTGTCCGTCGCCGAGTCCATATCCGGGATCTTCGCTCCCGCGTCGGCGGGGGCCATCCTCGGGCTGTTCGGTCAGGCGGCGGGCGTGCCGACGATCATGCTGATCGACATCGGGACGTTCTCCATCGCGATCGGCATCCTCCTCGCGGTCAAGATCCCGCAGCCGCCCCGGACGGACGCCGGCCCACGGGCTCGCGGGAGCCTCCTCAAGGAATCCGTCTTCGGCTTCCGGTACATCGCGGCCCGGCGCAGCCTGCTCGGCCTGCAGCTCGTGTTCTTCTGCATCAATCTCGTCGGGACGCTCGGGTTCGTCCTCGTGGCGCCCATGGTCCTCGCCCGGACCGGAGGCAGTTCGATCGCCCTGGGGAGCGTCCAGTCCGTCGGGGCGCTCGGCGGGGTCCTCGGGGGGATCGCGATGAGCTCCTGGGGCGGTCCGAAGCGGCGGGTCCACGGGGTCCTCGGGGGGATGGCGATCGAAGGGGTCCTCGGGTCCGTCCTCATGGGGGCCGGGCAGGGGCTCGTCCTGTGGGCCGCGGCCGCCTTCTGTGCCGCGTTCTTCATCCCGATCATCAACGGGTCGAACCAAGCGATATGGCAGTCCAAGGTGCCTCCGGAGATCCAGGGGCGCGTGTTCGCGGCCCGGCGGCTCATCGCGCAGATCACGGTGCCCGTCGCGATGGGGATCGCCGGGCCCCTCGCAGACCTCACGTTCGAGCCCGCGATGAGGTCGGGAGGTGCCCTCGCCGGGACGTTCGGGTTCCTCGTCGGCGTGGGGCCGGGATCCGGCATGGGGCTCATCCTCGTCCTGTCCGGCCTCGTCGGGACGTGCGTGGGCCTGGGCGCGTACACCGTCCGCGCGGTCCGCGACGCGGAGACGCTCATGCCGGACCACGACGCGACCTCGACCCCCGCGGCGGGGAGCGCCCCGCAACCGTGATTACGGTGGACGGAGTCCCGCGCCTCCGTGACGACCCGGAAGCCCGCGAGCCGGCGGAGGAAGCCGCTCCCGCCGTCGCCTCCGGCGTACGCGTATCGGATCGACGAGACATGGATCCCGATGCGGGACGGCGTCCGCCTGTCCGCGAACCTGTTCCTCCCGGACGGGGCGGAGCCGGGAGAGCGGTTTCCCGCGATCCTCGAGTATCTCCCGTACCGCAAGGACGACTGGGGGTACGCGCGGGACGTCGGGCTCAACGCGTACTGGGCGCGCCGCGGGTACGTCGGGGTGCGGGTGGACATCCGGGGCACGGGCCGGAGCGAGGGGACCCTCCCGAACCGCGAATATTCCGACGTGGAGCAGCGGGACGGGCTGGAGGTGATCGCGTGGCTCGCGCGGCAGGCGTGGTGCACGGGGGCCGTCGGGATGTACGGGATCTCCTGGAGCGGCTTCAACGCGATCCACCTCGCGATGCGCCGTCCGCCCGCCCTGAAGGCGATCCTCGCGATCGAGGCGACGGACGACCTGTTCCAGGACGACATCCACTACATCGACGGGCTCATGCACGTGGACGAGTACGAGATCGCGATGGACGAGAACACGTCCCTCACGCGGGCGCCCGACTTCCCGTTGGACGAGGCGAGCCTCGCGGCGCGGTTCGACCGGCCTCCGTGGAAGCTCCTGTGGCTCGCGCACCAGCGGGACGGGCCCTTCTGGAAGGAATCGTCCCTCATCGCGGACTACTCCCGGATCGCGATCCCCGTGTTCATGATCGCGGGATGGTACGACGGGTACCGGGACAGCGTGCCCCGGATGCTCGAGCACCTCCCGTCCCCGTCGAAGGCGATCGTCGGACCCTGGAACCACACGTTCCCGCACCAAGCGGTACCCGGGCCCTCGATCGAGTGGCGGCGCGAGGCGATCCGCTGGTGGGACCTCTGGCTCAAGGACCGGGACACGGGGATCATGGACGAACCGCGACTCGCCGTGTACGTGCGACGATGGCATCCGCCCGACATGACCCTCGAGGCGATCCCGGGCGAGTGGAGGTACGAGGACGGCTGGCCCGTCCGACGCACGAGGCCGACGACCTGGTGCCTCCGCGCGGACCATGGTCTCGGGCCGGCCCGGGGGCTCGCGGACGTCCACGACCTGCGGTACGTCCCGTCCGGGGGGACGGCCGCGGGGTTCTGGTGGGGCGATCTCGCCCCGGACCAGCGGACCGCGGACGCGTACAGCCTCGCGTACGACTCGGGGCCCATGCTCGCGGACGTGGAGATCCTCGGGATGCCCCGCGCGGCCCTGCGGGCGTCCGCGAGCGCGCCCCTGGCGGCCTGGTTCGCCCGCCTCTCTGACGTCGCGCCCGACGGGACGGCGACCCTCGTCGCGGGGGCCGGCCTGAACGGCGCACACCGGGAGGACGCCGCCTCGCCGAGGCCACTGCGGCCCGGACGGATGTACGACCTCGAGATCGAGATGCACTTCACCTCGTGGGTGTTCCCGAAGGGACACCGGGTCCGCCTCGCCGTGTCGAACGCCCTGTGGCCCATGGTCTGGCCCACGCCCCACCCGATGACGACCCGCCTGGCGGTCGGGGGCCCGCGCGGCTCGCGCCTCGTCCTGCCCGTGATCCCCCCGGAGGCGCGGCCCCGCCCCGACTTCCGCGCGCCCGAGCCCGTGGAAGCGCCTGCGGGGTACGGCTCCGTCGGAGACACGTGGCCGGGCCGCTGGGCCGTGACCCACGACGCGGTCCGCCACAGCACGCGGGTCGAGTGGGCCGGGACGAGCGTCTCCGAGTTCCCATGGGGCCGGATGACCCATGGGGAGACGATCGTCCACGAGGTCCAGGACGAGCGGCCCGACTCCGCGTCGGTCAACGGGGAGGTCGAGACGACCGTTGACCTGAAGGACCGGATCCTCACGTGGCGCGGGGTCCTCGACCTCCGGAGCGATGCGACGACGTTCTACTACATGTACCGCCGCGTGCTCCTCCGGGACGGCTTGAAGGTCCGCGAACGGGTGTGGGACGAAGCGATTCCGCGGGACCACCAGTGAAACGGGGCGCCCGATGGCGTGTCCGTCGAGGCGGAGCGCGAGGCGTCCGACCCCAGGGCCCTTTCGGGAATCCAATGACCCGATGCAGCAAGAGGGGAACGTCCCGGGTTGGGTCCCGCGATTCCGAGCCTACCACGACAGGTCGTTCGTGAGGTGGGCCGGCTCCGCGATCGTGTGTCCCGGAGTCCGAAACCCTTACAACCGCGACCCCAGTTCCTCGCACTCGGAACAACGTGCCCGACCGGCCTGACCGACCATCCTTCACAGACGCTCAAGTCTCCGCATTCCGTCTCCGCAGGCACCATCTCGACATCCGGGCCCCGCGAGGCCAGCTCCCGGAGATCGTCCGGCAGGTTTGCGGCGTGCAAGCCCAGGTGCCCGCGATGGCCCGGATCGCTCTGTGGGCCCGTCACCGACAGCTGACCCTCGACGATGTCGAGCAAGCCCTGACCCAACGGCGGACGATCGTCAAGACATGGTCGATGCGTGGGGCGTTGCACCTTCATCCGTCGAGGGAACTTCTCGTCGTCCTGGGTGGCCTCATGCCGACGAGGTTGTCCCACGAGCAGAGGTGGATCCACGGATTCGGTTTGAAGGAGGAGGAGACCACCGCGATGGTCGTCAAGGCCCTCAAGGACGACCCGCTCACCCGAGGGCAGCTCGCGGCCTACCTGGGCCAGAGGCTCGGGACGAAGACGAAGGACTGGCGGGATGCGGGCTGGGGACGGCAGACGGTCGGATCGGCCACGACATGGCACCTCGCGCGGCCCGCCGTGGTGCGAGGCCTCGTATGCTTCGGTCCCACCGACGGGCAGGAGATCACCTTCACGAGGGTGGATCGGTGGCTTCACGCGCCGCGGCCGATGCCTCCGGAGGCCGAAGCCGAGGAGTGGGTCGTCCGATGGTACCTCCAGGCGTTCGGCCCGGCCGATGTGGACGACCTTAAGTCGTGGTCCGGGGTCCACACCCGACGACTTCGTGCAACCCTCGAACGCTTGAGGGACGAACTCGTCGTGGTCGACCGGATCGGCCGTCCTGGATTCCTCTTGAGGAGGGACGTCTCGGACCTGGAAAGGGCGGGAAGCGATCGCCGGGTCGCCCGGTTGCTCCCGAGTTTCGATCCGTTCATGTTGGGCCATCGGCACAGGGGCCACCTCGTGGACCAATCCCACTATGGGCACGTGTACAAGGACCAGGGGTGGTTGGCTCCGGTCGTCCTGCTGGACGGTCGGGTCGCGGGGACTTGGTCCTACCGGCGCACCCCCCGAAGACTCGATGTGGCCGTGAAGATGTTCGGGACACTCGACAGCGAAACGCGAAAGCTCCTGGAGGAGGAGGCGCGCGACCTGTCTCGGTTCCTCGAGGCTCGAGACCTGGCCATTCGGTTCGCTCGATGACGTGTGTCTCCGAATGGAGCCGAATGGAGAGCCAGTGTGTATGCCCTCGGCGTTTCAAGCTCGTGGAGTCGAGGCCCATGGAATCGGGTTGCGTCATCCTCCGCTACCGGCCCGGGGGCCCGGCAAGACGCGGGGCGAGTCGGTTGAGCACATTCGGTTGGGGTGATGATCGTGACGAGTGGATCGGGCCGGGACCAATGCTATAAGGAACCGACGACTGGCCGGCCGGCACCATAGCGGCTGGGGTCGAGGCTCGAAGGACATGAAGAACGAGAGTCACCAACAGGACTTCGACGCGATGTCGGATCGGCCGATCCCGACCCGCACGGCGGTGATCCTCTCGGTGGTCATCGCCGCCTGTTTCCTGGATGTCGTGGACTTCTCCGTCGTCCAGGTGGCCCTCCCGACGATCCAGAGGGAATTCCTCGTCTCCTTCGCGAGCGCCCAGTGGGTGATCGGCGTATACGGCCTGACGATGGCCGGGTTCCTGATGGTGAGCGGTCGGGCGGGGGACCTGTACGGGCAGAAGAGGGTGTTCGTCCTCGGGATCGTAGGCTTCGCGGCCTCGTCTCTGACCGCGGGGTTTGCCCCCTCCCTCCTCGTCCTGATCGCCTCCCGGGCGGCCCAGGGAGTCGCTGCCGCGATGACGACCGCGACGGCGCTCGCGATCCTCGCGGCGACGTACCCGGAGGGGCCGAAGCGGAACAAGGCGTTCGGGGTCCTCGTCGCCGTCCTCTCCGCGGGATTCGCGGCGGGCTCCCTCGTCGGCGGCGTGTTGACCGAGGCGTTCGGATGGAGGTCCGTGATGTTCGTGAACGTGCCAATCGGAGCGGTCGCGGCCCTCCTGGCGCACCGCTATATCGCCGCGACCCCCGGCCGGGCCGCGAACCTCCGCCTCGATGTCCCCGGTGCCGCGGCGATCACGACCGGGCTGATCCTCCTCGTCTACGCGCTCACGAACGCCGCGAACGAGGGGTTCCTCACGCTCGCAACGGCGTTGCCCCTCGGGGTCTCCGCCGTCGTGCAGGCAGGATTCCTCGCGATCGAGCACCGGTCGACGTCACCGTTGATGCCCTTGGCGTTCGTGCGACGGCGGACGATCCTCGAGGCGAACGTCCTCTCCGTCCTCATGACCGCCAGCGCGGGAGGGTTCCTCATGCTGACGTTGTTCCTACAAGGATCACTCCGATACTCCGCCCTGCAGACGGGGCTGGCATTCCTCCCGCCGGCAGCCGTCTTCTTCTTCGTCGGCGGATGGGGGGCCTCCCGCCTGGTCGATCGGGTGGGCATGAAGAGAGCCCTCATGATTGCCGCGGGGCTGATTACCCTGGGTTCCGCGCTCCTCGTCCCGATGTCGGTGGAGGCGGGCTACCTCAGCATCTTGCCCGGTACCGTCGTCTGGGCCCTCGGCGCGAGCATCGGGTTCCCGGCCCTCGCAATCGCGGGCCTCACGGGGACGAAACCCGGAGAGGAGGGCCTCGCGTCCGGGCTGATCCAGACCTCCCAGCGGCTCGGCTTTCCCCTGGGCCTCGCGATCTTGCTCAGCGTCGCGACCGCCTTCGATCCGGGCCTCGGAGTCGCTGGGTTCCGGTACGCGTTCCTCGGCGCCACTGTGCTCGGCGCGTCAGGACTCGTACTCGCGTTCTTGCTCGGACGTCAGAGCGCTTCGGATCAGGGCGACTTCAGCACGCCGACCGGTACCGAGCCCATCGCGGAGGAATGATCTCCGGGCACGGCGGTCGGACCGCTCGCCCCAATCTGGGGGCGGTACAATCAATCCGCGCCGCCGAGAAGAGCCTGCATCCAGCTCGGAGAACCGTGGGGCGAAGTATGACCGACCTGCGCCTTACCGAGGCGCCGTCCCAGCAAATGCTGGCCAGGAACGAATGGCCGAATTTCGACTCTTCACCTTACTATGAATCTTGAGCACGATCGATTGAGATCACGCTGAAATTCAGCCCGGAGCCTTTACTATTATGACAGGCGTGGGAGATCGCGGAGAGCCGGAGGCAGTTCGCGGTCCGGAAGGCTTATCATCGGAGCTAGCATTCACGCGCGGGGGAGAAGGAATGCCAAGATACCTTGTCCTGTAC
>DATETY010000062.1:0-59074 GCA_035283365.1 Thermoplasmata archaeon | reverse complement strand
GGAGCGGCGCGCGTCGTTCTCAGCCACGCGTGCTTTCACAATACGTGTGACGAGCCCGGCGGGCAGCGGCCGCTCGGGGGTAAAGCGGAGCGTCCCTTTCCCCGCCACGAAGGGTTTCGATTCGGCGGAAAACTGGCGGCGGACCTTAGGGCTCCCCACGAAGAAGCTGCAATGTTCGTCGAAAGCGGCAAAGTACACGAGCATTCCGTTTTGCCTGAACGCCGGCATGCGATAGCTGATGACCTCCTCGGCGCCGGGGGCGGCGGCCTGGATGGTCTCGCGCAACCGCTGAAGGGTGGCGCGGAACTTGGGCGGGACACGCGCCATGTACTCATCGACCGTCTTCGGCGCGGGGGCTCGTCGGAGCGGCATCAGGATCGAACCCGTGTAGGGCGGCTTAAGGGTTCCGACTTTGGGGAATTTTCTTGGAATCAGATTCCCGCTGAGTGAAGCGGATCCCTGTGAAGAGCGACGGGCTGCTCGGTCGAGCGCTAGCGGGACCTCTTGAACGGGTTCTCCCGGTCAGGAGACGTTGATGGGCCAAGCCATTCCCGAGCCCCAGGCCTGGTCGGGGAGCATGGAGAGGTTGACTGAGCCGATCCGAGCCCGCTAATGAAAGGTCGTTCGCGTCGGTGCGAGGTCCTGCGGACCGCTGCAACAGCGTATATATGGAGCGCGGATGCTTGACCCCTCTTGGAATCGGGTGAATTGACATGAGGAAACTCAAGATGTGGAATCTGGTCACGCTGGATGGCTTCTTTGAAGGGCTGAAGAGCTGGGAAATTGACTGGCATGACACGATCTGGGGTGACGAGATGGAAAAGTATGCCATCGAGCAATCGAAGTCGACGGACATGCTGCTGTTCGGCCGGGTGACGTACGAGGGAATGGCTTCGTATTGGCCGTCCCAGAAGGGCGAAATCGCGGATTTCATGAACACGATCCCGAAGATCGTCTTTTCGAGGACGATAGAGAAGGCCGACTGGAGCAATACGAGGCTCGTGAAAGAGAACGCGGAGAAGGAAGTCGCCAAACTGAAGCGTCAGCCCGGCAAAGACTTGTTCGTCTTTGGGAGCGCGAATCTCTCCTCGACGCTCATGGCCCACGGCCTGTTTGATGAAATCGACCTGGCTGTCACCCCCGTGATCCTGGGCCGCGGGAATCCCCTGTTCAAAGCGAGCCCGGACCGGCTGAGAATGAAACTGTTGGAAGCGAGACCGCTGAAGTCGGGTGGCGTAATCCTTCGCTATGAGCCAGAACGAAAGAAATGATCCCGCGGTCGATTCGATTTTAGATCCAACCCCGTTGAGAGCCGCCTCAAGACAGCAGAACGAAACGGGCCCGCTGGGATTCGAACCCTTTCGGAGCCTCGTCCTTTTCCCCGGAACCTGTCTCCGCGCACTCCGTCAGCCGTCGACGAATCCCGCTTTCCATGACCGGCGGGGCATCGTGCTCTTGCTTCGCAGGTCTCGTCCGTTCACCGCGACGGACTTCAGGTTCGACAACCAGAACGCCCACAATGGGAGCTCTTCGAGCTGGGTTCGCCGTCCTTCCCGATCGCGGCTGTATTCCACCTCGAGCGTGAGCGTGGTGTGTCGGCCGTGAAGGTACAAGCGTAATTCGGCCCCTCGCCTCCAGTCGAGCACGAAGGAGGAACGTCGGTTGCCGAGCCTCCGGACGCGGAACCGCTCGACGGTTCTGTCCGACCATCGGAATGCCAACAACTCGCCGACCGCGACCTTCCCTCCGCAACCAACCGGGAACCACGAAGCAAGGCCTTCCGCCGTCGCGATCAATTCCCAAGCCCGCGGCTTCCCCACCGGGAGAAGCATCTTCAGCTTCGTCGTGTGCTGCCGGATGAAGGGCCCGATGGTTACCACCTGGTGGCTCGTCGTCAGTCCGCGTTTCCCTTTGAGCGTTGCGGGCCGACCGGGACCCGAGTGTGGCAATTACGATCGCCTACGCCGCGGCGGATATTCTCGGAATCCATGGCATTTCCACCCTCCCTAGGTTTCGGCGGCGGGTTACGGACCCGCACTCGTTCGGGCGGCGATGTCCCTGTGGCCCGACCTCCCGGTCTGTCTCCAACACGAATCGGACCCTGTGCACATTTGCAACTGACACCGATTCTTCCTGTCGGTCAGATCGCACCCTGGCAGGAGCGGGTCTGGGCCTCTGCATAGGTGCTTCTCGCTTCTGAGCGGTGTGAGACGGGCCTGCGGGGATTCGAACCCCGGTCAGAGGCTCCGGAGGCCTCTGTCCTATCCAAGCTAGACTACAGGCCCTCGACCGCCGAAAGGCCTCGCCGGAATAAGGATTTCCCTCAGGCCTTCTTCGAGAACTCCGTGTAGCCGCACCGGCCGCACGACACGCGATCCGCGTGCTGCGCGAGGAACACCCCGGGACCACACTTCGGGCAGTTCTGCCTCGTGCGGTTGATCCGGTTCCCCTCGAGCTTGTAGAACTTCCGCTTGAGCCCAGCGGTCCCCTTCTCCGCCTTCTTCTCGGCCATCACTTGCCTTCCTTCTTCTTGGGCTCAGGCTTCTTGGTTTCCGGCCTCTCCCCTTTCTCGGCTCTCGACGGTTTCTCGGGCTTCGGGCCTTCCTTCTTCTCGTCCTTCGCGGGAGCCTTCTCGCCCTTCCCCTCGGGCTTCGGGGCGGGCTTCGCCTCGGCCTTGGGCTCTTCCTTCTTCGGGGGCGGCGCGGGCTTCTCGGGCTTCGCGCCTTCCGCGGGCTTCACCTCGGGCTCCGCGAGCCGGTTCCGCACGAGGATGTGCCTCCGCTCCACGGAGGTCGCGAGCTCCTTCGTCTTGTACACCTTCGCGTAGCCGCGCGTCTCGAACCGCCCGAACGAAGACGCGGCCCCGTCCACGATCACGACGTCCTTCGTCGCCTTGAGGGCTTTCGCGAGCTCGGCCCGAAGGGAGTCGCGGGTCGGGGTGGCCTCCCTCTTGTGGACCGCCTTGAACGTGACCTCGACCCGCTTCAGCATCGGGTTGTCCTTCCGCTCGAGGATCTCGATCTCCACGCTATGGCTCCATCCGCCGGAGGATCTCGAGGACCCGCGCCTTCGCGGCCCGGTCCGCGCGCACGACGACGACGCCCTGGGACGGCAGCCCGTACAGGACCGCGGCCGACTCGGGCGCGAGCGCGACGCAGACCAAGGCGAGGAGGTCCTCTTCACCCCGGACTTCGACGCGTACCCGCTCGTCCGATTTAAACGCTTCGGAGAGGACGGCCCACGCCTCCGCCGCGATCTGGCCCGCGGGGTTCGTGACCCGGAGGACCTTCGACCCGACCGCTTGGAGGGCCTCCCGGAGCTCGGGGTCCTCCTGCCGCTTCGTCCGGAAGTCCACGACGGCCACGTCCGGGGCGCGGCCGCGCGCGACGAGGTCGAGCGTGCAGAAGTCCCCCACGGTCACGACGGGCGACGCGCCCGCGATCGCGGGCAGGACGTCGGGCCCGTGGACGACGGGGCCCATGGGCCATCCCAGGAGCTCGCGCATCGATTCCGGGAGGACGAGTCGAGCAGACGAGACCTCATCGAACGCGGAGGGCGAACCTCCCGTTGGCATGGATCCCCATCTTCTTCGCGATCTCGGACCGGGGGTGGTCCACGATGATTACGTAGCCCTGCCAGTCCTTGGACGTGTCGTTCCCGCACAGTGGGCACTTGTCGTCGTCCGAGATGTACGCGCAGTTCTTGCAGGCCTTCGGGATCCGCACGACCGTACCGATCACCCCTTCCGCTTCCGCGCGCGGCCCTCCGCCTTCGCGCGGTCCTCCTCGATCCACTCGAGCTTGCCGAGGGCGGGCTGGCGCATCGTCAGGCCGATCTTCGACTCCCGAGGGGCCCGCTCGTTCAGGGACACGGCGACGATCCGGGTGCGCAGGCGGTCCCCATGGCGGACGTCCCGCTTCGAGTCCTTCCCGATGAGCCGCTGTCCCTCCTCGTCCACGTCGACCCGGTCGTCCATGACCTGGGAGATGTGGAGCAGCCCGTCGAGGGGCCCGAACCGCACGAACGCCCCGAACTTGAGGACCTCCACGACGATCCCCTCGACGACCTCCTGGAGGACCGGGGAGAAGACGACCGCGTCGTACCGGACCTTCTGGTATACGGCCCCGTCCCCGTGGACGATCCGGCCCTCGCCGAGGCGCTCGATGTTGCTCGCGATCAGGGTGAGGGTCTTGTCCGGCCCGATCCGGCCCTCGAGGGTCGTCCGCGTGAGCTCCCGCGCGACGTCGTCGATGTCCTCCCCGAGGCGCTCGGGCGGGATCCGGACGACGTCCTCCCGCTGGACCTTCATGTACATGAAAACCGGATGCGAGCCAATCGGGTAGTTCTATTTAGGCCTTTCCAGGGTTCCGGGGACCACCTGGGGGCGTGCACGCTCATCCGCAGCCGAGCGCGACCCGGATCTCCCAGGAGGCGGTCGCGAACCGCCTGGCCTGGTCTTCCGTGAGCCGCCCCTTCACGAGGTACAACGCGACCTGGTCTTCGAACGACCTCAGTTGCCGGCACGCCTTCCCGTCGTCGCCCGTCTTCGCGTTCGTGAGGATGTTGTACGCGACGCCGAGCGGGTCGAGGAGGCTGTTCGTCGTCCCGGACGGGAGGTCCTCGGCGACCACCGCGTTCATGAGCCGACTCGTCGCGTCGGCGGGCGAGATCACGAACCAGGCGAAGGAGCGCTCGGGGCCCGCGACCCCGGCGTCATCGAACGCCTGGACCCGGAAGACGTGCCACCCGATCTCGAGCTCCTCGTACGACTGCGGGTTCGCGCATGGGGACGTATCCCCGTCCAGTGTGCACACAAACGTCGCCGCCCGGGCCGGGTCGAACGTCTCGAATTCGAAGCGGATGGCGGTCGAGACCGTGCTCCCGTACCTCGGGACAAGCACCCCGTTCCCGTTCGTGGCGGCGAGGGTCCCGATGGCGAGGGGCGGGGGAGTCCCCCAGAGGGTCGCGTGCGTCTCAAGCGTTTCGAGCGAGCTCCGGCCCGCGACATCTCCCGCCTCGTTCACGTCGCTCGCCCCCCCGGACGAGCCATAGAGCGGGTTCGTGCCGAGCGGCGGAAGCTCCGTGTACGAGTCCCCCTCCCAACGAGTCGGGTGCGGGACGACTCCGCCATGCACAAACCCGTCCGCGGCACCCACGATGATCCCCGCGTCGTTGATCGCAGCTGCCACGCTATTGGGGCCTCCGGCGAGCGGGAGCAGCTGGACCCCGGACGCGACGGACGCACGGAACGCGCGGAAGTTGAAGAGCGGCGTCTGGCCCGTCCCGACCAACTCGCCTCGGTTGTTCAGGTCCGACGGGAACACGTATCGACCTCCGAGGCTGCCGAGGTCCACCAGGCCTACGTCCATCGTCCACACGACCGCACGCTCGGCTCCCGTCGCGTTGTCCGCGACGCCGGCGACGAGGTCGAACTCGTTCACGAACCGAGCGACCGACCGAGCGCCTCCCGGAAGGGTCCCGATCAGATGCATCGTGCCATCCCAGAAGAACCCCTGAGACGTCCCGTCCGGCGCATCCGTGATGCCCACGACATGGCCTGCATCGTTGACATCGAACGCCTCACTCCGGCCGCCGTCGCCCGCCGCGCTCCCGAGGGATGCCACCGTCTCGTCCCAGACGACGGCCTTCCGGAGAGCCGCGGCATTCTCAGCGAACCCGACCACGCGCCCCGCGTTGTTCACGGCGCGCGCCTCGCTGTTCGCGCCGCCCAGCGTCCCCAGGTCCGTCAGGGTGCCCGAGGACCACTTGAATGCGTGGAACGCGGTCGCGTCCACGAGGGACCGGCCCACGACGACTCCGAGCTCATTCAGGTCCGCAGGTTCCGTCCGGGTCCCCCCGAGGCCTCCCAGGTCCGTCATGCCGTTCTCGGGAGTCCAGAAGAACCCCTTCGTGAGCCCGGATCGGAAGCTGATGCCTGTCACCTGCTCGGCCTCGTTGAGGAAGCGGCCATCGCTCGCCGTCATGTCGGGCAGGACACCCAGATTGACGGGGATCAGGGATGGCTCCGCAGCGCCCATTGGGACGGCGATCGCACCCAAAATCCCGAACGTCAACACGAGCGCGGCCACCGCGCGGAGCGTACGCATCCTCCCCCTCATCGGGGTATCCTTCGCACGAGTATTTCGCGCTTCCGATGGCGCACGGAGGGAAGCCCTACGGTGCGAGGAGGGGCACGAGCACGAGCGTGATCGTGGAGAGCAGCTTCACGAGGATGTGGAGGCTCGGCCCCGCGGTGTCCTTGAACGGGTCGCCGACCGTGTCGCCCACGACGGCCGCCTTGTGCGTGGGACCCCCCTTCCCGCCGAGGTTCCCGGCCTCGATGTACTTCTTCGCGTTGTCCCACGCCCCGCCGCCCGTGTTCAGGACGAGGGCCATGAGCACGCCCGCGATCGTCCCGACCATGAGGGTCCCGCCGAGGGGCTCCGCGGCGCGAAGCCCCGGCGTCACGACGGCGAAGCGGAAGATCAGGCCGACGGCCACGGGGGTCGCTACGGCCAGCAGGCCGGGGACCACCATCTCGCGGAGGGCGCCCCGCGTGCAGATGTCCACCGTGCGGCCGTAGTCCGGCTTCTCCGTCCCCGCCATGATCCCGGGCTTCTCCTTGAACTGGTCCCGGACGTCCTTGATGATGGACCACGCGGCCCGCCCGACCGCACGGATCGCGAACGCGCTGAACAGGAACACGAGCGCGGCGCCGATGAAGCCGCCGACGAACACCTCGGGCTTCGCCATGTCCACGCTTTCGATCTGGGCCTCCTCGAGGTACGCGCTGAACAGGAGGAACGCGGCGAGGGCCGCGCTGCCGACCGCGTAGCCCTTCGTGAGGGCCTTCGTCGTGTTCCCGGCCGCGTCGAGCTTGTCCATGTTTCGGCGCGCCTCGTCGGACATCCCGGACATCTCGATGATCCCCGCCCCGTTGTCGACGATGGGCCCGAACGTGTCCATCGCGAGGATGTACGCGGCCGTCGCGAGCATCCCCATCGTCGCGATCGCGGTGCCGTACAGCCCGCCGTCCGGGATCCCCGTGATCGTCCCGAGCCAGTACGTGACGAGGAGGCCCGAGCACACGACGAGGACGGGGAGCCAGGTCGCCTCGAGCCCGACGCTCACGCCGGCGATGATGTTCGTCGCAGGGCCCGTCTCGGACGCCTTCGCGATCTCCTTGACGGGGCGGTACCGGGCCTCCGTGTAGTATTGCGTGATCCACACGTAGACGAAGGCGATGACCATTCCCACGATCCCGCAGATCCAATAGAACGCCCAGGTCTCGGGCGACGCGAACTGGGTTCCCGGGGTCCCCAGGTCCACGTCGGCCCCGGCGGGCTGGAGCATGGCCCACGCGGCGAAGCCGAACAAGCCCGCCGCGAGGACCGTCGTGATGAGGTATCCGCGGTTCAACGCGGCCATGGGCGCGTCGCCCTCCCCCGCCCGGACCGCGTACACGCCCACGACGGACGCGACCACGCCGAGCGACCGCGCGACGAGTGGGAAGATGACCCCCGCGATCCCGAACACGTGGAACAGGACGACCCCGAGGACCATCGCGCCGATGTTCTCCGCGGCCGTGGACTCGAACAGGTCCGCCCCGCGGCCCGCGCAGTCCCCCACGTTGTCCCCGACGAGGTCCGCGATGACGGCCGGGTTCCGCGGGTCGTCCTCCGGGATGCCGGCCTCGACCTTCCCCACGAGGTCCGCCCCGACGTCCGCGGCCTTCGTGTAAATCCCGCCCCCCAGCTGGGCGAACAGGGCCACGAGGCTCGCGCCGAACCCGAACCCGACGAGGGACAAGACGACCCCGTTCTGCGCGCTCCCGGTCGCCGCGGCGCCCCAGCCGTACCCGTAGTACAGGATCGCGATCCCCGCGAGGGAGAGCGCGACGATGGAGAGGCCGGACACGGCCCCGCCTCGGAGGGCGATCACGAGGGCGTCGTTGAACGACCGGAGGCTGCCCGCGGCCGAGCGGACGTTCGAGCGGATCGCGATGTGCATCCCGATGTACCCGGACAGGGCGGAGAACGTGGCCCCGAGGCCGAACGCGCCCGCCGTCTTGAGGCCGAGCTCCCAGGTCTGGGTCAGGCCGATCGCCAAGGCGAACACGGCCGCGAGGACGACCGCGATGAGCGCGATGGCCCGGTACTGGCGTCGGAGGAACGCGCGCGCGCCGTCCTGGACCGCGGACGCGATCTCGCGCATCCGGTCCGTCCCCGTGTCCCGCCGCAGGACGTCCCGCGCGAGGAGGCCCGCGATCCCCAGGCCGGCGACGATCCCGACGGGAATCACGAGGCTGAGGTCCACGGTACGGTCTCCCGGGGGTCGTCGAACCGAGCGCGCAAACTCCTGGACCTATATAGGCTTTCGGCGGCCTCACGCGCCGAACTTCTTCGCGCGGTTCGCGTGGCTCAGGAGGATCGGCATCAGGTCGAGCCCGCGGATCCGGCCCAGTCCTCCCTTCGCGGCGCTCCGCTCGTCGAACCGCGACACGTCGTCCACATGGACCCCGTCCCCGAAGATCGTGACGGGCACGGGATCCCCGGAATGGTCCTTCAGGGCGACCGGGGTCGAGTGGTCCGCCGTGAGGGCGATCACGGCGTCCCCGGGGAGCTGGGCCTTCAGGTGGGCCATCATTCCGTCGATCCGCTCGATCGCGCGGATCTTCTCGCTCGCGTTCCCATCGTGGCCGCACAGGTCCGCGGCCTTCACGTTCACGAGGACGAAGTCGTGGGAGCCGAGGGCCCGGAGGGCCGCGTCCGCCTTCCCGATCATGTCCGTGTCGAGCCCGCCCGTCGCGCCCCGGACGTCCAGGACCTCGATCCCCACGGCCCGGCAGATCCCTTTGATCAGGGCGACCCCCGCGATCCCCGCGGCCTTCAGGCCGTACCGTTCCGCGACGGACGGCAGGTGGGGCACGATCCCCGCTCCCCGCAGGACGACCCCGTTCGCGGGCGGTTCCCCCTTCGCGACCCGGGCCCGATTCACGGGATGGTCCTCCAACCGCTCGCGGGCCTCCCGGGTGAACGCGTTCACGGCCTTCGCGGTCGCCTTCGCCTTCCCCTCGGTGGGCTTCGCCTCCAGGATCTCCGCGCCGACCTCGTGGGGGTCCGTGTCCCCCACGTTCGGGGAGAGGCCCTTCCCCCGCAGGACGAGGGCCGCGCGGTGGTCCGTGCCCGCACGGAAGTGGGCCACGACCCGTCCGAGCTTCATCCCGTCCAGGGCCGCCGCGAGCTCCGCGGTCCCCTCCCGGATCCGGCCCGCGCGGCGGTCCACGATCCGGTTCGCATCGTCCACCGTGACGAAGTTCCCGCGGAACGCGATGTCCCCTTTCCGGACCTCGATCCCCACGCCGGCCGCCTCGAACGGACCCCGGCCCGTGTACACCTCGAACGGATCGTACCCGAGGAGGGCCAGGTGGCTCGTGTCGCTCCCGGGCCGCACGCCCGGCGCGATCGGGTCGAGCAGGCCGTTGACCCCGTTCGACGCGAACCAGTCCAGGGCGGGCTTCGGGGCCGCCTCGAGGGGCGTCTTGTGCCCCAGCTCGGTCACGGGCCGGTCCCCGAGCCCGTCGAAGATGAACAGGAGGATCTTGAGCTGCTCCATGCGGCGGGCCCGATGGGGACGTCCGTAGATAGCCTTTCGGTTTCCGCGCCGTCACGCCTTCGTCGCGACGACGGACGCCCCCGGCACGACCCCGAGCTGCTCGGCCGCGTTCGCCTCGCGCCGCGCGATCTCGAGGAACCCGGACGACGAGATCATCGCGAGGTACTCTCCCATGTCGACCTCTCCATACGTCTTCACGAACTTAAGGGACATCTCGTACCCGTGGATCGTCACGTTGAGCCGCGTGCCGACCTTCCACGCCGTCTCGACGAGGCTGCGCGGGACGTTCGTCACGACGTTCCCGAAGCGGTCGTACGTGATCACGGTCCCCTCGTACCCCTTGTCGATCCGCTTCGGGGTGCCGAAGTCGAGGTCCACGAAGTCCTCGATCGCGGGCCCGACGTCCCTCACCTTCGTCCCCGTGAGGAGACGCGCGGCGACTGGCGCGAACAGGTCGCGGCCATGGAACGTCTCCGAGAGGTGAGGCGCGCCGAGGGCCCGGTTCTCGATGTGCCGGACCTCCTTGAGCCCGAGCCGCCGGGCTGCGGGGATCAGCAGGCCGTTGTCCGGACCCACGAGGAAGGCCCCCTCCGCGACGACGACGATCCCGCGTCGGGACGTGCCGACCCCCGGGTCCACGACCCCGACGTGGGCCGCGAACGGGAAGTACGGGACCGCGCCGTACAGGACGTACGCACCGTGGCGGATGTCGTGGGGCCGGACGTGGTGGTCCACATCCACGACGGTCGCGTCCGGATCGATGGACAGGACCGCGCCCTTCATCGCCCCCACGTACTCGCCGGGGCCGAAGTCCGTCGTGAGAGTCACGATGTTCGCCAACGAGACCATCCCCTCGCCTAGCGCAGCCGGCGCAAGCCCTCCTTGATCGATGCGAGCCGCCGCTCCTTCGCGACGAGGGCCGCCTCCGTCCTCTTGATGCGCGCCTCGCGCTCCTTGACCTTCGCCTCACGGGCCCGCAGCTCGTCCCGGAGGTCCGCGAGCGACTCGCGCTCCGCCGCGACCCCGTCCCGGTCCGCCTTCGCCTTCGCGGCACGTTCCTCGACAGCCCGGCGCTTCGCGTCGAGGGCCGCGGATCGACGCTTCGCCTCCTCCTCGAGGCGCCCGAGGCGCCCCCCGAGGGCCGCCTCCCGCGCGTCGAGGTCCTTGGCCCGGTCCGCGATCCCGCGGTCGCGGGATGCCATGGAGGTCTCGGAGGCCTCGACCGCCGCTTCCCGCTCCTCGAGAGACGCGGCCCGTCGCTCGAGCTGGACCTTCTCCTTCGCGGCGGCCGCCGCGAGGGCCTTGTCACGACCCGAGAGCTTGTCGCGCGCGCCGGCGAGGTCCGCCTCGGCCTCCCCGAGGGCCGCCTTGCGCGCCTCGAGCTCCTTGAGGTCTTCGATGAACGCGAGCTCCTGCTCCTCGAGGGTGGCCTTCAGGGACTCGAGGGACGCGGCCTCGTCCGAGAGGGTCTTCTCCCTCGCCCCGGCCTCGCGCTCCCGCCTCTCGAGATCCGCGCGCGTGCTCCGCAGGGCCTCCTCCGCGGCCGCGGCCCGCGCCCGGAGGTCCTCCTCGGCCACGTCGAGCCCATCCGAGCGCGCGGCGAGCTTCGCGGCGGCGGCCTCCGCGGACTTCTCGCGCTTGCCCAGGGCCGCCTCGTGCCGCGGGATCGCGGCCTCCCGCCGTCCCATGTCCCGCTCCATCCCCTCCAGGTCCTTGAGGCGACCCTGGATGGACCGCTCGGACCGGAGGAGTTTGAGCGCCTGTTCCTTGAGGCGCCCGCGCATCGCGATGAGTTCGTCCTGGAGCTGGGCCGCGGCCCGGGTCCGCTGCTCGAGGTCCCGGCCCTCCGCGGCCACGTCCCGCTGGGCTTTTCGGAGGGCGATCTGGCGCTCCCGGGCCTCCCTCTCCTCGGCCGCGATCTTCTCGTCCTTGCGCGCCACGTCCTTCACGAGCCCCTGCATCTTCTTCGTGGCTCGATCGAGCTCCTCGCGGCGGGCGTCCAGGGATGCGTCGAGCTTCTCGACGACCTCCTCCCGCTTCGAGACGTCCCGGGCCGCGGCCTGGACCTTCCCCTCGCGGCGCTCCAGGTCGGCCCGCAGGGCCTCCGCGGCCTTGTCGACGTCCGCGACCGCGGTCTCCCGCTCGTCGAGGCGCGTGGCGCGCTCCGCGAGCTGCTCGTCGGAACGCCGGGTGCCCTGTTCTCGGGAGATGAGCTCCCGTTCGCGGCGTTCCGCTTGCTCGACGCGGTCGTCGAACGCCTTCCGGGCCTCCGCGATCTTCTCCATCTCGGCCTGCAGGGAGGCGTACAGGTCGTTGAGCTGCGTCCGCTCGCGGCCCGAGGACGTCTCCCGGGTCTCGAGGGTGGCCTCGCGGTCCCGCAGGGCGGCCTCGCGGGCCCCGAGGTCCCGCTCCCGGGCCTCGAACCTTGCGGCGCGCTCCGCGAGGGCCACGCGCTGGGCGTCCAGATCGGTCCGCGCGCGGTCCGCCTCGAGGTCCAGGAGCTTCTTCTGCGATTCGACCTCGACGTGGCCCGCCTGCTGGCGGTCCTGGAGATGGCGGACGAGCATCCCGCTCGCCTCCTTGACCGCGTTCAGCTCGCTCCGGAGGGACTCGAGCTCCCGCTGGCGCATCGCGCTCCGCTGAAACTCCTGCTCGAGCTCCCATTTCTTGCGGTACAGCTCTTCCTCCCGCTCGATGAGCCGCCGCTCCTCCGCCCGACGGGACTCGAGGTCCTTCGCGTACGCGGCCCGGGCGGCCGCCTCCCGCCCCGCGACGTCCGCGAGGGAGAGGTCCACGTCCCCGATGCCGCCGATCGCGGCGGCCGGGTACGACTTCTCGAGGTGGTCCACGGAGATGGAGGAGTGGCTGTAATCGTACGTGCGGATCTCGATCTGGGCGCGCTCGCTCGACGCGTCCCGGAGGATCTCGGGCACGGCCGTCGCGCCCAGGACGTCCTCGGCCCCGCGGTGCTCCGCGAGGACCCCGTCGCCGTCCCGGAACACGAGCACGCCCTGGGACGGCACGTCCCCGCGGAACACGGACGTCCGAAGGACCCCGTTGAACTTCATCCCGTGGAGGTCCGAGAGGATCTGCCGGAGGGCCTCCGAACCCCCGTCGGAGATTCGTTCCACTCGTCCGGGGGGGACCTCCATCGGCGCGACGAGACTGTTATCACGTTAAGAAACTTGCCATGAGATTCGCCCGGCTGAAATCGACCGACTCCCGCGGGACAGGAGAATGTCTTTCCGCGGCGGGCCCATTCCGCGGTCGCGTTCGTGATGACAAGCGGGTCAGCCGACCGAGTGGCGTGACGACCCCTATGAGTGCTGAAACGCACAACGCGACCCGTCACCGGGTCGGGCGCGCGACGCGACCACGGCCCGACGCCGGCCTCCGGGGGAGCCGCGAGCGGGCGGATCGGGCCAGGGCGCCGAAGATGGTCTCTCGAATCGCCTTGCCCCACTCGGAGAGTCGGTACGACGACGTTGCCCGACCCGAGCGGGCGTACGAGACCTCGACGAGGTCCGCGGCTTTCAGGATCCCGACGTGGTACGCGGCGAGACCCGTCTCGGCGTCCAGGAGGGCCGCGATCTCGTTGAACGAAATCCCAGGCGAGTCGTGAATCGCGAGGAACGCCCTGAGCCGAAGCGGATTGTCGAGGGCGGCGAACGCCCGGAGCTGCTCGAGGAGCGCCGGGTCGACGTCCGTTTCCGTTGGCGCGATCATCAGCGGGACCTGGATGGCCCTTGAAGTATAATAATTTTTACTTGATAAAAACGCCCTGGATCGCCTTGACCTGTCGGTATCGGACGGAGAGGGCGACCACCACCTCAGGGGCGGATGGGACGGGGACCCTACGGCCGCCGTCCACCGGGTATACGTGTCCCGAGGCAGCGAGATGGGTCAGGTAGAGGTCGGACAGATAGCCTTCGGACCCTCCGTGGAACGGATGATGGTCCGGAGGGACGAGCACCCGGAGTTTTCTCGCAACGTCGCGATTGCCCATGAGCTGGCCGAGCTCCGTCGCGGACCCCCAGGACTCGACCTTCAGGAAGACGAGGTCCACGTCGGCCGTCGCGAGGATCGCCTCTTCCGCGAGCGACGGCGAGATGTCTGCGGGAAAGTGGTCCTCGGGGATGAAGGCCAAGATCCCGAACCTCCGGAGGTCCCCCGCGACCGCCCGGCGCTCCACGAGACCTCGACCGCCGGCCCCGAGGAGGACGACCCGGAGCCGAGCACGACGAACCCGATCCTCGAGGGAACGTCCCCACGCCTCGACGAGATCCGAGGGCGGATCCGGCCACGCTCCCGTCGACTGCACGTCAAGCCCGTCGCTCGACATCGATCGGCCCCACGTCTTCCTTCCGGGGGGAGGGGTGAGCGGACGCGGGGAACGCCAGCGGAATCGCAAGCGGCGGCTCGGCCCGATTCTAATCGTCCCGAAAACGTGTCTGATTTGAATTTCACTCCCGGCCGAAGACAGATTCCCTTAAGACGGCTGCCGCGTTCCCGCGCGCAAGCCCGAGGAGGATCCACATGCATCGCTCGATCGCTGGCCGGGGCCCGGAGGGTGACCGCGCGTGACCGAGGACATCGCGTATTCGAGGCTGTACTTCGGCCCATGGTACCGCCGGTCCCCGTTCTTCGAGGCGACCCGGCGGGCGGGCGCGAAGGCGTACGACATCTACAACCACATGTACCTCCCCGGGCTGTACGACGACGCGGAGACGGAATACGAGGCCCTCCTCCACGACGTGACCGTGTGGGACGTGAGCGTGGAGCGGCAGGTCGAGATCTCTGGGCCGGACGGGTTCAAGTTCGCGGATTTCATCACGCCCCGGGACCTGACGAAGTGCGACGTCGGGCAGGGCAAGTACGTCGTGATCACCACGGAGGAGGGCGGGATCATCAACGACCCCGTCCTGATCCGACTCGAGAAGGACCGATTCTGGCTCTCTCTCGCGAACTCGGACACCCTCCTGTGGTGCAAGGGGGTCGCGGTCCACAGCGGCCTCGACGTGGAGATCCAGGAGCCCGACGTGAGCCCGATCCAGATTCAGGGGCCCAAGTCGAAAGACGTCCTGAATGCCCTCGTGGGCCCGAAGGTCCTCGACCTCGGATACTACTACTTCCTGGAGACGAAGATCGACGGGATCCCGGTCGTGATCACGCGCACGGGGTGGTCCGCGGAGATCGGCTACGAGATCTACCTGTGCGACGGCTCGAAGGGCGAGGCCCTCTGGGAGAAGGTGTTCGCGGCCGGAAAGCCGTACAAGATCCGCGCGACCGCCCCGTCCGAGATCCGCCGGATCGAGGCGGGGATCCTGAACTGGGGATCCGACATCACCCTCGACAACAATCCGTACGAGGTCGGCCTCGGCTGGCTCGTGGACGAGGACAAGAAGGCGGACTACATCGGGAAAGAGGCCCTCGCGCGGATCCGCAAGGCGGGCGTCCAGCGGAAGCTCGTCGGACTGGAGATCGCGGGCGACAAGATCCAGGTGTGGCTCGACCGGTACTGGGACGTCCTCGCGGATGGGAAGAAGGTGGGCCACCTGACGGCCCTCACGTACTCCCCGCGACTCAAGAAGAACATCGGCTACGCGCTCGTGCCCGTCGCCCACGCGAAGCTCGGGTCCCGCCTGACCGTGAAGACCCCGAAGGGGGATCGGGCCGCGACGGTCGTGCGGAAGCCGTTCGTGGACCCGAAGAAGGACCTCCCGAAGTCCTGAGCTGGCGTTCGGAATCAGGCCTGATAGGGGACGCGGAACCGAATTAACCCGGGACCGGGGTCGAAGCGTCCCGTTCGAAGGACCGCATCACTTGTCCGAACCCCTTCGCCGTAGGGTCTGGAGAACCTTGACGCCGGTCTGAGTCGTAACCGTGGCCTCCACCTGAGGGAGACTACCTGTGTTCGCGTCCGCGGGAAAGATCCGGTCGCGGTGGTCCGGTTCCCAGTTCCGACTCTTGTAGTAGACCTGGAAGTAGTTTCGCGGCAGCCAGACACGTCGCCCTCTGTACCGGCGATCCAGCCGCTTCCTGCCTCCGACGTACGCCCAGATCTCGACGCTCGCGAGGTTCGTGTCCACGGGGATCGGATCCACCTTTCGAACCCGTTCGCTCACGTGAGGCAGAGTCGTGACCTGGATGAACCGAAGGGGTTGGGGTGGAGCCATTCGAGTGGCGATCAAATCGAACGCGTTGAAGATGTCCGTCGACTGGCTGATCCAGATTGGGCCCCGCTTCTGCACGCTCCGGACTGCGGTGTGGACCGTGTATCCGTCCCGCTCGAGTTCTTTCCTCGCCATTACCTGCAACCGGTTCCCCTTTGAGACAGTGCCGGGCATGGGTCCACCTCCCTTCCAGATCGTTATCTGTCGAGTCCTCCTTACGGGAAACTCATCTTAAATGTATCAGCGGGGTGGCCACAGCGGAATCGGGGTTCCAGGTCGCACTGGAAGCGGTGCCAGGGGGCCGTCACGCGAGATTGGACGTCTGAGTCACACCGGGGCCAGATAGTC
Source organism: Thermoplasmata archaeon (assembly GCA_035283365.1). GTDB lineage: Archaea > Thermoplasmatota > Thermoplasmata > RBG-16-68-12 > RBG-16-68-12 > RBG-16-68-12. The sequence continues at coordinate 42,938 of DATETY010000062.1, read as the reverse complement.
GGCGAGCTCCTGCTCGTCCCAGTGCTCGATGTCAACGGTAACGACGGCCGTCCGTTTGCCACGCCTAGCAAGGGCGAGCGACACGAGGTCCGCGACAGTATCTGGAGTCTCCACCCACGGTCGAGCCGCGAGGCGAGTGACGATGTCGTGGCATCCCCGACAGAGCGCGATGAGTGCGCTATTGTTCGGATCGTTCTCCTTTCCGAAGACATGATGTGCGGCCAGCCATTTGTCATACTTGCGATAGCAGAGCTGGCAGCGCCCCTCCTGCAGACCTACCGCTTCCTTTCGCCGACCGCCGAAATATGCGAGATCCCGTCTGTGTGACTCCCGACAGCGGACCGTGCAGAAAGACTGCCTCTTTGTGAGCGGTTTGAATTTCATCCCACATCCAGGGCACGCACGGGATGCTAGCACGGACACCCTGTCCACGTATTGGCGCCAAGACGCTGATTCGTGGGTCTGGATAGCGGCCACCAAGGTCGTTGTCGTGACACCCTCCATGCGCGCCAGGCGTCGGACGCTCACTTGACCGGCTTCGAGTCCGCGCGCGAGCCACGCAACTCGCTTCCTCGATAGAGGTGCACGCCGTGGCTTCTGCCTCCAACTGTCGTGCCGGGCACGAGTCCCTGTCCGGGAGAGCTTGATTGCCACGGCGGAGTACGTGCGGCCGACCCGAGCCGCGATCTCCGAGAGCGACACGCCTCTCTCTGCCAGACCTCGCACCTCGGCAATTTCGGACTCGCTCCACATCTGGTGGGCCATCAGATGGCCCAGCCTCCGAAGTCGCTCATGCACGGTCTGCCCCGCGAGACCGAGTGACTTGGCCGCCTTCCAGATAGAACCTGTTTGCTTGTAGGCGGCCACGATTGCCTCGTCGCTCACGCGCCGATTCCATGCAGGACGATGGGCCCGCTCGGAGGTGGGGGGCGCGCCTCGCTTGTGCGATTCACGACACCTGGACGCGTCCGGAAGCCTTGAGGTTCCAAGGGAGGGGTCGGTGAAAGTGCCCGTGCTCACTTGATGGCGACCTGGGCCCGCGCCGTGTCATCCACGACCATCGCGATCTCCGTACGCCCATTCCTCGAGCCCATGATGTACAGGGAGGACACGTTGATCCCAGCCCGCGCGAGGCGCCGCGCGACCTTCGCGAGCTCCCCGGGCCGGTCCACCAAGTCGAGGGTCATGATCTCGTTCACCTCGAACTTGAGGCCCGCCTGCTTGAGGGCTCTCTCCGTCGTCGTCACGTCGTTCGTGACGACCCGCAGGAACGACGCGTCGTGCTTCGACTCGCTCGCGATGGCCCGGATGTTCACCGCGTTCGTCGCGAGAGCCTCCGTGACCCGAGCGAGCTCACCGGGCTTGTCCAGCACAAAGACCTTGAACTCCTTCATGGCCTCTCCACCGTGTCTCGAAGACGCATGGTCCCCCGGCAAGAAAAGGCTTCCCACCCCTCACGGGACGAGGCGCGCCCGGTCCCGCGGGAACAGGATCGCCTCCCGGATGTTCGGCAGGTCGAGGAGCTTCTGGATGAACCGGTCGAGGCCGAAGCCCCAGCCCCCGTGGGGCGGCATCCCGTACCGGAACGCCTTGAGATAGAACTCGAAGCTCGCGGGGTCCAGGCCGTTCGCCTTGATCCGGTGCACGAGGGGCTCGTACCGATGTTCGCGCTGCCCGCCGGAGGCCATCTCGTCCCCCTTGTACTCCAGGTCGAACGAGTACGACGCCTCCGGGTCGTCGGACCGGGCCATGATGTAGAACGGCTTGATGGCGGTCGGGTAGTCGACGAGGAAGTACCACTCGTGGCCCTCCGCGGTCATCGCCTTGCCAAGGATCTTCTCGGCCTCCGTGTCCAGGTCGTCCCCGTCCCGCAGCCGCTTCCCCTGGGACCGCAGGACCTCCAGGGCCTCCGGGTACGGGAGGCGCTTCAGCGGGACCGAGGGCATCTTCGGGTCCGCTCCGAGCAGCTCGAGCTCTGCGTGGGCCCGCTCCCGCACGGCCCGGACGGTCGCCGCGACGGTCCCCTCGAGAGCCTCGAGCACGTCGTCCATGGACCCGATCCACGCGATCTCCGCGTCGAAGGACGTGAACTCGGTCACGTGCCGGACCGTGTCGGAGGGTTCCGCGCGGAACGCGGGGGCCACCTCGTACACGCGGTCCAGGCCCGTCGCCATGAGGATCTGCTTGTACAGCTGGGGGCTCTGGCTCAGGAACGCCCGCCGCCCGAAGTACGTCGTCTCGAACAGGGTCGCGCCGCCTTCGGCCCCCGCCCCAGCCAGTTTCGGGGTCTGGACCTCGACGAATCCCTGAGCCTCGAGGTGGGCCCGGATTCCCGCGGTCGCGGCGGACCGCACCCGGAAGATCGCCCGCCGCTCCGGCTTGCGAAGGTCTAGGAACCGGTTGTCGAGCCGGGTGTCCATGTCCGCGCCGACCTTGTCCGCGACGGGCAGGGGCAGGGGCGCGGCCGCCTCGCTCAGCAGGTCCAGGGAGGTCGCGAGGATCTCCCAGCCGTTCCGCACCTGGGGGTTCGGCTGGACCGTCCCCCGCGCGGCGACGACGCTCTCCCGGACGATCGACGCGGCCCGCGCGAACACGTCCGGGGTGGCCTTCTTCTTCAGGGTGACCTGCAGGGTCCCCTCGCGGTGGCGGAGGATGAGGAACGCGATCCCGCCGAGGTTCCTCACGTCCTCGACCCACCCCGCGACGGCGACCTCGCGCCCGTGGTCCGCGGGCCCGATCGAGGCGAGGGACCGGAACGGCGGGGGCATGGAGGCGCGGAGCACGGCGAGCCGTAATAAAGGATGCGGTGGTCACCGCGAGATTGGGAGTTTCTCCGCCTTGAGAGCCTGTTCCGCGGCCACTTCGGGCTTCCCCGTGATCATCTGGACGTGCGGGTACGCGAACTGGACGCGCGGTTCGGCCATGACCTTCTCGATCACGCGCTTCACGAGGCGCGTGCGGTAGTGGCCCTTCGCGAACACGGGGCAGAAGTACGACAGGACGAGGTTCACGGAGCTGTCCCCGAGGCTCCAGCCCACCCGGGGTTCCTCGGAGATGTAGTCCGCGAGGTCCGCGAACTCGTACTTGGAGCGGAGGTGGGCCCGGTTCTCGCGCATCATGGGTCCGACGATCTCCTCCGCGGCCTCGAGGACGAGCGCCTCGGCGACCTTGTGGTCGCTCTCGTACGTCACGTTCACTTGGAGCTGGTCCCAGATGAACGGGGTGTCCTTCGTGTAGTTGAACACGTTCCCCTTCAGGACGTTCGTGTTCGGAATGGTCACGTAACGGCCCGTGAAGCCGTCCCCGTACAGCTGCCCGCCAAACTCCCGGATCGTCGTGTTGAAGGGCGTGATCTCGACCACGTAGCCCTTCGCGTTGTTCATCTCGATCCGGTCCCCGAGCTTGTACACGCGCATCGTGACGAGGATGATCCAGCCGAGGAGGTTCAGTAGTGGCTCCTGCATCACGTAGATCAGGGCCGCGGACACGAGGGCCGTGCCGAGGAAGCCGAACTCCTGGCCGCCCGCGCCGAGGATCACGTAGAAGCTGAGGCCGACCGCGGTCCCCCACACGGCGTACGAGACGACCTGGAAATACGCGAAGATGTCCGCCTCGTACCGCACGTGGCTCCGCAGGGCCGTGCGGAAGACGGGCCGCAGGACCTCGAGGAGGGCCTTCGTGGAGAGGAAGATCAGGATGATGAAAACCCACGTCCGATACGCGGCCAGGTTGAACGCGGGCACCGCCACGCCGGGGATCTCGATGATCCCGGAGAAGACCATGATCGTCGTCAAGAAGACGATCGTGAGCGTGACCCAGAACAGGGCTCTCGCTCGCTTCCAGTCTTCCGGCTTCACGGAATGCGACGAGTTTCCTCCGCATTATTAAGCCCCGTGGCGAGGTTATCAGGGATGAAATCCCGTCGGGGCGAGCGCACGGGCCTGCGGCGCACGCGACGCGTCGTCCCGCGGCTCAGATGAACTCCGCGAACTTCGCGACGAGGGCCGGGTTCGTGTCCTTGATCACCTTGAGGATCGCGCGGACGCTGAGCTTCGTGACGCCGACCTCCGCGAGGGTCTTGATGATCCCGTCGAACTCCTCGTCCGCGAGGGTCACGAGCTTGTTCTTCGCCAGCCAGTTCCGGTACAGGTTGTCCTCGAGCTTCGCGCGCCAGGCCTTCTCGTACTCGAGGAGGGCCGCCTCGCTGAAATCCCCGCTCTGCCGGCACTTCGAGAGGACGTTCCCGAGGATCATCCCCGCGAGCATCCCGTTCCCGATGCCGCCCCCCGTGATCGGGTCGATCATCCGCGCCGCGTCGCCCACGAGCGCGATCCCGTTCCCCACGGACTTCTTGATCGGCGGAGCCGTCGAGACGCCGCCCGTGACCATGTCGAGGGGCTGCGCGCGGCGCATCCTTGGGTCCTGCTCGATCCACCGGTCCAAGAACCCCTTGATGTCCTGACGCCCGTGGAGCCGGTCCAGGCTCACGCCGATCCCCACGTTTGCGGTGACCTCATCCTTGGGGAACACCCAGATGTACCCCGCGGGCGCGCACCGGCCGAGCCAGAACTCGCAGTAGTCGGGGAAGTCATGCCCTTCCCCGATGTTCGTGAGCCGGTACTGGAGGGTGCCCGTCACGTCGCCCGCGCGGAGGAGGGTCTTGAACCCGGCCCAGCGGCCGACCTGGGACTCGAAGCCGTCCGCCGCGACGACGACCTTCGCGGTCACGTTGAACTCCTCCTCGAGCTGCTTCACCCGCACGCCGCGGACCCAGCCGTCGTCCTTCAGGATCGCGGTGGCCGTCGTCTTGACCCAGATGTCGGCTCCCGCCTTCGCGGCCTCCTTCGCGACCGCCTTGTCGAACGCGTCGCGCTCGAGGACGATCCCGACCTCGTTCCCCGCGTGCTTCTCCTCGATCGTGAGCTCCGTGCCGTTCGGCGAAAAGATCTTCGCGCCCTTCACCTCCCGGCCGACCCACTTCCGGTCGAACGGGAGCTTCGTGTCCTCGATGAAGTGCCTCGCAAGGCCCTCCCCGCACCGCACGGGGGAGCCGATCTCCTGGCGTTTCTCGACGAGGAGGGTCCGGCAGCCGCCCAGGGCCGCGTACCGGGCCGTCATGGAGCCCGACGGGCCTGCTCCCACGACGACGACGTCATACTCGAGACTCCGCAACGCAATCGTCTCCCGTGGAACGAGGACCCCATCCTCACGGTCTATAATAAGCTGATTCTCCGAGAGCCCGGAGCTTCATGGAATTCGTGCGATCGCCAGGAAATAACCGAGACCTAGAAGGCCGAGCCCCAGCAGGATGAACGCCCGCGAGGCGGGTTCTCCCGCGCTGGAGAATCGCCGCGCCGCTTCGTCGCGATAGGAACCGGGGGAGTACTGATCGCTCGCCGCGCCTGGGATTCCCCCGAACACGACGAGCCACGCTCCGGTGAAGACGAGCATCGTTGAGAGTGGTCCCGCGAACCCGTGTCCCGCGATGGCGAGGACGAGGGCTGCCGCAGCCTCTGCGGCGACCAGGGCACCGAGGATCGCGAGAAAACGAACACTGACGCGTCGAAGCTCTTTCCGTCGCGTGAGCAGCAGCCGGTCCGGAAGCACACCGCAGGTCCTACATCGGAACGTGTGGGCCGAGAGCAAGGCCACGTCGCGGTCCCCGCAGCGACCGCAGCGCGCGGTAGCCAACGACGTGACGAGCATCCCGGCTCCGGAAGGCGATCCGGGAAATCAATACGTGCGGCGCGGTGTCCGACCCCGATTCGCGCCCGCGGACCGGGCTCGACGGGCGCCCTACTTCATCGTATGGAGGTTGTGCCCGCGCGGGTAGTCGATCGCCCCGACCGGGCAGACCTTCACGCACATCCCGCATTGGGTGCAGTCCTCGTTGAACGTGAGGTACACCTCGTTCAGGAAGATCGCGTTCGTCGGGCACGTGCCCACGCAGGCCCCGCAGTGGAGGCACAGCATGTCATCGATCGCCATGATCCCGTTGTCCCGGACGGAGGGACGGAGCGAGACGACCTGCTCAGGCATGCCGGGCCCGCCACTCCTCGATCGGCACCGCGAACTTCTTCTCGATCTCCTCGCGGAAGTTGGGTCCCGTGTTGTACGCGCAGAACGGGATGACCTTGCCGTCGGGCGTGGCGTAGTGGATCACGCAGCGCTTGACCCGCTCGATGTCGTAGTTGTAGTTGTCCTGGAAGTGCATGCCGCCCACGTACATCGTGGACCACGAGAACGCCGCGGCCCCGGCCTTGTCGCCCTTCGTGAACATGGAGTTCATGATCTTCAGCATCTTCGCGAGCCCCATGCCCTCGGGTGCCTCGTCCGCCTTGAAGTGGCGCTTCAGGAGCTGGAGCGCCTTGAGCTTCGAGGTGAACTTGATCTTCTTGTCCTTCGTGTCCTGCGCGAGGAGCCACATGTCCTCCATGAGGCCCTCCACGTCGATGAACCGCGTGATCGGCACGGGCTCCTTCCCGCTCTCGAGGAACAGGTAGGACGCCAGGCCGCACGCCGGGTGGGACGTGAACGCGGGCTTCGCGGTCCCCGTCAGGGCGCTCACGAGCTCGCTGATCGGCGCGACGAACGGCACGGGGTACCAGTCGTCCCGCGTGAGGTAGCCCGTCTGCTCCTCGAGGTCGTACGCGAGGTCGCTGAGCGTGTAGCGCAGCTTCCGGCGGTCCTCCTCGGGGATCCGGCCCGTCAGGCTCACGGGCTGGTAGTTGACTCCCTTCACGACGTCGCGGTTCTTGATTGCGAAGTTAAGGATCTCCCCGGCCTGGTCGTCGTTGAACGAGTTCACCATGGTCGGGACGAGGCAGATCGTCGGGTTCACGAGCTTGGCCTGGGCGCGCTCGCGGACCTTCTCGATCACGCGCAGCTTGATGTCCAGGAGCGGGCGGCCGCGCGCCTTGATGTAGTTCTCCTCGCGGAGCCCGTCGAACTGCAGGTAGATCGTGTTGAGCCCGGCCTCCGCGACCTTCTCGAGAAAACCTTCCTCCGTCGCGAGGCGGATCCCGTTCGTCGCGACCTGGACCTGGGGGAAGCCCATGTCCTTCGCGGCCTTCACGATCTCGGGGAACTTGGGGTAGATCGTCGGCTCGCCGCCCGCGAACTGGATCGCGGCCACGGGGATCGGGCGCTGGGCCCGCAGGACCGCGAACTCGTACACGATCTGTTCGAACGTGGGCTCGAACACATAGCCGGCCGCGTTCGCGTTCGCGAAGCAGATGGGACACTTCAGGTTGCAGCGGTTCGTGAGGTCGATGTTGCAGAGGGACGTGGCCGAGTAGTGGAGGTTGCACAGGCCGCACTCGTACGGGCACACCTTGGCGTCCACGATCTGGGGGTTCTCCAACCCCACGCCGTCGAATGCCCAGTTCTCGGCACGGAGGTACATCTCCGCGTCGGACCAGCACACCTCGTCGAACTCGCCGTGCTCCTTGCACGTCTTCTTCATCTTGAGCGCGCCGTCGCCGATGTACAGGGTCGCGGGGATGACCTTGAGGCACTCGGGGCACAGGGAGCCCGTGCGCCGGGGCAGGCCCTTCTGGAGCTTGGATGGCATCGTGACCATCGCGTTGTCCTGCCTCGATTCGCGGTACATGTTGCGGACCGCGCCGATCGCGTAGTCCGTGCCGCAGAGCGACATGTTTGAACCTCTGAATCCCGCGTATCCAGGCGGGGTATAATAACCGTTTTGTAGTGTGTGCTACTACAAGAGTTTGAGGCTCCTCACCCAGGAGGGGGACGTCGTTTTCAGGCCTGAGAACGACCCGGGAACGGGCCTCCGAGGACCTGCGCGGACGCCTCGAGGACCTCCCTCAGGTCCCCGAACGGACGGTCCGGCAGCCTGGACAGGATCTCCCCCGCGTGGGCCCGTGTCGACGCATCGAGGTCCACGACCTTCCACCCCTGGTGCGCGACGAGCTCGGCCCGGGTCGACGGGAAACGGGCATCCTCTCGCAGCACGGCCTCGAGGGAGCCCAGGCCCACGGCCTCCGTGGCCTGGGGGAACCGCCCCGTGCGCCTGAACGTGAGGAACCGCGCTGCGTCCTTGTACATCCGCACCCCGTGGAACGCGAACGCGACCTCGACGGCGTCCCGACCCGCCCGGTCGATCGCGCGCAGCTCCTCGTCGTCGAACTCGTACGCGTTGCGCTCGCCCTTCCCGAAGAGCCGGGCGTACACGACGTCCGTCGTGACGCGGGGGGCGGCTCGCGAGACGTCCACCACGTCGACCACGCCGCCGTCCTCCATGGCCCGCCTCACGCCGACGGGAAGCGGGCGGCCCGCGTGGGCCCGGGCCTCGAGCCCGATCCGGGGCCGGTCGTCCGCCATCGCGACGAGGTCCCGCAGCCCCGCCACCTCCTCGGGTCCGAGGGGGAGGCTCGCCGGCGTCTCGAGCACGACGTACGGGGCGTCCAGGATCCGGGCGATCCGGAGGTCGTGAGCGAACGCGGCCCGGGCCGCGGGGGTCGGCCGGAGGCGCGCGCGGTGCGTGACGTCGCGGTTCGCCTTCACGGAGAACACGAATTCCCGGGGGGCGAGGGAGCGCCAGCGGCCCGCGACCGTCTCGGCCACCCGACGGTAGAACGTCACGTTCACCTCGACGAACGGGAACGCCCGGGCGTACGCGGGCAGGCCGCCCGCGAAGTACCCCCATCCCCCCGCCCCGGCGAGGACCCGGCCCATGCGCCTGCGAACGCGCGCGGGCGGATAAGCCCCGCACGGGGAGGACCGCGAAAGTGCCGCCTGGCGGGATCCATGGGCCCGGCACAGCCTCATGTATCGACCCCGGGATATTGGCCCGAGGGCATGGCCCGTCTCCGGTTCGGGTGCAGCGGCTGGGACTACGACGAGTGGATCGGCCCCGTGTACCGGAACGCGAGCGAGTCGAAGCTCGCCGCGTACGCCCGCGTCTTCGACACGGCGGAGATCAACTCGACGTTCTACCGCGCTCCGTCGCCCGGCATGGTCCAGGGGTGGACCCGGTACTCCCCGGACGACTTCGTGTTCGCCGCGAAGGTCCCCCAGACGGTCACGCACGACCGACTCCTCGACGTCTCGCGCGGGGCCGACAAGGACCTCGCGGCGTTCGCCGACCTCATGCGGCCGCTGCTCGACGCGGGGAAGCTCGGACCCCTCCTCCTCCAGCTCCCGCCCCGCCTCCGGTTCGTGCGGCCCGTGATCCACCGGTTCCTCGATGCCCTCGCGGACGGCTTCGCGTTCGCCCTGGAGCCGCGGAACAAGTCGTGGATGGACCTCGAGGCGTTCGACCTGCTGCGCGAGACGGGGGTCGCGTACACGATCGTGGACGAGCCCCTCCTGCCGCCCGACCTGCACGTGACCGCGGACGTCGCCTACGTGCGGTGGCACGGGCACGGTCAGGATCCCTGGTACGACTACCGCTACTCGGAGGAGGAGCTGAACGCCTGGGTCCCGCGGATCGAACAGGTCGCCTCCCAGGCGGAGACCGTGTACGGGTTCTTCAACAACCACTACCATGGCTACGCGCCCGAGAACTGCCTCCAGGTCCTCCGGATGCTCGGGGTCGGGGACCAGGAGAAGGCCCGGGCCCTCCAGCGGATCGAGGCGTACCGGAAGGTCGCGACCCGCGAGGACGTCCGTCTGCGGGCCCTGACCCTCGAGGACTTCTCGCCCGACGTCCCGAAGGACGCGGAGATCGACGCCCTCCTCGCGACGTTCCTGGACCCGAACCGGCTCGACCGGGCGAAGCGGATCGGGTTTCGGGATGTCGAGGTGCAGCGGGACGGGGCCACGGTCCTCGCCCGCGTGAAGGACTACAAGGTCGCGTTCGACCCCGTCGCGCGGACGATCGAGCACGACTGCGAGGACTGGTCCACCGTCGCCCGGCGGAAGGACTTCTGCAAGCACCTGGCGCGGTTCTTCCTGAGCCTGCCCCGAGACGAGGCGAAGCGGCACCTCGAGGCGATCCGGGCCGCGCGCGACGCGTGGACGTTCGCGGTGCCTACCAGGTGAGGAGCCCGCCGTTCACGTGGAGGACCTGGCCCGTGACGTAGTCCCCGCCCGGGCCGACGAGGAACGCGACGGCGGCCGCGACCTCCTCGGGCCGGCCGATCCGACGGAGCGGGATCCCCTCGATGCGCCGCGCGCGGACCTCCGGGGTGTCGCCCGCGAGGATGTCCGTGTCGATGGAGCCCGGGGCCACCGCGTTCACGAGGATCCGGTCCTTCGCGAGTTCGAGGGCGAGCGCCTTCGTCAGGCCGACGATCCCCGCCTTCGACGCGACGTACTCCACGCCGTGGGAGGTCCCGCGGAACGCGAGCATGCTCGTCACGTTCACGATGTGCCCTCCGCCCGCGGCGCGCAGGTGGGGGACGGCCGCCTTCGCCGCGTAGAAACAGGACGACAGGTTCGCGCGGAGCCGCCGGTCCCAATCCCCCGGGGTCGTCCCGTCGAGGCCCCGCCGCTCGTACACGCCCGCGTTGTTCACGAGGACGTCGAGCCGTCCGAGCTCCCGGACCGCGCGGCCGACCATCCGGAAGACCTCCGCGGCCTTCGATACGTCGGCTTGGACCGCGAGGCCGCGTCGGCCGGATCGTTCGATGTCGTTGAGGACCGCGGACGCGCCTCCCTCCCCCGTGCGGAAGTTCACCGCGACGTCGAGACCGTCCCGCGCGAGACGGCGCGCGGTCGCGGCCCCGATCCCCCGCGAGGCCCCCGTCACGAGCGCGACGCGTGCCGCCATACCGTCCCGGCGAGCGAACCCGCGGTCGCGGGAAATACTTAACGCGCGGGGCCCTTGACCGGGGCGGATGGGCGTCCACCTCACGCCGGTCGTCGTGCGTCACGCCACGACCCTCGAGGCGCTGCGCGGCCGGACGATCGCCGTCGACGGGAACCTCGAGCTGTATCAGTTCGTCTCGATCATGCGCCTCCGGGACGGGACCCCTCTCCAGGACCCGGAGGGCCGGGTCACGTCCCACCTGAACGGGCTCGTGTTCCGCACGACCCGGCTCATCGCGGACTACGGGATCCGCCTGGTCTTCGTGTTCGACGGGCCCCCGCCCGAGCTCAAGCGGGCCGAGATCGAGAAGCGTCGCGCGGCGCGGGAAACGGCCCGCCGAGAGTACGAGACCGCGGTCGCCGCGGGCCAGATGGCCACGGCGTGGTCCAAGGTCGTCATGAGCACGCGCGTGACGCGGGACATGGTCGACGACGCGAAACGCCTCCTCGACCTCCTCGGGATCCCCGTGGTCCAGGCCCCGTCCGAGGGGGAGGCCCAGGCCGCGTTCCTCGCGCGACGCGGGGACGCGTGGTCTGCGGGCTCGAAGGACTACGACAGCCTGTTGTTCGGCGCGCCCCGCCTGGTCCGGTTCCTCGCGATCGGGAGCACGGAGTTCCTCCCGAGCCGCGGACGCTCGCGGAACGTGCCCCCCGAGGTGATCGACCTTCCGGAGACCCTGGCCCACTTGGGCCTCACGCGCGAGCAGCTCATCGACGCGGCGATCCTCGTCGGGACGGACTTCCACCCGGGCGTGAAGGGGTTCGGGCCCAAGACGGCCGTCAAGCGGGTGCGGGAGTGGGGGTCCCTGGGCGCCGCGCCTTCCGATGTCCGGGCCATGCTGCCCGAGAACGTGGACGCGATCCGTGCCTTCTTCCTCGACCCGCCCGTCACCTCGGAGGTCGACGTGAAGCCAAGGCCCGTCCGCGCGGACGACGCGGTCCGGTTCCTCGTGGAGGAGCGCGGATTCGCGCGGGCCCGAGTGGAAGCCGCGGTCCTGCGCCTGCGCAAGGCCGCCTCCGTGCCGCGCACCCTCGATGAGTTCACGTAACGAATGACCTTGGACGCGCGTCGAATTGGCGCCCGCGAAACGGTTATCTAGGGAGACTCGAATGCACCGCTGTCCTGCGACAAGTTGTCGGAGGCGCTTCGCGGAGGATTTCCGGATGCAAAAGAAGATGATGTATGCCCTTGTGGCCGTGATCGTCGTCGTCGTCATCGTCGGAGCCGCGCTCGCGATCATCCTGACGGCGCCGCCCCGGAGGCTCTCGGTCGAGCTGTGGTACAATAACGATGGCCACTACGGCGACACGGAGGATGAGCTCGCTGCTGTCCTCCAGCAGAGCATCCAGGAGTGCGGGAAGATCGCCGTCACCCTGAGGTCGGACCCGTGGGCGATCTACCGGGAGAACTGGGTCAACCAGCTGATGCCCGTGTTCCTCCTCGGATGGTATCCCGACTACTTCGACTCGGATGATTACATCTCGCCGTTCCTCTCCGTGGCGGGCGCACGGTCCCTCGGCTCGTTCTACAACGACTCCCAGGTCGACCAGTGGGTCGTTGAGGAGCAGACCACGACGGACCCCGCGACGCGCGCGGCGCGGTTCGCGAGCATCCAGCAAAAACTCGCCGAGGACGTCCCGTACATCCCGTTGTTCTCGGGGAACGCGCACGTGGCCTACGTGAACACGACCGCGAACGTCGTGCTCCACCCCGTGACCTTCAAGTGGTTCATCATGGAAGACCCGACGGACGCGGAGATCAGCGCGTCCACGACGGACAACATCGTGAGCCTCGATCCCGCGTCCGCGTACGACTACTTCTCGATCGAGATCATCAACCAGGTGTTCGACACCCTCTTGGTCTACGAACCGGTGGATGCCGCGTTGATGCCTGGACTTGCGACGGAGGTCCCGACGCTCGCGAACGGCCTCGTGTCCGCGGATGGGAAGAACTACACGTACAACCTGCGCCCGGGTGTCCGCTTCCATGACGGCACGACTCTGCTCACGGCCCAGGTCGTGGCGGACTCAATCAACCGGGCCATCCGCTTGGACATCGGCGGGAGCGCCGCGTTCCTCCTGTACGACGTCGGAAAGCTGGGCCGCGACCCATCGAACAACAACAACACGCCGCCCGGCACGATCGAGCTGTACCCGGCCGATCCGTTGAAGATCACGTTCCACCTGTCGCAACCCGTCTCGTTCTTCAACGACCTGATGGCGTTCAGCGTGTCGGCGCCCGTCCCCCCGAGCTACAACCAGAACGGGGAACAACCCTCCACCGCGGGAAGCGTGATCGGCACGGGTCCGTACGAGCTGACGACCCACACCGAGAACCAGCTCATCGTCCTGGAGAATAGCACGACGGTTCCGTACCACTCCCGGGGGATCTACGCGTCGTTCGGGATCCCATCCATCCCGGTCGAGGACACCGTGACGATCAATTTGCGGACCTCGGCGACGGCGCTCAAGCAGGACATCGAAGCCCACGCGACGACGGGCATCGACGTGGTCTACCGCACCCTGAACCCGACGGACATCACGGACCTGGACGGCCGCGAGGCCGCTCTCGGGATCACGGTGGACATCGGGGCGAGTCCTCAGATCCGATACATCGTCATCAACGTGAACCTCGTGCCGGACGTGAGGGTGCGGCGGGCATTGGCGTACAGCGTGGACCGGGCCGATGTCGACAGTATCGTCTTCAACAACCTCGTCGAGCCCCTGTACAGCATGCTCCCGCCGAACATGCCCTTCAGCGACGCGGTGTTCCAGACGGAATACGGTAGCACGCCGGACTGCCCAGCCGCGAACGCGCTCCTCGCGCAGCTCGGGTACGCTGTCAGCGTCCACAGGGAACTCATCGCCAGGGACCGCTAGGCCCCTGGCCCCTTCCTCTTTCGGCCGCGGTAAAGGTTCAAGACGCCCGGGAGCGTTGCGAGACGCAGCATGGCCCGAGGCCGCTCCCTCCTGTCGTACGTGATCGCACGGATCGTCCTCGCCTTCCCGATGTTGTTCATCCTCTTGACCGCGGTCTTCCTAATCCTCCGGGTGCTCCCCGGGGATCCCGTCCTCGCCCTGTGGGGGGGCCGGGCGCCCTCTCCCGAGGTGATCGAGCGGGCTCGGGTCGAACTCGGCCTGGACCAGCCCGTGCCGATTCAGTACCTGACTTACATGAGCCGGGTGTTCCGGGGGGACCTCGGGATCGCGGTCGGGGCGGACTACAGGGGTCGGCTCGTGGCGCATGAGATTGCGGTGCGGCTGCCCGCGACGATCGAACTCGCGATCGGCTCCATGCTGGTCGCGGCCGCGGTCGGGATCGGCACGGGAATCCTGGCCGGCGCCCGGCGGGACTCGAAGATCGACGTCGCGCTCCGGTTGTACGGCACCGTGGTCTATGTCATCCCGATCTTCTGGCTCGGCCTCATCTTCCAGCTCGTGTTCGGCATCTGGCTCGGATGGCTCCCTCCCCACGGCCGATGGACGGGGAGCGACATCCCGCCGCCCGTGACCGGGCTATACACGGTCGACGCCCTCCTCGCGGGGGACCTCGGCCGATTCGGGAAGGCGCTCGCCCACCTTACGCTGCCGTGCCTGACCCTCGGCCTCGTGCTGAGCGGGTTCTTCACGAAGACGGTCCGGGCGAACCTACTCCGGACGATCCAGGCGGACTACACGGACGCGGCCCGGGCGCGGGGCGTCTCGGAGTCCGCCGTCGTGTATCGGCACGCATTCAAGAACGCCCTCGTCCCCGTCGTGACGGTCCTGGGGCTCCAGTTCGCGATCCTGTTCGCGGGCGCCGTGCTCACGGAGACCACGTTCTCTATCGAGGGGATCGGCAGGCTCCTCCTCAACTCGATCACGTCGAAGGACATGTCGATGATCCAGGGCGTCGTGGTCGTGTACGCGGGAATCATCGTCGTAATCAGTCTCATCGTGGACGTCCTCGGCGCCTTGATCGACCCCCGAATCCGGTTGTAGGGGCCATGACCAAATCGCCGGGGGCGCGTGAGCCACTCGTCCGCCGCTCGTCGATCGTGGGCCGGGTCTGGTATCCGCTCGTCGAGGAACGCAAGTCCCTCGCAGGGGTCCTGAGCTGGCTCGGGATCGCGATCCTCGTCGCCTTCCTGTTCATCGCGATCTTCGCGGATGTCCTCGCGCCGTACAGCCCGTTTGCGTTCGTGGACGAGAAAGACGTGCCGCCCTGGTCGAACACGGCGATCCCCCGGAACGAGACCTTCACCGGCTGGACGGGGACATGGGTGGGTCCGTCGGGGGCCCAGAGCGTGAACGGGATCGGGGCGCGGTCCCTCAATCCTGGAGACGTCGTCGTGTATCGCGGCTTCACCCTCCGGATCCTCCGGGACGCGGTCGAGGCGGTCGGGCTCTCCGTATTCGTCCTCGCGAACGGGACGGATCCGGGGCACTACCTCGACGCGGAGGTGAGCCCGGACGGGGGCACATCGTGGTTCGCGCCGATCGAGGTGCGCACGACGGGCACTCTCCGTCGGATCGACCTGACGAATCAGACGACCTGGTCCGAGGCGAACCTCACGACGTCCGCGTTCCAGGTGCGGCTCACGCACCGGTCGGACGGCGGGCTCGCGGGCAATTTGAGCGTGGACTTCGTCGGCGCCACGGCCGTGTGGCGAAGCTACTGGCACGCGATGGGCACGGACCCGCTGGGCCGAGACGTCCTGAGTCGCGTGTTGCACGGCACGCGGACCTCCCTCGCGATCATGGCCATCGGCGTGAGCGTGGCCCTCGCGGTCGGCTTCCCCCTGGGCCTGTACTCCGGCTACCGGGGCGGGAACTTCGACAAGGTCCTCGTCCTCGTGATGGACTCACTCTACTCGTTCCCCGGGCTCCTGTTCGCGGGGCTCATCGCGGTGCTGCTCGGGAAGGGCGTCGTCAACATTGGACTCGCCGTGACCGTCATCTACATCCCGTTGTACTTTCGCGTGACGCGGAGCCAGGTCCTGTCCGCTCGAGAGGAGCTCTATGTGGAAGCGGCGAGGGCGCTCGGCACCCCACCGTCTCGGATCATGCTCCGGTACATCGCCGCGAACGTGATCGTCGCCATCCCGGTCATCTTCTCGATCAGCGCGGCGGACGCGATCCTCACAGCCGCGGGCCTGTCGTTCCTCGGGCTGGGCGTCGAGGCCCCTACGCCGGACTGGGGGCTCGATCTGTCCGCCGCCGCGGAACGGGTCGATAACGGAATCTGGTGGTCCTCCTTCTTCCCGGGTTTCGTGATCGTCCTCCTGACCGTCGGACTGTCCTTCCTCGGAGAGGGGCTGAATGACATCATCAATCCGCTCCTCAAGAAGGAGAGATCGTGAACGAACCAGTCCTCGAGGCGCGGGGCCTCCGGGTCCATTACCGGACGAAGCGCGGGCCCGTCCGGGCCGTCGACGGGGTGGACTTCGATCTCCGCTCGGGAGAGACCCTGGGCGTCGTGGGGGAGACGGGCTGCGGGAAATCCACGCTCGGGAAGGCGATCCTCGGGGTGCTCCCTCGGGGCACGACGGTCGAGGGATCCCTCCGATTGCGAGGCAAGGAGCTCCTCCGCCTGGACCCCGGCGAGTACCGGAGGCTCCGAGGCGAAGAGCTCGCCCTGATCTTCCAGGACCCGATGACCCGGCTCGATCCCCTCATGACGATCCGGGACCACTTCCTTGAGACGATTCGGGTCCACAAACGAGATATCTCGAGACCGGAGGCGGTCCGACGCGCCCAGGAAGCGCTTCGCGCGATGGGGATCCCCGAGAGCCGGCTGAACCACTACCCGCACGAGTTTTCCGGAGGCATGCGCCAGCGGATCATGATCGCGATGGCGCTCGTCCTGAGGCCGAAACTCCTCGTGGCAGACGAGCCCACGACCGCGCTCGACGTGATCGTGGAAGCCCAGATCCTGGACATCCTCCGGGACCTGAAACGGTCGTACGGGATGTCCCTCCTCCTCATCACGCACAACCTGGGGATCGTCGCGGAGGTGTGCGACCGCGCGGCCGTCATGTATGCAGGCCGGTTCGCGGAGATCGGCTCCGTGGACGATGTGTTCCGCCGGCCCATCCATCCGTACACGCAGGGACTCCTCGCAAGTACGATCCACTTGAACACGCGAGAGCTCAAGTCGATCGACGGGCTCCCGCCAAGTCTCCTCGCGCCGCCGCCCGGATGCCGCTTCCACCCGCGGTGCCCACACGCGAAGGATCTGTGCGCCCGGGAGGAGCCGTCCATGGTCGAATACCGGGCGGGCCAGCCCGCGGCCTGCCACTTCGGGAGGGACTTCCTCTGACGGGAGGGCCCATCCTCGAGGTGGCCGACCTCGTCGTCCACTTCCCCGTGAAGACGAACCTGGTCCAGGCTATGGGGCAGACCCTGGCTCGGACCTTGGGCATCGCCCCGGAGCTGGCGGACGTTCGGCTCGCGCGGGCCCGCGTCCATGCGGTCGACGGGGTGTCGTTCGCGGTGGCCCGGGGCGAGATCCTCGGTCTCGTCGGAGAGAGCGGGTGCGGCAAGACGACCACGGGTCGGACCGTCCTGCGGCTCCTCGAGCCGACCCGCGGCACGGTCACGTTCGAGGGGCGGGACATCACGCGCCTTAAGGAGGCGGAGCTTCGGCCCATCCGCCCGAGGATGCAGATCGTGTTCCAGGACCCCCACGCGGCCCTGAACCCGGCGATGACGATCGGGCAGGCGATCATGGACCCGCTCCTCGTGCACGTGACGGCGGAGCCCGCGGAGGCGAAGGAAGCGACCCTCCGGGTCATGGAGGAGGTCGGCCTCACGCCCGCGGACGACCTGTTCGCGAAGTACCCCGGGGACCTGAGCGGGGGGCAGAAGCAACGGGCCGTGCTCGCGCGGGCCCTCGTCCTGAGGCCCTCCCTCATCGTGGCCGATGAGCCCGTCGCGATGCTCGACATGTCGATCCGCGCGCGGATCCTCGAACTCCTGCTCGACCTGCGGCGGAAGTACGGCCTCGCGTATCTGTTCATCACGCACGACCTCGCGACCGCGAAGTTCGTGTGCGACCGGATCGCGATCATGTACCTGGGCCGGATCGTGGAGCTGGGCCCGACGGCCGCGATCTTCCGGGACCCGAAGCATCCCTACACGAAGGCCCTCCTCGGGGCGATCCCCGTGCCGGAACCAGGCCGCGTCCGGGTGCGGACGTTGCCCCATGGGGAGGTGCCGGACGCGATCTTCCCGCCCGCGGGATGCCGGTTCCACCCGCGGTGCCCCGTGGCCCTGCCGACGTGCGGCTGGGAAGGCCGAGACTTCGTGGACCATCTCGAGGAGCGGCGGCTCGACGCGCGTCGCGCGGCCAAAGACGAGGCGGAGCTCGGGCCCCTGGACGCGTGGCGCTTCGCCGCGGGGACCGCGTGGCGGCGCGCTCGGCCCGAGGACGCAGAGGCCCTCGCGGCCAACGTGTCCGGCGTCCTCGCGGAGGCCCCCGGTGCCATGCGAGACGCGGTCGTCGCCGTGGCCCGGGAGGACGACCGCGTCGCAGTGCGGTTCCGCGAGCCGGCTCCCCTCGCGCCGAAGGACGTCGAGGGACGTTCCGTCGAGTGCCTCCTCTACTGAAGGCCCGCGGGCAAGCCTTAAGCCGGCCCCACCCTTCGGGACGTCCCATGGAGGACCTCGCGGGCTTCGCGGCCGCCCACCCCGGGTTCTGCGACCCGACGAAGGTCCGCGTCCCCGCGCACGGCACGTTGCCGAGCCTCGAGGGAGCCCGCCCGATCGACCTCACGGCAGACGCCCTCGGGTCGTTTCGCGTGGAGCGGCCGAAGGATCCGAACGCGCTCCCCGCGATGCTCAAGGCGGGGCCCGAGGCGGTCGCGTTCTACGCTTCGTTCCGGCTCATCCCGGACGCGTGGGGGATCTACGTGCGGGAGGCCGGCCTGCGCACCCTCCAGGAGGAGTACCACCGGATTATCTGGCGGGACCTGGGCAAGTACGCGGACCGGGACGTGGGAGACATCGCGGAGCGGATCGAGTACAGCCTCGTCCTCGACTACCTGCTCACGCACGGCCGGTCCCACTTCGTCGTGGACCGCACGGCGGCCGCGTGGGAGGCGTCGACGGGCGTCGCGAAGTACGCGCCCTACCAGGCCGCGTGGTACGCGGCCCCGCCGAAGCCCGTCCTCGTGCCCGAGGACATCGGGAACCTCGAGGAGGCCCTCGCGAACATGGACGCGTTCCGGTCGTACATGAACCCCGGGTACGCGGACGCCCTGACGAAGATCATCGAGGGCCGCCTCGACGAGCGCAACGTGCAGGAGTGGAAGGCGTTCTTCGTGGGCGGCCGGTTCGCGGTCGAGATGGCGAACGTGTTCTCCCGGCAGCCACCGGGCTGGAAGGACTTCGGGAAGTTCCTGAACCGCAAGACGGCCGTCGGCTCGACGAACTACGTGCGGATCCAGTACTCGTACAACCCGGACCTCCTCGAGCGCGGGCAGCGGGAGCTCGCGCGGCGCCTCGCGGACGACCCCGCCCTGCTCGAGTCGACCCCGAATCCGTTCAAAGAGCCGCCCGCGGACATGCCGCCCGTGTACCTCCTGTGAGCGGAACACGTTCCACGAGTGCGCGCCCAAGCCTTTCAATACCCCGCCGCGATAGCGGCCCGATGCCGTCCGACGAGACCTGGCCGACCCGCCGGGCCTCCCTCCACGACCTCGGGGCCCTCGCCGACGTGTGCCGCGCGGCCATGGGACCCGACGACTACGTGCTCGAGCTCCTCGAGGACCTGGTCCTCAGGCAGGTCGTCTTCGTCGCCCTCGACGACGACGCGATCGTCGGGATGGGCGCGTACCGGGAGACGCCCGACGACGGGGCGTGGGTGAGCGCCGCGCGGACCCACCCCGCGTACCGGAGGAAGGGGGTCGCGGGCGCCCTCCTGCACGCGTTCGAGGGGCTCGCGCGCAACAAAGGGCGTCGGGCGCTCCGCCTCTGGTCCGAGTCCTCAAACGGCGCGGGGCTCGCGACGGCCCATGCCGCGGGCCTCGAGGAGGTCACGCGCTTCGCGCGGCGCGTCGCGCCCGCGACCCGGCGGGCCGTACGCCCGGCGACGGCCGGCCTCACGGATACGGGATGGGGAGAACTCGAGCGGTCCTCGTTCCTCGCGAAAGGCCGCGGCTTCGTCGGCCACGCGAGCGCGTTCGTCCGGTTCACGAGGCCCGTCGCGCACCTGCTCGCGAACACGGGGAGCCTGGTGCGCTGGGACGGGTGCGCGGCCCTCCTATCCGAGTCGCCGACCTCGACGAGCGCCGACGTCCTCGAGGTGAGCCCTCTCCTGGGCGCCCCGGACCAGGTGCTCCGGGACGCGGCCGGCCTGGCCCGGGCCCGCGGGGCCGCCTCCGTGGAGGTGTTCCTGCCCCACGATCGGGACCTCCTCCGGGCCGCGGACGCGGCGGGCCTCGAGCCCGGGTCCTGGGGCCAGGAGGCCGTCCTGTGCGAGAAGCCCTTGTCCGTCTCGACGATCGTCCGGCGGAAGCGCCGCACGTACGCGGAAATCAACGCGTCGAAGCGCTCCGGGTATGCGGCCCTCGCCCGGCTCGCGCCGGGCGGCCACTCCCACGGGGCCACGGGGCCCCACGAAGACCGCTGGAACCGCTGACGCAGGCCGCGGCCCGCGGCCGGCTCACGCGTCGTACAGGTCCTTCCTCGGACGGGGGCGTTCTTCGCGCCCGCGATCCGCCCACACCAGGAGGCCCGCGCACACGACGGCCGCGAGGAGGATCACGAGGGGCAGCATCCCGACGAGGAACGTGGCCTCGGTCGGGGGCAGGACGCCGCTCTGGATCGCGAACAGCACGAGCACGACGTCCGTCATCCCGCGGCCCACGGTCCCCAGGAGGACCCGCGTCTCGCGGCCCGAGAGGGCCTGGGACCGAGCCACGAGGACCGCGCTGGGCGCGCGGGCCGCGAGGAATCCCGCGACGAGGAGCCCCGCGCCCACGAGGGCCGCCACGCTGAACTGGTCGAACGTCATGAGGAGTCCCAGGTACACGAAGAAGAACGTCCGCAGGACGAACGTGATCTCGCTCTGGAACGCCTTCAGGTCCGCGGTCTCCTTCACCTCGACGGGGTGGCCGCCCCGGCGGTGGTACGCGACCACGAGCCCGAGGACGAACGCGGCGATGGGGCCGCTCTTCGCGATGAGCCCGTCCGCGACCGCGTACGTGACGATCACGAGGGAGAGGGTCGCGATCTGCACGAACCGGCGGGAGGGAAGCTTCCGCAGGAGCCCCCGCCACGCGGCGCCGACGAGGAACGCGACGGCGGCCGCGAGGACGGTCTGGGACAGGTACGGGACGATCGCCTCCTGGCCCGGGACCTGGAGGACGAAGATCACGACGACGGCCGCCGCGACGTTCCCGAGGACCCCCTCGAGGACGATGATGGACATCCCGTTCGGGCTCAGGCGGAGCTGGGGCGCGAAGCTCATCACGATCGTCGCGCTCGGGCCGCTGAACGCGGCCGCGAGGACGAGCCCCGTGATCGGGCTGAGGCCGAGGACGGACGTCGCGAGGACGAACGTGACGGCCATCGTGAGGGCCATCGCGCCCAATGTGTGCCCGAGGATCGCGGCCGCCCCCTTCCCGAGCTCCGCGGGGTCGAGGGCCATCCCGCCCTCGAACATGATGAGGGCCAGGGTGACCGCGATGAACGCGGGGACGATCGGCCCCAGGGACACGAGGAGAGAGGGGCCGAACGGTTCCAGGGGGAGGTGGCCCAGGACGACCCCCAGGAGGAGGAGCATGAAGAAGTCGGGCACCCGGTACCGGTCGAACATGAGGGCCGCCGCGAACCCCGCGAGGAGGAGGGTCCCGCCAATCACGAGGGAGACCCAGGGTTCCGCCATGGGACGCGACCGCCCCTACCCGGCCGTCGTCCGCGGACTCATCGGATCCGCTCGAGCTGGAACGACCCGATCATGATCGCCTTGTTCGTGAACTTGTAGGGCACCCAGTCCCGGGTCTGGACCTCGCCCAGGCCGGCCACGTGCATGAGGGTCTTCTGCTTGTCCGTCTTGAAGTGGATCGCGCCGTCGACCATGTGCTCCATGGCCTCGAGAGTCTGGTCCGCGTGCATCCCGCGCTCCAGGGCGATCGCGCTCACGGCCTTCGTCTGCCGCAGCCGGTTCACGAGCTTCTGGAAGAACGTCATCGCGTCCCGCTCCTCCGCCTGGGTGATGCTCGAGCTCAGGGTGAGGAACGCGAGCCGGAAGTACGGAAACTTGCCCTTGAACTCCTCGTCGAGCTGATTCACGACGTTCATGATGCTGTCGAAGTCCGTGGGCCCGTTCACCCGCCAGACGTTCTTCTCCCGGACCGGCTTGCCGCCCTGGGTCTGGGACGTGCAGTCGATCCATCGGACGAGGCCGAGCTGTTCGTACTCGACGAACGTCGGCAGGATCGGCGCCATGTCCCGCGCGATGTCGATGGGCAGCTTCGTCGTCGTGATGAGGATCGCGGGGACGCGCTTCTTGAGCCCTTCCGCGACGAAGTTCAGGATCGCGACCTCCTTCCCGACGAACGCGGGCCCGACGAACAGGACGTTCGAGTTGAACGGGATCCCGCCGTACAGGAGGTCGTCGAGCCGCGGTGTGCCCGTCTTCACCTTGTCCGCCTTCTTCTCCTCCGCGACGGCCTCCTCGGACGCCTCGCTCACGCCCGTCGTGAGGTGCGCCTTCACGGCGCTCTCCCGCATCTCGATCTCCTTCTCCTTCTGGTACGTCCGCCGCTTGAACTCCTCTTCGCGATCCCGGATCCGGTGCTCCCACGCCTCGAGCTGGGCCTCCCGGTCCATGTCCCGCATGCCGGGCGTGGCCACGGAGGCGCGGCTCTCGCGGGCCTTCTGCTCGAGCTCCATCTCCCGGAGGGAGATCTCGTTCTCCCGCTCCTCGACCTCCTTGGCCTTCTCGAGAAGCCCGCGGTTCTGCTCGTTGAGCCGCTTGATCTCCGCCTGGAGGTTCGCCTGCATCTCGACGAGCCTCTTCTCCCGCGCGTTGAGAGTGGAGATCCGCTGGTTCACCTCCTCCTGGCTCGAGCCCGCGACGGCCTCCTTCATCTTCGCCTCCTTGAGGAGCTCCGAGTACTTCTTCATCTTCGCGTCGATCTGGACCTGGGCCTCCTGGACCGCGGCGGCCTGCCGCTCGAGCTCGGCCGCGCGCTCCCGGAGGCCCGTCTCCTTGTCCGAGATCTGCTGCTCCTGGGACACCATCTCGCCTTCCCGGTCTTCATGGATCTTCCGCTGCTCCTGGAAGCGCCGCTCGATCCGGGTCGCGTTCTCGTACCGTTCCTTGAGCTGGCTCTCCATGGAGCGGAGTTCGACCTCGAGCTTCCCGAGATCCTTCTCCTTCGCGAGGATCTTCGCCTCCCAGTCCTTGAGTTCCTTGATCCGCTCGGACTCGACCTTCGAGTGGGTCACCTGGACCTGCTCCGTCTTGAGCCGCAAGGCGGACTCGCGCAGCTGGACGTCCTTCTCCTGCTTCAGGAGGGCCGTGTGCTTCCCGTCGAGGGCCTTCTCCGTGGCCCGCAGCCGCTCCTCGAGCTCCGTGAGGACCTTCGCCTTGTCCCCCGACGCGCGCAGCTGGGACTGGAGCTCGATCGTCGCGCGCTTCGTCTCCTTCTCCCGGTCCGCGAGCGCCGCCCCCCGAGCCGCGACGACCTGCGCGGACTTCGTCGTCTCGGCCTTCGCGGACGCGACGTCCGCGTCGCGGTGCTTGAGCTCCTCGACCCGGGCCTCGATCTCCGCCTTCGCGGAGGCGACCTTCCGGTCCAGCTCCCGGAGCTCCTTGATCCCCTTCTCGACGGCCACCTCGCGGCCCGCGACGTCCGTGAACTTCGTCTTGACCTCGGACGACTGGTCGTCGAGTTCCTGCTGGAGGGCCTCCAGGTGAGCTTCCCGCCCGCGGAGGGCTCGCTCCTTGTAGTCGAGAGCCTCCCGCTTCTTCTGGAGCTCCTGCTGGAGGAGCCCGACCTTCGTGTTGTCCGCCTTCAGGATCTCCCGCTGGTACACGCTCGTGGACGACGCGATGATGTGGAGGAGGGAGCCCGCGATCTCCGTGGAGACGGCGCCCGCAAGGAACACGATCAGGTACAGTTGCCTCGTCTGGTCCGAGAAGGAGCCGCTCGCGTACGTCGTCTGGCCGCCCACGACGAGGAGGGTCACGAAGATCGGGAGGATCGTCGCGAGGGCGATGCTTCCCCCCTTGCGGGCCGTCAAGCCCTGCCAGGTCATCGCCATCGAGATGATCGTGGCGGGGACGCCCACCACGGTGAGGGGGTACACCCAGACCCGGTACCCGACGGGCAGGATGCCGAACGCCATGAGGACGAGGAACCCGGAGACCGCGAAGAACAGGATCATCCCGAGCGTGCTCATCACGAAGTGCCGGGACTTGAAGTGCCCGCGGTACGGGTCCCGCTTGAGCTGGATCGCGTCCCACGAGGCGATCGCGCCGATCGTGACGGGGAGGAGCCACAGGATGTAGTCCGGGTAGCCTTCCCGCAGGGTGAGGGCCGTCAGGCTGGACATGTTGTACAGGAGGATCGCGTTCGCGACGAACGCGACGGCCGCCGCGATCCCGTAGCCGTGGGCGTGTCGCCCGAACTTGAGCTGGAGCAAGCCCGCCGCGGCGGCCTCCGGGGCCGGATCGGGTCGGGCCGGCCTCGGCTTCGCGTAGAGGGGCTTCGCGGTCGTCGCCGGACGGGGGACGACGGGCCGCCGAGAGAGTGCCTTACGGGCCATACGGTTCCCTGTGATACTCACGTCCGCAGGAGATGCGATGCGACGAACCCCCGGACCTTACTTAAATCTTGAGCCTAACGTACCATGTTTGATATCCTATGGGCTCCCATCCGGTCCGGGGACGTCCCGCGGCCCGGTCCGGCCCGCGCGGCGCCGGGAGCGGTAGCGTTAAATCGCGCGGACCCATCGTGACCGCCGGGACGCACGATGGTCGACGTCGGACAGCCCGCGCCGGATTTTGCCTTGCGTTCGGACGCCGGCCGGACGATCGCGCTGAGGGACCTGCGCGGCAAGAAGGTCGTCCTGTACTTCTACCCGAAGGACGACACGACCGGCTGCACGAAAGAGGCGTGCTCGTTCCGGGACAACCTGGCCCGCGTGACGGACCGCGGGGCCGTCCTGCTCGGCGTGAGCCGGGACGACACGGAGAGCCACATGAAGTTCCGTGAGAAGTACGAGCTGAACTTCCCGCTCCTGAGCGACGAAGGGGGCGAGGTCACGGAGGCGTACGGGGTGTGGAAGCTCAAGAACCTGTACGGCCGGGAGTCGTGGGGCATCGAGCGCACCACGTTCCTGATCGACGAGGCGGGCCGGATCGCGCGGATCTGGCCGAAGGTGAAGGTCGAAGGTCACACGGACGAGGTCCTCGCGGCCCTCTGAGGCGGACCATGATCCCTCCGAACGTCGGGGCCCCGAAGTCCCTCGCGATCACGTACCCGGGCGCGGAGGAGATGGTCCGAAAGCAGCTCGTGTACCTGGTCCACGTCCCCGCGTCCGAGCAGGCGGAGAAGCGCATCGTCCCGGGGAACCGGCTCATGGTCACGTTCCGGGGCGAGGTCGTCGGGGAGGGGCAAGCGATCCTCGTGGAGCCAACGACCCTCGAGAAGCTGAGCCCGTACGACGCGATGCAGGCAGGATGCGAGAGCCTCGAGGCCCTCCAGAAGCACGTCCTCGCGACGGTCCTCACGGGCGCGAAGAAGCCGAAGGAGACGCCGTTCGTCAAGATCCTGTACCGGTGGCTGTGACCCCGCGCGATCCCGCCCCGAGAAGGCATTATACAGCCGTACGGTTTGAGGTGGGCTGGACGATTCCAGAGGGAGCGGGAGCGACATGCAATCCGTTCGACCGGTCGTGATCAAGATTGGCGAGACGACGGCGGATCCGAAGGGACTCGCCAGGACCCTCGAGATCCTGGGGGCCTCGTCCGAAACCGCCGATCGCTTCCTCTCGACCCGACGCATGAGCGGCGCAGCCCTGATCGAGTTCGCGGGGCGCATCTGCTACGAGTCGTACGAGCCGGGCCTGAACCCGAACGTGACCAAGATCCGCGAGGATCCGAAGGAGTACTTCAAGAACATCCTCCTGAAGGGAGACGGATCCATCCTGGAGCACCAGCAGGTATCGTTCGCCCTGCTCCACATCAGTCGCGTCTGTTCGCACGAGATCGTCCGGCACCGCGTGGGGACCGCGATCAGTCAGGAGTCCCTCCGGTATGTCCGGCCCCGGGACATCGGATTCTGGCTCCCCGACGAGCTGGACGACGACCAGAAAGATCGGATGAAGCGGGCCGTCCTGGATGCGGAGGCCGCCTACCGGGAACTCGAGAAGGGCATCCGGTGGGACGCGCTCGGGATGGATGCGAAGAAGCGCCTCACGTCCGCGCTCCGGCGGATCCTGCCGGACGGCATGGCCACTCACATGATCTGGACGGCGAACCATCGAACCCTTCGGTGGGTCATCGAGATGAGGACGGACCCGGCCGCGGAAGTCGAGATCCGGATGGTCTTCGACCAGATCGCCCAGATCTGCGTGCACGACTATCCGGAGATCTACCAGGACTTCCGGGCGACCGACTTGCCCGACGGCACCCATGCATGGAAGCCGGCCCTTCGGTCGAAAGTCTAGGCGCATCCCTTGAACGCTCAGGTCGGACGGACCTCGAACTGCGTCATCTCGGGCGGTCCCGCCGTGAGCCGCATCGCCGCGAACTGATCGCTCCCGAGGCCTGGATCCGATCGGAGGCGGCCCTCGAAGTCGCGGAGGCTCGCCTCGTCGACGAACAACGCGACGACGACGAACTCCGTGGTCGGGTGCTGCCCCTGTCCGAGCCACGCGCCCTCGCAGCCCGCGGCGGACCCGATCGCGCGGACGTGCCTGCGGAGGATCTCGAGCCCTTCCCCCTCGCTCCCCGGCCGGAACCGGAACCGACTGAACCGGAGCATCATCGCGGGGCCCAAGCCGGCGTGGGGCATGACCCTTTCCGCCGGGTCGATCCGGATGGCGGCAACTTTATCTCCCCCGGTCCCTGTCGCACCGCGTCATGTTCTCCCGCAAGAACATCGGAGAGGAGCCCCAGCGGTGCGAGACGTGCGGCTCCGAGAAGGTGTTCTTCGTCCAGCACAGCCACGGGAACTACCCGATCCTCGACTACGTGTGCCCGAAGTGCGACCTGGGCGGCGACCGTGGCGTTCCGGACTGGTACATGTCGCCCACGGGCAAGGACGCATCGTCCGAGTAGGCGCCCCGGGTGCCGCATGCCCGACGATGTGGTCATCCGCGCCTTCCGGATCAGCGGCTACGTGACGGGGCCTTGCACGAAGTGCGGGAAGGCGGAGCGGGGCCTCGTCATGTTCGACGACTACGGCCTGGGCTGGGAGTGCCTGTCGTGCGGGGAGATCGGCCGCGCGGACCGGGTCGAGTGGGTCGACGGTTCGGAGGGCGACCCGCACACGATCGAGGACGAGGACGCCGGGAAGACGGGCTAAAGGATCCCGCACGCGAGACAGATCCCGCGGCCGTGGCACGCCTCGCACCGCCGCTCGATCCGGAGGAACGTCTTCGTCCCGCGGCCCGCACAGTACGGGCAGAACCCCGTGTCGGAGCAGCGCGCACACGGCCGCTCGACCTTCCGGATCGTGTACGCGGCCTGCCGGTTCTCCGGGTGGGCCTCCACGATCGCGCGCAGGATCCGGAGGGCTTCGGGCCGGCCCGATTCGCGGTCTTTCCGGAACAGGAGGGCCGCCTTCATCATGAGGGCCTTCTCGTGGCTCGGGTCCGCCGCGAGGACCCGGTCGACGGCTGCGAGGGCCTCCTCGAACCGTCCCGCGACGCCCGGGTCGTCCGCGAACTCCTCGTCGTAGCCGATCCCCCGGCGCACGATCCCGTCCCGCCGCGCGTCGCGCGCCCCCGCGCTCAGGCGGATCGCATGGGCGAGGTGGAGGGCCGCGTACAGCTCGCGCACGTCCGCGTCCCCGGGGGACGCCTCGAACGCCCGCGCGACGAGGGCCCGGGCCGCGTCCGGGTCGCCTCTCTCCGCGGCGTCCCTTGCCTGGGCGTACAGGTCGTCCGACATGTGAGGTCGCGAGAGCCGGGCGGCCGGCTTAAGGATGCGCCCTGAGGCCCGGGCTCCCGAGGACCTTCTCGAGCGCGGGCACGAGCTGTGCGTACGGCGCGTCCCGGTACCGGCCCAGGGTCCTGAGAGCGTCCACCAGGAGCGCGGAGTGGAGCGCCGCATCCCCGATCGAGGCGGTCGCCGCGATCCGCGCGAAACCCTTCGGAGCGTCCGCGCGCCACGTCGCGTTCGCGTCGTGCACGCGCACCGCGAGTCGGCGCATCGCGTCCGCCGCGAGCACGCCCCGGTCCTCGAGGATCTCCGTGAGGCCCGCCTGGAAGGCCTCGAAGTCCGTCTTCCCGGCCTCGTACATCTCGACGAGGTCGAACCGGCCCGAGGCCGACGCGAGGTGGATCGCGTTCGAGTTCACGACGTCGGCAGAGCGGCGGGCCGACTCCCTGGGGTCCGGCCCCCGGCGTTCTGCCGCGATCGCGAGGTGCCCCAGCATCCAGAGGAACGTGAACAGGTCGGAGCCCATGGCCCTCCGGTCGAACGCGCCGAGGAGGGGGGCGACCCCGCGGGAGACCGCGCGGGTGCCCAGGTGCCCGTCCAGGACCTTCGCGGCGTCGCGGAGCCGGCCGAGCAGGCGGGCCTCGTCGTGCTTCGCGCCGACCCACAGGAAGTCGTGCAGGTCCTGGACGGACCGCGCGACCGTCCTTTCGAGGACCGCATACGTGGCCACGCCGCGGGATGCGGACGCGCCGCGATAAACCTGTCGCACGGGAAACGTTCATCCGCGCCGCGGGGTTGGGCCGGGCCGATGCGGGACGCGTCCGCGTTCGACGGGACCGCCTTCCTGGGCCTGGCCCGCCGCGCGAAGCGGGACCCGTACCGGCTCGCGCTGTTCGCCGCGCACCTCGATCCGGACGAGGTCCCCCTCGCGTTCCTTCCCGTCCAGGGCGGGACCGTCGTCGTCACGGACCGCCGGATCCTCGAGATGCGCGCCCATCTGGACGTCCATGGCCCGTGGAACGTGAAGGAGTTCCTCGGGTACGAGGTCCGACGCTCGTGGGCCCGTGCGAACATCCGGGGGATCCAGCACCTCGCGTCCCGGCTCGAGGGCGGCGTCGAGGACCGGATCGTGCTGACGACCCCGGAGGGCGACGCGTCGATCGTCGTGTCGCGGGGTCCCGAGGCGACCCTCGGGCCCGAGGACGTCGACGCGCTGCGGTCCGCCGTACTGCGGCCTCAGGCGTAGTAGCCGCCTTCCGTGTCGAGCCGCCTCAGGAGCTCCCGCGCGGGCTCGTATTCCGGGTTCACCTCGAGGGCCGCCTTGAGGTGCTTCCGGGCCTTCTCCCGGAGGCCCTTCTGGACGTACACCCGGGCCAGGTTCGCGTGCGCGTAGAAGTAGCAGCAGTACCGGGGCGCGGCGAGGGCCTTCTCGAGCCACGAGATCGCCTCGTCGAGGCGCCCCAGCTCGATGAGGTACGCCCCGATGTCGTTGTACGGATTACCGAACGTGGGGTCGACCTGGATCGCGAGGCGGCACTCCTCGATGGCCCGCTCGTACCGGCCCATGAAGCTCGCGGTCCACCCGAGGAACGTGTGGGCCTCCGCGGTCGGCGCGAGGCGGATGGACCGCTCGTACGCGTCCGCGGCGCGCTCGAGCTCGCCCGCGCTCTGAAGGATGTACGCGGCCTGGAACGCGCGGCGCGCCGCGAGCTTCGGCGGCTCTCGGACCGGGTCGAACGACTCGAGATCCAGCGGCCCGCCCGCGAACGTCTCGTCCGCGACGTCCTGGAAGTGCTGGTCGTAGTGGCCGAGGATCCGGCCCTCCCAGGCGTGGACCAGGAGATCCTCGACCGCGAAGAGGCGAGCGAAGTCGACGGGGGACATCGCGCGGGAAGGCCGGGGCCCCACGTGAGCCGGCACCGGCGCCTGGCCGATCGTCATGTGCATGGCCTCCTTCCCGCTCCGCACGACCTTCATGAACGTGAGGTCGTCCACGCCGCGCCCCCGGCCGATGAGGAACCCGAGGTCCGCGAGGCACGAGGCGAGCTCCCGGGGCCGAGGCACGGACGGGTCGAGCAGGAGGACGCGGTCGAACGTCTCCCCCTCGGGGGGCGAGGCGAGGACTCGGATGTCCCCGCGGCCCGACGACGCGAGCCGGCGCGCCGTCACGGCCCGCCGTTCCACATCCGGCTCGACGACGACGAGGTTCCGCTCCCCCGCGACCGTCGCGAGGAGGGCGGCCGGGTATCCCCCGCGGCCTCCGCCCAGGAGGACCTTGTGATCGGGCATGACCTCGAGGAGTTCGAGGGCCGCGACGAGGCACCGGGCGGACGGCATCGTGGGGCCCGTCAGGCTGTCGAGGACCGGGAGGGGCATGTCCGCGTACGCGAGCGGGCCGAGCCCGTCCGGGAGGAACGCCTCCTGGTCCACGGCCCGGTACGCCCGCTCCAGCTCCGGGCTCCGGAGGAGCCCGAGTCCCCGGAGGGAGTCGAGCAGATCCTCCTTCGTCCACATGCGTCGGCCCGGCCGTTCCTAATCGTCCGCGACGGAAAAACGTTTCATCGGCTCAGAGGCCGAAGTCCTTCGCGTACAGGCGCCGGGCGAGGTCAATCTCCTCCGGGGTGAGGGGCGCCGCGGAGGCCGCGCCCAGGTTCTCCGTGACCTGGTCGGGCGTCTTCGCCCCCGGGATGGCCACGGAGACCGCGGGGAACGCGAGGGCGAACCGGAGGGCCGCCTGGGCGAGGGTCCGACCATCCCGTGCGAGGAACGAGAGGCGCTCCGCGGCGAGGGACCGCGCGGCGACCATGGCGGGCGGCCAGTGGTGCCGGATGTCCCCGGCCGGGAAGCGCGCCTCAGGGCGGATCGCCCCCGCGAGGAAGCCGTTGCCCAGGGGCTCGCGCGCGATGATCCCGACGTTGGCCCGGCGCGCCTCGTCGAACAGCTCGTCGATCCACTCCTGGCGGAGCAGGCTGAACGGGACCTGGAGGGTCTCCGGCTTGCCCGACTCGAGGCACAGGAGCCCCTCGACGGGCTCGTGGATCGAGACGCCGTAATGGTCGATCTTGTGCTCGGCCCGGAGCGTCTCGAGGGCCTCGTACGTCGCGGGGTCGCCCATCGCATCGGCGGGCGGATTGTGGAGCTGGTACAGGTCCACCCGGTCCGTCCCGAGGCGGCGGAGGGAGCGGTCCAGGGCGAACGCGATGTATCCGGGCTCGAAGTTCATCCGCACCCCGCCGTGGTAGAAGTCGCCGCCCACCTTCGTCGCAATCACGACGTCGTCCCGGCGGCCCGCGAGGGCCTCGCCGAGCACCTCCTCGCTGTGCCCCCATCCGTACACGTCCGCCGTGTCGAAGAACGTGCATCCCAGGTCCAGGGCGCGTCGGACCGCCGCGATCGACGCGGCGTCGTCCGTGGGCCCGTACGAGTTCCCGTGCGCGTTCCCGCCGATCGCCCACGCGCCGAACCCGACCTCGGAGACCCGGAGGCCCGTGCGGCCGAGCATGCGGGACTCCATGACCCCGCCGAATCGCCGCGCGCGTAAGAACGTTCCGCCGCGTGGACGTCCGCGCGGGGACCGCAACCCCGATAACGCGGGAGGCGTTCTCCCGCCGCGTGATGGAGGGGGAGCACGTCCGGCTGCGCCGCATCGAACGGGCCGACATCGCGACCGTGCACAAGTGGATGAACGATTCCGAGGTCATGGCGTGGGCCCGCTTCAGCGCGGACCACATGATCAGCGCAGCCCAGCTCGAACGGGAGCTCGAGAAGGACCTCGCGGGGGAGGACACGGAGAGCGTCCGGTACATGGTCGAGGACCGCGCGACGGGCGCGCCGATCGGGTGGTGCACGATCCGCACGTGGGACCGGAAGCACGTGAGCGCGAACGTGGGGATCGCCCTCGGGGAGAAGGCGTACTGGGGCAAGGGGTACGGCACGGAGGCGATGCGCCTCCTCCTCACGATCGTGTTCGACTACCAGAGGTGGCACCGGGCGGACCTGTGGACCCTCGCGGAGAACGACCGTGCGATCAAGTCGTTCGAGAAGGCGGGGTTCCGGCTCGAGGGGCGGGAGCGTGAATCCACGTACTACGAGGGCCGGTACCACGACGTCGTCCTGATGGCCCAGCTCAAGTCGGAGTGGGACGCGCGGAAGGCGGCGTGATGGACTGGGCCGCCTGGCGGGACGAGTTCCCCGTCTTCCGGAAACGCGTGTACCTGAACACGTGCTCCCTCGGGCCCCTCGCCCGGCGCGTGCGCTCGGCCCACGACCGCTTCCTCGACGAATGGGAGGACCGCGGGGCCGCGGCCTGGTACGACCGCTGGCTCGACGAGCTCGACGCGCTCCGCAGGAAGTTCGCCCGGGCGATTGGCGCGGCGAAGGAGGAGGTCGCGGTCGCGCCGAGCGTGTCCGTGGCCTTGTCGGGGATCGCGTCGTGCCTCGACCCGCGGGACCGCCCGAAGGTCGTCCTGTCCGAGCTCGACTTTCCCACGGTCTCGTACCAGTGGGCCGTGAAGCCCGGGGTGCAGAGGGTGTTCGTCCCCTCGGAGGACCGGGTGTGGGTCCCACCGGAGCGGTACGAGGAGGCGATCGACGACGACACGGCGGCCGTCGCGACCTCGCACGTGTTCTACCTGAGCGGGGCGATCCAGGACATCGGCCGGATCGCCCGGGCCGCTCGGGCCCACGGGGCCCTGTCGATCATCGACGCGTACCACGCGACGGGCCAGCTCCCCACGGACGTCCACCAGGCCGGGGTCGACGTCCTCGTGACGGGCGGCCTCAAGTGGCTCCTCGGAGGCACGGGGATCGCCCTCCTGTACGTGCGTCGGGACCGGATCCCGGACCTCCGGCCCACGATCGCGGGCTGGTTCGGGAACGCGCGCCAGTTCGAGTTCGACCTCCGGTCGTTCGAGTACCACGACGACGCGCGCCGCTTCGAGCTCGGCACGCCCGCGATGGCGGCCGTGTACGCCGCGAGCGCGGGCCTCGAGCTCGTCCTCGGGATCGGGATCGAGCGTCTGCGCTCGCGGCAGACGGAGCTCGTGAACGACCTCGCGGAGCGAGCTGTCGACGCGGGCCTCGAGGTGCGGATCCCGAGCGACCCGGATCGACGGGCGGGCATCGTCATGATGCGGCTCGACGACCCTGCGCGGGCCGTGCAGGTCCTGGGGAAACAGGGCGTCGTCGTGGACTACCGCCACGACCGGCTCCGGGCGTCCCCGTTCTTCTACAACACGCCGGAGGACCACGTCGCCCTCGTGGAGACGATCGCCTCCATGACCCCGTGACGGGTCACGAGGCGAACTCGCGCCGGGAGGCGAGGACCACGAGGAGGCCCATCAGGCCGAGGGCGGACGCTTCCCCGACGAAACCGAGGCACAGGACGGACAGGGCCCCGCAGGCGATCACGAGACGCCAGCTCGCCTTCCGGAAGGCGAGGACGCCGCCCAAGATCGCGATGCCCTGCGCGTAGATCGATGCGAGGCCGCACAGCTGCCAGAACTGGAGCTCGGCCGCGGTCATGTTGGCGGTCAGGTTCTCGAGCACGGAGTCCGGGAGGGGGTTGAACAGGTACGCGACGTTGCTCGCGATTCCGAGGGCCCCCGCGGCGACGAGCAGGATGCCCGCGATCTGCGGGAGCCGGGTGCGCGGGCGCGGGGCCGTGGCGGTCGACTCGGCCGACGGCCGCTCGAACTCCTCAGGCCGCGGGACCCATGCGGCGGGCTGGGCCGGGGCCGGCGTCGTGGGCGGGGGCGTCTCCCCGGGCTTGAAGAACTCGAGGGGCGGGGGCTCGTCCCGGCGTCGCCGCGGTTCCGGCTCCCCTTCCGACATGGTCCCCTCGACGCAAGCGTCCGGGGTACTTAACCGCTCGGCCTACGACTTCGGGATCGCCTTCTTCGGGTCGATGAACGGCATGGGCACGACGGTCGCCTTCCGCGCGCCGTCCGGGTGGACCACGCTCAGGCCCGTGCCCGCCTTCGCGTACCGGATCGGGACCATCGCGTACCCGATGTTCTTCTTGAGCCGGGGCGAGTAGATCGCGGACGTGACCCTCCCGACGGGCTTGCCGTCCGCCTGGACGGGCCACTTCGTCGTGTTGAATTCGATCCGGGGGCCCTGTATCTCGATCCCGACGAGCTTCCGGTCCACGCCGTCCCGCGCGATCCGCTGGAGGGCCGCCTTCCCGATGAAGTCGTCCTTCTCGAAGTCGATGAGACGCTCCAGCCCCACGTGGAACGGGGTGTCGTCGATCGTCATGTCGGCCCCGTAGTTCAGGATCCCCGCCTCGATGCGGCGGATGTCCGACGGGCCCGTCGGCCTGATGCGGAACGGCTTGCCGGCCGCCATGACCTTCTCCCAGAGGTCCGACCCCCTCGTCGGGTCCTTCAGGTAGATCTCGTACCCGACCTCGCCCGTCCATCCCGTCCGCGTGACCGCGACGGGGATCCCGTCGAGGGATGTCTCGAAGAAGTAGTAGTACGGGAGGTCGAGGACCTTCTCACCGAAGAGGGCCTTCATCACGTCCTTCGACTTCGGCCCCTGGACCTGCATGGGCGCGACGTCTAGCTCCCGGACCGTCACGTCGAGGTCCGCGTGCACGGAGACCCCCTTCGCCCACAGGGCCACGTCGCTGTCTGCGAGGGCGAGCCAGAACCGATTCTCGTCCATCCGCGTGAGGACGGGGTCGTTGATGATCCCCCCGTGCGGGTCTACGATCACGACGTACTTCCCCTGGCCCACCTTGCACTTCCGCATGTCCCGCGGGGTCAGCCGCTGCATGAACTCGAATCCGTCCGGGCCGTCGATCTCGACGGTCCGCTCGACGGATACGTCCCAGATCGCGACGTGCTCGAGGAGATGCGCGTACTCCGTCTCGGGGTCGTCGTAGTAGCTCGGGAGGAACGTGTGGTTGTACACCGTGTACGCCTTGCAACCGTCCTTCTGGGTCATCTCGAAGTACGGGGACCGGCGGAGACGCGCTCCTCGTTGGATCAGGCTCATGTCGAACTCTTTCGGCATCGTGTCTCTCCCGGTGCATCGACGCTTGTCGACGGAGTCGGCGCCGTAACGGGGCCTCCATATTAAGCCCGCGGGTCGCGCGCCTCCGGGGAGGCCGTCCGGCGGGCTTATCGGCGGGCCCGCGTTCCCCCGGAGGATTGAGCATGGACGCGTTCGAGATCGAGGACATGTTCGGCCGACGAGAGCGCTCCGGAGGCGCGTACCTCGAGTTCATCCGGGTCCCCGGGATGAGCGTCGGGGTGTACCACCTTCCCGCGGGGTCCATCGATCCGCAATCCCCGCACGGGGAGGACGAGGTCTACCACGTGATCCAGGGACGGGCGTCCATCCGCGTCGGAGACGAGGACCGCGCCGCGAGGGTCGGGACCGTCGTGTTCGTCGCCGCACGGGTCCCCCATGCATTCCATTCCATCGAGGAGGACCTCGACGTGCTCGTCGTGTTCGCGCCCGCGGAAGGGACCACGGGACCGCGGACGGGCGCACGTCGCCGGGGGCCGCGCCTCAGGGGTGGCCAGCGGCCCGCACGCTCCCGCGCAGGATCGCGGCCGCGTCCTCGGGCATGACCTGGTTGATGAACATCCCGGTCCCGCGCTCGAAGCCCGCGATTTCCGCGAGCCGAGGGGTCACCTCGACGTGCCAGTGGAACGCGTCCGCCGGAGCGCCGACGGGCGCCGTGTGGATGTAGAAGTTCAGGTCCGGGTCGTTCAGGACGACGTACAGGCGGGCGAGCACGTCCTTCAGGATCCGCGCGAAACGCGTCGAGCCCGCGTCATCGAGGGACTCGAACGCGGCCGCGTGGGCCCGCGGCGCGATCCACGTCTCGAACGGGAAGCGGGCCGCGAACGGGGACAAGGCGACGAACGCGTCGTCCCGCGCGATGATCCGCCTCCCGTCGGCGAGTTCCGCCTCGAGGACCTCGCAGAAGCCGCACCCGCCGGGGTTCGCAGACGCATGGCGCCGGGCCCCTTCGACTTCCTCGACGATCCGCTGGGGCACGATCGGCATCGCGATGAGCTGGGAGTGGGGATGGGAGATCGAGGCGCCCGCCCGCTCCCCGTGATTCTTGAATACGAGCACGTAGCGGGTGCGCGGGTCCCCGGACAGGTCGCGGATCCGCTCCCGGTACGCGCGGACCACGCGGCCCACCTGGTCGTCCCCCATGAGGCCCAGGTGCGCGCCGTGGTCGGGCGCCTCCACGATGACCTCATGGGACCCGACCCCGCTCACCCGGCCGAACATCGCCTCCGACGACCGGTCCACGGGCCCGATCGGCTCGAGGGCGGGGTACCGGTTCGGGACGCAACGGACGCGCCAACCCGGCGAATCGCGCGGGCCGTCCCGGAGGGCGTACGTCTCCGGAGGCGTGAGGTGCTCGTGGCCTTCGCAGAACGGGCACGACTCAGGGTCCGTCGTGCGGCGCGAGGCGGTCCCGGCGATGGGGCGCTGGGACCGCACGGGCGCGAAGATCACCCACGTGTCCGTGATGTAGTCCTTGCGGAGCTCCGGCATGGGGCGGCCCGTCGGCGCGCGTCCATCCGGCGGGGCTTATTTCAGGGTTGCGACGGGCCCCGATCCCGGGCCCCGACCCGGTCCGGACGGAGCGGCCCGCGGCCCCGGCGAAAGGGTAATGATGGATGGAGGATATCGGCGCGCGGTAGACGGAGGGGAGTCACCTGAGCGAATCGATGTCTCCGAGTGGGTCGGGAGGGGAAAGCGGGACGTACGTGCCGCCCAAGTCCCAGGGCAAGATGATCGGCATCCTCGTCGCGGTGCTCGTCGTGACCAACCTGGTCACGGGGGTCGCGGTGTACTATCTGACCGCACCGCCGGCCACGACGGCGCCCCTGAAGGTGATCGGCCCGTGGAGCGGCCCCGAGCAGGCCGCATTCCTGCCGATCATGGACCTGTTCACGCGGACGACCGGCATCGAGTACGAGTACATCCAGGAACGGCAGGAGGTCCTCACGACCCAGCTGCCGACCCTGTTCGCGGCGGGGCAGACCCCGGGCGACGTGATCTTCATGCCCAGCGCGTTCATCAAGAACGCGGGCGCCCAAGGGCACGCCTCGGACCTGGCGGGCACGATCAGCGAATCGTCCTACGCCCCGGGCGCGCTGGACCCGCTGAAGAACGGGAGCGCGATCTACGGCGGTGCGTACACGGGCAAGGTGAAGCCGGGCTTCTGGTATCGCCAGTCGTTCTTCCAGGACAACGGGCTCTCCGTCCCGACCACGTGGGCCGAGTTCGAGACGCTCCTCGCGGACATCGACGCGATCCCGGGGATCTCGAACGCGATCATCAGCGGCGACGGCGTCGGCTGGCCTCTGTCCGATGTGACGGAGCACTTCATCGCCACATACGGCGGCCCGGCGATGCACCGCGGCCTCACCGCGGGCACGACCGCGTGGACCTCCACGCCCGTGCGGGACGTGTTCGCGAACTTCCTCGTCCCCACCCTATCGGCGGGCTACTGGAGCACGCCCGTGCAGTGGGACACGGGAGTCCAGTCGTGGTGGAACGGGACGTACGGACTCTACTTCATGGGATCCTGGATCACCGGGATGGTCTCGGACCCGAGCGACCTGGGCGTGTTCTCCCTGCCCGAGGCGCCCGGCGCGGAAGGCATCGTGTTCGCGGCGGACTACTTCTTCGCGCCGCGGTACTCGACGCGCCAGGCGGATGCGCGGTCCCTCGCCGCATTCCTCGCGAGCGCGGCCGCGCAGACCATGCAGGTGCGCCAGGGCGGTCATCTCGCGACGGTCCTCGGCGTGTCCCTGACCGCCTATCCGGTCGTGGACGCGGAGGTCGCCGGCCTGCTGTCCGGGAAAGACATCCTCTCGGATCTGGACGACACGGTCGGTGGGACGTTCCAGACGACGCTCTGGAGCCAGCTGCAGCTCCTGTGGTCGGATCCCGCCCAGCTGGACAGCGTGCTCGCTGCGATTGAGGCCGCATGAGGGCGAATGGAGGCGCGAGGCGCCTCCACCTTTCCTTTCCGCGGCCCCTCGTGAGGGCCGCGTTCTTCATTCCCGCGGTCCTGCTCCTCCTGTTCCTCGTGATCCTCCCGATCCTCCAGACGATCTTCCTGAGTTTCTATTCCGACGGGGCGTTCGTCGGGGTCGACAACTACTCGGACGTCGTGTCGGACCCCGCGACGATCAACCTCCGCGGGTTCCCACGGGGCCCTCCCCTCGGGACCCTCGTGCACAACCTGATCTGGACCGCCATCCATCTTCCGATGTCTCTCTTCACGGGCCTGTTCCTCGCGGTCCTCCTCCAGCGGGTCCGCGGCGCCTCGATCGTCAAGTCGATGATCTTCGTCGGGATGGTCACGCCGATGATCCTGGGC
Organism: Thermoplasmata archaeon; assembly: GCA_035283365.1. Classification (GTDB taxonomy): domain Archaea; phylum Thermoplasmatota; class Thermoplasmata; order RBG-16-68-12; family RBG-16-68-12; genus RBG-16-68-12. The sequence continues at coordinate 4,689 of DATETY010000062.1, read as the reverse complement.
GGTGTGATCCTGCGCTTCCTCTTCGAGGCCCCGATCGGCTTGGTCCCGTCGGCGTTCGGGGCCCTCGGGTTCGAATCCCTGAACGTGAACTGGATCGTCCACCCGAGCACCCTCCTGTTCGGCCTCATCTTCGGATCCGTCTGGCTCTGGACCGGGTTCAGCCTCATCCTGTACTCCGCGGGCCTCACGACGATCCCGAAAGACTACTTCGAGGCGGCCCGCGTGGACGGCGCGAGCCCGTGGCGGATCTTCCGCCGGATCACGTGGCCGCTCCTCCGGCCCATCACCCTGGTCGTCGTCACGATGACGGTCCTCTGGGAACTCAAGCTGTTCGACCTCGTGCTCGGGGCGACGAACGCGGGGGGAGGCGTGGGGTCCGCGGCGGACGTCCTCGCGCTCCAGATGTACCGGTATGGGTTCGTCGCGCTCCCACCGCGAGTCCACCAGGCCGCAGCGGTCGCGACCCTCCTGACGGGTCTGACCCTCGCCTGGACCGTGATGATGTTCAGGCACATCCTCCTCGGGGCCCGGTTTTCCCGGGGAAAGCGATCGGGGCGGCTCGCACGCCGCCTGGCGGGGAGGGCGGGGAGGGCATGAGGCGCCCCACCGCGGCGCAACTCGTCGCGCGCCTGCGGCGGATCCGCGTGCGCCCGAGCGCGCTCCTCGCCCATGGGGTCGCGTGGGGCATCGGCCTCGCGTGGCTCATCCCGTTCCTCGGGCTCGCCATGGCCGCGATCCGGCCCATCGGGGAAATCCTGTTCGGATGGTGGGACTTCCAATCGTTCCACCCGACCCTGGCGAACTTCGCGATCGCGTGGGACCACGACTCGTACCCGATGTCCGAGGGCCTCCGGAACTCGTTCCTCGTCGCGATCCCCTCGACCCTCATCCCGATCCTTGTGGGCGCGATGGTCGGCTACGGGTTCGCCCGCTTCCGCTTCCCGCTCCGCGACTACATCTTCGTGAGCGTCGTCGTCCTCATGGCGATCCCGCAACAGATGGTCGCGGTCCCGCTCTTCCGGACCATGTTGGCCGCGGGCCTCGTGGACACGTTCCAGGGCCTCATCCTCGTGCACTCCGCGTGGGGCATCCCGTGGATCCTCCTCTTCATGCGGAACTTCTTCCAGACCCTCCCGGCGGAGGTCGAAGAGGCGGCTCGCGTGGACGGTGCCGGCGACTTCAAAATCTTCGTGAAGATCGTCATGCCGATGGCCCTGCCCGCGTTCGCGGCCATCGCGGTCCTCCAGTTCATGTGGGTGTGGAACGACTTCTTCTTCGCCCAGATCCTCATGTACTCGCAGGACCAGCTCCTCGCGACGCAGCGCGTCACGCGACTCGCAGGCCAGTTCTACAGCCCGTGGGACCTCATGTCCGCCGCGTCGATCATCGTCCTGATCGTCCCCGTGGCCCTGTACGCGTTCCTCCAGAGGTACTACATCCGCGGCATGATCGGGTGGACGATCAAGGGCTGAGACCTAACCGCGGCGGACCATGTCGAGGAGGCCCGCGGACGCCCAGGCCTGGAGCGGGTTCGCCCGGGTCCCCCGGATCGGCTCGCGGGACAGGTCCACGAGAGCGTCGTCGACGACCGCGTACAGTTCGGGGATCCGCCCGAGCTCCTCGTGGACCGCGAGGATGGCCTCCCGGATCGCCTTCGCCTCGGACCGACGGCCCGAGGCGAGCAGGCCGCGGTACAGGAACCAGTTGTCGTGGGGCCAGACGGTCCCCGTGTGGTACCCGACCGGGTCGAAGTCCGGCTCCGAGCTCGCGTGCGTCCTCACCCCGTACCGGGTGAACATGTCCGGAGCGAACAGCCGGCTCACGAGGGCGTCCACGCGCTCGGGCAGGACCGCCTCGCAGACGAGCAGGTGGCCGGGGTTCGACGTGATCGCGCGCCGCGGCCTCTTCGACCCGTCGAGGGCGAGCGAGAAGAAGCCGGCCTCCGGGTCCCAGAACGACTCGTCGATCCGGAGCCGGAGGGACTCGGCCTGCTCGGATCCCGGGGCGGCCGCATCCCGTCCGAGGCGCACGGCGAGGGACGCGTAGGCGCGGTGCGCCGCGACGGCGTACCCCTGGACCTCGATCAGGGCGACCGGCGGTGCGATCCGGAGGTGGTCCTCGGACCCGTCCTTCCAGCCCTGGTGGAACAGCCCCTGCGGGTTCCGCCTCGCGTACTCGAGGAAGCCGTCCCCGTCCCGGTCCCCGAACGTCCCCATCCAGAGGTGGGCCGCCTCGAACGCGGGCCACCAGCGACGCGCGCTCGCCAGGTCGCCCGTCGCGCTCACATACGCGGCTCCGAGGAGGAGGAAGAGGGGCGTGCTGTCGATGCTGCCGTAGTAGGGGAACCGCCAGGCGGGGAGTTCGGCCTGGGAGGCCGCGTCGAACCGATGCTCGTGGAGGATCTTCCCCGGTTCTTGTTCGGATGCGTCGTCGACGCGGCGGCCTTGATGCGCCGCGAGGACGTCGATCGTCGCGCGCGCGATCGCGGGATCCGTCCCGAGCGTCTGCCACGCGGAGATGATCGAGTCCCGGCCGAACAAGGTCCGGTATCGGGGGGCCCCCGCGAACAGGTATCCCTCCGGGGCCTTCAGCGCGTCGAGGTCCGCGCGCAACCTCGGGATCGCCGGGTCCGCTCGAGACGTTCGCGCACGCCCGCGCGGTTCAGCAGAGCGCCTTCCCCGTCGTGCGTTCGAAGAGATGGACCTTCCCCTCCGGGAACTCGAGCTGGACCGTGCCGCGCCGCTCGGGGTCGAACTGGGGACCCGCGACGGCCCGGATCAGATGGGCCCCGACCTGGACGTTCACGATCGTCGTGTCGCCGAGGGGCTCCACCGTGTACACCTCGCCCGCGATCGTCCCGCCGCGGCCCGCGTCCTCCACGATCCGCACGTCCTGGGGCCTCACTCCCAGAGTGAGGGCCGTCTCCCCCGCGTGCCCGGCGATCGCCGCGGGCCTGGGGACGCGGAAGTCGCCCGCGTCGAGAGCGCCGTCCATGAGGTCGCACGGGATCAGGTTGATCGGCGGGTTCCCGACGAACCCCGCGACGAACTCGTTCGCGGGCCGGTCGTACACGACGCGGGGCGTGTCGAACTGCTGGAGGATCCCGCGATCCAAGAGCGCGATGCGGTCCGCCATCGTCATCGCCTCGATCTGGTCGTGGGTCACATAGACCGTCGTGATGCCGATGTCGTCCTGGAGGCGCTTGAGCTCCGCGCGCATGTGGACCCGGAGCTTCGCGTCCAGGTTGCTCAGGGGCTCGTCCATCAGGAACACGTCGGGCTCGCGCACGAGGGCGCGGCCCAGGGCGGCCCGCTGCCTCTGGCCGCCGCTCAACTGGCTCGGCTTCCGACCCAGGAGGCCCTGCATCTGGAGGAGCTTCGCCGTCTCGTTCACCCGTTTCACGATGTCCCGCGTCGGGAGCCGGGCGTTCTCCAGGGGGAACGCCATGTTCTGGTACACGGTCATATGAGGGTACAGGGCGTAACTCTGGAAGACCATCGCGACGTTCCGCTCCTTCGGGTCGAGGCCGTTCACGAGGCGGTTCCCGATACGGATCTCGCCCGCCGAGGGCTCCTCGAGTCCCGCGATGCACCGGAGGGTCGTCGTCTTCCCGCACCCGGACGGCCCGAGGAGGACGACGAACTCGCGGTCCTTCACCTCGAGGTCGAGGCCCTTCAGGCCGACGACGCCGTCGTAATCCTTCGTGAGACCTTTCAAGAGGACGCGGGCCATGGCCTCCTCCGCCTCGCCAGAGGGGAAAGCGAATAAATACCCTTCGAGGCTCCCGTGTCTCCCGCGGGACGGGATCGCCATGCAGGAAGTTCAGGTCACGGAGAAGCACCTCGCGGACTACCGACCCATCATCGGGGAGGCCGCGCACGCGGAGATCCTCGGCCTCGCGGGCCGCCTACGAGGCAAGCGGATCGCCCACGTGAATGCGACCGCGTACGGTGGCGGGGTCGCGGAGCTCCTCCAGAGCATCGTCCCCCTCATGCGGGACCTTGGGCTCGACGCACGCTGGTTCGTCCTCTCCGGGTCGAGCGCGTTCTTCGAGGCGACGAAGGCGATGCACAACGCCCTCCAGGGATCCAAGCACGACCTCACGCCGGACATGGTGGCCACGTACCGAGCGGTGAACGAGACGAACGCGGCCGACTTCCACGACGAGTTCGACGTGGTCGTGATCCACGATCCGCAGCCGGCGCCCCTCGTAACCCTGACGGAGCGGAGAGGCGTCTGGATCTGGCGGTGCCACATCGACCTCACGACGCCGAACCCGTCCGCGATCCGGCTCCTCGCCCCCTACCTGCCCGCCTACGACGCCGCGATCTTCAGCGCGAAGCAGTACGCACCCCGCGAGATCCCGTTCAAGCGGATCGCCGTGTCGCCGCCCGCGATCGACCCCCTGAGCCCCAAGAATCGAGACGTTCGGGAGGAGGAGCGACAGGCCATCCTCGGACGCGTCGGGTTCGACGTGGGCCGTCCGATCGTGAGCCAGGTCGGGCGGTTCGACCCGTGGAAGGATCCGCTCGGGGTGATCGACGTATATCGGGCCGTGAAGCGCAAGGTGCGCGGGGTCCAGCTGCTCCTCGTCGCGTCCATGGCCTCGGACGACCCGGAGGGCTGGGAATGGTACGAGCGGACCGCGCGGCACGCAGGCGAAGACGCGGACATCCACCTCCTCACGGA
>DATETY010000061.1:0-70181 GCA_035283365.1 Thermoplasmata archaeon | reverse complement strand
GGCCCTCGCGTCGGGCCGGACCTTCCCGATCGAGGCGGAGCGGCTCGAGGGAATCCTGAGCGCCGTGGGCGGCTTCGTCGAGACGAGCGTCGAGTCGGAGCGGGGCTTCGGGGCCACGGGGATGCGGTTCGACGAGCAGGGCGTGATCGCGGTGCGGGGCCGGCACCTGATCGCGGCCGCGATCTACGACGGCACGGCGTACGACGCGATTCGGAGCGAACTCATCCGGATCGTCCAAGCTCTCGAGGAGCGGCACTGGGCGGAGCTGGGCACGTGGGAGGAAGCCTCCCGGATCGCGGAGGCCGCTGCCGCGGAGATGTCTCACCTCCTCGAGAAGCCGACGCGGACCGTCGCTCAGACGCCGGGCCGCGCCCCGGACGATCGGACGGATCCCGGCGATGCATCGGGCCGCACGGTTCCCTAGGAGAGAGCGTACGATGCCGCGGCATTCCGCGTCATGGGCGCAGAACCTTTATCCCGAATCGCTTTCGTGTCGAGTCCGATGTCGCGGATCGAAGTCGTGCGCGGGTCGGACCTAGGGACAGGGGACTCGACCGAGGGAATTGTCCGAAGCCGTGCGTTCGACCTCCCTGGAATCACGATGTCGCGGACCCGGGTCCCGCCCGGCGCGGCATCCGGGTGGCATCATCACCGGGAGAGACATCTCTTCGGATTCCTCGTCGCAGGCCGCCTCCGGCTCGAGTATGGCGCGGACGGATCGCTCGTCGCCGACGTGCGCCCCGGCGACTTCTTCCACATCCCGCCCCACTTGGTTCACCGAGACGTGAACCCTTCTCGGGAGGACACGATCGTCATGAACGTCCTCGTAGGCGAAGGCCCCAACGTAGTGAACGTCGGCGGACCAGCCCCATCCTGAAACGCGTCGGATCCCCAGAGCAGCGCCCCGGTCGGGATTCGAACCCGGGAGCTTGACTGTACTTGCTTTTTAGGTCCTGGAATTTCACGCGTAGGCCACTGCCTTCTCCCCCTGGGCATGGCGTGGGGCCGTCGCCTCCAGAGCGGCCGGAAGGGCTATGGATGGATGGGTTGATGGGGATTCGATATGCCCTCGCAGGTCGCACCGAAGAAGTTCAAGGCTTACACGGGCTTGGGGTCACTATTCACCACAATCCTGTCTATCCCCGGCGCTGCCTTTGCCTTCCTCCTGTTCGGCACCCTGCTCCCTCCCTTCGGGAACGCCGTCGCGGCCTCCGTCGGGCTAGTTTTCTTCGCGGTGTGGGTCCTTGCTGTGGGCCGAGCGTTCGTCCCGGTGTATCTGGAACCGACGGGGAGCGGTCTCATTACGCACTTCTTCCGGCTGCACCGGGTGGTCTTCTCGCCTTGGTCCGAAGTCAAACTCTACCGCATCGCTGGCGCTATGTTCGCTGTCGGCAGCGTGAAGACGTTACCCATCTCTTTGGTTGTCGTGCGTCGCCACACGGATTTCTTGCGGGAGGTCTCGGGACACCTGATGTCCCTGGGACAGCATGGGTGAGGTGCCCTGGGAAAGGGGCCTGGCGGGTTAGCGCCCGGCATGAAGGGAACTCTGCCAAGGGTGTCGGTGGAAGCGTACCTGGGAGTCAAGCAGACAAACCTAGCAGGGTTAAACGCCCCGGTCGGGATTCGAACCCGAGCACCCGGCTCGACAGGCCGGGATCATAGACCGCTAGACCACCGGGGCAGCGCCCGTCGCCAACCCCGGGAGCCTAATTAGCCTTTTCTGCGCAGAGGACCCGATTGGCCGAGGAGGGGCTCATGATCCCGCGTCGCGTCCGATTCGGCAGAAACCGTATGAGCGCGCTCGTCGTTCGCAGGCCGAGGGGGAGTGGGTTCCGTGCACCCGGTTCGTTCGATCGCGAGGGTGGCCCTGGTCATGTGGATGGTCCTGTCGTTCGTGGGGGCGGGCGTGTCGTTCTTCTCGGGAAACGCGGCCGCGCAGACCGTGGAAGCGGATTCGGTCGGCGAGGTGAGCGTGTACGGCTTCGTCGCGTGGTACGCGTTCGTCCTGTCCGCGGACGACTGCATCAACGTGCGGCTCGTCCTGAACGGCGTGACGGAGTCGAGCCTCGACTACGGATGCGGCGTGACGGGCCAGGCCGCGTTCGACGGCCTCGCCGCGCCCCTCGACACGGGCCGCTACACCCTCGAGATCGCCTCGACGACGACGAACGCCCTCCTGTACACGCGGTCCTGGGACACGCCCGCAATCGAGATGACGACGGCCGTGAGCCCCACGAGCCCGGGCCCGGGGGACTCCGTCGTCGTGTCCGCGGTCTTCCGTCTCCTTCCGGGCGGACCCGACGCGTACTCGATCCGCGGCACCTTGAGCGTCGACGCGGGATCCGCGCAGACCCAGGACATCTCGATCGTCCTCCTCTCCGCGCGGGACCTCGATTTCTGGACGGGGACGCCCTCGAGCGCGTACGAGTCGTTCACCGCGACGTGGCCCCTCACGTTCGGCACGGCGGGCTCCCGGTCCGTGGCCATCGAGTACGTGGACGAGCTCCACGTGCTCGCGGAATCGCGGACCATCGCGGTGACCCAGCTCGCGGCCTCCGGGACCGGCGACTCCACGGCGACCCTCGTCCTCGCCTCGATCGCCCTCGGGCTCGCGGGCCTGGCCGTCGGAGGGATCGGGCTCCTGACCGCGCGTCGAGCCCTCCGGGCCGTGCCGAGGTACGGCGTGTCCGCGCCGGCTCCGGTCCCGATGATGGCCTTCGCGCCGGCCGCACTCCCGCCCGCGCCACCGCCTCCCCCGCCGGCCTTCGTGCCGCCGGCTGCCGCCGAGCCGCTGCCGACGGGCCCGCCTCCGCCGCCCGAGCCAGGGCCTCCGCCGCCCGAGTCGGGTCCTCCGCCGGACCCGACCGCGGAGCCCTAGGCTTCCCGCTCCGCGCCCAGGAGGGGGAGGAGGGCCAGGAGGGCCGCGACGACCACGAGGCCGCCCGCGAGGAGGACCGCGCTCCCGATCGACGTGGCGGGGATCGCGCCCGCGAGGGCCAGGTCCGCCGCGAACACGGGCACGAGGACCGCGAGGAGCCCCGCGACGACGAGCCGCAAGACGGCGCGCGCGAGGGCCTCGTCGATCCGCCCGCGCGCCTCCCTCGAGACCTCCCGGCCGTACAGGGGCCCGAACCGCTCCGCGAGGGCCCGGAGCTCTCCGTGGACGATCGCGAGGGTGACGAACGCGAGGGCGGGCAGCACGTCGAGCCCGTGCGCGACGAGCCGCGAGCCCACGTACGCGGCGCCCAGGCCGACGAGGCCGAGCCACGCGACGGGTCGTCCCCGGGGGATCCACCCGACCAGGCTGAGCACCCCGGCGGCCCCGAGGAGCCCCGCGAGGGTCGCGTTCCACCCGGGCACGCGGACGGCCGCGACGTCCAGCGCGGCCCACGCGAACAGCCCGACGAGGCTCGCCGCGGGCGCGGCCCTCAGCACGGCCCCGGTCAGCGTGCGCGCGCGGATGTGGCCATCCTCCGGAGGGACAAGGCGAGCGGGGTCGCGGGATCCCAGTCCACCACGTGGGCGATCCGCCGGAGCTGGGCGAGCAGGTTGTCCCGCTCGATCCGCAGGACCCGGTACGCGGTCTCCTGGGCGACGGACGGCCGGGTGAGCTTCCGCTCGATCTCGAGGGGCGACGGCGAGACGATCACGACGTCGTAGCCGCGGGCCGTCAGGCCGACGACGGCCTCGAGGGCCGTCCGGTCCGTGAGGGGGGAGATGAGCACGACGAGGGCGTCCGGCGCGTAGTACCTTGACAGGATGAGAGCGACCTGAGCGAACGGCCACTCCCCGCCCGCACGGACGTGCACGAGGGCGTCCAAGACCCGGTACAGCTGCTTCTTCCCGAAGGCGGGCAGGACGCGGTCCAGCACGTTCCGCTGGACGATCAGGCCCACGCGGTTCCGGGACGCGAGCACGTGCTCCGCGATCCCGAGGGCGGCCCGCACCCCGTGCTCGACCGGGTTGTCGGTCCGCGAGCCGACGAACGACTCGCGCCTCGCGTCGAGCACGATCACGACGTCCCCGGACCGCTCGCCCTCGAACTCGTTCGTGAAGGGCCGGCCGAGCCGGGCCGTCGCCTTCCAGTTGATCCGCCGCACCTCGTCCCCGGGCGCGTACTCCCGCACGGCCCAGAACTCCGTGCCGATCCCGGGACGACGGCTCGACACCTGGCCGAACCAGGGCCGCGTCCGGCGGGGCGCGAGCCGCGCCCGACGCATGTCCTCGAGGGCCGGGGCCACGTGGACCCTCGCGACGGACGGCACGACGGCGTCCTCCGCCCCGAGGCCGAGCGGGTCGAGGGCCCTCACCCGCACCGGGCCGATCGCGTACTCGCCCTTCACGAGGGCCCGGACCTCGTACGCGAGGGTGAACGAATCGCCCGGCGGCAGGGCGACCACGGCGCGGTCCGTGCCCCGCTCGAGGACGAGCTCGGCGGGCCGGGCGTCCACGATCTCCAGGAGGTCGAGGCCGGGCCCGGCGTTCCGCAACGTGACCTCCACGCGGACGGAGCCGCCCACCTCGAGGCGGTCCCTCGACACGACGCGCTCGGGCACGAGCCGCGGGGCCCGCGGGGGCGCGAGCGCGCCGACCGCGAGGAACAGGAGGGGCGGGAGGGCCAGGAGGACGAGCTGCCAGGACCGGTACACGAACCCGCCCAGGACGAACACCATGGACGTGCCGACGAGCCCGGCCACGAACGGCGTGCGCATCTCAGGGCACCTTGGGCACGGGGACCTGGGCGAGCACGTCGGCCACGATGGCCGTCGTCCGCACCCCGCGGATCCACGGGTCCGGCTTGAGCACCAGCCGATGGGCGAGGGCCGGGACCGCGACGGCCTTCACGTCGTCCGGAGTCACGAAGTCCCGCGCGGCCAGGGCGGCCCGGGCCCGCGCGAGCTTCAGGAGGGCCAACGAGCCGCGGGGACTCGCCCCGATCTCGACCTGGCTGTGAGCCCGGGTCGCGGCCGCGACGTCCACGATGTACCCTTCTATCGCGGGATCCAGGTGGACGTCCTCCACGGCGGCCTGGAGGGCGCGCACATCGTCCGGGGTCGTGACGGCCCGCACATCCGCGTCGTCCGAGCGCCGCGCGCGCCGCCGCCGGAGGATCTCGATCTCCGCCTCGCGGTCCGGATACCCGACGCCGATGCGCATGAGGAAGCGGTCCACCTGGGCCTCCGGGAGGGGATACGTGCCCTCGAGCTCGATCGGGTTCTGGGTCGCGATCACGAAGAACGGGCGGTCCAGCCGGAGCGTCTCGCCCTCGAGGGTGGTCTGCCTCTCCTGCATCGCCTCGAGCAGCGCGGACTGGGTCTTCGGAGGCGCCCGGTTGATCTCGTCGGCCAGGAGGACGTTCGTGAACACGGGCCCGCGGCGCAGGGCGAACGCGCCCGTCGCGCGGTCGAACACGTACGTGCCCGTGATGTCCGCGGGGAGGAGGTCCGGGGTGAACTGGATCCGCCGGTACCCGAGGCCCAGGGCCGCCGCGAACGACTTCGCGATGAGGGTCTTCGCGACCCCGGGGACGTCCTCGATGAGCACGTGCCCGTCGCTCAGGACGGCCCACAGGACCTTCTCGAGGACGGGGCGCTTGCCCACGATGACCGTCTCGAGGGCGTCCAGGAGGGCGCCGCCCGCGTCCGCGACCCCGCGGAGGTTCACCGCCACGCCTCCATCCGCGCGAGGACCGCGTGGATCGAGGGCACGAAGCCGTCCCCCGCGCGGGTCGACGCGGCCCACGCCTCCCGGTCCGCTCGCTCTCGGGTCCCGATCAGGAACTCCGCGAGGGGCTCGTCCCCGAGGAGGGCCCGCAGCCGCGCGGGGTCCGCCTCGAGGGCCCGCATCGCCTCGGCCGGCAGGCCCCGCAGGATGCGCACCCGTTCCGCGAACGCGTCCCGGGCGCGGCCCACGACGAGGGACTGGCTGAACGCGAGGCCCCGTCCCGCGCGCTCCACGATCCCGGACAGGATCGCGAGCTCCCCGTCCAGGATGTCCCCGGTGCCCGTCGGCGGCTGAAGGGGCGCGGGCCGGACCGTCCGCCTCAGGACCGCGTACGTCGCGAGGAGGGACAGGAGGCCCACGAACAGGACCCCCGCGATCCAGCGCGCGCTCCCGCTGAACTGGGCCGCGTACAGGAGGAGCCCGAGGAGGGCGAACCCCATCAGGATGGACAGGGCGAGGAGGACGGACAGGGCGGGGTCCGCGTCCCGGAGGGGGCCGCGGGGGGCGGCCCGCGGGACCGCGACGGGATGGCCCACGTCACGCCTCCAGGGCCCGCCGGATCCGCTCGAGGCTCGCGCTCGCGCGGTCCCGGGCGGGCTCCCCGAGTCGGTGGGCGCTGTACCGGGCCTCCTCGAACAGGGAGGTCAGGTCGCCCGCGTCCGCGGGCGGAACGCGCAGATGCGAGACCGCGAGGCCCTCGATCTCGCGCGGCGTCAGGACGGCCTGGCCCGACACCCCGCGAGCCCCGAGGAGATCGCAGAACCGCCGGAAGCAGGCCAGGATCGCCGCGCGCACGTCCCCTCCCTCCTCGATCTCCGCGATCGCCACGTGGACGGCCTCGGCGGCCGCCGCGCGCTCCGGGCCGTGCACGGGGAGCGGGGGGAGGCGCGTCCGCGGGGCCCGCGCACCCCGGAACATGTAGGCGAGGGCCACGAACCCGGACAGGAGGGAGGCCGCGAGGAACACGGTGGGCGGGATGCCCCCGACGCTCGGGAGGTCCGGGATCCCGAAGGCGTCCCCCCCGGGCGCGGGCTCGTCCTCGGCCGTGGAGTTCCCCGCGTCCGGCGGCCCGGCCCCGCGCCACACGGCGAGGAACACGAGGAGCATGAGGAAGAACACGAAGAACTGGAAGTAGCTGGTCCGCCGCCCCCGGGCCCGCCGGGGACGCTTCTCGCGGTCCCGCGTGAGGACCACGTACACGATGTACCCGAGGACCAGGATGGAACCCAGGGCGACGATCGCCTGGATGAGGGGGAGGAGGCCGATCAGGCTCCGCGAGGACGGGGCCGTGCCGCCCGCGTCCGGGACCGTCGGGACCGACTCGCCGCCCGTGTCCAGGTTCGCCAGGTTGAACGCGAGCCCCGCGGTGAGCAGGACGGCGAGGAACAGGAGGAGGGGCACGGCCCATGCGGTCGGACGCCGGCGGGCCGCGGACACGTCCGCGACGAACGCGGGGGACGCAGATAACGGTTTCCCGAAGTAGGTCGGATGGGGTCAGCGCGGGGGGTCACGCGGTCGCGAGCGCCGCGAAGAACCGTGCGCGCCGGCGGCGGCCCCACCAGCGCAGGAGGAGCGCGGCCCCGAGGCTCGCCCCCGCGAGGAGGAACATGAGGACCGCGAAGCCCGCGTCCGCGGGGGACAAGGAGAGCATCTGCGGGCCCGCGAGGACCTCCCCGTCCTGGCCCGCGTTCGCGGGACCCGCCAGGAGGCCGCTCGTCGAGCCGATGAGCGCCACGATCCCGATCGCGGCGAGCCCGACCGCGCTGCCGAGCGCGACCACGATGGACACCTTCTCCGGGTGGAGGACCTTCCGCCCCTTGTCGCTCAGCTCGTAGTAGATCCACTTGCGACCCTCGTCCAGCCGCTTCACGAGCCCGGCGGACTGGAGCTTCTCGAGGTGCTCGAGGAGAGTCGGCTTGCTCAGACCCATCACGTTGCTCAGGTCCGTGACGGTCTGCCGCCGGTCGTCGAGGACCTTCAGGATGCCGACCCGGACGTCGGACGCGAGGGCCTTGAAACTCTCCTGGTCCAGGGTGATCCTGGGCAGACCCGGCATCATGACGGCGTGCCATGGCGGTCGAGGGTCTTGAAGGCATCCCCGAGATTCGGGAGGAGTCTAACAACCCCGCGGGACCCCGAACGGCTCCGGCGGACCCGCTTGAAAGACCCTCGGTGCAGGTGTGGCGGCGGCACGTCTTTCGGGAACGTTTATCCGCGGGCCGCATGATGAACCGCCATCGGGCGACAGACGACAGGCCGGGCCCCGGGCGGGCGTCCGTCCACCTGCTTCGCAGGCGAGGCGCGGGATGGAGGCAATAGATGAACCGCACGGGAGGTCAACCGGCGTCCGAGGGCGCTCCGTCCTCGCCGCGCACACTCCGGGATGGCCGGCGGACGCCCGTCCCGCGCGCGAGAATCGCTCAATGGGTCCTCGTGGGGGCCCTCGGGATCCTGTTCGGAATCTTCGCGTACGCGATCGGGAGCCAGGTGGGCCGCCTCGGGATCATGCAGCTCCTCATCGGGGCCGCGATCCTCGCCACGATCGGGGCGGCGATCGTCGCGGTCCTGTGGTACGGACGGATCCTCGGTGGGGCCGCGAGAGCGCGGGCCGCCGCCGAAGAGGCGGCTCGGACGAGCGAGCAGGGATTCCGGACCGTCGCCGCCACGATGGCGGATGGGATCATCACGATCGACGACGGCAGTCGGATCAAGCACGTGAACGTGGCCGCCGCTCGGATGTTCGGGTACGAGGAAGGGGAGCTCCTGGGCCGAGAGATCACCACCGTCATGCCGGAGTCGTACCGCGCGATTCATCTCGCCGCGTTCCGTCGGTACCTGGACACGGGCCAGAGGCACTTGAACTGGGAGGGGATCCCGCTCGTGGGCCTGAGGAAAGATGGGAAGGAGGTGCCCATCGAGGTCTCCCTCGGAGAGTACGCGGTCGCGGGGAGACGCGTGTTCGTGGGCGTCGTGCGGGACGTCACGGAGCGCCGTCGCGCGCAGGAGGCCCTCGCGGCGTCGGAGGCCCGGTTCCGGGGGCTCATCGAGTCCGCGCCGGATCCGATCTTCGTCCTCGACGCTCAGGCCACGATCCGGGAGGTGAATCCCGAGGGGGAGGCACTCCTCGGCCGCGGCCGGGACGAACTCATCGGGAAGGCGCTCGTCGCGTTCATGCCGCCGGACCGGACGGCCTCGGCTCGAGCGTACCTGGAAGAGCGGGTCGCGGGCAGGGGTCCGCACCTCCTTGAAACGATCTTTCTGGGGATAGGCGGGTCCTCGCTCGAAATCACGCTTACGGCCCAGTCCGTCCACGAGTCGGGCGCGGAACCTTTCCTCGTCACGATCGCGCGCGACGTGACGGCCCAGCGGGAGATGCAGCGGAAGCTCCTCGAGAGCGAGCGGTGGGCCTCCATGGGCCGCCTCGCCTCCTTCGTCGCCCACGAGATTAACACGCCGCTCACGAACATCACGCTCCTCACGGCGAGCATCGCCCGCCGCGTCCAGGACCCCGACGTGCAGGAGCGCCTTCGGAAGATCGGGATCCAGGGGAAGTTCGCGGCGAACATCACGGGCGAGCTCCTCCGGTTCGCGCGTCCGGGCGCGATCGACCCGGTCGAGCTGGACCTCCGGGAACCCCTTCGGGCCGCGATCGAGCAGGCCGAGGCGTTCCGGAAGCCCGGCGTGAAGCTGCGGACCGACCTGGGCGACGCCCCGGCCCGGTGCGTCGCGGACCCGGTCCGGATCCAGGAGGTCGTCGTGAACCTGCTCAAGAACGCGTACGAGGCCACGCCGAGCGGGTCCGTGAGCGTGCGGCTCGAGGACCGCGACGAGCTCCTCGAGGTCGCCGTGTCGGACACGGGCAAAGGCATCCCGGCCGAGCTGCGACCCCGCCTGTTCGAGGCGTTCTTCACGACGAAGAAGAAGGGGGAGGGGACGGGCCTGGGCCTCGCGATCAGCCGGAACTTCGTCGTGGCCCATGGCGGGGACATCACGGTGACCTCCGAGGTCGGCAAGGGGTCCACGTTCACGATGGTCCTCCCGAAGGGGGCGTCCGCGTCCGGCCTGGCCCGGTGAGCTGCCGACCCGGCGTTGCCCTCCCTTGTCAAATTTTCTTGACCGACCGAACGACCCCGATCCCGCCGATGCCCGAGGGCCGGTGGGCACACGGCGAGCACTCGCTCGGACGCACGACGACCGCGGATCCTGGTCGTCGACGACGACGAGGGGATCCGCGAGAACGTCGCCGAACTCCTTGAGGCCCAGGACTACGGGGTCGTGTCCGCGAAGGACGCCGCGGAGGCCCTCGAGATCCTCGGTTCGGAGCCGGTCGACCTCCTCCTGACGGACTTCCAGATGCCGGGCGCGAACGGGGTCGAGCTCATCGAGGCGGCCCGCAAGACGCGGGAGGCCCTGCCCGCGATCCTCATGACGGGGTACCTCTCCGTGTACGAGCAGCTCGATGCGGAGCGGAAGAAGCGGGTCACCCTCCTTCGGAAGCCGTTCGACCCGGACGACATCCTGCGCCTCGTCGACGAGGGGCTCGCCCAGGCGGGCCCGGCGGGCGCCTAGCCGACGGGCTTACTTGGGCACCTTCTGCCAGTCGTCTAGGAACCGCTTGAGCCCGACGTCGGTCAGGGCGTGCTGGGTCATCTTCTTCAGGACGTCGAAGGGCAGCGTGACGATGTCCGCCCCGAGCTTCGCGGCCTCGATCACGTGGAGCGGATGGCGGACGCTCGCGACGAGGACCTCGCAATCCCAGTCGTAGTTCCGGAAGATCGGCACGATCTCGCGGATCACCTGCATCCCCTCCTGTCCCATGTCGTCCAGCCGGCCGATGAACGGGCTCACGTACTTCGCGCCCGCCTTCGCGGCCAGGATGGCCTGGTTCGCGCTGAAGATGAGAGTCGTGTTGATCCTCACGCCCTCCGAGGCCAGGACCTTGATCGCCTTGAGCCCCTCCGTGGTCATCTGGATCTTCACGACGACGTTCTTGTGGAGCTTCGCGAGCTGCCGCCCCTGTTTGATCATCTCGTCGGCCTGGGTCGTCGTGACCTCCAGGCTGATCGGGCCGTCCACGAGGGCGAGGATGTCCTGGATCACCTCGGACCATTTGCGGCCCGTCTTCGCGACGAGGGTCGGGTTCGTCGTGACCCCGTCGAGGACGCCCCACGAGGCCGCCTCCCGGATCTCGTCGATGTTCGCCGTGTCGAGGAAGATCTTCACCATGGGGGACCGCCGCGTGCGGATGGCGGCGGGGTCTAATGAACGTTTCAGCGTCCCGCCCGCGGCCCGCGGCGGGCAGGGGACGCCTCACAGGCCGAGGGCCACGCGGGCCCCGAGGAGCAGGCCCAGCCCCACGAGGAGCGCCCCGATCGTCCGGGATGTGACCTCCGGCTTCACGCCGACCTTCTCGACGAAGATCACGACGGACAGGCCCGCCATCCACAGGAGGCTCGACGCCCCCGCGACGAACAGGACGAGCATGAAGAGCCAGCAGCAGCCGATGCAGTAGAGGGCGTGGCGGGCCCCCATCCGGAACGCGCCCGGGCGGCCCGAACGCCAGTGGTGCATCACGAAGCCCATGGGGGACTGGCAATGGCTCAGGCACACCTCCTTCGTCCGGGTGACCTGCCATCCACCCGCGACGGCGAGCGTGATCGCGGGGACGAAGGCGATCGGGGGGGCCATGCCCGCCGCCATCGGGTCTGCGAGGCCGAGGGCCACGAGCCCGAGGAGGGCTGCGACCGCGAAGCCGCCCCACACGAGGAAGTACGGAGCCACGAACAGGGCCGTGCCCACGTCGTCCGCGGGACGCACGGGGTGGCCCGCCTCGAGACGCGTCAGGCCGCGGAACGCGAGGATCATGGGCAGCGCCGACGGGAGCATCATCGCGACCATCATCACGACCAGGAGCGCGAAGAACAGCACGAGGTCCGCGGGTCCCGGCGGGAACATGGACACCCCCATGAGGGACATCATCACGTCGGACGTGGCCCACGTGACGACCCATGCGGCTGCCACGACGACCGCGACGAGGACGCCCACGGGGGCCGTCAGGGAGCGGAGAAGGCCGCGCGGGGCGATCGGGTCCTCAGCCACGACGCGGGTATCGCAGACGGCTCCAAATGCATTGCGCCGCCCTCTCCGAGCCCGCATGACCATTAAATACGGACCTCGCGATTCGAAGGCGGCGGGGTTCCTCGATGGCCGACACGAAGTGGACGATCGATGCGGAGTACATCCAGAGCTGCAACTGCGCGTACGGGTGCCCGTGCAACTTCAACGCGCTTCCCACGACCGGCAACTGCGACGCGCTCATCGCGTGGCACATCCGGAAGGGGACGTTCGACCAGACGAACCTGGACGGGGTGACGTTCGCGTGGGGCCTCTCCTGGCCCCGGGCCATCCACATGGGGGACGGAGCCGGCCGCGTGTACATCGACCCCAAGGCGACCCCGGCCCAGCGGAAGGCGATCGAAGCGATCACGAGCGGCAAGCACGGCGGCGGCGTGTTCACCGTGTTCCCCTCGACCTTGGCGAAGGCGTACCCGATGAAGGCCGCGAAGATCGATTTCAGGTTCAAGGACCACGACAGCTCCTTCGCCGTCGAGGGGATCGGCGAGGTGCAGAGCGAGCACATCCGGAACCCCGTGACGGGCGTGCCGTTCGAGAGCCAGGTCGTCCTGCCCGGAGGGATCAACATGAAAGTCGCGAACGTGACGAACATCCGCCGGTGGTGGCTGCGCGACGAGGTCCCGGGTTGGGACATGGCCCACGAGAATGTCGCGGGCTTCTTCGCCCGGCAACGATACAACGAGAAAGGGGCTGTGAAGCCCGCCGCGCGATAGGAAGAGGAGGGGCCGGGAAGGCCCCTCGTGCGTGCGTCACCCGAGGAGCCAGTTCAGCTTCGGGTGGGCCTTCACGAGCTTCGTCTTCTCCACGAGCCCGTCGATCCCGAGGAACCGCCCCGGGGTCAGGAAGAAGAACATCGCGAACATGAGGCCGTAGATGACCCGGTAGTCCACGATCGGGTTCGCGCCCGCCGCGTCCGCGATGGGCCACAGGGCGACCGTGAAGAGGAGCATCATGAGGGCCCCCGACACGGCCCCGAGCCGCGTCGCGAGCCCGAAGATCAGAGAAACCCCGATCAGGAGCTCCCCGTACACGACGAGGTACTCGACGGCCCAGTTCCCCGAGAGGCCGTTGAAGAACGCCGCGAGGGGGCTGCCCGCTACGGAGGCCCCGCTCAGGAACCCCGCGGTCGCCATCTTCCCGCTCATCTGGGTCAGGATCTTCTGGTAGCCCCCCCAGAGGAACAAGAATCCGAGGCCGAGTCGTCCGAACAGCATGGACCAGTTCTTGCCCGACTTCAGTTCCGCCGACAGGACCCATTCGTGCCAGGCCCTCCGGACGTGCGCCGTTGGAAACGCCAACCGAACCACCTATGGGAGGCCGACCGCGGGGGGCGGGATAAGGGGTCCCGCATGACAGTTCATATCTGTATATACCGACGTCCGCATCCGCGTTCCCGGGCCGACGTCCCCTCGGGGGATCGCGTCACGAGCCGGGGCGAGGCTCGGACCCGCGCAAGAGGACCGCGATCGCGACGACGAGCAGTCCGAGCGGCACGAGGAGCAGGGCCGCCATGACGACCCAACCCCCGGACCACACGGGATGCCACGGGCCCATCATGGAGGACATGCCCCAGGGGGCCCAGGCGGCCAGCGCGAACGAGACCCCGGCCGCGACGAGGAGGACGACGACGAGCAGGGCGATTCCGTCTCTCGCGGTCATCGGCGTTCCGAGGCACGCGGGGCCCTTGAACGTTCCGAACATACCGAACGGGTGCGGTCAAATCATTATCGTCCGTCGCGGACTGGGCAAGCCGGGTGCAGACCATGGCGGTGCAATCGAGCCCGAGCCGAGCCGGCCGTACCGCGCTCGGCGTCGCGATCGTGATGGTCCTCGCAGTCGTCACCGTCGCGGGCGTGCGGCTCTCGATGGACACGACGGCCACCTTGTCGAAGAGGCACGATGTGAACCTCGTGGCGTTCGAGGCGACCGTGGAGGTGGCCCCGGGGGATTTCATGGCCGCGTACACGTACAACGGCACGATCCCGGGACCCGTCGTGCGCGTGCGCCAGGGCGATGTCGTGAACTTCACGCTCACGAACGCAGGCAACAACACCCTCGGGCACTCGATGGACTTCCACGCCGCGAAGGTCGCCTGGAACCTGTACTACCGCACGATCGCCCCGGGACAGACGATCAACTTCGAGTTCGTCGCGGAGTATCCCGGGGTCTTCATGTACCACTGCGGCACCCCGCCCGTCATCGAGCACATCGCCCGCGGGATGTACGGAATGATCGTCGTGGACCCGAAGGATCCCCTGCCCCTGGCGGACCGCGAGTTCTTCCTCGTACAGAGCGAGCTGTACGACACGATGGACGACATGATGAACAAGACCCCGACATACGTCGTGTTCAACGGCTTCCACAACCGGTACGTGCACACGCCGCTCGAGGTCGGCGTGGACGAGCGGGTCCGCGTCTACTTCCTGAACGTCGGGCCCTCCCTCTGGTCCGCGTTCCACGTGATCGGCACGGTCTTCGACCGGGTCTACATCGACGGGAACCCGCGGAACGTCCA
This sequence comes from Thermoplasmata archaeon, assembly GCA_035283365.1. Classification (GTDB taxonomy): domain Archaea; phylum Thermoplasmatota; class Thermoplasmata; order RBG-16-68-12; family RBG-16-68-12; genus RBG-16-68-12. Next base: position 55,807 of record DATETY010000061.1, on the reverse strand, counting down.
GGTGGGCCTCCAGACCGCGAACGTCCCCCCGAGCGGCGGGATCATCGCGGACCTCACGTTCGCTCAGGTCGGCCAGAACCCGTTCGTGACCCACGCGTTCGCGGACGCGTCGAAGGGAGCCCTCGGGCTGTTCAACGTGACGGGGGAGGGGGCGCCGCCTCCCCCGCCCATCGGGGGCACCGCGACGGTCCGCATCGTCCCCGGGGCCGCGGCGAAGACGACGGACGCGTTCGACCCGAACCCGATCGTCGTCGTGATCGGCGTGAACAACACGGTCGTGTGGGTGAACGACGACACCCTCGCGCACACGGCGACCGGGGTGAACGGCACGTTCGACACGGGACTGATCCAGCCGGGCCAGGGTGCGTCCGTCACGTTCACGGCCCCGGGCACGTACGCGTATTACTGCCTCCCCCATCCGAACATGCGGGGGACGATCGTCGTGCAGGAGATGGCGGCCCACTGAACGGTCGAAGCACCCGGGGGCTCTCCCCGCGTCCGCGGAGGGAGCCTCCTATTTATTTCAGGTCCCCATTCGTGCGACGCGAATGATCGAGGCGGTCCTGCGCGTACGGCTCCCGTGTCGCTGGGTGACCCTCGTGGCGGTCCGTCACGGGGCCGAGCTCACCGTCGTGGAGCAGAAGCGGGTCGAGGGCGGCCTCCTCCAGAGTCTCGTGGAGATCAATCCGGCGGGCGAGGATCCCGCGCGGATCCTCGAGGACCTTCGCGGAGACCCCGACATCGAACGCGTCGAGGCGGATCCGCCCGATCGGGGACGGTTCTTCGCTACCGTCCGGGTGAGGGAGTGCCACGCATGCGAGGCGATCTCGGAGTCCGAGGTCTTCCTGACGGACGCGATCGCCACGGAGGCGGGAGAGCTCGAGTGGCACCTCCTCGCGCCCCGGAGGGAGGCCGTCGAGGCCCTCGTGAAGACGCTCCGGGCTCGGAGGCTCGACGTCGACGTTCGGGCCGTGACGTCCGCGAAGGCGAAGGGGATCCTGACGGACCGCCAGAATCGCGTGCTCGACATCGCGTACAGGCTCGGTTACTACGACATCCCGAAGAAGATCGACCTATCCAGGCTCGCGGAGAAGCTCGGGGTGGCGAAGTCGACCCTCAGCGAGATGCTCCGGACCGGGGAGGCGAAGATCCTCCACACGTACTTCCACCGGCTCATGAAGGGCTCGACGTAGCTGCCGACGAGGCGAGGCGGCCCGACGACTCCCGTTCACGCGGCGGGAGGCCCAGCTCGAGCCTTCCACCACGCGGTCCCGAGACCGATGCCGCCCACGAGATACCCGAGCAGGGCGACCACCATCAGGCCCGCGATGGGCAGCACCACGGGCTGGAGGATGTTCGTGTGGACGTACGCGGTGTCCTGACCGAGCCCACCTAAGTTCACCGCGAGGAGTGCGACTCCCGCCTGATACCCGGCGTAGGTCATGAGGAGCGAGGCCGCTGCCGCGCCGCCTCCACCTAGGCCCAGGTGGATCCACGCGGCGATGTTGCGCCAGCCGCTCAGGGAAGCCCCGAGGTTCGACTCGATGTGGTTGTAGAACAGGGCGCTCATCCCGATCCCCACGATCCCGATGACCAGGTAGGACAGAAGGCCCATCACAAACCACGCGGTCGCGCCCGGGCTCGCCACCATGCGCGAGGAAGCCGGCCCGAGCATGTAGTTAGGCGGCTCCATCCCCGCGAGCAGGTTCCCCAGGACGAGCAGGGTGATCACGAGCCATGCCACGCCCCCGAGGATGAACGTCGCGCCGACATACCGGCCCGCCCATCGACTCCGAGTCGCTTGCATGCCAGGCGGAACAAGCGGGGGTCGCTTAAGGCTTGTGTACGTTCGTTCCCCGGCCTACAGGATGAGCCCAACGAGGAAGGGCCCGATCAGGACGAGGAGCCCGAGCCGAATCAGGTCGGACACGATTCCGACCCGGAACATGTCCCAGATCCGGACCCTCCCGGAGCTGTACACGATCGCCATGGGGGGCGTCGTGGACGGGATCGCGCTCGAGATCGAGCAGGCGAGGGCCGCCGCGAGGATGGGCGGGATCGGACTCACGCCGGCCCCAATCGCGAGGGTCGCCGCAATGGGACACGCCACGAGGGCCGAGGCCGTGTTCGAGGCCGCGTACGATAGGGAGAAGCCCAGCAGGGCGGACACCGCAAAAATCGTCCAAGCGTTCACCCCCGTCCCCAGGAAGCCGCGGACCTGGCCCGCAAGCCATTCCGCGGAACCGCTCGCGGTCAAGCCCATTGCGAGGGCAATCCCTCCCCCGAACAGGAACACGATGTTCCAGTCGATCCCCTCGACGATCTCGTGCCACCGGAGAACGGGCTCGCCCTTCACGCGCAGGAACCCTGCGCCGAGGATCACGAGGACGGCGGGCATCGCCTCGGGCATGCGCGCCGCGATGACATCCGCCGCGACCACGAAGCGGGAATCCATTTCCGCGAGGGTCCTCACGACGGATGGCAGGAGCCACAAGGTCATCGCGACAAGGAGCAGCCCGAGGACAACCGCCTCCCCGCGGCTCATCGCTCCAAGCTCCCTCCGAGCCTTCATGAGCTTCTGCCGGTCCACGGAAAGGCGTATCATCTCGGGCCGGATCAAGAAGAACACGACGCCCCACGAGATGAACAGACCGAGGAAGGCATGGGGCGTCCCGACGATGAACCAGTCGAAGAACGTGAGATGATAGCCCGGGACGAACTGGGCGATCGTCCCCTTCGCGATGAGGTTCGGGGCCGTGCTGATCAAGAGGAGGGTCGCGCCCGACGTGGCCGCTTGGGCCAGCGCGAGCATGCTCGCCTCCGCGTACCGGGAGCCCGATCCGACGCCGAGCATCGCAAGGTACGCGATAAGGAATGGGAAGACGACCGTCGTGGAGGCTGTGATGGACCCCGTGACCGTGAGGAAGAACACGGGGAGGCACGCGACGAACAGGGTCGCGACCATCGGGCGGTTCCCCTTGTACATGGAGGCGAGGCCGATCGCAATCCTCCGGTCCAGGTCCCACTTCCGGAACGCGGCCGCGAGGACGAAGCCCGCCATGAAGATCCAGATGATCGGGTCCATGAACACGGCGAGGGCGGACCGCCAGGCCACGACCCCCGAGAGCCCGAGCGCGAGGGGGACGATGAGGGCTGCGAGGCCCAGAGGAACGCACTCCGTGATCCACCACACGAGGACCCACGCGAGGACGCCCAACGCGACGAGGGGCGCGCGATCCGCGGCCCCGACGGACCGTGCCGCGTCGACCATCGACGACGGCTCGGGGAGCAGGACGATGGTGAGGAAGAGCGCTGGGCCCAGGTACAGGCCGACCCTCTTCCGGGTTCGGTCCCTCGTGTCGGACGGAGCTCGTTCGTTCATCGAAGACCCATCGTCGGAAACGCACGCGGGTACTCCCGCATTCCGAACGTTCGATATATAGAAGTATATCGGACGGGGCCGCGTCCGAGTACATTCCGGTTCGTATCCGAATAGTCCAACCCTCTAAGCCCCCGGGAGCAGTGCCTGGACTTGAGGCGACGGATGCGAGCATCGACGACCCTGTCGATCACGGTCAAGCACATGGATTCCTTCCGGGTCGCCTACGTGACCCATCGCGGGCCGTGGGCGGACGTGGGGATCGCGTTTCGGGAGCTCGCGAACCGCCTGTGGGCGCGACAGGTGCGGCCCACCGGCCCGTATCTCGCCCTTCACGGGCGACCGCCCTCCCGCCCGACGTCGAGAAGCCCGATCGCAGCGGCCGCGCAGGTCGCTCTCGCGACCCGCCCGAGGGAGGGCCTCGACCTAATGGACGTGCCGGCGTCCGAAGTTGCTGCGGTCATCTTCGACGGACCTGCCTCCCGACTGGGGGAGGCGTTCCAGGTCCTCGCCCGTTGGATCCGTGATCACGGATACATCCCAACGGGCCCGTTTCGGGAGATCCACGTCCCGGACCTGTCGAGTCTCCCTCCGGGGATCGTCCACGCGGAGCTACAGGTCCCGGTGCGCGAGGCGCGGAGGAAAGGGTCCACGGCGTGACGAATTAGGCGGACGGAGTCGCTGGCCGGCACAGGTTGGAGGGCTTCTCGAGGTATCGGTTGTAGGCGATCGTGGCGATCGCCTTCCCGTACTCCGCGATCTGGGTGAGCGACGAGAAGATCTCCTGGAGGGGCAGGATGAGGGTCGGATCCATCCCTTTCGCGGCCCGCATGTCCTTGAGGACGAGGCGTACGAACTCCTCCTTGCGTTTCGTCATCCCCTCCGCGAGGTGGATCGCCTTGTTCGCCTGGCCGAGGTCTCTCGACAGGAGGCCGCCTAGGGCCATCGCGTAGATCTCCGTGATCGTCTGAGCCAAGGACTGGAGGGCCTTGATGACGGAGTTCGGGATACGGGCCTTGAGCCCGAGCAGGATCCGAACGTTCTCCGCGATGAGCCTGCAGTGGTCCGCCACCGTCTCGAGGTCGCGTGCGATCACCCGGTAGCCCGGGATCTCGATGCGCGAGCGCATCCCCAGCTCCTCGACGAGCGCCTCGTCGAGCTGGGCGGACAGGACAAGGCGGAGGATGAGCCAGTACATCATGTCCGCGTCGTCCTCCCGCTTGAGCGCGTCCTCAGCGAGGGCCACGTCGCGCGTGACGAGGGCCTCGAGGGCCTCGGAGAGCATCGTGGAGCCGAGGTTGTACAGACGCTTGATCAACGTCTCGAGAGGATAGTTCGTCGGGTTGATCGAGCACTGGAGGACCACCTTGGACGGCCCCTCCTCGACGATGCCGATCCCCATGAGACGGCGGGTTGCCCGCCGCGCCTCGTCCTGGTGGTCGCTTCGCAGTCGCAGGGCCGACCGGACGATGATCTTCTCCCGACCGAGGACGTAGTTCCCCACGACGACCCGCTCCAGCATCCCTGGCTCGTCGCACAGGTCCGCGTCGATGATATACTCCGAAGCTTCCCGACGCCGGTCCTCGATGGCAAGTCCGGGCAGCACCTTGAGGGCCTCTCCCTCCTCGACGAGGAAGACCTGGTCCCCTTTCTTCAGGTTCCGCTGCTCCGCCCAGTCCTTGGGCAGAGAGATCGTGAGCGTCGCGGCGCCGACCTTCTGAATCTTGCGAGACTCCATGAGGACCCCTTCCTCAAGGGATATCGTTCGAGTATATATTAGGCTTGGTCTGCTCCGATAGACAACCCCGAGACGTGACGCCCGGTCCTCCATGAATCGCACGAGGTAAATACATACTCTAAGTGCGGACATCTCAATCCGAGCCGAGCCCGTGGGACCTCCGTGAACGGACGGAGCGACCCCTCCGCGATCCTCGTCCCCCTCGATGGATCCGGACTCGCCTGGAAGGCCCTCGAGGCCGCGATCGAGATCGCCCGGGAGACCAAGGCGCGAGTCCACCTGCTCCACGTCGTGCCGCGCCTCGAGGAGTACGCACGACATCCGGACCTGTTCGACCCGCTCGTCCGCGAGCTCGATCGGGTCGGGCACGAGATCGTCGCCGAGGCGGCGGCCCGAGCGGGCGCGGCGGGCGTCGGGTTCGAGGAAGCGCTCGCGCACGGATACCCCGCCGAGGAAATCGTTGGCCACGCGGAGACCCGCCGGGTCGATCTCATCGCGATGGGCTCGCGGGGGCTGACCCCGAAGGGTTCCCATGTCCTCGGCAGCGTGTCGTACCAGGTCGCCATGCGCGCCCCGTGCTCCGTCCTCGTCGCGAAATCGAGCGGGCTCTTCGACCGGATCGTCCTCGCCGTGGATGGATCCCAGGACGCGAGGCGCGCGGCCGAGATCGTGGCGGCCCTCGGGCCCCCATTCAGATCGGACGTCCTCCTCCTGTTCGTGGTCCCCGAGCGGCCCGAGGGAGCGTTCACCCTCGCATCGACGCCGGCGGAACCGTTCCTCCTCGACACGGAGAAGCGACTGCGCGCCGCGGGCCTCCGTGTCTCGCGGGCCGTCGGGTATGGCCACCCCGCGCAGGAAATCCTGAAGGCCGCGCAAGGTCGCACGCTCATCGTCCTGGGCGCGCGGGGGCGGAGCGATCTCGCGCTCGACTACGTGGGGAGCGTCGCGGACAAGATCCTCCGCAACGGACGTGCATCCGTCCTCCTGGCGCGGTGAGCCCCTTGGCGCTCCTCGCGCTCTACCGCGCGCTCGTCGTCGGCGTGAGCGACATGCGGCCGCTCGCAGAGGACGCGATCAGCGCCCTCCGGTGCTTCAATGTCGTGGGCGTCGAGGCGGGAGACCACCACTTCGTCATCGAAGGCTGGCTCCCGGCCACGTGGGTCGAGGAGTTCTCGGCGGTCCTCGAGGGTGCGTCCCTCGGCCGCGTCACGGTCGTCGTCGAGGGGGAGGCCGGCGCGGCGATCACGACGGCCCCCACGGCCCTGTCCAACGTCCCGTTCGCGCGACCGTACGAGATCCTGGTCGAGATGTACGCGATGCCCGGGCGAAGCGACTACGACCCGACGTTCGCGACGTTCCTCTTCATGCCCTTGTTCTTCGGCCTCATGCTCGGGGACGCCGGGTACGGGGTCGCGCTCCTCGCCGCGAGCTGGGTCCTGGGACGCTACTTCGACACCCCGCTCGTCGAGCTCGTCCGCTCGTTCCTCCGGTACGGGGGAGCTTGGGCCATAGGGTTCGGATTCCTCCTGTTCGGCGAGGTGTTCGGATGGTCCCTCCAGCCTCTCTGGCCCGCGTACCCGTATTTCCACCGGAGCGGGGACTTGTTCCTCCTGTTCGTCCTCGCCATCGTGGTCGGCGCGACCCACGTGAACGTCGGGCTCCTCATGGGGTTCCGCGCCGTGCGTCGCCGGCAGGGTCTGAGGATCGCGTTCCTGCGCAAGGTCAGCTGGATCATCCTCGAGAACGGCGCATTCCTCCTCATGCTCGCCGTCGCGGGGATTGCGCTCGCCGACATGTGGTACCTCGGGGTCGGCGTCATGGCGACCGCGACCGCGCTCCTCGCGTGGGGCGGCGGCGTGACGGACGTCATCGAGATCCCTTCGTTCATCGGGAACCTCCTCTCGTACCTGCGCATCGCGGTCGTCGGGGTCGCGAAGAGTGCCCTCGCGTCGACCCTCAACGCGATCGTGATCGGCGGCCTCTTCCCGCTGGGCCCCTTCGGATGGGCCCTCGGCGCGCTTCTCCTCGCGATCGGCCACGGCTTCGTGCTCGCCCTCGCGGTCGCGACCATCGGGATCCAATCGCTCCGCCTGCACTACGTCGAATTCTACTCGAAGTTCTATGAGACCGGGAGCCCGGACCTCGCGGAAAAGTTCCGACCCTCCGTGAAGCGTGTCGGGACCCCGAATCCGTGAGGAGGTGGCGGCGACGCTCGATCTCGTCCGGAGTATATTCAATCCTGCGCATATGTATATCAGCTATATATCTCGCGGGATTGCTCGGCCGCATCGAGGCGAGTCCCCATGAGTTCCACGGCCCTGCTCGTGACCCAGATCGGTCTCCTGGCCGCCGGGCTGGCCAGCCTCGCGCTCTCGCTCCACGTGCGGGACCTGATCCGCGCGGTCGCCGCGTTCGCCGCGGGGAGCGCGTTCGTCGCGGCCGCGTTCTTCGTCCTCGCGGCTCCCTTTGCGGCCGCGCTCGAGCTCACTGTGGGCGGCGGCCTGATGGCCGTCCTATTCCTCGTCGCGATCACCCTGACGGGCGGACGGGAGGACGGCCCGTGATGCCCTCGAAGGGGGTCGTGGGGATCGCCGCCTCCGCGGCGTTCCTCGGCCTTGCGCTCCTCGCGGTCCTCTCGGTCCCGATCCCCGAGCCCCCTGCGGACGGCGGCGGGGACGCAATCGGGGACTTCCTGTGGTCCGAGCGATCCGTGGAGGTGATCGTCCAAGCGTTCGTGCTCCTCTGCGGGGCCTTCGCGATCGGCCTCCTCATCCCCGCGCAGGGCGGTGAGGCGAATGGCTGATCCATTCGTGTGGCTGAACCTGGGTGCGGCCCTCGCACTCTTTGCGCTGGGCCTGTACGCCCTCGTCGCGCGCGAAGGCCTCCTCCGGGTCCTCCTCGGCCTCGAGATCATGGGGAAGGGGGCCACCCTGAGCCTCCTGTCCGCGGGGCACGCCCTCGGAGACCTGGGACGGGCGCAGGCCATGGTCATCGTCGTGATCGCGATCGAGACGGTCGTCGTGGCGATCGCCCTGGCCCTCCTCGTCCGGGTCGAACGGGTCGCGGGCCGGCTCGACGTCCGGGGCATCCGGAGGCTGACCGGATGATCGCCGAGCCGCTCGCGGTCCTCACAATCTTCGTCCCCATCGTCGGGGCCGGCGCGGTCGCCGCGTCAGGTCGAGCGTCCGCCCGGGTCCGCAGCGGGATCGCGATCGGCGTGGCCATCACGACGGCCGCGCTCTCCCTCCTCACCCTGACCGTGCTCCGGGACCACCCGACCCGGATCGGGATCTGGATCCCCGCGATGGGTGTGCCCTTCGACCTCCGAGTGGACGCCCTCGGCGGGTTCGTCGCGGCGATTGCTGGATCGGTCGGAGCGCTCGTCGTCGTCTACTCGAGGGCGTACATGCGAGAGGCGGCCCGCGAGGGGTACAGCATGGCTCGGTACGACGCGCTCGTCCTCCTGTTCATCGGGGCCATGGTCGGCCTCGCGCTGGCGGACAGCCTCCTGGCGTTCTACATCTTCTGGGAGCTGATCGGCCTCTGTTCGTTCGCCCTCATCGCGTTCTACCACCGGGATCCGAACGCGCGCCGCGCGGGCCTCAAGGCGTTCGCCGTCACGCGCATCGGCGACATCGGCCTCCTCGTCGCGGTGGTCGCCCTGTGGTCCCAGGGGATCGTCACGTTCTCCGGCCTCGAGGCCGCGGGCCTCCCCGCGGACGTGCGGACCCTCGCGGCCCTCGGGGTCCTCCTGGCCGCCGTGGGGAAGTCCGCCCAGGTGCCCCTCCACGTGTGGCTCCCCGACGCGATGGAGGCGCCCACCCCCGTGAGCGCCCTCATCCACGCCGCGACCCTCGTGAACGCGGGCGTGTACCTGCTCGCGCGGACCGCTCCGGCGTTCGGGGACCTGGGGTGGTGGCCCGCCTCCCTCCTGTGGATCGGGGCCGCGAGCGCGGTCCTGGGGGCCGTCGCCGCGTTGGCCGAAACGGACCTGAAGCGCGTCCTCGCGTACTCCACGATCAGCCAGCTGGGCTTCATGGTCGCCGCGGTCGGCGCGGGGGCGATCCTGGCGAGCCAGTTCCATCTGCTCAGCCAAGCGATCTTCAAGGCCCTCCTGTTCCTCGCGGCGGGGGCGGCCATCCAGGCGGCCGGGACCCGGGACGTGTTCCGGATGAGGGGGGTGGGGCGCGGGATGCCGATCACGTCGGCCGCGTTCCTCGTCGGGATCGCCGCGATGGTCGGGCTGCCCTTCGCGAACGGATTCTGGAGCAAGGACCTGCTCCTGGGCGCCGTGATCGAGGGCGGGCACCTGGGAGCGTTCCTCCTGCTCATCGTGGCCACGCTCCTCACGGTCGGCTACGGGTGGCGGACGTTCAATCTCGTCTTCCGCGGGACGGCCCGCACGCCCGATGCGAGGGACCCGGACCCCTCCATGGCCGTCGTCCTCGTCGTCCTCGCGGCGGCCGCCCTCACGAGCGGATTCCTGATCGGTCCGTACTCGGAGGCGTTGGCCCGGTCGATGCCCCTCCGCGGGATCGAGCCCCTGCCTCTGTGGGACGCGTTCCTCGTGACCCTCCGGTGGCCCACCGCGATCGTGAGCCTCGCCGTGATCGCCCTGAGCGCCGCCCTCGCGGCCCGTCCGGGCTGGTCCCGGTCCGTGCGTCCGCGGGACGGGTCCGTCCTCGCGGGGGCCGTGGGCAGCGGGTTCGGGTTCGACGCCGCGTACGTCGCGTTCGCCCGGCGGATCGGGGCGGCGGCCCGCGCCGTGCGGCGGACCCAGACCGGGGACCTGAACGTGAACGCGATCGGGCTCGTCGCGGCGGTGGTCGTCCTCCTGGCCGCGATCCTCCTGGAGGGCCTCGGATGACAGCCGACCTGCTCGCCGGGCTCCCCCTGTTCGCCCTCCTAGCGGGGGCGCCCGCCGTGTATCTCGAGGCGCGCCTCTCGCGAGGCCGCGGCGGCGAGTGGACGGGCCTGGGCGCCTTCGCGGTCTTCCTCCTCTCCTTCGGCCTCGCGGTGGGCCTCCTGGCCTCCGGTTCGGACGGCCCCGTGCCGTTCCTCGGCGCGATGACCCTCGCGGGCACCCCCCTCGCGTACTTCCTCGCGACGATCGGGACGGGGCTCGGGATGGCCGCGTCCCTCTTCTCGATCCCGACCCTGCGGGGAGACCGATCCGTCGAACGCTACTTCCCGCTCCTGCTCCTCATGGCCGCGGGAGCCGTCGGGCTCGGATTCGCCGCGGACCTGTTCGGCCTGTTCGTCTTCTTCGAGCTGATGGCCGTCGCTTCGTACGGTCTCGTCGCGTATCACGTGGACCGCGCGGAGGCGATCGAGGCCGGGATGAAATACGTCGTCCTGTCGGGGGCGGGCTCCCTCGTGGCCCTCCTCGGGATCTCGTTCGCGTACCTCGGAGCGGGCACGACGGATCTCGCGGCGATCCGCGGGGCGTCGGCCGGGATGCCCGTCCTCCTCGCGGGCCCGGCCGCGGCCTTGTTCGTGGCGGGGTTCGGCCTCAAGGCCGCGATCGTCCCGATGCACACGTGGCTCCCGGACGCCCACACGGCGGCCCCGAGCGGGATCAGCGCGATGTTGAGCGGGATCGTGATCGAGGCGGCCCTCGTGGCCCTCGCGACGTCCGTCGGCGCGGTCGCGACGCCCGCCGTCTCCGTGGGGCTGTACCTCAGCCTCCTCGCGGTCCTCACGATGACGGTCGGCAACCTCTTGGCCCTCCACCAGTCCGACGTGAAGCGGATGCTCGCCTACTCGAGCGTCGCACAGGTCGGATACATCCTCCTCGGGTTCGGGCTCGCGTTCGAGTTCGGCGTGGCGGGCGGGGCCGAGGGCGGGCTCCTCCACATCCTGACGCACGGGCTCGCGAAGGGGGGCGCGTTCCTCGCGGCGGGCGCGTTCGTGTGGATCGCGGGCACGCGCGACCTGGGCCAGCTCGCGGGGATCGGACGAGCGGCCCCTGCGGTCGGCCTGAGCTTCGCGCTCTTCGCGCTCGGCCTCGCGGGGGTCCCGCCCATGGGGGGTTTCCTGAGCAAGCTCCTCATCGCGAAGGCGGGCCTCGATGCGGGCGGCCTCGGGCCCGTCCTCCTCGTCCTGGCCCTTGCGGCGAACAGCGTCCTGTCCCTCGGCTACTACGTGCCGGCCCTCCTCCGGATCGTGTTCTCGGAGGCGCGTCCGGCCCGCGTGCGGGTGCCGTGGACGATGCAAGGGCCCATCGTCGGGCTCGCCCTCGCGACGGTCCTCATCGGCCTGTTCCCGGACCCCGCGATCCAGGCGGCCCAGGCCGCGGCGCAGGGCCTCGCCCGGGCCTTCGGAGGTGCCTGATGGCCGACGAATGGCTCGCAGCCCCGCTCCTCTGGTTCGGCGCGATGGCCCTCGCGGGCTGGCTCGTGTATGCGTGGTCCGGGCGCGTGGCGCCGCGGTTCCGGCCCACCGGCGGGAAGGCGAAGGCGTACACGGGCGGGGAGGACCTCCCGGGCCAGGCGTACCGCCCGGGGTACGCGTTCTTCCACGTGGCCCTCCTGTTCACGATCCTCCATGTGGCCGCCATCGTCCTCGCGACCGCGCCGCGGGGCGCGATCCCGTGGGCGGCCCTCGCGTACCTGCTCGTCGTCGGCCTGTCCGTGCCCGTCCTGAGGTGGACCCGATGAGCCTGTCGAGGCGCCTCGTCGCCTGGGCCCGCGGCAAGTCCCCGTGGATCTTCCTGTTCAACAGCGGGGCGTGCAACGCGTGCGACATCGAGATCCTCGCGGCGATCACGCCGCGGTTCGACGTGGAGCGCCTCGGGATCCTCGCGAAAGGGTCGCCCCGCCACGCGGACATCCTGATCGTCACGGGCCCCGTCACACGGAAGCAGGCCGCGCGCCTGCGCCGCGTGTACGACCAGATGCCCGAGCCGAAGTACGTGATCGCCACGGGCGCGTGCGGCGCGAACGGCGGGGTGTTCCAGGGGCTGTACCATGTCCTCGGCGGCGCGGACCAGGTCGTCCCCGTCGACATCTACATCGCGGGATGTCCGCCCCGCCCCGACGAGATCATCGACGGGATCGCGAAGTGCGTGGCCCTCATCAAGGCGGACGCCAGGCGGGACGGGAGGGTCACCCGGAGATCCGGGCCGGCCCCACCCCAGGAGGCGGTCGGATGACGCGCTCCGCGGCGTGGACCGCGGACCGGGTGTCCGCCGCGATGGAAGGCCTCGGGACGGGGGAGTCCGTCGCCGCGAACCGGGTGCGGGTGAGCGTCCCCGCGGCCCGGGTCCTCGAAGCCCTCGCGCGCACGCGGGACCGCCTCCGATGCGACCACCTGATCCAGATCGCGACCGTGGACACGGGCACGACGTTCGAGCTCCACTATCACCTCACGGGCGCCCACCGCGGGATCGTCTCGATCCGCGTGGAACTGCCTAGGGACGCGCCCCGGATCCGCTCGGCCCACGGGATCCTCCCGCCCGCGGCCCTGTACGAGCGACAGATCCACGACCTGTTCGGGATCGAGTTCGAGGGCCATCCGGACCTCCGGCGGCTCATCCTGAACGAGGACTGGCCCGAGTCGGAGTACCCGCTCCGAAAGGACTGGGTCATGGACCCGGGGAAGTCATACGGCGGCGCGGCGAAGGAGGTCGGGTGAATGGCCGAGATCGTCGTGCCCATCGGACCCCAGCACCCCGCGCTCAAGGAGCCCGTGAACTTCCGGGTCATCGCGGACGGCGAGACGATCGTGCGGCTCGAGCTCGACATCTCATACAACCATCGGGGCATCGAGAAAGCCGCGGAGACGCGGGACTTCGTGCACGCGGTGCCCCTCCTCGAGCGGATCTGCGGGATCTGCAGCCACAGCCATACGACCGCGTTCGTCCAGGGGATCGAGGAGGCGATGAGAGTCCGCGTGCCGCCCCGGGCCCGGTACATCCGCACGGCCGTCGCGGAGCTCGAGCGGCTCCACTCCCACCTCCTCTGGCTCGGGGTCGCGGCGCACGAGATCGGGTTCAACACGCTGTTCATGTGGACCTGGCGGGATCGCGAGGTCGTCCAGGACCTCCTCGAGGCGATCTCGGGGAACCGCGTGAACTACGGGGTCAACGAGGTCGGCGGGGTCCGGGTGGACGTGCCGGAGCGGGTCGTCGCCCGGGCCATGAAGGACCTGTCGTTCCTCGGGCGTCGGATCGAACGGTATGGGACGCTCGTCCGGGAGGAGCCCACGACCCTCGTCCGCTTCCGAGGGGTCGGCCGTCTCACGCCGGACGCGGCGCTCGCCCTCGGCACGGTCGGGCCCACCGCACGGGCGAGCGGCGTGCCGTACGACGTGCGGAAGGACGACCCGTACGCCGCGTACGACGACATCCCGTTCCGCGTCGTCACGCAGACCGCGGGGGACGTGTTCGCGCGGACCCTCGTCCGGATCGGGGAGATGGCGGAGTCCGTCGGGATCGTGCGCCGATCCCTCCTGGACCTCCCCGGGGGCCCCCTCAAGGTGACGTCCCCGCGAGTCGCTCCTCGCGCGGAGATCCTCAGCCGCTACGAGGCCCCCCGCGGCGAGCTCGTCCACTTCATCCGGACGAACAACACGGACAAGGTGGAGCGGCTCGACGTCCGGACCCCGACCCTGGCGAACTGGACGTCCGTCGTCTCGAGCCTGCGGGGGCACCCGCTCGCGGATCTGCCTGTCGTCGTCGCGGCGATCGACCCGTGCCTGAGCTGCACGTCCCGGATCGCGATCGCGCGCCCGGACGGCACCGGGACGACCTCCATGACGTGGGACGAACTTCGGGACCACGGGAAGCGGTACTACCGGGCCACGGAGGGACTCTGATGGACCCCCTCGGGATCGTCGCGTACGGCCTCCTGTTCCCCGGACTGGTCTTCCTGATCGGCTACGCCCTCTTCTTCGAGTTCGTGGACCGGAAGCTCGCGGCCCGGTTCCAGTCCCGCGTGGGGCCGCCCCTCCTCCAGCCTTTCGCCGATCTCGTGAAGCTCCTCTCCAAGGAAGACGTCGACACGGAGGGATCCGACGCGACCGCGATCCGCGCGATCCCGATCCTCGCGTTCGCGGCCGTGGCGACCGCGTTCCTGTACGTCCCCGTGCTGGGCCCGAGCCCCCTCGCGTTCCAGGGCGACCTCGTCGTCGTGTTGTACCTCTTCACGCTCCCGACGATCCTGCTCTTCCTCCTCGGTTGGCTGAGCCGGAACGTGTTCGGCACGATCGGGGGCACGCGGGCCCTCACGCAGCTCTTCATCTACGAGGTCCCGTTGTTCCTCGTCCTCCTGGGTCCTGCGATCGCGGCCCAGTCGTGGTCGTTGTCCGGAATCGCAGAGGCCCAGCGGGCGTCGGGGTGGGCCGTCGTCGCCCAGCCGATCGGCTTCCTCGTGGCCCTGATCGGCCTCCAGGCGAAGCTCGAGCGCGCGCCGTTCGACCTCCCCGAGGCGGACACGGAGCTCGTCGCGGGCCCATGGACGGAACTCACCGGGCGGAAGCTCGCAATGATGCGGCTCACGATGGACCTGGCCCTCGTCGTGGGCAGCGGCCTCGTCGCGGCCCTGTTCCTCGGGGGACCGTCCGTGCCATGGGTCGTCGAGCCTGCATGGCTCGCCGCGGCGGCGGGCTTCGCCGCCTTCCTCGGGAAGACCCTCGGGATCCTCGTCGTCCTCGCGACAATCCGCTCCGCGATGGGGCGCATCCGCATGGACCAGCTCGACGCGTTCGGGTGGACCGTCCTCACGGGGGCCGGGATCCTCCAGATCGGGCTCGTCCTCGTCCTCGGTGGAGGTGGGGGAGGATGAGAGGGGGGGCTGTCCTGCGCGAGCTCCTCGCGAGCCTGTGGAAGGGACCGGCCACGGTACGCTACCCCGCGGAACGGGTGCCCGTCCCGACGGGCTTCCGCGGCCGGATCGCGATCCGGGACGACGCGTGCATCGGCTGCTCGAAGTGCGCCCTCGTGTGCCCGACGGAGTGCATCGACATGGTCCCGAGCGAGCGGGAGGTCCCCGTGAAGGGGCGCACCATCGTGCGCAAGAAGAAGCCCGAGGTCCACCTGTTCGCGTGCATCCGGTGCGGCCTCTGTGAGGAGTACTGCCCGACGGACCCGAAGGCGATCTACCTCACGGAGGCGTTCGCCGGGGCCGGCCCGGACAAGGAGGTCGTCGTGCGGTGACGGCCCCGGCGGCCGCATCAATCGAGGCGGATCTGGCCCGGCGGCTGCGCCGCGCGCGCCGCATCGCGGTCCTGGGGATCGGCGACGAGCTCCGCCGGGAGGACCGACTCGGGATGCTGGCCGCCCGGGAGGTCGAAGCCCTCCGCCTCCCCGACGTGCGCGTCTTCCTGGCCGGCGTCGTGCCGGAGTCGTTCACCGGGCCGATCCGGCGGGTCCGCCCGGACCACGTCCTCCTCCTCGACGCGGCCGAGTTCGGCGCGCGGCCCGGGACCGCGCGGGTCCTCCACCCGGCCGAGGTGGGCGGCTCGCGGTTCTCGACCCACGCGATCCCACTGCCCGTCGTGATCGCGTACCTCGAGGAGACGGCCCAAGCAGATGTCACCCTGATCGGGATCCAACCGGACCTGCGCGCCACCGCGGCCGGCCTGACCCCCGCGGAGGAGGCGGGTCTCCTGCACCTCGTCGCGTCGCTCCAGCGGGTCCTCGCGGGGCGGCCCGCGGCCCGCGTCGGTACATACGGAAAGGACCGACGTTCCAAGTAGTCGGCGACCCGTGGACGGACCGGTGAGGACCCCTCACCCCCTCTTTGACGCGAGGCGGAGCGACCCGCGCCGTGATGCCTCGCGACTTTTCCATCCGAACGGCTCGACGGAAGACCTCACGATTGGGCTTCCCGTGCGAGGAGCCGGGCCCACCGTGCGTCGACGTCGGCCTGGATCGAGCGGGTCTCCTCGGGCGTCAGGTGCGAGAACCGCCCCTGGGCCTCCAGGTACTCCTGCACGGGACGCGCCCGTCCGAGTTTCCGCGTGATCCGGCACCGGCCCTCGTCGACCTCGTACAGCGGGAAGAGGTTCGTATCCGTCGCGAGGCGACCCAGGGCGATCGTCTTCTCGGGCGGGAATCGCCACCCCGGGGGACACGGGGAGAGCGCGTGGAGGAACCGCGGCCCGGACCGTTCGCGGGCCGTCTCGACCTTCTTCACGAAGTCCTCGGGGAACGCGACGTTCACGGTCGCGGCGTACGCGGGCCGATGGGCGTCCACGATCCCCATGATGTCCTTCTTGGGCTCCGCCTTGCCCCGGGAGCCCGCGGCGACCGGCGTCGTGGTCGTCCACGCGGCCTGCGGGGTGCTCCCGCTCCGCTGGATTCCCGTGTTCATGTACGCCTCGTTGTCGTACATCACGTAGATCCCGTCCGTGCGTCGCTCGAGCATCCCGCTGAGGGCCTGGAGCCCGATGTCCGAGGTCCCGCCGTCCCCCGCGAACCCCACGACGATCGCGTCCGCGAGGCCCAGGGCGTCGGCCGCGGCCCGGAGGCCCGACATCGAAGCGCCCGTCGCCTCGAACGCGCAGTCGACCATGGGGACGTCGAGGGCCGTCGTGGGGAACGGCGTGGCGATGACCGTCCAGCAGGACGCGGGGACCGTGAGGAGGACCCGAGGCCCGAGGCCCTTCAGGAGGTAGCGCATCACGAGGGTCGCCGCGCATCCCGGGCACGCGGAGTGGCCCGCGCGGAGGTATTCCTCGGCCGGGATCGTCAGGCGGGCCATGACGACACCTCCGCGCTACGGCGCTTCAGGCCGTACCATTCGATCCCGGACGCGTCCGCCTTGAGGAGACGGGACACGATCCCGTCGAGGTCCGAGGGCGCCAGGTCGCGGCCGCCGAGCCCGGCGATGTAATCCCGGAGGATCGGCTTCGAGGCCGCGTCGTGCGCGGCGGCGGCGATCTCGGTGAACGCGGCCCCCGCGGCCCCGAACGTGAACGAGCGGTCCAGGACTCCGATCCGATCCACGCGGGACGCGAGCTCCGCGACCTCGCGCGCGGGGAACGGCCGGAACACGCGCAGCTTCGCGAGCCCCACCTTCTTCCCGCGGGCGCGCATCGCATCGATCGCCGCCCGGGCCGTGCTCGTGGCGGTCCCCATCGTGACGAGGACCGCGTCCGCATCGTCCACGCGATACGTGGGGAGGGCTCCGCCGTGGTGGCGGCCCGTCGCCCGTTCGTACGCCGCCTCGACGTCCTCGAGCACGCCGCGGGCCCGGTCCATCGCTCGGGCGACCGTGTACCGGAATTCCATGTACAGGTCCGGACCCGTGAACGATCCGAGGCGGCCCCGCGCGCCAAGCCGGACGGCGCCCTCCCGCGAACGGGAGGGCAGGAACGCGTCCACGCAGGCGGGGGACGGGATGTCCACGCGCTCGACCGTGTGGGAGAGGAAGAACGCATCCTCCGTGACCATGACGGGGAGCCGGACGTCGGGATGCTCCGCGAGCCGGAACGCGATGAGGGTCGTGTCGAGGACCTCCTGGTTGCTCTCCGGGTAGAACTGGATCCATCCCGTGTCGCGTTGCGAGATCGAGTCCGTGTGGTCCGTCATGAGGGACCAGGGAGGCGCGACGGCCCGGTTCACGACCCCCATGACGATCGGGGCCCGGGCCCCTGCGGCCCAGTGAAGGAGCTCGTGCATGAGCAGGAGCCCCTGGCTCGACGTGGCCGTGTACGTCCGCGCGCCGAGCGCGGCCGCGCTGATGCACACCTGGAGCGCGCTGTGCTCCGACTCGACCTTCACGTACTGCGCGGGCAGCTCGCCGCTCGCGACGAAGTCCGCGATCTTCTCGACGATGGAGGTCTGGGGCGTGATCGGGTACGCGGAGACCACGTGGACCCGGGCGAGCTTCGCCGCGTACGACTGCGCGTAGTTCCCCGAGATGACGGCCTCGGACATCCTTCACTCCTCCTGGACCATCTCGATCGCGAGGGGGCGGCACTCCTCCGCGCAGATCCCGCACCCCTTGCAGTAGTCGAGCCGAACGACCGGGTACCCGTCCTCGCCGATCGCGATTGCCACGTCCGGGCAGAACTTCCAGCAGACGTTGCACTTCGTGCATTTCCCGCGGTCGATCACGGGACGGAACGTCCGCCACCCCGCCGTGCGGATCGATTCGCTCGGCTCCTCCGCCACGGGGACCTCGGGCAGGTCCTCGACGGTCTCGTAGCGGGTCACAGGATCACGACCTCCTGGGCGCGCACGCGGTCGTGGCCGAGCGTCGCGGCGACCCGGTTCTCGTCCTGCTTCGCGGGCACGAACCGGTCGATCGCCTGGAGAATCGAATCGAGGGAGACGACCCGGCTCGTCCGCGCGAGGGCGCCGAGGAGGGCCGTGTTCACGATCGGGGTCGTCCTCGAACCGAGCCCCTGCGAGAGCGCGATCCCGGTCGCGTCCACGGTCGCGAGCCGCCCCTCGAAGTTCGGGTCGAGGTTCTCGGGCACGCGGTCCGCGTTGATCAGGAGGAGCCCGCCCCGCCGGAGGCCCGCGACGACGTTCGTCGCCCGGAGGAGCCCCGCATCGAGCACGACGACGACGTCCGGGTTCGTGATCCCCGTCCGGATCCGGATCACCGCGTCGTCGATCCGCGCGAAGGCGGTCACGGGAGCCCCCCGTCGCTCGACGCCGAAGAACGGGAAGCTCTGGGGGTACTTCCCCTCGAGGAACGCGGCCTGCGCGAGGAGCTCCGACGCGAGGACCGCACCCTGGCCCCCGCGGCCATGGAATCGGATCTCGATCACGTCACGTCACGACGCGAGAACGACCCGCCGGGAGGCGTTTCAACGTGCCCACCATAGAGTATGTATATGCAGTATGGACTCGAGCGGTCCCTTCACCTGCCGGCCGCCCACTCTCCGACCCATGTGCCTGAGCGTGCCCGCGAAGGTCCTCTCCGTCCACGGGGACCGGGCGATCGTCGAGTCGCGCGGCTGGCGTCGCGAGGTGAACGTGGCCCACGTCCGGGCCCGGCCCGGCGAGTTCGTCCTCGTCCAGGGGGGCGTCGCGATGTCCGTCCTAGAGCCACTCGAGGCGGCCGAGATCATCGACGCATGGGACGAGCTGGAGGACGTGCCCCATGCATGAGGCCGCGATGGCGCAAGGCATCGTGTCGACGGTCCTCGCGGAGGCCGCGCGGCGTGGGGCCCACGCGGTGCGCGCCGTGGACGTCCAGGTCGGAGACCTCGAGGGGCTCGACGCGGACGCGCTCCGCGCCGCGTTCGAGCTCGAGGCCGTCGACACGTGCGCGGAGGGCGCGACCCTCTCGATCCACGTGACGCCCACCCGACTCGTCTGCACGGCGTGCGGGCACGCGTGGGAGCCGCGGATCCACCGCGACGACCCGGTCGCCTGCCCGCGATGCGCGGCCCCCGCACGGGTGGACGGGACGCGCGGGATCGTGATCCAGCGAGCGATCCTGACGACCCCGGACGGACCCTAGGCGAACGCGAGCTCCAGGGACTGCCGCGTGTACGTCTCGAGCCGGTCGAGCTGGTCCGGCGCGAGCCGAAGCACGGGGAGGCCCCAGTGGACCGCGATCGAGTCGCCCACTCGGAGAGAGGGGAGGAGCCGCGGATCCCACGAGAGGGCCTCCGGGCCGGATCGCGCGATCCGGGGACGACCTCCCGAGAGCTCCAGCTTCGAACGCGAGACGTCCAGGCGTCCCCCGCGAATCGCCTCGACCTGGGCCCACGAGGGTCGGCACCGATCCATGTTCTCGAGATTCGTCGCGACCCGACCCGTGACCGAGCCCACGCCGACGAAGGCGACGTGGAACGCGTGATGGGGGATCGGATGATCGGGCAGGCGGAGCGCGAGGCGCCGCACGACGACGGGGGGCAGACCCCGGGCGCCGAGCGTCTCCAGGATCGGGATGAAGTCGGCCCGCGTGAACGCATCGAGGAGGTCGTTCCCGATCCAGTACGCCTCCACGACGGCCTCGTCGAGCGGGTGGAGCCCATGCTTGGCCCCGATCGCGGTGAGGTACGGCGCGAGGGCTTCGAACGCGAGCAGGGCGCGCCCGGTCGCCTCCCCGTCCGCTCGCTCAACGATCGTTCGCAGGAAGGCGTCCGCGGCCCCCTCGGGCCCGCAGTACCGCAGGCGGTTCGTCGCCAGGCTGAACCTCGCCCCGAGGCGAGCGCCCGCGAGGGTCATGCTCGACTCCCGATGCGGCGGCCGACCTCGTGGGCGAGGTACGACCAGGTCTCCCGGAGGGACGCGGCGCCGACCGCGATGCCGACCCCGGCGACGACCGCGGCGATCCCCGCGGCATCCTCGATCGCCAGGGCGGACCGCCCCGCGAGGACGCTCAGGCCGAGCGTGATCGGGAGGCCCAGGACCAACACGGAGGTCGCGGTGGCCACGTCCACGTACCGGAGCCCCGCGTACCACGTCGACACGAAGGCGAGGAGCAGGAACGCGCTGAGCGCCATCCAGGTGAGCTGCGCCGCGGTCATCGCGGCGAGGGAACCGACGCCCCCCGTCAGGCCGAGGTACCCGACGAGGAACGCGGCCCCGAAGCCCATCCGGCCGAGGGCCACCGTGCCCGGGCGGAGATCGCGGAGGATGCGTTTCGAGACTGTGTACTCCGCGGCCCACAGGGCCGTCGCGCCCATCACGAGGACGAAGCCGTCCGTCCACACGGGTTCGTACAGGGAGAGGAGGAGCACGTTCCCGCCCAGGATCAGGGCGGCGCTGCCCGCGATCCTCCAAGGGAACCGTTCGCGGAGCGCGACGACGGCGAACGCGCCCGCGACGAGGAAGAGGGCCCGGTAGCCGAATGACGCGGTCGCGGCCCCCGCGGTGCCCGCGAGCTGGAGCCCGCGGAAGAACAGGATGAACGGGATCGCGCCCCCGACGAGGCCGATCGCCGCCAGCCGGAGCCAGTCCTTCGGTCGGATGGACTCCCGCGCGCCGGCGGCCAGGAGGACGCCCGGGACGAGGAGGATCGCGACGAGTCCGTTCCGCATCGCGACGAACGCGTCCGAGTTCGTCCCCTGGACGGCCCAGAAGTTCACGAACGTGGACACGCCGCTCACGATCGCGGTCAGCCCGACGAGGACGAGCCCGCGCGACCGGAGCACGGCGGTCATGTGCCCACGCCCGTGCGACGGAACGCGCGCGCCGTCCCCTGCAGGATCGGGCGTAGCTGCTCCTCCTGGGACACGAGCAGGTCGCGGGCCACCTTCACCATCGCGTCCAGTACGGGGCCGAGGTTCGGGATCGCGAGACGGTAGAACACGAAGTTGCCGTCCTTCCGCGCGTCCACGACGCCCGCGCGCCGCAGGACCGCGAGGTGCTGGGACGTCGCGGCCTGCGCGAGCTCCAGGGCATCCGCCATCTCCGTCACGCGGTACTCCCGGGATCGGAGGAGTTCGACGATCTCGAGGCGACGCGGGTTCGCGAGGACCGCGAGGACCTGCGCGGTGAACGCAAGGAGACCATCCGGCGCATGCGTCATCGAGGCGTAGGGTGGACGCGGGCGTATATGCGTCCTCTTGCATGTTCGTATATGCTCGTATATTCAAACCCATCCGCACGTACTAGCGCCTCGAACCGGCAGGTCCCTCCGGAGGTACCGAACATGCCCAACCGCCTATCGATGGTCGTCTTCAGCGGGACCGTCGACCGCCTGTACCCCGCCGCGATCATGGCCTCCGGGGCCGTCGCGATGGGGATGGACGTGGACATCTTCCTCACGTTCTACGGGCTCGATGCGTTCCGCAAGGGACAGCCCTCGACGAACACGAAGATGGATGTGAACTACGCCGAGCTCGCCCCGATGCTCGCCCAGCTCATGCGCGAGAAGAACGTGCCCTCCTGGTACGAGATGCTCCGCATCGCGAAGGAGATGGGCAAGGTGCGGGTGCACGCGTGCGCGATGACCCTCGACCTGATGGGGCTGAAGAAGGACGACCTCGATCCGATCATCGACGACGTCGTCGGGGTCGGGGAGTTCGTGAGCCAGGCGAAAGAGGGCGAGATCACCCTGTTCCTGTGAGGGGATGCCGATGGAAACCGCGGTGAAGGCGAACGTCCTGATCGACGCGCGCGGCTCGTTCTGCCCGGGCCCCCTCATGGAGCTGATCCGGGGAATCCGCCAGGCGGCCCTCGGGGAGACGATCGAGGTCTGGTCGACGGACCAGGGATCCCGGAAGGACATCCCCTTCTGGGTCCAGAAGGCGGGTCACGAACTCATCGGGATGTTCGAAGGACCGGACTACGCGCGCTTTGTCGTGCGGAAGAGGCGCTGAAGGTGACCCGATGAAGAACGTCGTCGTGCTCGGGGGCGGCGTGGGCGGGACGATCGTGGCGAACCTGCTCGCGCGCCGCCTCCGACGCGAGGAGGCGCAGGTCACCCTGGTCGACCGGGACGGGAAGCACGTGTACCAGCCCGCGTTCCTCTACGTCGCATTCGGCGGGATGGACCCGCGGAAGGTCGCGCGGGACGAGCGGCGTCTCCTGCACCGGGACGTGCGCCTCGTCCTCGGCGAGGCGGAGCGCATCGATGCGGAGCGCAAGGAGGTGCACCTGGCCGACGGGCGCGCCCTCGCATACGATCGGCTCGTCATCGCGCTGGGCGCGCGCCTCGCACCCGAGGAGCTGCCCGGGATGGAGAAAGCGGCCCTCCACTTCTACAGCCTTCCCGCCGCGATGCGGATGCACGACGCGCTCGAGCGGTTCCCGGGCGGACGGATCGTCGTGACCGTCGCGGGCGTCCCGTACAAGTGCCCGCCCGCTCCCGCGGAGTCCGCATGCCAGCTCGACTACTTCTTCCGGCGTCGGGGGATCCGGGACCGGGTCGACATCCACTTCCTCTCGCCGATCTCGCGCGTGTTCCCCCTCGAGTCCGTGAACCCCGTCGTCGAACGCCTCTTCGCGGAGCACGGGATCCGATCCACGGTCTTCTTCAACGTCGAGTCGATCGATCCGGAGGCGAAGACCGTGAAGTCCCTCGAGGGGGAGACGATCCCGTACGATCTGCTCGTGATGGTCCCGCCGCATCGGGGCGCGAAGGTCGTCGAGGCGTCGGGCCTCGGGGACCGCGGCGGATGGCTGCCCGTGGATCGGCACACGCTCCGCGTGAAGGGCCACGACGACATGTTGGGGCTCGGGGACTGCACAGACCTCCCCGTGTCGAAGTCGGGCTCCGCGGCCCACTTCCAGGCCCGCGTCGTCGCGGACGCGATCCTGGCGGACCTACGCGGGGAGGCGCCCGCCACGCGGTACGACGGGAAGGTCATGTGCTACTTCGACGCGGGGTACCACAAGGCGATGGCGATGTCATTCGACTACGAGCACCCGCCGGAGACGCCGCGGCTCGGGCTCAAGGCCTGGATCGCGAAGCACCTCCTGAACCGGGCGTACTGGGCCCTCGTCCCGACGGCCAGGGTGTGAGCCCGCGCGGGTTCGGCTTCGGGATTAAGAGGGGGGCAGACCATCCACCCGGCCGGTCCGATGACCCTCGTGGACGACCTGGCCCGCTTCGCGGTCGACGCATCCTTCGACGATCTGTCCGCCGCGGCCGGCCGGGAGCTGAAGGTCCGGATCCTCGACGCGCTCGGGTGCGCGATCGGGGCCCTCGGGGCCGACCCGATCCGGATGCTCCGCGACTACCTCGCGGACGTGGGCGGCGCGCCCCGTTCGACCCTGATCGGCGGGGGCCGGACGTCCCCGGACCGCGCGGCCCTGTTCAACTCGGCCCTCGTCCGGTACCTCGACTTCAACGACAGCTACCTCGCGAAGGGGGAGACGTGCCATCCGAGCGATAACCTCGGCGCGATCCTGGCGGCGGCCGAATACGCGGACGCGGGCGGCAACGACCTCCTGACGGCCCTCGCGGTCGCGTACCAGGTCCAGTGCCGCCTGAGCGACGTCGCGCCCGTCCGCGCGAAGGGGTTCGACCACACGACCCAGATGGCCTACGGGACGGCGGCCGGTGTCTCGAGGGCCCTCGGGCTCGACGCGACGAAGACGGCGAACGCCATCGCGATCGCGGGGACCGCGTTCAACGCCCTCCGGGTGACCCGGACGGGCAGGTTGTCTCACTGGAAGGGCCTCGCGGCCCCGAACACGGCGATGGCGGGGACCCACGCCGCGTTCCTCGCGATGCGCGGCATCACGGGTCCGCCCGAGGTGTTCGAGGGGAACAAGGGGTTCATGGACGCGATCGCGGGCCGCTTCGAGATCGACTGGTCCCGCGAGGATCTCGAGCGCGTCACGCGGACGATCCTCAAGAGGTACAACGCAGAGGTCCATTCCCAGTCCGCCACGGAGGGCCTCCTCGAGATGCAGGCGTCCCACCCCTTCTCGGCCCAGGACGTCGAGGGGATCGACATCGAGATCTTCGACGTGGCGTACCACATCATCGGCGGGGGCGAGGAGGGCTCCAAGCTCGGCGTGCGCACGAAGGAGGAGGCGGACCACAGCCTGCCCTACATCGTGAGCGCGGCCCTCCTCGATGGGACCGTGATGCCCGCCCAGTACGAGCCAGATCGGATCGTCCGGGACGACGTGCAGTCCCTCCACCGCCGCGTGACCGTGCGGCCCGCGACGGACCTCTCGGACCGCTTTCCGGCCGAGATGCCCTGCCGGCTCACCGTGCGGCTGAAGGGCGGCAAGATC
Source organism: Thermoplasmata archaeon (assembly GCA_035283365.1). Taxonomy (GTDB): domain Archaea; phylum Thermoplasmatota; class Thermoplasmata; order RBG-16-68-12; family RBG-16-68-12; genus RBG-16-68-12. Next base: position 31,084 of record DATETY010000061.1, on the reverse strand, counting down.
TTCGAGGCGGCGAAGCGCGACTACGAGGGATTCCACACGCGCCCCATGTCGTGGGAGACGGTCACGGCGAAGTTCGACCGGCTCGCGGCCCCGCGCACGACGAAGGACCTGCGGCGCGCGAGCGTCACGGCCGTCCGCTCCCTCGAGGTCGGCACGACGGCCGACCTCATGAAGCTCCTCGCGAAGGTGAAGGATCCAACACGGAAGGTGCGCCGATGACGACGAAGGACAGCGAACGACCGTTTGAGTTCGTGAAGATGAACGACCGACCGGGCAAGCCGCGGACGCGCGGCCTCACGGAGATACGGGGTCCGTACTACTCCCCGATGGGGACGCGGTACCTGGAGGATGTGCTCGAGACGATGGGCGAGTACGTGGACTCGCTCAAGTTCGCGGGCGGATCGTTCTCCCTGTATTCGAGGAAGCATCTCGGAGAGCTCATCGACCTCGCCCACCGGTACGACGTGCAGGTCTCGACGGGCGGTTGGATCGAGTACGTCCTCACGCAGGGACCTCAGGCCGTGAACCGGTACATCGACCGCTGCAAGGAACTCGGGTTCGACATCCTCGAGATCTCCATGGGCTTCATCACGATCCCGTCGGACGACTGGCTCGCCCTCGTGAAGCGCGTGATCAAGGCGGGCCTCAAGGCGAAGCCCGAGGTCGGGATCCAGTTCGGCGCGGGCGGAGCGACGTCCGTGGAGGAACTCGCTGCGGAGGGCACCCGGGACCCGGGCTGGGCGGTCGCGCAGGCGAAGCGCTTCCTCGACGCGGGGGCCTCGATCATCATGATCGAGTCGGAGGGCATCACGGAGAACGTGAAGGTCTGGCGAACGGACGTCGTCTCGAAGATCATCAACGAGGTCGGGCTCGAGAAGGTCATGTTCGAAGGGGCCGATCCCGCCGTCTTCGCGTGGTACGTGAAGAACTACGGGCCCGAGGTGAACCTGTTCGTGGACCACAGCCAGATCGTGCAGCTCGAGTGCCTGCGGCGGGGGATCTGGGGCACGAAGAGCCTGTGGGGTCGCGTCGTCACGTACAAGGGCTGAGGCGAGCCCGACCTCTACGGATCGTCGCGGCGGGCGGACAGGGCCGAGAAGCCCTGGGAGACCGCTCCGAGCCGGAGCGAGCCGTCCGGCCCGTCGACCGGTCGAGGCGGGACCGCCGCGATCGCGTCGGGTACGAAGTGGGCGACCGGCCACGGCTCGAGTGCATACGCGTCGTCGGGGGTCCCGGGGATCCCGTCGGGCCCGGGGTGACCCGCGGGACCTCCTGTCGCCGCGGGCCCGAACACCTCCCACACCCGCCGGTCCGGATCCCACTGGCCGAACGAGGCCGGCTCGGTCTGCGACAGGGAGATCGGCGCCGCGATCCTCACGTGATCCGTCGAGGACGGGTTCGCGGGGACCGGCGTGAGGTTCGGATCGAAGAACACGACGTTCGACGAGGGGAACTCGAAGCGCCACGTCTGGCCCACGCGGAGATCCCAACGCACGGGGGCGTACTCGAACGGGACGTCCTGCCCGTACCGGTGCCCGCCCGGCGTGGCATGCTCCTCGAGTGCCCCGGGGTACCGGTCCAGCTCGGACACGAGGTGCCCGGGCGCGAAGTCGTTCAGGTAGTCCTCCAAGACGGGCCCCCAGCTCCACGCGGGGATGTCCCCGATCCGGTTCAGCGATCCGTCCGCGCCGGGCAGCGCGACGTGGCGGAGGTGGTACTGGATCACCGCGTCCAGATCGAAGTCCAGGTCGTTCGCTCCGAAACTCCCATTGAACGCAAAGTCCTCGAACCATCCGAGCGGCTCCATCCCGAGCCATCCGATCGCCTCCCGCGAGTCGAGGTGATGGTCCGCGTACGAGGCGTTCCCCCAGTAGAACATCCGGCTCAGCAGGTTCCCGGTGCCCCACGCGACGTTATCGATCGAGACGTGGGTCGTGCCGTCCGGGTCCACGGTCCCCTCGATGGCCGTGTACACGGGATCCCAGAACCATTCGTACGCGTTGTAGATGTCATACTTCCCGACGGCGGCCGGGCTGCCGCCCATGTCCAGGTACCACGTCTGGACGCGCGTCTCGACCTCGCCGTACACGGCGCACGCGGGATCCACGTGGCCGTCCCACCACGCCTGCGCCTCGACCGGGTCCGCGGCCTCGACCCCGAACGTCCTGCGGGCCTGCTGTAGGTCCAGGGTGAGCTCGATCTCGGATCGAATGTGATACCCGTCGAGCGCGCGCGGGCTGATCGAGCAGCCTGCGTCCCCGAGGGCGCTCGCGGTCGCCGTATCGAGGAAGTCCATGCGCCAGTCGAAGTCGAGCCGGCTTCCTGGCAGGGCGCTCTCGTTCAGGACGGGAAGGAACACGGGCCACTCGAGCGTGTACGCCGGCGTGTTCGTGCCGATCGCGTGGAGGCGGTACGGGGCGTTGATGATCGCCACGTTGTCCGGATTGGACCAGCCGCGGCCATCGGGGAGGTCCCACCAGTGGGTGTACGGAAACCCAGGGAGGTCCGGGACGGCCGGGTCCGTCGGGGTGCACACCCCGTTCGAGATCCCCGCCTGGGAGAAGCACTCCGCTCCGACGGGCGCCTCCGCGTACACGGCACGTCGATGATCCCACCACTCCCCGAACGGGACCGCGAAGAAGTCCGAGAACACGAGATCGAGCGTGGACGTCGCGACCGAGGTGAGCCTCGTGGCCTCGGACACGTGGCCCTGAGCGTCCGTGACGCGCAGGCGGATCGCATACTGTCCTTCCTGCGGATAGTCGAATGAGGTCGCCACCCCGGAGGCGTCGAACGCGCTGTCGTCCTCGAAGTCCCACTCGTATGATTCGATGTCCCCGTTCGGGTCGGTCGTCGCGCTCGCGTTCAGGTCCACGTGCATGAGGGTCCGCACCACGTCGAACGATGGGACGGGAGCGTTCGAAGGAGGCGGTCCAAGAGGAGACGAGAGCAACACGAAGGCGCCCCCCGCCGCAGCCCCTCCGACCAGAATCGCGACGAGGATGGCATAGGTCCGCGCGCGCGGTCGCGGTCTGTCCGCCGAGTTCACGGCGGTGGACTCCCCGATAGCCTGGGATCCCCCTCTTTCGACAGCCCTAGGCATGTCCGACCGCTTAATTAGACCCCCGCCCGAGCGTCGCGCCTCAAGGATCGCGGCGATCTTCGTCCCCAGGCTCTCTCCGACGACGTCTTCGGACGGCCCACAGGAAGAGAGCGGCGCCCCAGGCCGAGGCCCCGGCGATCACGAGGAGGACCCCAATCGAATCCGTCCATGCGGACACCGGGAGGACAGACACGAGGAGGAACGTGCTCGCCTCGTCGCCCACCGCGTCCGCGATCGTGATCGTGACGTTGTGCGGCCCAGCGGATCCGAACGTGTGGTCCACCGAGATCGTGCCCCCTCCCGGCGTCGTGTTCCCCTGAGACGTGAGCCCGTCCCCGAAGTCCCACACGTACGCGAGGATGTCCCCGTCCGGGTCGGAGGACGAGACCGAGAAGGTCGCGACTTGGCCTGCGGAAGGTTCGAGAGGCGCGACCGTGATTGAGCCGAGGGTCGGCGGGACGTTGTCTCCGACGATGATGCGCCCGTGCATGGAGAACGGATGGTACTCGCAGACGTATTCGTACGTCCCGTCGGGCAGGGAGAACGTCACGGAATCCGTTTGATTGCCGGACCACACGTCCGATGATCGGACGATCGCATCCGGATCGCCCGGTCCGACGTCGCTTGGAGACGTTCCGCCGGGGTACACGGCCCAGTTGTGCAGCGAGTTCACGTACTCGATCGTGACCGTGACGTTCTCGCCCGTCGCGACGCGGAGGGTCGGGTTCCTCGTGCCTGCGTCGTCCCTCCAACCGCTCAGGTCAGCATACAACGTATAGGAGACCTGACCGGGAGTCGCGCTCGGCGCCTTTGCCGCGGTCGCGCCTGGGACGAAGAGGCCCGCGACGAGGAGCGCGATGAGGCAGGCCCTTCGGATCCGGCAGCCCACAGGGGGCGAGAAGGACCTCCGCTATTTGGCGGTTCGCGCCGCGGAACCTTGCGCCCGAGGCGGCAGGGGGTGCTCCCGACGCTTCATCACGTCCCGCGCGGCCTCGAGGATCGCCTCGACGGTCAGGCCGTACTTGCGAAGCAGGTCCTCCGCTTCCCCGCTTTCTCCGAAGACATCCCTCACCCCGACGAACGCCATCGGGACGGGCCGGTCCCGGACGACGACCGAGGCGATCGCGGCCCCGATCCCGTGGACGACCGTGTGCTCCTCCGCCGTGACGATGGCCCCCGTCTCGCGGGCCGCCTTCATGAGGGCGGGCTCGTCGAGCGGCTTCACGGTCGGGAGGTTGATGACCCGCGCGTCCACGCCGTCCCGGTCGAGGGCCTCCGCGGCCTGGAGGCAGCGGGCCACCATGAGCCCGGACCCGACCAGCGTGAGGTCGGACCCGTCCCGCAGTACGTACGCCTTCCCGATGCCGAAGTCGTCGTCCGTCGAGGTGATCGTCGGCACGTTCGTCCGGGAGAACCGGCAGTACACGGGGCCCTTCGTCTCCGCGGCCGCGTCCACGCACTTCGCGGTCTGCGGCCCGTCCGCGGGCACGAGGACGGTCATCCGCGGGATCCCCCGCATGAGCCCGATGTCCTCGTTGATCTGGTGCGTGGCCCCGTCGGGCCCGACGGTCAGACCCGCATGGGACGAGAAGATCTTCACGTCCAGGCGGGTGTACGCGACGTTCTGCCGCACGATGTTGTACGTGTGGGCGCTCCCGAACACGCTGTACGTGCAGGCGAACGCGATCTTGCCCGCCGCGGCGAGGCCGGCCGCGACGCTGATCATGTTCGGTTCCGCGATCCCGAGCTGCACGAACCGGTCCGGGAACACCTTGCCGAAGTCGATCGACTTGATCGACTCGGTCGTGTCGGCCCCCACGACGACGACCTTCGGGTTCCGCCTCCCGAGCTCCACGAGAGCCTTCCCGAAGTAGGCGCGCTGGCTCTCCATCTTCCACGACCCCGCGGACGTCACGAAGGGACCTCCAGCTCCTTGAGGGCCTGCGCGAGCTCATCGTCCGACGTCGCGGCGCCGTGGTACTTGATCTTGTTCTCCATGAAAGAGACGCCTTTTCCCTTCACGGTGCGCGCGATGATCACGGTGGGCCGGCCCTTCGTGCGGTGGGCCTCCTCGATCGCCGCGAAGATCTGACGGAAGTCGTGCCCGTCGATGTTCAGGACGTGCCAGTTGAACGCCTCCCACTTCTCCGCGAGGGGCTCGAGGGGCATGATGTCCTCCGTGCGGCCCTCCTGTTGGATCCCGTTCCGGTCGATGAACCCGGTCACGTTGTCGAGGCCGTACTTCGCCGCGGCCATCGCGGCCTCCCAGGTCTGCCCGACGTCCTGCTCCCCGTCCCCCATGAGGCAGTACACGCGCCAGGCCGCGTGGTCCATCCGGGCCGCGAGTCCCAGGCCGACGGAGAAGGAGAGGCCCTGCCCTTCCGCGCCCGCCGCGTTCTCCACGCCGGGCGTCGTGCCCATCTCGGGATGGCCCTGGAGGCGGCTGTCGATCTTGCGGAACGTCATGAGCTCCTCGACCGGGAAGAACCCGCGCTCCGCGAGGGCCGCGTACCACACGGGACACGCGTGGCCCTTGCTCAGCACGAACCGGTCCCGATCCGGCCACGTCGGGTCCTTCGGATCCACGCGGAGCACGTGGAAGTACAGGGCCGTCACGATGTCGCACGCGGACATGGAGCCGCCCGGATGGCCGCTCTGCACGTTGTGCGTCATCCGGATGATGTGGCGCCGGAGGGTCGTCGCCTGCCTCTTCAGACTGGCGATTGTCTCCTCAGACACGGGGCCCATGGCGCCGCTCCCCACCCTCGTCCGCCGCGGGACGGCGGGAAGATGGCGGGGCCCATTTAAGGGCTTTGGTGGTGCACGACGTGCATCCGTTTCGCGCATCCTCCGCGTCCCTTCGACGGATGTCCACAAAGGTTCTTGAGTCCAGGACGCGGGTCGGGACCCGGACAACAGTCGACATGACGGAGCGGCGTCTCACGTGGATGATCGCGAGCACCGTGTTCGCGGTGCTCGTCGCTGTCGCGGCCGTCCTCGGTCCCTCGATACGACCCGAGGCCTCGAGCCCGGACGGCGGCTCGGAGATCGCCGCGATCGACCTCCCCGCGTGGTCTGCGGGAGACACGTGGACGTACAACATGACCCTCGCCCGCGCGCCGGACGGATCCGACCCCGCGTCGTCGGGCGGTGGACTCTCCGGCACGATCACGAAGACGGTCGTCGGGACCGTGAACGCGCGCGGCGGGAGCGCGTACAACGTGAGCCTCGCCGCGGACTTCGCGGGCGCGATGGACTCGATGATGGAAGACGACGACCACATCCGCGTGACGGAGGCCTCCGTGGACGGCTACTCCTGGTACCGGACCGCGGACCTCGCGAAGATCCGGGACGTGCGGACCCTTACCCTCGAGGGCGAGACCTCGTGGATGGCCGGGACCGCCTCGGCTCGCCTCACCGTGTGGACCGACGCGTCGTACGAACCTGCGTGGGACCTGTGGGCGTTCCCGATCGAAGAGAACGAGTCGTGGGCCGTGAGGTCCAACGCGACGGTGGACGTGCGCAGCCTGTTCCGGCTCGAGGCCCCGGATCACTCCTTCGAGTACGAGAAGAACGGGTCCTTCACGATCCCGATCGCGTACACGATGGGCAGCGGGACCGCGGAGACGGTGACCACGCCCGCGGGGACCTTCGAGGCGATGCGGACGTTCGTCGCGGGCCCTGCAGACGACCACGGCGACGTCGCGGGGATCCTGGCGTGGATCGGCGACGAGGCAGCCTATGCGTCCTTGGAGGCCTGGTTCAGCCCGGACGTCGAGAACGTGGTCCGCGTCGTCGGGACGGCGGGCGGATCGAGGCCGATCCGGATCGAGGTCGCCCTCGTCTCGTTCCACGTCGGATGACGCGGGAGAACCCTTATCCCGACGGGCCCCATTCCGCGCGCGGATGCCCATCAAGATCGCGCCGTCGATCTTGAGCGCGCGATTCGACCGCCTCGGTGATCAGATCCGCGCGGCCGAGGCGGCCGGGGCAGACCTGCTCCACATCGACGTGATGGACGGCCACTTCGTCCCGAACCTCACGATGGGACCCGCCCTCGTCGCATCGATCCGAGAGGTGACGAGGCTCCCGTTCGACGCGCACCTCATGGTCGTCCGGCCCCAGGACTTCGTCGAGGCGTTCGCGAAGGCCGGCGTGGACGACCTCACCGTGCACGTGGAGAGCGACCACGAGATCCGCGCGACGATCCAGGCGATCCGCGACGCCGGGGTCCGTCCGGGCCTCGTCCTGAACCCCGATACCCCGTTCGGAAAGGCGGCGCCCTACCTCGGGGACGTGGACATGCTCCTCTTGATGACGGTCCACCCGGGTTTCGCGGGTCAGTCGTTCCGGAAGGACGCGGTGCCGAAGATCCGCGAGGCCCGCGAGTTCATCGACGTGGAGGGCCTGTCCGTCGAGCTCGAGGTCGACGGCGGGATCAAGGTGGACACCGCACCGGTCGTCGCGGAGGCGGGGGCGGACATCCTCGTCTCCGGGTCGGGGATCTTTCCGGACCGGATCGCGGAGAACCTGAAGGCCATCCGGATCGCGGCGGAACGAGCCTCACGGCCCCGCAAGGCGTGACCTCGGCCGCCTCTCGACTCGTTCCTGTCTAGGAACGCGGCAAGGATCGCACACCCCGCGAGCACGATACCGCCCAGGGCCAGGACCTCGAGGCCGAGGCCCATGGAGGTCAGGACCCAGGAAGCAAGGACCACGCCGAACAGGAGGATGCTGAACGTGGCGGGGAGCATCATGAAGACCGGCTCCCAGACCCATCGATTCGGACGTTTCATTCGGACCGACAGACCCATGCCGCGGGACCCCGAACCGCCGTCGCAAACCTTTAAACCCGCCGTCCCATCGAGGCGGGCGTCCCATGGCCTCCGCGACGTTCGCCCTCCTCGGGTTCTTCGCGCCCCTCGCGCTCCTCGTGATCAACCTGGCCTACGGGTACGGCGGAATCCTCGTGACGATCCTCCTGTTCATTTGGATCGGGACGGCCGTCGTCCTGCTGCCCGAAGACTCCCTTCAGCCCTGATACAGCGAGTCGGAGGACACATCGAGTTCCATCCACTCGTCGATCGACTTCACGTCTTCGAGCATGACCGTGACCATCTCGCCCGACTCGTCCTCGACGATGAACGAATCGAGCACGTCCTCGCTCTCGATCGTGTCCCGCACGACCCCGACGAACTCGCCCTGCGCGTCCACCACGTTCAGGCCGGTGAACAGGTCCACGGCGGTCCCTCGGAGCAGGACCCGGTCCGAGATTCGATCCACGAAGCGCCGACCGAGGCGCATCTTCCCGACCGTGCCCTCCCCGAGGACGAGGAAACGTTCCTCCTCGGATGCGACGTAGCCGAGCTCGACCCCCTCCGTGTCCACGACGGACCGACCCACGATCGAGGGTCCTCGGTGCGCCAACCGACCACGTTCCACCGCGGCGGCCCCGGCGGGGCGACCTGCGGACAGGGCCGTCGATGCGGGCGGCCCTACTTGAAACTTTTCGGACCGTTCGCGGCGACGCGTCCGGCCATATAGTTATCGCATGCGATATCGAGGTCGCCGGCTTTATACGAGCCACTCGGCCATCGAGCGACATCTTCCCTTCTCCCAGCGAGCGAAGGGAACCCGGTCGGACATCATGCCAGCGTGCAGCCTGTGCGAATCCGAGGTCCCCGAGGGCTGGAGGACGTGCGGGGCCTGCGGCCACCCGGTCGGCGGCCCGCTGACGGCCCGGAGCTCCGCGGAGGCAGCCCGCCGGGCCCTCGAATCGACCCGCAAGGCCCTCGCGGGGGAGCCCGCCGGGCCCATCGACCTGTCGTTTCCGCGCCGGCTCATCGAACGGGCCGAGCAGACGGACGCGGCGGGCGACCTTGGACGGGCCCTCGACCTGGCCCGCGCGGCCCGCCGCGGGATCGATCTCGCGAAGCGCCAGGCGCGGGTCGCGGAGGCCCTCGCCCGGGCCGACGTCGTGCTGCGGGGGGCCCGGGAGGCCGGGATCGAGACGGTCGCCTTCGAGCGGACCGTCTCGAAGGCCCGCGCCCTGGTCGGCAAGGGCGAGTCGGCCGGCGCGGAGGTGCTCCTCCGGCGATCCTCCCTGCGCGCCCTGGACCAGCGGCGCGCGAAGCAGCTCGAGGCGATCCTCGACAAAGCCGCGCGCCGGGTCCGGTACGCGAAGGAACGCGGGGCGGCGGTCCAGGAGTCGGACGCCCTCCTCGACCAGGGCCGGAAGGCGATCGCCCTCCGGGAGTACGGGAAGATCCGCTCGCTCGCCGCGAAGGCGATCGAGAAGGCGGAGTCCGCGAGGCGGTACGCGTGGGCCGAGTCCACTCTGGGCCGCGTGGCCCTCGAGGTGGACGGGGCCCGCAAGGCGGGCGTGAACGTGGCGGAGGCCCGCAAGACCCTCACCCAGGCCCGGGACGCCCTGCGCCGCGGGGCCTACGCGGACGTCCAGAGGCTCTCGATGCGCGGACGGAGCCAGCTCGGTGAGGCGAAGCGCCACGCGGCCGTCGAACGGGTCCTCCGCGATGTCGATCGGGAGGCCGGACGCCACCGCCGACGCGGGGCCGACATGGTCCATCCCAACGCCCTCCTCGAGGAGGCCCAGGCGGCCCTCGACCAGCGGGACTACGCGCGGGTCCGGAGCCTCGCGACGGACGCGATGGACGCGACACGCGAGGCGGCCCTCCTCAAGCATGTCCAAGACTCCCTGGAGAGCCTGCGGCTCGACGGGGAGGACCTCCACGGCCTGGGCGCGGACGCGGCCGCCTTCGACGGCGGCTTCGCGCGCCTCCAGGAGGCCATCTCGAAGCGGGATCTCGCCTCGGCCCGGCGGCTCGTCACGGAATGCCGGCACGCCGCGGAGTCCGCGCGGGAGGCGCACTACCGCGGGGTCATGGAGCGGACCCTTTCCGTGATCCTGACGAACGCGGCGCGGGGCCTCGACCCCGACGTCGCGCGGGACCTCCTCCGCCACGTGGACGACGCCGTGTCGATGGGAAAGCAAGTGGACGTCCAGGCCCTCATCGACGAGCGCCTGTCCGCCGCGGACGCGGAGACGGCGGCGCGCCTCACCGCGCGGATCCTCCAGGACCGGGACCTCATCGTGGAGCTCCAGCACGCGGGTCAGGACACCCTCGCGATGGAAGGGAAGCTCGCGGACGCGGCGATCCGCGTCCAGGAGCGCCGGTTCAACCAGGCGGACGCCCTCATCGACGCGGTCGAGCATGACATCTACGCCCTCCGCGAGCTCGTGCGGAGCGAGGCCGCGGAGGTCCTCGGCCAAGCGCGCGCCCAGGTCGCGCACGCCCGGGATGACGGCGTCTCCGTGGACTCCCCGATCCGTCTCCTCCATGAGTCCGAGGTCGCGTTCGGGGAGAGCCGCTACGCGGACTCAATCTCCCTAAGCCGGTCCTCGATCAACGAGGTCGAGACGGCCGTCCACACGATGGCCCAGGAGAGGCAGCGGCTCACCGCGGAGCAGGTCCGCGCCCGGGACGACAAGGTCGCGACCCTCCGGAAGCGGATGCACGCGGTCCGGACCGAGATGGAGAGCCTCATCCGGGACCATTCGGACCTGGGCAAGGCCCTCGAGGTCCTCGGGGCCGCGGAGCGCGCGATCGAGTCGGAGGCCCTCGAGGAGGCCGAGCGGCACGTGGCGTCCGCGGAGGGGCTCGTCCAGGGCGTGCGGACGGCCCTCAAGCAGCAGGCCACGGAGACCCTGGGGCGGATCCGTCTCCGGGCCGACGAGGCGCGCCAATCCGGGCTCCTGTCCCCCGAGATCGAGGGGCTCCTCCACGATGCGGAGACGGCCCTGGCGGACGGGCAGCTCACGAAGTCCCTCGAGGCGAGCGTCGCCTTCGAGGAAGCCGTGAAGACGAGGCAGAAGGAGCGCGCCGCGGAGTTCCAGCGTGCGGCCATGGAGAAGGCCCGCGCGGCCGCACAGAAGTTCATCACGGTCAAGAAGCTCATCGACGAGCTCCGCAAAGCGGACATCGACATCGCGGGGGCCGAGGAGTCCCTTCGTAAGGCCGAGCAGGCGATGCAGGAGCGCGCGTACGACGAGGTGGACGGGATCCTCGCGGACCTCGACGCGACCGCGAAAGAGCTCCTCGACGAGCTCGTGTCCGCGGCGAGGAACCTGATCGCGCGCGCGAACCAGCGCATCCAGAACGCGCGGGCTCGCGGGGTGCGGATCGACGACGCGCTCGCGACCCTGAACAAGGCGGAGGCGTACTTCGACCGAGGCGACTACGATGACGCGGTCGAGTACGCGCGGGCCGCGGAGAAGAAGGTCCAGGAGGTCCTCGACGAGCTGGAGGCCGCGCGGGCCGCGGAGAGCCGGAGGGCCATGGACGAGGCCCGCGCCGGCCTCGAGGCGGTCAAGCGGGTCGTCTCGGACCTGGGCCGCGCGGACATCACGATCGTGAACGCGGACGCCGCCCTCGCGCGCTCTGAAGAGGCCCTCCAGGCGGGCCGGTACGAGGACGTGGCCCAGGAACTCGCGGACGTCCGGGAGACCGCGGAGACCCTCACGCTGGGGCTCGAGGCCGCCGCGAAGGACCTCGTCCGGGTCGCCGAAGAGGAGGTCGCGCGCGCCAAGGCGGACGGGATCCAGGCGACCCGCGCGGAAACGGTCCTCGGGAACGCGCGCGACGCCATGGCGGATCGCCGCTACGTGGAGGCGATCGAGTACAAGAAGGTCATCGAGGACATCCTGGAGGACACGCGTCGGCACAAGGCCGCGCGACAGGCCAAGGACGTCTTCGTCGAGCTCCGGGCCCGGCTCGAGGCCCACGCGAAGCTCGGCGCCGACGTCCGGATGGCCGCGGAGCTCCTCACGAAGACGGAGGAGCGCGTCGACAAGGCTCCCGCGCGGGAGGTCGAGGACGCGATCCGGTCCATCAACGAGTCGATCGACGCGGCCCAGCGAGCCCACCTCGGAGGCCTCGTGGCTTCCCTGGACGGCCTCGTCGAGGAAGGGGTCTCGCAGGGCCTGGGCCGCGAGGAGCTCGACGAGCTCCGCACGCACGCCGCGGAGGCCGCGGCCTCGGACGACCTCGAGGAGGTGTACCGGATCAAGGGGGACCTCCAAGAGCGGATCCTCGACGCGCGCCGTAGGGGGATCCTCCGCAAGGCGACCAAGGAGATCCAGTCCCTCGACGACGTCCTCGTGCAATCGGAGCGGCTCGGGATCCCCGCGGGGAACGCGAGGGGCCACCTGGACGTGGCCCGGAACGCGATCGAGCAGGGCGACGTGGACGGCTTCCAGCGGAGCCTCGCGGAGGCCCGCTCGAGCCTCGACACGGCCCGGACGAGGCACTTCGAGCAGCGGTACGAGGCCCGCGTGCACACGGTCTCCACGATGATCGCGAACGCGAAACGCCTCGGGGCCGACGTGAGGGAGGCGGAGCGCGCACTCCTCGAGGCCGAGTCGTCCCTCCGGGCGAACGACATGGCCATGGCCGACATCCTCGTGAAGCAGGCCGAGGTCGCGATCGGGATCCAGCTCCAGAACTTCATCAAGAACCGCTACCCGAACCTCGTCCTCCACCTGCCCTCCTCGGGCCTCCAGGCGAACGTCTGGAACCGGTACGTGTTCGAGATCGAGAACAAGGGGAAGCTCCCCGCGCGGAACGTGGACCTCCGATTCGGCGGGGACGTGGAGACGAAGGGGCTGTCCCCGATCAGCGAGCTCGGGGTGGACGAGCGCCGGATCGTGGACATCGGGCTGAAGCCCTCCCAGGCGGGCACGGTCCCGCTCAAGGTGGACGTCGGGTACCAGCGGATGTTCGACGAGAACCGCTACGAGACGAAGGACACGAAGGAGGTGAAGGTGGAGCCCGAGGGCACGTACATCGTCGAGGACGCCTTCCTGATCCACGAGGACGGGCGGCTCATCAGCCACCAGTCCCGGAAGTTCCGCGAGGCCATCGACGAGGACATCTTCTCCGGCATGCTGACCGTCGTCCAGGACTTCATCAAAGACTCCTTCAAGCGGTCCAAGACGTCCCTCCGGCGGCTCGAGTTCGGCGACTCGAAGATCCTCATCGAGCGCTCTCCGCACACGTTCCTCGCGGCCGTCCTCGTCGGTCAGGAGCCGAGGCTCCTCCCGCTCTACATGATCCAGATCCTCAAGGAGGTCGAGGACGGTTTCGGCAATGCGCTCGAGAAGTGGACCGGGATGATGCACCCGCTCGAGGGGGTCGACGCGATCGTGGGGAAGGTCCTGTCCGTCGCGACGTCCCCCCACGCGGACCTGGGGGCTCTCGCGGACAGCCCCGTCACGTTGACGGCCCGGGTCATCGACGCGCTCGGCGTGGAGCAGACGGAGGAGGTCAACCAGCTCCTCCGGGAGGCCCAGTCGACCCTCGAGACGGACCTGTCCCTCTCGTGGGACTTCATCCAGAAGGCCCGGACGGCCGCGGAGCAGTCGCGGTCCCAGCTCGACGCGCGGATGCGGGACCTCCTTCTCGCCGCGCGGGACACGGTCCAGGAGCTCAAGTCGATCGGCGCGGACACGGGTCAGGCCGAGCTCCTCCTGAGGGAGGCCGAGGAGGCCGTCCAGGAAGGCAAGTACGACCGGGTCCAGGAGATCCACCGGGGCCTCCACGAGTCCCTCGAGCGCTCCAAGGGGGAGATCGCGGCGAAGAAGGTGGAGGTCGAGCTCGCGTCCCTGATCAACGAGATCCAGGTCGCGAAGAGCCAGAACCTGGACGTCCGCGAGGCCGAGTCGTACCTCTCCAAGATCGACAACGCGATCCAGAAGAAGAACGCACGCCAGATGGAGGACTATCTCCGGCGGGCCAAGGACTCCCTCGCGCGGCAGCGGCGCCGCACGGTCCTCGACAAGGCGAAGGAGGACCTGGACGAGCTCAAGGGGACCCTCGAGGAGGCGAAGGCCCAGAACGTGGACCTCGGGGACGTGGAGGTCATCCTCGCCCGCGCGGAGGCCGCGCTCGAGGCGGAGAACCTGAAGGATCTCGAGCCCCTCATCGACCGCGCCGAGACGTCCGCGAAGGCCCGCGTCCAGAAGATCCTCCAGGAGCGGTATCCGCGGCTCTTCCTCGAGGCCGCCTCCGTGGGGCTCCAGGCGAACCGGTGGAACCGCTTCGAGGTCCAGATCACGAACAAGGGGAACTGGCCCGCGAAGGCCGTCACCCCGACCGTCCTCGGGCCCGTGGACATCGAGGGCCTCCGGACGATCGACTCGATCGCGCCGAACGGGAAGGTGTCCCTCGAGCTCGGGGTGAAGCCCCACGAGGCGGGCACGATGGACCTCGACTTCGAGGTCCACTACGCGCGGCCCCTCGACCACGGGAAGTACCAGGTCACGGACACCTCGACGGTCCGCGTGGAGGCGGAGGGCGGCTACGGGATCGAGGACGCGATCCTCGTGCACGAGGACGGCCGGCTCATCTGCCACGAGGCCCGCGGGTACGTCCTCCCGGAAGGCCGCTCCCAGGTCGCCACCCTCGAAGCGGAGGCGGAGACCCTCATCGCGAAGGCGTTCCGCCAGGGGACCGGAGCGGGGATCCGACGCGCCTCGATCGGGGAGAGGAACCTCGTGGCCACCCGCGGGCCCCACGTGTTCCTGTGCGCGGCCGTGCGGGGCGCGGAGCCCGCGATCCTCCCCCTATACATGGTCCAGGTCCTCAAGGAGATCCACGACGCGTTCGGGGACCGCATGGAGTCGTGGACGGGCGACCCGGAAGGACTCCCGGGGATCCGGGAGATCGTCCGGAAGCTACTGTTCGCGACGGACGTCGAGGGGGTGTCCCTCGGGCCCCTCGAGGACAGCCTCGTGAGCAAGGTCCCCCTCCTGGTCGAGAAGGGGCTCCTCGCGGGCCAGGACGGCCAGGACTTCGTCGCCTGGGCGAGGGAGGCGATCGCCTCGGGCGGGTACGACGAGGGGTTCCGAATCCTTGAAGAGGTCTCATCGCTCTCCGCGGGACCCACGGAAGAGATTTCCGCGCAGATCCACCGCGAGGTCCTCGGGGCGCGCGAGACGGGAGCCCTCCAGCTCTCCGACGAGCAGGTCTCCGAGTACGTCGACGTGTTGCGCCGGACCCTCGAGGCGGTCATCCAGGCGAAGCGGCGTGCGGGCATCCAGCGGGACTGGCCCGTCTCGCGGATCGCCCTGCGGGCCACGGACCCCCTCGTGTACGACGCGGTGACCGCGTTCCGCAAGATCATCGTGAGTCAGAGCGGCTCGAAGGAGCTCGACATCGTGCCCCCGACCGAGTCGTGGCGCGGGATGAAGATCTCCATCCAGGTGCACATGGACTCCGTGAGCGCGGCGTACCGCCTGTGGGCCAAGAAGATCGAGATCCTCCTGAGGAGCCAGGACGCGTGGAAGATCAAGGCGGGCCTCGACAAGGGCGAGTACTCCGTGGGGATCGAAGGCCAGAAAGTCCGGATCGACCCGTCCATGGTCTCGTTCGTCGAGTCCATCCCGGAGTACGTGCTCGAGGAGCCGTTCCAGGGAGGCGTCGTGTTCCTCGACACGCGCATGACGCGGGACCTGCTCGCGGAAGGGTACGCGAAGGAGGTCGTCGGGCTCGCGCGGGAGACCCGGAAGGACCTCGGCCTGACGCCGGACCGCGTCGTCGAGATCGAGCTCGTGTGCAACGAGGCGCTCCATTCCATGCTGAACCCGTGGATCGACATGATCCTCCGGGAGGCCAATGCGCTCGACGTCCGGTTCGTACGGGAACCCTCCTCGGACGCGTACGTGATCGAGGCGGAGCTGGGCGAGCAGGCGTTCCTCCTCGGCGTGCGGGAAGCCCAGATGTAGGGACCCGGCGTCGGCAGGCAAGGTTCAAGAGGACACACGGGTTTCCCACGAGTCCATGGCGGAGGGGGACGCCCACGTGCAGGTCCTGTTGCCGTACGCCCTCCGGGACTACGCGGGAGGCCGAGAGACCGTCGAGATCGCCGCGACGAACCTCGCGGAGGCGATCGACCGGCTCAACCGCATGTTCCCGGGGCTCGCGTACCGGATCCTGGACGATCAAGGCCGGCTCCGGCACTTCGTCCACGCGTTCGTGAACGACGAGCCCGTCTCGCATCTCGCCCCGGAGGCGATCCGGCTCCGGGACCGCGACGTGGTGACGATCCTCCCCTCCGTCGCAGGTGGTTGACGTGGCACGCGCACGAGCGGGGAGCACGGTGGTCGTCGTCGGGACGAGGAAGGGGTTGTTCCTCTTCGAATCCGCGGACCGGAAGCGATGGGCGTCGAAGGGACCCTTCTTCGAGGGCGACACGATCCGCCACGCGATCCTCGATCCGAGGGACGGCCGGACGATCTGGGCGGCCGTGACGAGCGAGCACTGGGGACCCGTCGTGGCGAGGACGAGGAACCTCGGTGCCACGTGGACGGTCCCGAAGGAGGGCCCGCGCTTCTCGAAGGCGTCCGGCCTGTCCGTCACGCGGATCTGGCAGCTCGAACCGGACCCGGAGGGCGGGCTCCTCGCCGGGTGCGAGCCGGCCGGCCTGTTCCGCAGCGACCCGGACGGCGCCTCGTGGTCGTCCGTCGACGCGCTGAACTACTGGCCCGGCCGGGACAAGTGGAACCCGGGAGGCGGCGGCCTGTGCCTCCACACGATCCTCCCGTACCCGCGCGACCCGAAGCGCATGCTCGTCGGGATCTCGGCGGCGGGCATCTTCGCGACGCACGACGGCGGGGACTCGTGGCGCATGTACGATGCGGGCATCCGACGGTACGGCAAGCAGGAGGTCTACGAGCGGGAGGACGAGGGCACGTGCGTGCACAAGATGGCCCGGGATCCGAAGGACCCCGCGATCGTGTACCAGCAGAACCATGCGGGTGTGTACCGGCGGAAGCGAGGGGATCCGGCCTGGAAGATCATCGAGAAGGGCCTGCCCGTCTCGAAGAGCACGGGAGGGACGTTCGGCTTCCCGATGGTGGCCCATCCCCACGAGGCGCGGACCGCGTACACGGTCCCGCTCGTGGGCGACTACAATCGCGTCACCCCGGACGGCGCGATGGCCGTGCACCGCACGACGGACGGCGGGACTCGTTGGACGAAGCTCACGCGAGGTCTGCCCCAGAAGGGCGCCTGGTTCACGGTCCTCCGGGACGCGCTCCGCACGGACACGAACGACCCGGCGGGCGTGTACGTCGGCACGACGACGGGCCAGTTGTACGCTTCCCGGGACGACGGGGACTCGTGGGCGCTCATCGCGGACCACCTGCCCCAGGTCCAGAGCGTCGAGGCGGGAGTCCTCGGGGGCCGCTGACGGATCGGAACCGGACTCTCCCGGACCGGGGTCCTCATGAGGGCCCCGGGAAAGTCTTTACCCGCGCGGGCCTTAGCGACGGCCCATGGGCGTGAACCTCGCGGACATCGTGAGCCCGCAGCCGCGGACCCTCGCGGATTTCGCGGGACAGATCCTCGCGGTCGACGCGTTCAACACCCTGTACCAGTTCCTCGCGATCATCCGGCAGCCGGACGGCACGCCCCTCATGGACCGCCAGGGCCGGGTCACGTCCCACCTGTCCGGCCTCGTGTACCGGATCTCGAACTTCGTGGCCGCGGGGATCCGGCCCGTGTTCGTCTTCGACGGAAAGCCGCACCGCCTCAAAGCGCGGACGATCGAAGGTCGGGTCGAAGTGAAGCGCCGCGCGGAGGCCGAGTGGAAGGAGGCCCTCGAGGTCGGGGACCTCGCGACGGCCCGAACGAAGGCCATGCAGACGTCCCGGCTCACGGACGACATGGTCGACCAATCGAGACGGCTCCTCGATCTGCTCGGGATCCCGTGGGTGCAGGCCCCGAGCGAGGGGGAGGCCCAGGCGAGCGCGATGGCCTCCGCGGGGATCGCACACGCCGTCGCGTCCCAGGACTATGATGCCCTCCTGTTCGGGGCCCCGCGGCTCGCGAAGAACCTCGCCATCTCGGGCCGGCGGAAGCTGCCCCGCAAGGAGGTCTACGTGGACGTGCAACCCGAGGAGATCTCGCTGGACGCGACCCTCGCGGCCCTCGGGGTCACGCGCGAGCAGCTCGTCGACATGGCCCTCCTGATCGGGACGGACTTCAACGAGGGGGTGCGCGGGATTGGCCCGAAGAAGGCGCTCGCCCTCGTGCGGAAGCACGGCGGTCTCGACGCAGCCCTCGCGGAACTCACCGTGGACATCGAGTCGAAGGACGAGGTCCGTCGGATCTTCCTGGAGCCCCGCGTAGACCCGGACGTGCGGATCGCGTTCCGAGACCCGGACCCCGCGGGCGTGCGCGCGATGCTCGTCGGGGAGCACGACTTCTCGCAGGACCGGATCGACGTGGCCCTCGAGAGGTTCGTGGGCGCCCGGGGCGAGCAGAAGCAGAGGTCCCTCGACGCGTGGTCCGGCTGACGTCGGCGTGGCGCGGGCGCGACGCAAGCCGCGTGGGAAAACCTTTATCGCGCGGGACGGTTCCCGACGCCCATGCCGCTTGACATCGTGCAATCCATCGCCATCAGCACGATACTGTGCGGCGTCCTGAGCGGCCTCGCGTACCGGAAGGACGTCCTGAGCTGGGACGGCTCGCTGGCCGCGTTCGTGGTCGGGATGGTGATCGGGATCTTCGGCCATGTGACCTGGCTCCTGCTCCTCCTGTTCTTCCTCCTCTCGAGCTTCCTCGCGACCCGGTACCGGTTCGCCCTCAAGGAGGCGATGGGGGTCCAGGAGGGCGCCCGGGGGGAGCGCCGGGCCGCGAACGTCCTCGCGAACGGGGCCGCCCCCATGGCGATCGCGGTCGCGTCGTACGGGAACCTCGCGTTCCTCCCGAAGGCGGCCGCGGGGCTCCTGTTCCTGGCCGCCCTCGCGGTCGCGGGAGCCGACACCCTCGCGAGCGAGATCGGCGTCCTGTCCCGGAGGACGTACCTCATCACGAACCTCCGGAAGGTGTCTCCCGGGACGGACGGGGGCGTGTCCCTGCTCGGCCAGCTGTGCGCCCTCGGGGCCGCGCTCTACACGGCCGTCGTGGGATGGTTCGCCCTCTCGTATCTCGCGGGCACGTACGACCTCGGGATGACGGTCCCCTCGTCGACGTCGTTCATCGCCCTCCCGATCTTCGTGGGGTTCGTCGGCTGCCAGATCGACAGCGTGATCGGCGCGACCCTGGAGCGCCGCGGCCTTGTGGACAAGAAGGCGAACAACCTCCTCTCCACGTCCGCGGGGGCCGTCCTCGCGTACGTGCTCCTCGCCGCGATGGGCGGCCTCAGCGCGCCTTGAGGGCCTTCTCGACGAGACGCTCCGCCTCGGCCGCGAGGGCGTCCGCCCGATCCGCCGTCTTCGCCTCCGCGTAGATCCGGAAGATCGCCTCCGTCCCCGAAGGCCGGACGAGGACCCACCCGTCGGGCTCGAGGATCTTGACCCCGTCCAACGTGTCCACCTTGCGGTCCGAGGTCAGCCGCAGGAGGGCGGCCATCACGGCCTCGCGGCGCTCGACCGGGACGGACACGTTCCGCTTGGACAGGCTGTACGCGGGCAGGGCCGCGAGCAGCTCGGAGAGGGGCTTACGCGAGCGGGCGAGGAGCTCGATCATCTTACCGACGGCCATGGCCCCGTCCCGGCAGAACTGATGCTCCGGGAAGATCACGCCGCCATTCTCCTCGCCCCCGAACGTGGCCCCCCGCTCGAACATGACCCGGGCCACGATGGGCGCGCCGACCTTCGTGCGCAGGACCGTGCCGCCCGCCGCGCCCACGACATCGTCCAGGAGATTCGACGTGCTCACGGGGGTCACGACGAGGCCGCCGCGTCCCTTGATGCTCGCTCCGGCGAGGAGCGCGAGGCTCCGGTCCCCGTACACGAACGCGCCCGCGTCATCCACGAAGATCGCGCGGTCCGCGTCCCCGTCGTGGGCGACGCCGAGGTCCGCGCGGGCCTCCCGAACGGCCCGAAGGAGCCCCTCGAGATTCTCCGGGATCGGCTCCGGCGGCCGGCCGGGGAACGCGCCGTCGGGCTGCGCGTTCAGGGAGAGGACCCGGCACCCCAAGGCCGTGAGCAGGTACGGGGTCGCGACGGCGCCCGCCCCGTTCCCAGGGTCCACGACGACCGTGAGCCGCCGCCCGCGGATCGCTCCCACGTCGAGGCGCTCCAGGATCCCCGCGAGGTATCGATCCACCGCGCCCGCGTCGTTCCGGACCGAACCGACGTCCGACCAGGCCGCGTCGGCGAACCGCTCGCCGAAGTAGATCGCTTCGATGGCCTCCTCGTCCTCCCGGCGCATCTCCATCCCGCGCGCGTCGATCACCTTGATCCCGTTGTGCTCCCGCGGGTTGTGGGACGCCGTCACGATGACGCCTCCCTGGAAGCCGCCGACCTTCGCTACGGTGAACTGGGCGGCCGGGGTCGGCGCAACCCCCAGCTCGACGACGTGGCAACCCGATGCGAGGAGGCCCGACGCGACCGCGCGGGAGAGCATCGGGCCCGAGAGGCGCGTGTCCCGCGCGAGCGCGACCCGCCCGCGGCCGACGAACGTGCCCACCGCGCGGCCCACCCGCATCGCGAGCTCCGCGGTCATCTCCTTCCCGACGACGCCGCGGATCCCGTTCGTCCCGAACAGCCGGGTCATGCGGCCACGCTCGCCTTCACGACTTCGGCGTGAGGGGCGACCTGGACCCCGTCGCCCACGATGCTGTCCCGGACCACGGCGCCCTCGCCGATGGACGCCCGGTCGCCCACGATCGATCCGGACACCTCCGCCTTGTCATCCACGTTCACGCCCGCGAAGAGGGCCGCGTCCTCGACCCGGGCCCGCCCGACCCGGCATCCTCGACCGAGGACCACACGGGGGCCGAGGGTCCCCTCCACGAACGCGCCCGGTGCGACGAGGACGGGCTTCCGGATCGCGGCCCGTTCGACCTCCGCGTCCTCCGCGATCCCTCCGCCCCAGGCGCCGAGGAGGAGGGCCTGGGCGTGGAGGTAGCTCTCGCGGGTCCCCGCGTCGGACCAGACCCCTTCGTACCGGAAGACGGAGAGGCCGTCCTGCACGAGCCGGGGGAACACCTCGCGCTCCAGGGACACCTCCCGACCCGCCTCGATCATGTCGAGGACCTCGGGCTCGAACACGTAGCGACCCGAGTTCACGAGGTTCGAGGGCGCGTCTCCCCGCGGCGGCTTCTCGACGAACCGGACCGCGCGGTCCCCGTCCACCGCGACGACCCCGAACGCGGACGGGTCCTCGACGGGCGCGACCGTGATCGTCGCGCGCCGCCGACGGTCCGCGTGGAACCGGAGGAGCTCGCCCACATCCAGGGAATCCACGACGTCCCCGTTGAACGCGGCGAACGTCCCGTGGATCCGCGATGCGACGTTCCGCAGGGCCCCGCCTGTCCCGAGGGGCGCGGCCTCGTGCACGACCCGAACGTCCCGGCCGAGGTCCGCGGCCCCGAAGAACGCCTGGACCTGTTCGAACCTGTAGTTCACCGCGACGAGGACCTCGTCGATCGCGGGCGGAAGCCGGTCGAACAGGTGGAGGATCTGGGGACGGTTCAACAGGGGGACGAGGGCCTTGGGCCGCTCGTACGTGAGGGGACGGAGCCGGGTCCCGAGCCCTCCCGCGATGATCACGAGCTGCATTCGCGCTCCGATGCGGCGCCGCGCATATGTAGGTTTTCCCGCGGGGTCGGCCCGAGTCCCGCGGTGCGTCACTTCGGGACGATCGTGACGACGTTGTTCCCGCGGAGCACGACGGTGCCCACGCGCCGCACGTTGTCCTCCTTCGTCTCTTCCGTGTCCTCGAGGACCATGTTCATGTAGTCGTCGTACCCGACGAGCTTGCCTTCGAGGATCCGGTTGTCCTTGAGGAGGAGCTGGACCCGCTTGTTGATGGCTTTCTCCAAAACGTTGAGAGGCATCACCAAATAGAGTGGTCCCCCTTCTTCGCCCGCGGAAGCCGCTCACCGAATTTAAAGCTTTCCTCCCTGCGAGGCGTCGAACGCCCCAAAGCGGTCGGGACACGACCGCGGCCTCGACGCGCCGGACGTACGCCGCGTCGTCCGAGCGACGAACGTTTTTATCGCGCGCCGGGCATACGGCCCGCGGCATGGAGAGGGCGAAGGTCGGGGAGGTCTTCCACTACTTCAGGAAGATCGGGGTCGCCGCGATCCGGCTCACGGACGGGGATCTCGCGGTCGGGGACACGATCCTCATCCAGGGCCCCTCCACGAACGTGACGTCTCGGGTCGAGACGATGCAGATCGAGCACGCGACGGTCCCGCGGGCCGCGCGCGGGCAGGAAGTCGGGGTGCACGTGGCGGAGCGGGTGCGCGAGAAGGACCTCGTGTACAAGGTCACCGCGGCGTGATCACAGGAACGGCACCCGGATCCCGAACCAGTCCGCGAGGATCGTGTAGTACAGGGCCACGAGGCTCCCGAGCGCGGCGATCCCGTAGCACACGACGATGAGGAGCGGGTCCGCCCGCCTGAGGCGCGTGTCGAGCAGGATGTGCCGCAGGCGGTGCATCCCGTGGAACAAGGACCCGCCGATCAGGACGAACAGGAAGATGCGGAAGAGCGGATCCGCGAACCGCGTCGCGTACGCGTCGAAGCCGATCCGGTCCGCGGGCCAGAGGCCGGACGGGACCGCGGCGAGCGAGACGAACATGACGACGGGGAGAAGGAAGGCCGTGATGAATCCGCCCAGGGAGAACAGGCCCCAGACCATCGGCTCGAGGGAGACTTCGCGGTCCTCCGCGGCGGCCGCGGCGTCCGCGCGGACCGTCTCGCGGCCCGGATTCCACGCGCCCGACGTGTCCTCCGTCTCAGATCCCTCCGTAGAACAGGAACAGGACGGCCCCGGACACGACGAGCCACAGGGCCACGTTGATCCCGAACGCCCGCTTCCAGGGCATCGGCTTCCGTGTGATCGCGACGGGCTGCGCCTTCCCGACGAGCATGAACCACGTGACGGCATGGACGAGCACGAGGGCGAACAGGACGAGAGTCGCCGCGAACACGAGCGGGTCGGCGATCATCGCGTGGAACGCGTCGAACGCGGACTCGCCCGCGCGGAACCGCCGGAGCTCCCACAGCAGGAGGAGGGCGTACGCGGCGGCCGCGACTCCGCCGAGTTCGCGCAACTGGAACAGAAGATACCGCGGGTTCCGGAGCGACCATCCGAACGGCCGCTTCCAGGCATACAGTCGCGGCTCGGGGACCGTCTCACCCCCGGGCCCACTTGGGCATGAGCAGTCTCCGCATCTGGCGGATCGACGCGAGGACCTTCAGGTTCTGGATCGCGGCCGCGGGGTCCACGTCCTTCGGACACACGACGGAGCACTCTCCCACGAACGTGCAGTCCCAGATCCCTTCTTTCCGCGAGAGCACGTGGAGGCGCTCGTCCGCGCCCTCGTCCCGCGAGTCCCGGATGTACCGGTACGCGAGCGCGCTCGCCGCGGGCCCCACGAAGTGGCCGGTCGCCCCGTACACGGGGCACGCCGCGTAGCACAGCAGGCAGTTGATGCACATGCTCTGCTGCTTGTACGCCTCGACCTCCTCGGGGAACTGGACGTACTCACCCTGCGAGAGGGGCCGGTCCTCCTCCCGCATCAGGAACGGCTTCACGTCGTGGAGCTTCCGCATGAAGTCGTCATACTCGACGACGAGGTCCTTGAGGACGGGGAAGTTGGGGAGCGGGTCCACGGTCACGACGCGCCCACGGACGTCCTTGATGAACGTCCCGCACGTGAGGCTCGGCCGCCCGTTCACGTTCGCGCCGCACGACCCGCAGATCCCCATCCGGCACGACCATCGGAACGTGAGGGTCGGGTCCACGTGGTCCTTGATGTAGTTCAACCCGTCGAGGACGACCATGTCGTCCGAGTACGGGATCCGGTACTCCTGGTACGTCGGGGCCCCGCCCGCCGAGGGGCGGTACCGGCTCACGCGGAAGACGACCTCCTTCTCCGCCATGTCAGTACACCCTCGCGGCGGGCTGCCATCGGGTGATCGTGACGGGCACGTGCTCGATCCGCGGGACGCCGTCCGTCCGGCGCGCGAGGGAGTGCGTCAGGAATCGCTCGTCGTCCCGCTTCGGGAAGTCCGTCCGGCTGTGGGCCCCGCGGGACTCCTGGCGGGCGAGGGCCGCGTGCGCGATCGTCGTCGCGGCGTCGAGCATGAAGTCGAGCTCGAGGATCGCGGTGAGCTCCGTGTTGTAGATCCGGTCCGTGTCCCCGACGCGCACGGAGGCGAACCGCTCCCGGAGGCCCGCGAGGACGGAGGCGGCCTTCCCGAGGCCGTCCGCGTCCCGATAGATCCCCACGTTCCGCTCCATGAGCTGCTGCATCTCCTTCCGGAGGCCCGCGACCGTCTCCGAGCCGCCTTCCCGGCCCAGGAGGCCATCGAAGATCCGGCTCTCCTCCCGCGCGAGCGTCTCCCGCGCGGCGCGTCCCGAGGCCCAGTCCGTCTTCTTCGCGTACGCGGCCGCGGCGCGGCCCGTCGACGCCCCGAAGACGAGGCATTCGCTCAGGCTGTTCGACCCGAGACGGTTCGCGCCGTTCATCGAGACGCACGCGGCCTCCCCGACCGCGTACAGCCCCGGGAGGCCCGTCTCGCCGTTCGAGTTCGTGTGGACCCCGCCCATCATGTAATGCTGCCCCGGACGGACCGGGATGAGCTCGTCCACCGGATCGATCCCGACGTACTTCTCCACGAGCTCGCGGACCATCGGGAGCTTCGTCTTGATCGTCTCCTCCCCGAGGTGCCGGAGGTCCAGCCCGACGTACGCGCCGTACGGACCCGTGTACGCGCGGCCCTCGCGGATCTCCCCCATGATCGATCGGGACAGGATGTCCCGCGGGCCGAGCTCCATCTTCTCGGGCACGTACCGCTTGAGGAACCGTTCCCCGTCTTTGTTGATCAGGTACCCTCCTTCCCCGCGCGCGGCCTCCGTGATCAGGATTCCCGTCCCCGGGAGGGCCGTCGGATGGAACTGCACGAACTCCATGTCCTTGAGGGGGACGCCCGCCCGATACGCGAGGGCCATCCCGTCCCCCGTCTTGATGAAGCCGTTCGTCGTGAACTCGTAGAGGCGACCGCACCCGCCCGTCGCGAGGACGACCGCCTTCGCGCCGATCCGGGCGAGCTCTCCCCGGCGCAGGTCCATCGCGACGACGCCTACGCACGCCCCGTCGTCCACGACGAGGGACGTCACGAACCACTCGTCGAGGCGGCCGATCCGGTCGTACTTCATGGACGTCTGGAAGAGGGTGTGGAGGATGTGGAAGCCCACCTTATCCGCGGCGAACACGGTCCGCTTCACGGACATCCCGCCGAAGGCCCGTTGGCTGATCTTCCCGTCCGGGTCCCGGGACCAGGGGCAGCCCCAGTGCTCGAGCTGGATGATCTCCTCGGGACACTTCTTCACGAAGAACTCGACGGCGTCCTGGTCCGCGAGGTAGTCGGAGCCCTTGATCGTGTCGAAGCAGTGCAGGTCGAAGTTGTCGTAGTCCCTCAGGACGGCCGCCGTGCCGCCCTCCGCGGAGACCGTGTGGGACCGCATCGGGTACACCTTCGAGACGAGTCCGACGCTCAGGGCCGGGTCCGCCTCGACGGCCGCGATCGCGGCGCGAAGGCCCGCCGCCCCGCCGCCGACGACGACCACGTCGTACGTCGTGCGGTCCACGGGTCGCCCTGAACTGTCGAGTCGTTATAAGTGTTTGGCAGTTACGCACGGGAGGATGGGTCCGGCCGTCCGCGGACCGTCTCCCGCGCAGGGGACGTTGTCGCCGCGCGAGGCGGCGAACCCTCAAGTACGGCGGCCGGGTTCGCCGCGACCGATGGACGTCGTGGAGGTCGCGGGCCTCGGGAAGACGTACCCGGGCGGGACCGTCGCGCTCACGGACCTGAGCTTGTCCGTGCACAAGGGCGAGGTGTTCTGCGTCCTCGGCCGGAACGGGGCGGGGAAGACGACCCTCCTCCGGATCCTCGCGACCCAGCTCCGGCCCACGTCGGGCCGCGCGACGGTCCTCGGGCACGACGTCGTCGCGGAACCGCGGGCCATCCGGGACCGGATCGCCGTCGTCCCCCAGGAGGCGCGGCCCCAGATGCTCCTCTCCGCGTGGGACCACATCAACACGTACTGCCTGATCCGCGGCATGCCGCGGTCCGAGGCGCGAGCCCGCACGAAGGCGATCATGGAGGAACTCGGACTGTGGGAGCACAAGGACAAGGTCACCGCGGACCTGTCGGGCGGCTTGCGCCAGCGCGTGATCATCGGGATGGCCCTCACGACGGACCCGGAGGTCGTGTTCCTCGACGAGCCGAGCATCGGTCTGGATCCCCTGGGCCGGCGCGCCGTGTGGGCCCTGATCCGCCGCCTCACGAAGCAGGGCGTGACCGTCCTGCTCACGACGCACTACATGGATGAGGCGGAGGCCCTCGCGGACCGCCTCGTGATCATCGACCGCGGGAAGACCGCGTACCTCGGGACCGTCGACGCGGCGAAGGGGGCCACGGGCGCGCGGATGAGGGTCATCGTGGAGCCCCTCGTCCCCTCGGATGCAAACGGGCGGGAGGTCCTCACGCCGGCCTCGGACCAGGAGATCCTCACGATCGTCGAGCGGGGCCTCCGGGAAGGCCGCAAGGTCACGTTCAAGCCGCCCAGCCTGGAGGACGCGTTCATCGAGATCGTGGGAGGATCCATCGATGTCGAGGCTTCGTGAGGCGTACTACATCGGGCTGTTCGACAGCCTGCCCCTCCTGCGGGACCCGATGATCCTCGTCCTCCTCTCCATGATCTCCTTCCTGCCCGTCCTGTTCACGTTCGTGTTCACGGGGAGCGGGGACTCGACCCAGGGGGCCCTCGTCGGTGCGATCGTCCTGAGCCTCGCGTTCACGGGCTTGTTCAGCGCCCAGTCCGTGTACTTCAACAAGCACTGGTTCCGCTTCCAGGACATGCTCGTCGCGTCGAAGGTGTCGCCCGCGTCGTACGCCTTCGGCCTGAGCCTGAGCACGTTCATCGTGTCCCTCCCGAGTCTCGTGCTCGCGCTGGGGATGCTCCTCGCCGCGCGGCCCGTTCCCGTCCTGGACATCCTGCTCGCGATGGTCGTGAGCATCGCCCTCTGGATCTCCATGCTGTTCACGGGGTTCGCGATCGGGGCGTCGACGAAGAACGTGCGCCGCGCGAACTCCCTCCCCCAGGTCCTATCGTTCTTCCTCGGGTTCATCCCGCCCGTGTATTACCCGCTCGACCGGCTGCCCGCTTCCATGCAGCCCCTGGCCCTCCTCGCCCCGACGACCCACGCGGCCCAGCTCGCGAAGCACTACTTCGGGCTCCTGAGCCTGGGCCCGACGGACATCCTGATCGGATGGGCGTACATGCTCGGTTTCTCCGCGATCATGGCGTTCGTCGCGATGCGCCGGGCCCACTGGACGGACCCGTGAGGGAGCCGGGCTAGTTCCCGCTCTCCACGGTCTCGAGCCACTTCCGGACTTCCTCGACGGCGCCCGGGTCCTCGAGGGTCGTCGTGTCCCCGATCTCCTGGCCCGACACGATCGCGCGCATCACGCGCCGCATGATCTTCCCGCTCCGCGTCTTCGGTAGCTTGTCCGCGACGTAGATCTCGTCGATCGTGGCGACCACGCCGATCTCCTGGCGCACGTGCTCGCGCAGGGCCTCCCTGAGCGCCTCGGTCCGGTCCTCCCCCGTCCGCAGGACGACGTACGCGACGAGGGACTGGCCCTTCAACTCGTGGGGCCGCCCGACCACGGCCGCCTCGGCGACCTTCGGGTGGCTTACGAGGGCCGACTCGACCTCCATCGTCCCGATCCGGTGCCCCGCGACATTGATCACGTCGTCGATGCGCCCCATGAGCCAGAAGTACCCGTCCTCGTCGACTCGCGCGCCGTCCCCCGTGAAGTACTTCCCGGGGATCTGGGACCAGTACACCTCCTGGTACCGGGCGTCGTCCCGGTACAGGGTCTGGAGCATCGCGGGCCACGGGCGCGCGATCACGAGGTAGCCTCCTTTCTTCGCCGGGACGGGCCGGCCCTTCTCGTCCAGCACCTCCGCGCGGACCCCCGGGAAGGGCCGCGTCGCGGATCCCGGCTTCGTCGTCACGACGCCCGGGAGGGGCGTGATCAGGATCATGCCCGTCTCGGTCTGCCACCACGTGTCCACGACGGGGCAGCGGCCGTTGCCGACCGTGCGGTGGTACCACCGCCACGCCTCCGGGTTGATCGGCTCCCCGACGGTCCCCAGGAGGCGGAGGCTCGTGAGGTCGTGCTTCCGCGGCCACTCGTCCCCCCAGCGCATGAACGACCGGATCGCGGTCGGGGCCGTGTACAGGATCGTGATGTCGTACGCCTCGATGAGGGACCACCAGCGGTCCGGGTGGGGCCAGTCCGGTGCGCCTTCGTACATGAACACGGTCGCCCCGTTCGCGAGGGGGCCGTACACGATGTACGAGTGTCCCGTGACCCAGCCGATGTCCGCGGTGCACCAGTACAGGTCCTCGTCCTTCAGGTCGAACACGCACTGCGTCGTCGTCGCGACGCCGACGAGGTACCCGCCCGTCGAGTGCTGGATCCCCTTCGGCCGGCCCGTCGTGCCGCTCGTGTACAGGATGAACAGCGGGTCCGTCGCCTCCATGGGCTCCGGGGGGCAGTCCGCCGCGGCGCGGGCCATCGCGTCGTGCCACCAGACGTCCCGCCCGTCGAGCATGTCCACGGGCTCCCGGGTCCGGGCGCACACGACGACGTGCCGGACGATCGACGTCCCCTCGAGGGCTTCGTCGACGATCCGCTTGAGCTGGACGATGTTCCCGCGGCGGTACCCGCCGTCCGCCGTCACGAGGACGTCGGACTGCGCATCCTCGATCCGGTCCCTGATCGCCTTCGCGCTGAACCCTCCGAAGATCACGCTGTGGACCGCGCCGATGCGCGCGCACGCGAGCATCGCGACGGGGAGCTCCGGGATCATGGGCATGTAGATCGTCACGCGGTCCCCCCGCTTCACGCCCAGGCCCTTCAGTACGTTCGCGAACCGGTTCACGTCCCGCCACAGGTCGTGGTACGTGAGGACGCGGCGGTCCCCGGGCTCCCCCTCCCACACGAGGGCCGCCTTGTTCCGGCGAACCGTGCGGACGTGGCGGTCCACGCAGTTCTCCGACACGTTGAGCTGGCCTCCGACGAACCAGCGCGCGAATGGGGGCGTCCACTCGAGGACCTTCGTCCACGGCTTCGACCACGCGAGATCCCTCGCGCGGGCCGCCCAGAACCCCTCCGGGTCGGCCTCCGCCTCCCGGTAGACGGCCTCGTCGCGGACGACCGCCGCACGACGGAACGACTCGGACGGAGGGTACTCTTCCTTCTCCCGCAGGAGGCTGTCGATCGTAGCCGAGGGTACGACCATGGTCCCTTCACCCGGAGGGCCGGCCGACGGCAGGCCGCGTGCCGGGGAGAAAGGCGCGCTCGCTATATATGCGTGGCCGGACCCGCGGTCCGGCCCAAAGGATGATAGGGAGGCAGGGCCGATGCGCCGCGCGACGTGGCGATCAACCGGAACCTCATCGCGATCTGCTTCGTCCTCGTCGGGGCCGGGATCGTCGGGGCCGCGTGGGCCTCCTCCGTCTCCGGGGCCGCGGCGTCCAGGTACTTCACGGACTGCTTCCCGTTCGGCTCCTCGCCGGACTGCGGCCAACACCTGTCCACGATGAGCACGTTCGGCGCGCTCAGCACGATGTTCCAGGCCGTGGCCGCCGTGGGCGTGATCGTCGTCATCCTCCTCGTGGTCCTCGACTACGTCCAGACCCATCCCGCGAGCCCTCCGGCCCCCGCCTACCCGCCCCCCGCCGTGTGCCCGCGGTGCGGCCGACCCATCCGATGGATCCCGCCGTACGGCCGATGGTACTGCGACGCCGAGGCCGTGTACGTCTGAGTCCGACTCAGGGCCGGAGGACGACCTTCAGGGACTCGTTCGCCTCCGCGACGAGACGGAACCCGGTCGCCGCGTCCTCGAGGGGCAGGACGTGCGTGATGAGGTCCTTCACGGAGAGCCGGCGGGAAGCGAGGAGCTCGATCGACGCGCGGATGTCGCGGGGCGCCCCCGCGTACGACGACGTGAGGGTGACCTCCTCCCTCCACAGCGCGTTGAAGGGGATCGTCACGCCGGCGGTCGGGTCCGTGGGCGCGAAGAAGAGGACCGTGCCCCCGCGGTCCACGCTCTGGAGGCCCTGCGCGATCGCGGCCGGGATGCCCGTGGCCGTCACGACGAGGTCCGCGAGCCGCCCGTCGTTCGCGGCCCGCACCCGCGCGGGCACGTCCTCCCGACCGTCGATCACGACGTCGGCTCCCGCCTGGGCCGCGGCCGCTTTCCGGAAGTCGACCACGTCCGTCGCGAGGACCCGCGCGGCGCCCGACGCCTTCGCGAGCTTCACGTGGAGGAGACCCGCGACCCCGCTCCCGATCACGAGCACGGTCCCTCCGGGGCGGAGGTTCGCGAGCCGCTGCCCGCGGACGACGCACGCGAGGGGTTCCACGAAGACGCCCTCCTCGTCCGAGATCTCGGGGGGAAGCGGGAACACGCCGTGCCTCACGTTGACCGCGGGCACCCGGACGAACTCCGCGAACCCGCCCGGATCGAAGTTCGTCGAGCGCAGGGTGTCGCACACGGTCTCGTGCCCGGCGAGGCAGTACCCGCACGCGCCGCACGGCACGTGATGCGAGACGAACACCCGATCGCCCGCGCGGACGTTCGACACGCCCGCGCCGACCTCGACGACGTCCGCGGCGATCTCGTGTCCCAGGACGAGGGGAGCGTGGGGCTTCCGGTACCACTCCATGACGTCCGAGCCGCAGATCCCGCTCGCGCGCACGCGCACGAGGATCTCGCCCCGGGCGATTCGCGGCACGGGCAGATGGGCCAGGCGCACGTCGTCGTTCGCGTAGTACATCGCCGCGCGCATCATCCGCCAAGGGTCCTCGCGCTCCTTAGACGTGTCGGTCCGGGGACCCGGCACGACGACGAGGAC
>DATETY010000060.1:0-26835 GCA_035283365.1 Thermoplasmata archaeon | reverse complement strand
TTCCCGATCACGGCCATGGACCGGAAGGACCGGTTGTTGAACGAGTAGTTCGCCGCGACGACGCCCTGCAGGGCGTCCGACGGCGCGGTCCGGAAGAACCAGCCGCCCGTGTACGTGAGGTTCGAGAAGATCGGCGACGTGCACGACGCGCTCATCTGGACGACTCCGCTCGCGTTCGTGACCGCGAGGACGGCCGCGCAGAACCCGCTGCCCACCGCGCCGATGATCGCGTCGACCCGGTTCGTCGTGATGAGCTTCTGGGCCCGATCCCGGGCCGTCGTCTGCACGCCCTGATCGTCCTCGCTCGTGAGCTCGATGGGACGTCCCAGGACCCCGCCTGCCGCGTTGATCTCCTTCACGGCGAGCTGCACGCCCCGCAGGTTGTTCGGGCCGAACACTTCGAGGCCTGACGTCCCTGTGAGCGTCAGGACGGTCCCGATCTTGAGCACCTGTTCCTCCGGCACGGACGGTCCGAGGAAGCCGCCCAGGACGAGGGCCAGCAGGACCACGACCACGACGACGACGACCGCGATACCGATCCACAATCCTTTGCCCTTCGGCGCGGGCTTCGGAGCCTCCGCCGGAGGGGCCTGTGACTCCTCCATAATGACCCTCGCGGAGAAACATCGCCGGGCTCTTATAATTAACCCCCCGCGCCCCCGTTGGGACGTTCCTCGACGCGCGCCGCGGGCCCGCCCTCCGGCAGGGCCAACGGCTCGATTAAATACAGGGAGGCGGATGGCGCCGCCGAGGCAGCCCGTTGGCGTTCGTGGACGCGGTCGCGACCCCTCTCCAGATCGAGGCGTTCCTCGCGATCCTCTGCGTCGCTTGGATCGGCCTGTTCGTCCTCTTCATCGTTCTGGGGATCTGGGTGTACCGGGACGCGGAGAGCCGGGGGATGGACGGGACCCTGTGGGCCCTGGGGGTCGTCATCGGCGGCCTCCTCGGGATCATCATCGGGATCGTCGTGCTCGTCGTGTACGTCGTCGTCCGCTCGGACCATCCCGTGGGAGGATACCGCTACCCGCCGTACGGGGCGTACCCACCGGGCGCGTATCCCCCGCCCGTGCCATACGGGATGCCGCCGCCCGCGCCCATGGGCGCCGCGGGGCCCGTCCCGACCGCGCCTGCGGCCGCGGCGCCCGCCGGACCGCCGGCGGCCCCGCCCGCGGCGACGCCCGCGACGTCCGTCACGTGCCGGAACTGCGGGACCCCGATCCCGTCCGGCGCGGGCTTCTGCCCGAACTGCGGGACGAAGGCCTGACGGCCCCGATGCCCTTATACCCGGGCAGCTCACTCGCCGGACCGGTGGCGCCATGAAGACCTCCGAGGTCTCCGGGTTCTACAAGAAAGGCGCGGCGGACCGCTGGCAGGTGATCCGGGAGTTCGGGGACCTCACCGACGCGGAGGTGGCCACGATCGGGAACACGGGCGCGCTCGCGTTCGACCAGGTCGACCGGATGATCGAGAACGTGGTCGGGGTCATGCCGGTGCCCCTCGGCGTCGCCGTGAACTTCCGGGTGAACGAGCGGGACGTCCTCGTGCCCATGGCGATCGAGGAGCCGAGCGTCGTCGCGGCCGCGTCCAACGCGGCCAAGATGGCGCGCGGGAAGGGCGGCTTCACTGCGAACACGTCGGGCCCGATCATGATCGGCCAGATCCAACTCGTCGGGGTGTCGGACCCGCACGGCGCGCGGATGACGATCCTCGCCCACCGGGACGAGATCCTGTCCATGGCGAACGAGAAGGACCCCGTCCTCGTGAAGTTCGGCGGCGGGGCCAAGGATGTCGAGGTGCGCGTCGTGGAGACCGCGCGCGGGCCCATGGTGATCACCCACCTGATCGTCGACTGCCGGGATGCGATGGGCGCAAACGCGGTGAACACGATGGCCGAGTCCATCGCACCCCACCTCGAGGCGTGGACGGGCGGGCGCGTGTACCTGCGAATCATCTCGAACCTCGCGGTGCGCCGGCTCGCGCGCGCCCGCGCCGTGTTCTCGAAGGACCTCATCGGCACGGACACGGTGCCGGGCGAGAAGGTCGTGGACGGGATCGTGGACGCATACGCGTTCGCGGACGCGGACCCGTTCCGGTGCGCGACCCACAACAAGGGAATCATGAACGGGATCGACGCAGTCGTGCTGGCGACCGGGAACGACTGGCGGGCCATCGAGGCGGGGGCCCACGCCTATGCCGCGACGAAGTCGAGCGGATACCGGTCCCTCACGACGTGGGAGAAGAATGGGGAGGGCGACCTCGTCGGGACGATCGAGCTCCCGCTCGCGGTGGGCCTCGTGGGTGGCGCGACCGCGGTCCATCCGACGGCGAAGGCGAACGTGCGCCTCCTCGGGGTCAAGTCGGCCCAAGAGCTCGCGGAGATCATCGCGTCCGTAGGGCTTGCGCAGAACTTCGCGGCCCTCCGGGCCCTCGCGACGGAGGGGATCCAGCGGGGCCACATGTCCCTCCATGCGCGAAACATCGCCGCGACGGTCGGCGCCGTCGGCGAGGAGATCGACCGGGTCGCGGAGGTCCTCGTGAAAGACCGTCGGGTCCGCATGGATCATGCGTCCGATGTCCTCGCGAAGATCAGGGACAAGAAGAAGCGATAATATTCGCATCGGCACATATATTCCAATCGGATGTGTATCGTATACACATATACAAAAGTCGATGAAATTGATATCAAGTAAAATATTAACGAAAACACGGAAATGACGAATTCCGTGCTACTTCGTAGCATGGGTGGCCGAGGAACGCCGTCCGCGGTCAGTCGCGGTCGCTCGATAACTATATCATCACGAGGATAAAAATAAACGCCGCGAATGCAGACCTCCATCCTGATTGCGCGCGTCGCGAGCCCACGTGTGCGCACGCACCGGCAC
Organism: Thermoplasmata archaeon; assembly: GCA_035283365.1. GTDB lineage: Archaea > Thermoplasmatota > Thermoplasmata > RBG-16-68-12 > RBG-16-68-12 > RBG-16-68-12. The sequence continues at coordinate 23,953 of DATETY010000060.1, read as the reverse complement.
GCTTTTTTACCCTCGCGCTCATTCGCGCGGGGCCGGGATGGGTGCACTAGTGGTCCGGGTCGCTCTTTACACCAGGGTATCGACCGAGGACCAGGCCAAGGAAGGGTTCTCCCTGGACGCGCAGCTCGACCGCCTCCAGGCGTACTGCCGCGCGCGGGACTGGGCGATCGGCGCAACGTACGTGGACGACGGCTACTCGGGACGCGACACGAAGCGCCCCGCGTACCAGCGGATGCTCGAGGAGCGGGACCGCTGGGACACGATCCTCGTGATCAAGATGGACCGGATCCACCGGAACTCGCGCCACTTCATGGAGATGATGGACGACCTCCTCGCGTGGGAGAAGGACTTCGTCTCCGCGACGGAGTCCCTCGACACGTCGACCGCGATGGGCCGCTTCGTGATGGACATCATCCAGCGGATCGCGCAGCTCGAATCGGAGCAGATCGGCGAGCGCGTGTACATGGGGATGGCCCAGAAGGCGAAGACGGGACCCGGGATCCTGGGGTTCCACGCGCCGCTCGGGTACCGCGTCTCGGAAGGTCGTCTCCATGTGGATCCGACCGAGGCGGACGTCGTGCGCGCGATCTTCGACTGCTGCCTTGAGGGCGAGACCCTCGCCGAAATCGCGGAAAGTCTGAACGGACGCGGGCTGCTCACGAAGCGCCGTACCCGGTGGACGGTCCTCAAGGCGTATCGGATCCTGCACAACCCGATCTACGCGGGATACCTCCGGTGGGACGGCGTCCTGCGCCGCGGGGAACACGAGGGCATCGTGAGCGTCGACGCGTTCAACGAGGCGCAGACCCTCCTCCGATCCCGCGCGATCCCGGAACGGGCGAGCGAGGGGCCGCTCGCCCTGGAGGCGTGACCGTGGACGGCCGATGCGTGCGGTGCTGGGGGACGAAAGCGCTCACGTACCGGGAGGTCGACGCGGACCCACGCGGGGATCCAACCCAGCGCACGCAGAAAGTCGTCCTGTGCCGACACTGCGCGGATTCCGCGCCCAGCGATCCGCTCCTCTTCTGGGAGGTGTTCATGCGATTCGGCTCGGTCCGGGAGATGCTCCAGCAGTACCGGACGGAGTCCGAGGACGAGGCCCTGCGCAAGCTGTGTGCGGAGCGGGGGCTCAACGAGCGCGAGGTCCTCCGGAGGGCCCGGGGCGTGCAGAGCGCGGAGGCGCTCAACGGCGCAACGCGCAAAGCGAACTCGTTCCTCGTGTACGCGAGCCCGTACGGGTACGAGTACATCGAGGGCGCCCTCCAGGTGAAGCCGGAGGAGGCGCGCGTCGTCGCCCTCATCTTCCGGCGGTACCTCGAGGGGAAAGGGATCGCGAAGATCTGCCAGGAGCTCAACCGAGACGGATACCGGACGAAGACGGGACGGACCTGGGCGAGCCAGACGATCGCGAACATCCTGAGCAACCCCGTGTACTGCGGGCTCACGCGGTCGAACGGGGACGTCCGCCGCGGGAAGCACGCGCCCCTCATCGAGATCGACACGTTCAACCGGGTGCAGAACGAGATGCAGCGGCGGATCCGACGTCCGGACCAGAGGCGCGACGAGACGCCACAGCTGCGACTCGAGGACTATGTGGCGTGACGACGGAATCCGCGGCGTCACCTCGAAGAGTCTGTGCTGGTGCGGGGTTAGATTCGCCCACCCCTCACAACTGGGCATAATTTCGCTTTCACCGTGGTATGAGCATGCCGTGGAAGTCGAACGAGGCTGCGAGACAGTGGCGCAGGGCTCATCCGGCAAAGCGCGTGAGGCGGCGAAGCGATGGAAGGCCCATCCAGACAAAGCTCGCGAATGGAGTCGTCGCGCTCGCAGAAGGCGTCGAGTCCGCGCGCTCAGACTACTGTCAGGTCGTGAACGTCACTGCGCCTGTTGCGGGTGGAACCAAATCGAAGGGGCCGAACCGACTCGAGTTCGATCTCATCAAGGGCGGCGGTACCCGGTTGACCGGGAAGAGTCACTCCGCCGATGTGTCAATGAAAATTCTTCGAGGCGAGGGGGGTTTCGGGTCCTCCGTCGCGCCTGTAACTCCATCATGAATCCGGGCGACGCTACCTGCGTTCCCCATCGCCGTCGACTTCAGTACGCCAACCACTTGCACTTCCATTCTCGGTCGGTCTACCGAGGGACAATGAGCCCCTCCAGGAATCGAGTTGACAATCTACAGTGATATTGATGAACATAGCATTATAATCAGATATAGAACTATGGTCCCGAGAATCCAGCATGACAAAACCTAGCAAGGACATCACGACGATCCAAGTCACGACAGAAACGCGCGACCGACTGTACAAACTGAAGTTCCGGCGGACGTACGACGAGTTCCTCCGGGAGCTGTGCGACCTGTACGAGGCGGGCCCCCCGAATGCACAAAAATGAGCACGACGAGTTGGGTCTACGTCTCACCTATCCTTTTCTAATCTGTTCGGTTACAGCTAAACAAATTCAACGAAGCACGTGAACCACCTGTTCCGGCCTCCTCTGTGATAGGGTTATCCGCCCCGACCGCGTTCCACGGCCCCGGATGACGAACTGGGCCGAGAAGTACCGGCCAGTGACGCTCCAGGAGGTCGTCGGGAACCCGACCGCGATCGCGGAGCTCCGGAAGTGGGCCCAGTCCTGGTCCCGTGGGATCCCGGACAAGAGGGCCGTGATCCTCCAGGGGGATCCCGGCGTCGGGAAGACGAGCGCGGCCCTCGCCCTCGCGGCGGAGTTCGGCTGGACCCCGATCGAGATGAACGCTTCCGACTCGCGGAACGCGGAGGCCATCCGGAAGGTCGCGGGCCGGGGCGCCGTCCTCCAGACGTTCGACGCCACGGGGGAGTTCCGCCGCGCGGCGGAAGGGGGCCGGAAGCTCATCGTGCTCGACGAGGCGGACCACATCTTCGGGCGACAGGACCAGGGCGGGGTCGCCGCGGTCGCGGCGATGGTCCAGGAGACCCGCCATCCCGTCGTCCTCATCGTGAACGACGCGTACGCCCTCACGAGCCGGTCCTCGACCCTCAAGAGACTCACTCGGGCCGTGAAATTTCAATCTGTTAACGCGTCCGCCATCAAAAATGTGCTGCGCAACGTTGCCTCCAAGGAGGGGATCGACATCGCGGACGAGGTCCTCGAGTTCGTCGCGGACCGGTCCGCGGGAGACCTCCGGTCCGCGCTGAACGACCTCGAGTCCATCGCGCTCGGCAAGACCGTGCTGCGCGGCCAGGAGACGTCCGTCCTCGGGTACCGGGACCGCCCGTCGACGATCTTCGCGGCCCTCCAGGAGATCTTCCGTTCCGGGGACGCGAAGCGCGCCCGGGACGCCTTGAGGGACCTCGACGAACAGCCCGAGGACATCGTCCTCTGGATCGACCACAACCTGCCGTACGAGTACCCGGACCCGGAGGACCGGGCGCGAGGGTACGAGCGGCTCGCGAGGGCGGACATCTTCCTGGGGAGGGCCCGCCGGGAGCGGGCGTACGGCCTCTGGTCGTACGCGACGGACGCGATGTCCGCGGGCGTCGCGGTGGCCCGGAAGCGCCGCTTCGCGGGAGGCCAGCTCCAGTTCCCGCTCTACCTCGCGCAGATGTCCCGCTCCCGTTCCCTCCGGGCCGCGCGGACCGGGGTCGCGAAGAAGCTCGGCCGACACCTCCACGCGTCCGTGACCCTCGTCCTCACGGACCTCCTGCCCGACTTCAAAGCCCTGTTCGTCTCGGACGCGGACTTCCGCGTCGAGACGACGGCCCTCCTGGGCTTCGACGAGAAGGAGGCCGCGTACCTCCTCGAAGAGAAGGAGGACAGTCACGCGGTGAAGCATCTCCTCGAGAGCGCTGCGAAACGGAAGGGGGCGGGGCCGCGGGAGGATCGCCCGGCGGGCCTCGCGGGATTCGACGAGGACTCGGATGCCGGGTGAGGGCCGGCCCACCCAGCGGGGCCTCGTGGGCCGACGCGTCGCGCTCCACGACGTGCAGCTCGCAACGAAGTACGCGTTCCCCTTCGTGGGCGCGGACTGGGCCGTCCCCTTCATTGTCCTCGATGTCCTCGGGGGCCGGCCACAGATCCTCGCTTCCCGCGCGGTCCTCCGAGGCGGCGAGATCCGCGCGGACGCGGCCGAGGACGACCTCCGGCCCATCGAGTCCCTCCCCGTGGAGGGGTTCGCGCGGCTCGCCCACTTCGACCCGTGGTGGATCTTCCGCGGGATCGGAGGCGTTGAGAGGCGGTCCATCGATGCGATCCTGCGGACGAACGTCGCGGGGACCCACGCCCTTCGTGGCCGGCGGATGAAGGTCCACGACCTCGAGTTCGCGCTGGACCTGAGCCACCTCGACGCGGTCGTCGCGAAGGACGACGCGTTCCGGGTGGCGCGCCTCGCCCCCGGGGACGTGGACCTGCTCGCCCTTCGGGCCCCCGCGAAAACCCTTTAAGCGACCCGCCGCTTGCGTCGCCGATGGACGAGGGCAAGAAGGAGGTCCTCGAGCGGCAAGGCTACCGGATCGTCGGGGAGCACAGCGGCGTGAAGCTGTGCCACTGGACGAAGTCCGCCCTCACACGGGACGTCGGCTGCTACAAGCAGACGTTCTACGGGATCGAGAGCCACCGCTGCCTCCAGATGACCCCCACGGTCGACGCGTGCAACTTGGCCTGCCAGTTCTGCTGGCGCACCCAGGAGTGGGGATCCGACAGCCTCCTCGAAGCCGACGACCCCGGGTTCATCGTGGACGAGTCCATCGCGTCCCAGCGCCTCCTCCTGACCGGCTTCAAGGGGAATCCGAACGTGACCCGGGAGCGGTTCCTCGAGGCATGGCACCCGACGAACGTCGCGATCAGCCTCACGGGAGAGCCGACCCTCTACAAGCGCCTGGGGGAGATGATCGACGAGTTCAGGCGACGCGGGATGTCCACGTTCCTCGTGACGAACGGCACGACGCCCGCGGCCCTCCGGCGGATGGCCTCCGAGGGCCGACTCCCGACCCAGCTGTACGTGACCGTCGCGGCCCCGAACGAGGCCGTGTACGAGAGGCTCATGGCCGCGAAGTCGGACGCCGCGTTCCGCAAGGTGAAGGAGACCCTGGCCCTCCTCCCGCGCCTCGACACGCGCACCGTGATCCGTCACACCCTCGTGGAAGGGTGGAACCTGGGCTGGGAGGACGAGTACGCGGAGCTCGACGGGCTCGGGGCCCCCATGTTCATCGAGTGCAAGGGCTACTCGTTCGTGGGCGAGTCCCGCCTTCGGATGCGGGCGGACCACGTGCCGAGCCACGCGTCGATCCGCGCGTTCGCGGAGCGCCTCGCGGAGCGGACCGGGTACGGGATCGCCGCGGAGCGGGAGGACAGCCGGGTCGTCCTCCTGACCCGGGACGGGAAGCTCCATCCCCTCCCGCCGGCGCCCGTTCCCAGCGCCGGACACTGAGTTCGGCTCGTTTTTATAGGGCGTCCCGGATGGACGCTTGGCCCCCGTGGTCGACGTCATCGAGTCCCTGCTCGGATTCCTCCAGGCCGCGTACAACGATCCCCTCGTGTACGTGCTCCTCGTGTTCGCGTACGCGGTCGCGGTCGCGATCGTCCTGCCCATCCCGATCGAGGTGGCCCTCATCTTCCCCCTCATCGACGGGCGGTGGGGCTACCTCGCGGGGATCACGATCGCCCTCGCGGTCGGAAAGACGTTCGGCGCGTGGCTCATCTTCGTCCTCGGCGTGCGGGTCGAGGGGACGATCCGGTTCTGGTCCAAGCGATTCAAGTTCGCGGAGACGGTCGTGAACAAGGCCGAGGCGTTCGTCAGCAAGACGGGCTACACGGGTCTGTACATCCTCCTGAGCGTGCCCCTCATGAGCGACACGATCCCGCTGTACCTGTACTCCCTGTTCAACGAGCAGGGCCGGGCCCTCCGACGGGACATGTACCTGATCGCGAACTTCCTCGCGGCCCTGAACCGGGTCGCGATCCTCGTCGTCCTGTTCCGCGTCGGAGTGGACCTCCTGAGTCCCGCGTGAGCGGCATCCTTATCCGGGGCGCCCCCTTGGGACGCGCGTGCTCGAGCTCCGGACCGTCCTCGGCGCGGACGGCCTGATCGACAAGGCGTTCCGCCGCGCGAGCAAGGCGACGTCCAAGGGCGTCGATCGGGCCACGCGCACCCGGAACCTTACGGTCGCGCGCGTGCAGATCGCGGGGCAGACGATCGAGGCGTCCCTCCGCGCGACCGTGAAGGGGTTCCCGAGCCTGGACCGGCTCCCGCCGTTCTACCGGGAGATCGCGGACATCCTCCTCGACGTGGGCCGGCTCAAAAAGCACCTCGGGGCCGCGGACTGGGCCGCGGACCAGAGCGGGAGGGTCACGCGCGACTACGTGCGGCGGATCGGGAAGGCCGCGACGAAGGACTTGTCCCCGCTCCGACGGGAGGCGTTCGGGCGCCTCGCGTCCATCGTGAAGCAGGTCGGGGAGGACCTCGACGCCCTCGAGGCGGCCCGGCGCGCGTTGCGACGGCTCCCGACGATCGACCCCGAAGTGCGGACCATCGTCGTCGCGGGATACCCGAACGTGGGGAAGAGCGCGTTCGTCCGCGCCGTCTCGACGGGCACGCCGCGCGTCGCGGAGTACCCGTTCACGACCCAGGGGGTCACGGTCGGGCATTTCGAGCGCGGCGTCACGCGGTATCAGATCCTCGACACCCCGGGCCTCTTGGACCGGCCCATGGAGGACCGGAACCGGATCGAGAGGCAGGCGATCGCGGCCCTGGCCCACGTGGCCGACGCGATCCTGTTCCTCCTCGACCCGACCGGGACGTGCGGATACCCGCTCGACGCGCAGGAGCGGCTCCTGGACTCCGTGCGAGCCGCGTTCCCGGACGTGCCGACCGTCGTCGCGGAGAACAAGGCGGACCTCCCGGGCGGGACGGCCGGGCACCCGCGCGTCTCCGCGCTCCGCGGCGAGGGGCTCGAGGAGATCCTGGACGCCGCGGTCGCAGCGATCCGACCCGAGCCGGGACGGGTCCCGGTCCGCCTCACGGTCGAGACCGACCCGGCTACGTGACGCGGACGACGAGCCGGAGTCCCCGGTACGCCTCCGTGGCCCCCGGGTCGTCGTACAGGAGGAACCGGACCGCGTACTCCCCCGTCTCGTTCATGGTGAAGCGGTACGGGAACCGCGTCTCGGATCCGGCCTGGAGGGCGACCGGGATGTTCGTCGTCGCGGCGAACGGGACCTCGACGGTCTCGTTCCGGCCCGACGTCGCGTTGAAGGTGCCCGCGAGGGTCGCGGTGAAGATGCTGATCGTGTAGTTCACATCGCGCGACTCGCGGTTCACGACGACGAGGATCACGAGGCCCTCCTCCCCGACGCTCAGGTTCGTCGGGTAAGGGCCCCGCCCGCCCGCGCCGTTGAGGAGGTAGAACTCCGTGAAACCGAGCGGCGGCGCGAGGGTCGACATGGTGAACGACGCGGTCGCGGCCACGACGGCGACCCCTAGGAGCAGGGCGAGGGCTCGGTCGGTCCCCGTCGCGCCCGCAGGCCTCGGGGGCAGCACGTCGAGAGCGAAGCGCAGCCTGCGGTCCGCGGGCAGCCGACGCCGACGCACGAGGGCGATCCCGCAGGCTCCGACCGTGCCGACGCCGAGGAGTCCGAGGGCCGCCTCCACGCGGAATCCGCCCGGGAGGGAAGCGGTCACGAGGCCCGCGAGGGGCACGAGCGCGAGGCTCATCACGATGCTCAGGATGAGCCGCTGGATCCAGCGGATCTCGCCGTCCGCGGGGAAGAGGGCCGCGACGACCGCGTAGCCGGGAAGGACGAGGACGACGAGGACGCCCACCGCGATCCCCGCGATCCCGCCGATCCCGAGGACTCCGAGTGGCATGAGCCCGGTCGCGAGGGCCGCCACGACCCAGAGGTCCGCGGGCCGCTCCGCGAAGCCCGTCCGCACGGAGTCCGACCGGGCGGCGGGGGCCATGAAGGGCAGGGGCGGACCCGCGTGGAACGCAACACAGGTGCAACCGAAAGGCTTAACAGCCGAGATGGTGGCGCCACGCGGGTTCCCCGAGCCCGGGCCGCGTCACTTCCGGCTCGACGCGGGATCGACTTGGCCCAGGAGGACCTCCAGGGCGTCCCGCGACCTGGACCGGTCGCGGCGCAAGAGGACCACCGCCCCGAGGAGGCCCGTGACGAGCGCGGCGGCCAGGCTCAAGAACGGCAGCTCGAAGGCCAGGGGCCAAGGAGACGAGGGGGCCGGGGCGCCCGCCGGCACGAACTCGAACGTGTACGTCTCGAGCATCGGATTCCCGTCGAGGTCCGTCGCCCCGGACAGGATCGTGAAGAGGTACGTGAGGCCGCCGCCCGCGAGCCCGTTCAGGGTCAGGAGGAGGTGGCTGTCGTTCGCCCAATCCACCACGTGCACGGCGGCCGGGTCGATCCGAAGGTTCTCCGAGACGGAGGTGCGGTTCATGGCCTGGGAGAACGTCACATCGAGCTGGGACCGATCCGGGTTCCAGGACGCGGACAAGACCTTCGGCTTGGCCGTCACGGGGAAGATCCGCAGGCTCATGACCTCGGCGTCCGTCGCGCCGTCGGCGTCCTGGACCGTGAGGGACACCGTGAACCAGCCGTGGTCCGAGTACACGTGCGTGACGACCTGACCCTCGCTCGTCTGCCCGTCCCCGAAGTTCCAGTGGTACCGGACGATCCCCTCGTCGTCCGTCGAGGCGGACGCGTCGAAGAGGATCGTCGCGCCCTCCAGGCCGGGAGAAGGCGAGGCCTCGAATGCCGCGACGGGCGGTGCGTTCACCCCGGGGGCCGGCAGCGGGTCCACCCGGACGGAGGCGCGCGCCGTGCCCTCGGCCCCGTCCGTGTCCCGGACCGTCAACGTCACGTTGTACGTGCCCGCGGCCGGGTACGCATGGGTCACGACCTGGCCCGCGCTCGTCCCGCCGTCCCCGAAGTCCCACGCGTACCCGATGACGCCCACGTCGTCCGTGGACTGGGACGCATCGAACCGGACGACCTCCCCTGCAACGGGCGCCGTGGGCGCGTAGACGAACCCGGCTTGCGGGGGCCCGTTGGGCCCCGGGTCGCTCACTGGGAGCACATCGACGGACCGGATCATCGTGTCGCTCGCGCCGTCCGCATCCCGGACGGTCAGCGAGACGTCGTACGCGCCGCTCGAGGCGTACGCCCGGCTGACGATCTGCCCCGTGCCCGTCTGTCCGTCCCCGAAGGTCCACGCGTACTCGACGATCCCCCGGTCGTCCGTCGACGCGGACGCGTCGAACCGGACGTCCTCGCCGACCTGCGGGCTCGCGGGCGAGTACGCGAACACGGCGTCGGGCGGGATGTTCGCCGGGGGCGGCGGCGGGGGCGGAGGCGCCAGGTACGACCACGCGACCCGGCTGATCGCCTCGCCGGTCCGTTCGAAGTAGTCCACCTCGACGTAGGCGCGTCCCGCGGAGACCTCGATGTCCCGCACGTACGTGGTCGGAGGCTGGACGATCCAGGAGTCCAGGACGGACCCGTTGTCCGCCCACACGCGCAACCCGTCGTCCGTCGTCATCGTGAACCGGTAGATCCCGTCCTGCGGGAAGTCCCAGTACCCGTCCCACCGGGCGCTGAACGTGTCCGCCGCGATCAGGCCGTCCGGGCTCCCCATCCCCCAGGGGAAGTCGATCGCGCTGTCCAGGCGTTCCAGCTTCAGGTTCGTGAAGTCCTCGTTGTCGAAGTACCGGCCACGCCACGCGCCCACCGGGACGTCCAACGGGGTGGGCGGCGGCGGAGGCGGCGGCGGGGAATCCTCTGGCGGGTACGCGGGCAGGCTTCCCAGGTACGGGTAGTCCGCGTACGCGCCCTTCCCGTTGTTCACGAAGACCATCGTGGCCAGCGGGCCCGCGTCCGCGGCGCGCCACTGCCGGGAGAACCAGGGCCAGTACCCGTATCCGAGGGGGTTCAGGCGCTGCCCGTTGTACCCGATCTCCCCCACGAAGTACGGACGGCCGAGTGCCTCGCCCCAGCCGGCCCGCCAGTCGACGAGGTACTGGTCCTCGACCCCGAAGTACGCGTGTTCGTGGGACACATCGAGGCCCGGGATGTCGTTGAAGAGGAAGTGCTTCTGCCACCCGAACACCGTCGGGAGGCCCGGGAGGTCCGGCCACTGGGCGGAGCCGACCGTGAAGAGGTGGTTGTCGCTGTACGGCCGCAGGTCCGCCACGAGGCCCGTGAGCCACGCGCGGTAGCCGGTGATGCCCCCGACGGAGGCCCAGTACGCATCGTTCAGGACGTCCGCCTCGTTCCACAGGTCCCACATCGCGATCGCCGGGTCCGCGTCGTACCGGCCGAGGAGGTCCCGGGCGAACGCGAGGTGCCGCGCGTAGTTCGCGCTCGAGCGCACGTAATACGTGTTGTCGGCCGCCCCGACGATGTTCTGGCCGATCACGGGAACGATGTACACGCCCGCGCGGTCCGCCCAGTAGAGCATCCGGTCGAAGATCGCGTAGAACGTCGCCCGCTGGGACTCCCACAGGTCGTACGCGAAGTCGCCCCAGTTCAGGTCCACGATCCAGATCCGGAGGAGGTTCGGCGCGGGGCTGCCCGGGTCCGTGCTCTGCTGGTAGTGGAGGAAATACCGGAAGTACTCGCGCCACAGGTCGTCGACCGTCACGACCCCGGGGATCTGGGTGTCGGGGCCCGACGGGAACAGCTGGTTCTTCCCCGCGTCCTGGGCCCGGTTGTAGCCCCAGGCCTGCAGGGCGTACGAGAACGCGGTCGCCTCGTTCACTCCGAACAGGTCGATCTCCGTGACATCCCGCATGAGCTGGGTCCCGAGGGCGTAGATGAACCCGGATGGCGGGAGGGCCACGGGGATGTGCGCGGGCACCACGACGGTCGGGGATTCGAGCAACGCGATCCGGGTCTTCACCGTCGCGCCGTCCGTCACGGGCACGCCGAGGAACCAGTACTCGCCGAGCCATGTCACGAGTCCGCTCCGCACGACCTGCCCGTTCACGAGCACGTCGATCGGCAGGCCCACGCCGTCCGTGAGCCCGATCACGTTCGCCTCGGTCGGCCCAGACCGGATCACTTGGATCGAGATCGCCGCGACGGACGGGGCGAGGTCCACCTCGCCTCCGAGCAACTCGTTCGCGGCGTACGAGCCGAGAGGAACCGCGAGCAGGACCGCCGCGAGGATCCCGAGACACTTCTGCGCGGCCGTCCCCCTCGCGGGTCGAGCCGCCACAGCGGGCCTGCGCCGGAGGATTCCATGGCGAGAAGTGTGTCGTTGCATGCGGGGTCGGCTGGCGACCGGGGTCCGGCGGATATCCGGTTTATGGTGCTTTTATCGAACGTAATTTTTGGAGTTGATTACACGTCTCACAATCACGAATCAAAGCCACTTCGTCCACCGCTAGCATGATCCACGGACGACATGGCGGCGTTCCATGGATGACAACGCTCCAGCGGGGCTCGCCGAACCGCACGTCGTGTTGCCTCGAGACGGACGCGCGGGCGCGAATCGTCATCGGGTAACGTCGTTGCAAATCGGCACGACGCGCCGGCACGAGTGCGGGGACCCGCCACACCGCGTCGCCTGCCGCGAGCTCCGCGGCTGGTCGGGACCCTGCGTCGACGCGAGGGGGGTTGGCGAGGCAGCGGGACGGAAGGACGAGGATCGACGTCCTCACCTCCGAAGGCGATCTCCAAGTCGTTCATCCGCGAAACGAGGAACGGGGATGTGATGGAAATGAGTACATCCGGTGCGCAGTTCTTAACCCGCTTCCTGCCGTCGTGCCGCAAGACTTGGGTCCCGGTACCGAGCGGTCGGGCACGATCAGAGGACTGGACGGGTGACGACGTCCGAGCGGGGCGAGCCGCAGGCCGTCCGCAGGCCGTCCGGACCACCGCGGTGCGGGGCCCAGCGGGGCCGCTGAGGTGCGTGACGGATCTCTCGATCGAGGAGATTGGGCCAGATGGGCGACGGGACGCCCTCTCGTCCGCCCTGGAGACCTTCCGGCCGCGCGTGCCCGACTGGACCCCGTTCCACGAGCCGTCGCACCTGGACCTCTGGATGCGACACCTGAGCGAGCCGGGATCGGGCCGGACCGTGGTCGCGTGGGACGGGTCCGGGAGTCTCGTGGGGTACGCGCCGTTCATGCGGGTCCGCGACCGGCTGGGCCCGATGACCGTCCCCACGCTCCGGTTCATCGGGAACAACATCGGCTACCCGGGTGACATCCTGCGGGGCCAAGTGTTCGCCGCCCCGCCGGACGGGCCAGCCGTGGAGGCGATCCTCGCCCACGTCGCGTCGAGGTGGCCCCTAGGCCGATGGGACCTCGGATACATGCCGGCCTCTTCGCCGACCCGCCGGGCGGCCTCGGGGATCCTGGGCGACGGGCTCGTGGACTCACGCTCCCTGCCCGGAGTCCCGTTCGCATCGGTCGACCTCCCCGAGGATTGGGATGCATACCTGGCGTCCCTCACGGGGAACACCCGGAGCACATACCGACGGTGTCTCCGGCACCTCGAGCGGCGGGGAGGGGTGAAGGTCGTCATCGACGGGGCCCCGGAGAAGGCCCGGGACCGCGTCGCCCAGCTGATCCGGAACCACGAGCGCTGGCACGCGGGGACGGCGAAGGAGACGTGGTTCGGCAACCACGCCGCGAAGGCCTTCTTCGTCGCATCCTCCGAGCTCCTCGCGCGAGAAGGTCGGTACGTGGCGGCCGCCCTCGAGGTCGACGGGACGCCGATCGCCTGGATCGTCGGGCCCGTGTACGACGGCACGTACTACGAACACATCGGCTCGTTCGACCGGGCGTATTCGGAGTGGTCGCCCGGCGTGATCCTGGGGATGGAGCTCATGCGCGAGCTCATCTCGCGGGGCTTCCGGCGCGTCGATCTGGGCCCCGGGTCGAGCCTGTTCAAGACGCGACTGGGAGCCGTGGAGCGTCCTCACGTCCGGGTCCAGGGGCATCGGGGATGGCTGCGCCGGGCCGCGCGGCTCCGGGCCCGGCTCCGAGGACCGTGGGCACGATGACTCGCCGTGCCGGAGGCCCATTTTGAACGAATCCGCGCGATTGGGCCGAAACTTCGCCTCCGTGGCCGGGGCGCACGTCCTCGTTCAGATCCTCACGTTCGGCCTTTCCGTCACGCTGGCCCGGACCCTGGGGACGAACGCGTACGGCCTCTTCGCCTTCGGCTTCGCGTTCCCTTCCCTCCTCCTCGTCCTCGTGTCCGCCGGCCTCGACGACGTAATCGCGATCGACGTCGCCGCGGATCGCTCCCGGGCCCGATCGTATCTGACGACGGCCGCGCTCGTTCGTGCGCCCCTCGCGGCGGTCGCCGGGATCGCCCTCTGGATCTCCGTGGCCGTCCTCCTCGACGATCCCCTCGCGCGAGACGTGACCCTGGTCCTCGGTGCGTCCGCCCTGCTTCAGACGTACGCGGGCACGTTCCTTTCCGTATTCCGCGCGTTCGAGAAGCTCGAGTACACCGCGCTCATCCTCCTCGTGGAACGCGTCTTCACGGTCGCCGGCGGGATTTTCCTCCTCGTGCGCGGGTACGGCCTTCTCGAGGTGGCCCTCGTCTTCCTCACGGGGAGCGGGCTCATGCTCGTCGCGGCCCTCGTCGTCCTCCGGCGGAAATTCGTCTGGTTCACGACAGGGGTCGAGCGGACCGGCGGACCGAAGCTCCTCCGGACCGCCTTCCCGTTCGCGCTCGGCGCGGTGATCTCGACGTTCACCCCGAGCATCGGGCCCGTCCTCCTCGGGTTCCTCCAGGGGCCCGTCGCGACCGGACTGTTCAACGCAGGGCTCACCCTCCTCCTGGCGGCCTTCTCCCTCCTCACCTTGTACAACATGGTCCTCCTCCCGACCATGGCGCGGGTTCGCGCGGCGAGCCCGGAGCACCTCGCGCCCGTCCTGCAGAACTCCCAGCGGTTCGTGTTCGGCCTCGGGCTCCCGGCTGCGCTCGGCGCCGCTTTCTACGCAGAGGACATCATGATCCTGTTCTACGGACCCGCGTTCGCGGAGGCGGCCGGGCCGTTCCGGATCCTCATGGGCGCCGTCGCGGTCGTGAGCGCGACGATGGGGAACGGGATTGTCCTCGCGGCCTCGGGACGCCAGCGGATGAACCTGTACGTGGGGGGCGCGGGGACCGCCGCGACGATCGGGCTGTCGGTCGCTTTCATCCCGACGTACGGCCCTCTCGGGGCCGCGCTCGCGTTCGTCGCGGGGGCCGGGCTCGTCGGCGTCCTGGGGACGATCGCGACCCGACGGCTCGTCGTGCGGATCGACCTCGCGACGACCCTTGGCCGGACGGCCCTCGCCGGCGGGACCATGGTGCTCGGCCTGGTCCTTCTTGGAGTCCCACCGTGGCTCGGCGTGCCCATCGGGGCCCTCATGTACGTCGGGTCCCTCGTCGCCGTGGGCGGGATCCGGGAGGGAGACTGGAGGATGATCCAGGCCGCGATGCGGGGCGCGTTAGGTCGAGAGACCTGACGATCTCGCGCGCCGCCCGCCGTTGGGCCCGCGGCTCACGGCTCGGCGCCACGCAGGAATCCATACCGGGCCCGGATCCCGGCGGATGGTGAGACCCGGAACTTCGCGGCCGCATACAGGTCCCGACAGGCCCACCATGCGACCCGAGGAGTCGTCTTCACGTGCCACATCGCGTAAGGCAGGGACCCATGTCCGTACGGCACATAGAGGCGGACGGGCACGCCTGCCTCTCTCCCCGCGCGCAGGGCGGGGCGGATCGGCAGGCCGAACCACAGCTCGAGCTCGCAGGACGTACCGGCCCCCAGGAGTCGACCCAGCGCCTTCCGCGCGAGGACCGCGTCGTGCGTGGCCACCGAGACGTGGCGGACCCGCCCGGCGACCCGGTCGACGACTCGGAGGAACCCGGCCCGCGGGTCGGCCTCGGGCGCACGAGCGTCCGGATCGGCCCACTGACCCTTCACGATCCGCACGCGCAACCCCAGCTCCGCGGCGCGGTCCGCGTCCGCCACGCTGCGCGCCCAGCGACCCGGGAGGGTGCAGCCCACGTCGCACCGGAACGCGAGCATGTCGAGGATCAGCTCGAACGTGGGGTCCGCGTCCTCCGCGGAGAGGGAATCGAACTGAAGGCCTACGTCGCGCTCGGCGGCGCGCTCCACGATCTGCGCGAGCAGCTTGCGGGAGAAATGGAGAGGCGGCGCCTTCACGGAAAGCTGGCTGTTCTTCAGACGCGCATCGTGGATTGCATCGACCGCGCGCAGGCACTCGGCTGCGATGGCCTGTGGTCCGTCCGACCCGGCGCTCCAATAGCAGATCGTGCCGAGCATGTCCTGAGCATCCAAGGAACGACAGGCGCGCACGGCGTCCGCGAGGGACGGTCCGATCACATAGGCCCGGGCCGCCTGGCGGTCGAGGGCCTCGAGCCAGCCCTGGACCGTCTGCCTCAATCGGCTCGCCACGCTCGCGCCCCGAGTCGGTTGCGGAGTGCGGCCGCCGCGTCCCGGGCCAACGCGACCCCGCCCCGGATCCCCGCCGGGTACGACCAGAACGAGACGCACGGATGGAAGTGCGAGGTCCAGGACCGGGTCCACGACTCGTCGTCCCCGAGGAACTCGAACGCCCGGAGGCCGGAACGCGCGGCGTACCGAATCGTCTCCGTGAGGAGGAGGGTCCCAGGGGAGCAGCGCGCGAACTCGTCCGCGTACCCGATCTTGAGGAGCCAGAACCGGTTCCCCGTCTCCACGGCGAGCTGCATCGCCGCGGCGCGCCCGCCGATCCGGAGGAAACAGATCCGCAGGACCCCTCGGGCGCAGGCAGCCGCGGCGTATCGGCGGTAGAATTCGCCCTCCCGGGCATTGTGGAGGAGGGCCGACCCCTCGCGTCCCTTCCAGCCGCCCGCCTCCACGGCGTACGCCTCGTCGAGGAGGCGGCCCAGCTCGGACGCGGCGGGGGACAGGATCTCGACGGTCACCGCTCCCAGCTCCTCCGCGATCCGACGCGAGCGCCGGAGATTGGATCGCCGGGCCCGGTTCAGGTGCTTCTCGGGGTCGGACCAACTCGGGTCGAGCGGGATCCACGGGGATCCTCGGGAGGGCCTTGACACCACGATGCCCCGCCACCGGTAGGCGACCTGCAACGCGGGCAGGAGCGGCGACTCGACCGGGACACGAAGGAACCGCATCGGGAGCCGGAGGCGCACCAGGGCGGTCGCGAGCTCGGTCGGGTCCGACCCGTCCGAGTACAGGAAGTCCATCGGCTCGGGCAGCTCATGGGCTCCGATGAACTCCAATCGCGTCCCGTCCCGGCGGGTCCGGACCAGGGGGGCGATCGCGAGTCCGGGACCCTTCCCCGCCACGACGATCGTGAGCTCGTGATCCGCTCCGAAGAGGTGGACACAGGTCCGCGCCCAATCGTGGCTTTTCATCGGGCTGGGCCACGAGGCCGAGATGGAGTCCCATTCGGACCGGAGGTCGTGGAGCTCGTCGAGCGTCCGAGCGAACCGCGCGGACCGCTCGGCCGCGGGGTGCGATCCCGGATACGGGGCCGTCCTGGTCGCGAAGTCCAATCGGTTCCCCCCGCCGCCCGATTCAGCGGCGAGACGGTCGTACCCTGCGCTCAAGCCGTCCATCGTCTCGTCGCCCCGGCGGATGCGGGCCCTCCGACGGACGTCCACGCGCGTAATAAGGGGCCTGCGTCGGGTCGTGTGGCCCGGTTGCACTTGTGTTGCACCCGTTTCACCCATGGTCGCACGCCCGCAGGCCGGAGGGTGGCGATGAAGTGCCCCGAGGGGCTCCGGATCCCCGCGACGGGCCATGCCAGCGCTCTCCGAGGACATCGGCGACCACGCGGTCTACTTCCGCGGGGAGAAGCTGTACGGGGACGACTTCGATGCGGACCGGATCGCGAAATGGCTCGAGGACGAGCGGGACGCGTTCGTGGCGCTCAAGGGCGGGGAGCACTACCCGTACCCGGACCACGCCCTGAACATCCGGTACGGCTACCGGTTCCTGCCGGCCCGCCGCTTCCCCCGAGTCCTCGGCCTCGGGAGCGCGTACGGGGACGAGCTCGAGCCGATCCTCCCTCGGGTCGAGTCGATCACGATCGTGGAGCCGTCGGACCACTACGTCCGAGGCCAGATCCACGGGGTCCCCGCGACGTACGTGGAGCCGCGCGTCGACGGCACCTTGCCGTTCCCGGACGGACACTTCGACCTGGCGACCTGTTTCGGGGTCCTCCATCATCTGCCGAACGTGAGCCGCGTCGTCCGGGAACTGTACCGCTGTCTCGCACCGGGCGGGTACCTGCTCGTCCACGAACCGATCATCTCGATGGGAGATTGGCGCAACCCGCGTCCGGGGACGACGAAACGGGAGCGCGGAATCCCGCTCCCAATCTTCCGCGACATCTTGTCGACGGCGGGCTTCCACGTGGTGAGCGAGAAGCGGTGCTGCTCGTCCGTCATGAGCAAGTTATCGACCCTGATCAACCGGCCCGTGTACCACTCCACGCCCCTCGTGATCCTGGACGAGGTCTTGTGCTCCCTCCTCCCGCGGCACACGAAGTACCATCCCACGAGCCTCGTCGAGAAGCTCATGGTCATGAAGGTGTTCTACGTCCTGCAGAAGGGCTCCGGGGAAGGATCGGGGTAGCCCTCCGCGGGGGCCTCACAGGATCGACTCGATGAACCCGCGCCAGGAGTCCCGGAAGACGCGGAAGTCGTACCGTTCGAGGACGTGCCCGCGGGGCGACACGTGATAGGCCGAGGACAGGACGCGTTGGATCGCCTCGACGAAGTCCTCGTCCCGGTCGCCCGGCACCACGATGCCGCACCGTGGCGGATCCTCGAGGAACGGGCACGCGGCCTGGCTCATGACCGCGGGGAGGTTGCACGAGAGCGCCTCCAGGAGGGAGAGGTTGAACCCCTCGTACCGGGACGGGGTGAAGAAGAAGTCGGACGCCGCATACCAGCGCGGCATGTCGTCGTGAGGGACTCGCCCCACGGACCGGACGTTCCCCTCCTGCCACGGGTCACAGCCCAGGACGAGGAACAGGACGCCGGGCATCCGGCGTGCGACCCGGAGCAGGATGTCGTACCCTTTCGTCGGGTCCGGCCGGCCCACGAAGACCCCGATCCGGGCCCCGAGCGGGAGCCCAAGCGCCTGGCGCGCGAGGACCCCGTTCGTGGGTCGGAAGGCGTGCGTGTCGACCGCGTTCGGGATCGAGCGACCCCGCAGGCCATAGAAGGACTCGACCTCGCGCAGGACGCGCTGGCTCACCGCGACGACGTGTTTCCCGACCCCCGCGAGGCGGTCGAAGGCGGCCTCGACCTTCCCCGTCGTGAGGCGGGCGGACCGGAGGGGGATCGCCTGCTCCGCGAGCCCGGCCATCGTGAAGTGGTACACCTCCACCTGGGGGATGTCGGGCCTCGCGAACGTGAGGGGCCATCCCGAGACCCCATTGCTGACAATCAGATCGAACGGCTCTTCCCGGTGCCGTTTCAGGAGGGCGCGGGCCGCCCGCCACGCGCCGACCGGCTGCTCGAGGCCCATCCGACGGAGCGCGTCGGAGGTCCGCGCGCGTCTCGCGGGAGCCTCCGCGAAGACCTCCGCGGACCCGAGCGCCTTCACGAGCGTCTCGTTGAACAGTTCTACGCCCCCTGTGTGGTCCGCGGACACATGGGGCGTCAAGACGGCGGTCCGAAGGCCGATCTCCGGGCCGCTCACCCGGGAGACGTCCGCCGAGGGGACAGGCCCCTGGTGTCTCGTATCAACGGCTGACCGTTCGATGGACATGGGGGGTGACCTCGTGCGATCCGGGCGAGACGGTCGACGACGTTGCAGCCTGACGGCGGCCGGCGACCGCGTGAACAGGGCGACGCCGCTCAAGACCTCACCGGACACGGACGACACCGAGTGTGTTCGACTTGAGCGGGAAGATGAAGGGGCCTTCCGCGTTCGGAGGACCGCTTCGCGACGGGCAGACGGAGTCAGCGTGGACGCGGTCCCCCTTCCCCTCCACCGGGTCAGAGAGTTCCTGCACGAGGAGTACGAGCGTGCGTTCCGGCACGAGTCCTGGCACATCGGGCTCGTGGACGCGCCGATCGCCTCGTTCCTGGAACCCGGCGCGCATCCCGAGGTGCGGTGGCTGCCGCTCCCCGCGCGAGGGACGTACTTCGCGGATCCGTTCGGCCTCTCGAAGGCCGGGACGATCGAGATCCTCTTCGAACGATTCGACTTCCGATCGAACAAGGGGTCCATCGCGTGGATGCGGTGCGAGGACGGGCGCGCGTCCCGACCCGAGGTCGTCCTCGACTTTCCGTTCCACGCTTCGTACCCATTCCTCCTGGAACACGACGGGGACGTGTACTGCATCCCGGAGACCGCGGAGGCCCGGGAGGTCGCGATGTACCGGGCCGTCCAGTTCCCTCGCCGCTGGGAGAAGACGGCCACCCTCCTGAAGGGCGTCGCCGCGGCCGACAGCACGATCATCCACCGGGATGGACGGTTCTGGCTCTTCTGCACGGACTCCGATGACGGCCCGTACTCGAAACTCCGGATCTGGTTCGCGGACGACCTCGCGGGCCCCTGGACCGGCCATCCGTCGAATCCCGTGAAGACGGACGTCGGATCGGCGCGGCCCGCCGGGACGCCGTTCGAGGCGGACGGCGAGCTGTTCCGGCCCGCACAGGATTCGTCCCGGACGTACGGCGGCTCGGTCTCTGTTAACCGGGTCGTACGCCTCACGGCGACCGCGTACGAAGAGGAGCCGGCCGCCGTCGTGGGGCCCTTCCTCAACGGCCCGTATGTGCACGGGATCCACACCCTCTCCGCCGTGGGCGACCGGACGCTCGTGGACGGGAAGCGGTTCCTGTTCAACCGCGCCGCAATGACGAGGAACCTGCGGGAGTCCGTCGAGAGCCGATGGGGCCGTGCGCTCCTGAGGCGCTAGGACCGAGGGCGGGCGTCCCCGCCTCCGCGATCGCCTCCTCGCACACCGCGCGCAGCCGGGGCACGTGGACGCGCCAATCGAGCTGGGCTTCGACGAGATCGCGTCCCGCGGCACCCAGGTCGCGGCGGGCCTGCGCATCCCGGAGGAGACGTCCGACCGCGCGCCGGAACTCGGCGGGGTCGTCCCGGATCAGGAGGTGTCGCCCGTCCTCCACGGGGAGGCCTTCGCACGCCTTCGTCGTCGCGACGACGGCCCGTGCCGCGGCGAGGTACGTGAGGATCTTGAGCCTCGTCCCGCTCCCGTGGGAGAGGGGGGCGATGCACACGGCCGCGTTGCGGAGCAACCCGAGCAAGTCCGGGACGTGGCCCGTCGCGAAGACGTTCGGTCCGAAAGGACCCGCCGATCGGTTCGAGCCCACGAGGAGGAACCGGACGTCGGGGAACGCGGGAGCGAGCTCCCGCACGATGAACGCGTCCGCCTCCTGGTTCGGGACGTAGTTGTGGTCCCCCACGAACACGACATCCCTCGACCCGGTCGGGTCCGGGAGGGCTCGGATCCTCCGGGTGTCCACGCAGTTCGGCAGGACGCTCACCCGGGGCGCGAGGTCGGGACACTCCTGGAGGATTTGGCGGCGATCCGCGGCGGACGTCGCGAGGACTCGAGCGGCCTTCCGGAGGGCTGCCATCTCGAACCGCTTCGCGCGCTCGAGGAGCCGGGGGACGAGCCACTCGCGCACCGCGGCGCGCCGGCCCGGCCAGGTCCTGAAGAACGGCGCGTTCACGATCTCGTACGGGAGCAGGTTCCAGTACACGTTGTGCTCGTCGAGGATCATCGGCACGTCGTCGCCGTACTGATTCAGTCCGAGGCGGTCCAGGGACGCCACGACGACCAGGTCGGGAGGCTCCGCGTCGGTCCGTCTCGGAAAATCCTCGCGAAAGTACGAACCGAGCCGCCGAACCCGTGTGCGCCACGAGTCGCGGATTGGCAGGGTCTCGTACGTGACCCGCGGGAGCCTCGGGCCTCCGGTCCAGTCCGTGAGGACGACTCGGACATCCGCGAACTCGGCGAACATGGAGACGATGCCGTGGACTCGGGCGCCGAACCCGCCGTGGTTCGGGTCAGCGTCCGGCGTGATGAGTTCGACTTCCATGGTGTCCTCCAGGGGGTGCGGGCCGCCCGGGTCCGCGGATGATCGCATCGAGGAACGGCGTGTACGCGCGCCAGTCGAACTTGGCCTCCACGAGCCGCCGCGCCTGCAGGGCCATCCCGTGGGCCGAGGCGGGGTCCGAGAGGGCCGCGACCACGTGCCGCAGGAATGCCTCGTCCGTCTCCGCGACGAGCCCGTGGACCCCGTGTCGGATCTCGGGGATGCCTTCCGCCGCGAACCCCGACAGGACGACGGGTGTGCCGACGGCCATCGTGTCGATCACCTTCGTGAGGACCCCGACGCCCCTCCGCACGGGGACAAGGCACACGGCCGCGGCGCGGATCGTCTCGTAGATGTTCGGGACGAACCCGACGACTCGGACGGTCCGGTGGAATGCGAGGAGCGGGACGTCCCGCCCCGCGACCTGGATCTCGCACCGGACGCCCAAGCGTTCGAGGTGCGGGGCGAGGGTCCCGTTCACGAACTCGAGCGCCTCCCGGTTCGGCTCGTAGCGGAAGCTCCCGAACAGCAGGAGGATCGGCACACCGTCCGGCGCACCTCCCGACGGTCCCGGGTGCGCACCCGCGAGCCGATCGATCTCCCGCAGGTCCACGGAAACGGGCACGACGTGGACCTTCGACGCGGGCAGACCCATCTCCACGTACGCGGTCGCGTCGGCCTCGGACACCGTGATCAGGGCGTCCACCCGCCCCCCGAGGAACCGCTCGAGACGGGTCACGAACCGGATCCGGAGGGGCCCCTTGCCCAGGCTCTCGAAGAGCTTCCGCCCGCAGCCGTGGCTGTCCCAGATGCATCTCGCCCCGACGAGCCGGGCCGCGAAGAGGCCCGCGAGGGCGTGGTGCGCGGTCTCGCAGAAGACGACCTGGGCGCGGTGACGCCGCATCGCCGCGACGGCCCTCGCCGCGAGGATCGCTTTGTCCGCGATGTACAGGAGGGCCCGGGGCCAGGTCGGCCGCGCGGAGTCGTACACGATGCGGTCCCACGGGGACCTCAGGCCGACGACCTCGTGACGTTCCCGCAGGGTGCGCAGCGCGAGCGACGTCCGATCGGACGTCGAGGCGTGGTCTTCCTCTGGGATGAACAGGATCCGTGCACCGCCTCCGGCACCCCCGGCCTGTCTCCCCTCCGCCGGCACCATGGGGCGTGCCTCACCCCCGGACCGCATACACCTCGGTCCAGCCGTTGTCGTAGATCAAGGAGTAGTTCGCCTTCGCGGCCGCGTAGAATTCGTACGCGTCCGAACCGCGCCACTGGCGGTACCACAACTCCGCCGTCGGGTCGTACACGACGTACACGGAATCCCCAGGTGGCAGCGCCTCGAGAGCCCCTGGATAGATCTGGGGGAACGTCAGCCGCGTGATCGCCGGGCGCGTCGCGGGATCGAGCCACACGGGCGCCGGGACCATCCCGTCCACGACGATCGATCCGGATGGAAAGCCGAACACGAAGTCGGAGGCCGCGATGGCTTCGACGGGGACGAGGTTGAACGCCTCCAGGTAGTACGCGGTCGATGCGGTCGCGACGCTCGCCGCGACGAGCACGACGACCAGGCCCGTCCGGGCGACCTTCGGGAGGCGGATCCCGTGGAGGCCCGTGAGGCACAAAGCGGGGACGATCGTGGCGAACAGGAGGATGGACCGGTCGTAGAACTGGCCCCGGAACGCGAGAATGTCCGCGAGCCCGACGAGCACGGGAGCCACGAGCGCGGCCACGAGGAACCGCACCCGGTCCCGCGACCCGCGGTCGCGGAACAGGGCGACGAGGGAGACGAGCCCCACGAGCCCGTACACGCCCAGGCTCGCCGTGCGGATCAGGGGAGCCCACGTGAGCACGTTCTCCTGGGTCCGCTGGGTCGCGAGGTTCAGGGTCTGCTCCGCGATCCCCAGGATCGCGTGCATCCGCGTGAGGACGGCGACCTGGGCCGCCTCGGATGAACCGATCGCGAGGAAGAACAGCCAGGAGAGCCAGACGGTCGCGAACGTGATCGCGATTCGCTGGGCGGACCTCGCGTTGCGGCGGACCTCTGTCCGAGATGCCGAGAGGTGGAACCGCGTGATGAGGGACAGGACCGCGTACGTGCCCAGGATCGTGAGGAGGAGGATCGCGGACGTCGGGTGGGAGACGACGAGGCCGAGGAACAGGACGGCCGAGACGAGACGCCATTTCGTCTCCCGGCGGCGCACGGTCGCGAGGATCAGGAGGAACAGGACGAACCCCATCGCCTGGGGGGACACGTGGAACTGGGCCCAGACCGCGAACAGGGCCGTCGGGACGGACGCGAGCCGGGCCATGCGGCGTTCGAACGTCGCGCGGAGGAACTCGAAGATCGCGAGGAAGGTGAGGCCTCCCGCGAGGAACGGGAACCAGCCGAGGAACTCCAACGCAGACGTCCCCGCGGCGTGGGCGAGGGTCAGGATCGTGAGGAACGCCCCGGGCCAGTTCGCGGCGTAGCTCGACGCGGTCCGCGAGAACCCCGGTACGCCGAGGCCCTGGGCCTCCGAGAAATGCATGTACGAGTCCCAGTACCGCGGGGTCGGCTCGAAGAGGACCGGCGTCCCGGCCAGGATCGCGAGGAGGAGGGCCCCCGTGATCGCGACGAGACCGTCCGAGGCGCGCCACAGGGCCAAGCCGACGGAGGCCGCGACGAGGACGAGGCCGAGCCAGTATGTGACGGGGAGGAGCTCGAACAGACCGAACTGGGCCGTGAGGGGGACGTGGTACACTCGCGTCGTCAGGCCCGGGACGAGGATGATCGAGAGGCCCGCGATCGCATACGCGAGGACGAGATCGGGCCGGCAGGCGCGCGACCCCGGCGACGTCTCGGGCCGCCGGGACTGGCCGACGAACCGACCCGCGAGGCTACCCCGCAGCACCT
>DATETY010000059.1:0-2686 GCA_035283365.1 Thermoplasmata archaeon | reverse complement strand
CGTCCCGGGGCCGAGGGGCGAGCCGAGGAGATCGTACGCGCGGCCCTCCGTCCGCATCGGCGCGGGCGGCGGGGCGGTCGCAGGGAGGGCGAGGGCGGCGAGGACGACGAGGGCCAAGAGGACCGCTGCCCCAGGGCCCGGACCCGCGCGGCTCATGGGGCCTCCCGCACGGCGATCACGATGCCCTTCGAAAGGCGTCCACGGATATAGACTTCCCGGGGACGTCGCAGGCATGCCTGAGTGGCGAGGACTACCCGGCCCGCGAGCCCTCGTCCGCCTTCGCCTTGGCCTTCGCGCGGCGGGACTTCCGACGGGACGCGTAGGGCCGCACGGGCCGGTAGCGACTGATAATCCCCCCGAGGAGGAGGAGGACGCCGGCTCCGAGGAGGGACACGAAGGGGGCGACGACGAGCTGGGAGTACGACGCGTCCGCGGGAAGGTCGAGGAGGTACAGGGACCCGTCGAAGAGCTGGTAGATCGGGATTGCGTAGCCGGCGATCGAGGCCGCGCCGGCCGCGATCGCGATCCACGGGCTCAGCTTGCTCCCCGACTGGATCCGGGAGCCGACGATCCACACCCCGAAGGCGACGCCGATGTGCGCGAGAGCCACGAGGGTCACGAAGTCGCCGAACGCCCCCATGGCGACCCGCCGATCGCTCGGAAGCGTGCTGCCCGGCCCGGCGAGACGGGAGAACGTCGCGACCTCGATGAAGAAGAAACAGATGATGATGAGGTCCAGGACGAACGCCACCTTCACGAGCCGTCCTCCAAGCATGCGCCGCTCGTCGAGGGTCGAGCGGGACTGCGTGAGGACGTGGTCGAGGGGGGGCGGGGGGATGTACGGGACCGTCTTGGGCCCCCAGCTCGGTGGGTGTTTCGACGGGCCGGGGTACCCCGCGTCGCTCCCGTCCGAGGCCATCGGCGCCGCGGATGGACGCGCGCATAATAAAGATGACTATCTTACGTCGACGCTTACGTCGACGCGTCCTTCGGAACGGCGCGGCGACCCCGAGCGGGGAAACGCTTTAAGCCGCACGGTCCATCGGCCCGCGGGCCGGGGCCCCCATGCGGGAACTCGTCGAGTGCGTGCCGAACTTCTCCGAAGGGCGGCGCCGCGAGGTCGTGGACGCGATCGCCGCCGCGATCGGGGCCGTGCCCGGGGTCCGGATCCTCGACGTGGAGCTCGACGCGGACCACAACCGGTCCGTCGTCACGTTCCTCGGGGACCGCGCGGCCGTCGCGGAGGGGGCCTTCGCGGGGGCCCGGAAGGCCGTCGAGTTGATCGACATGAACGTCCACCAGGGGGCCCATCCCCGGATCGGCGCTCTCGACGTCCTCCCGTTCGTCCCCGCCTCCGGCGTGAGCCTCGAGGACTGCGCGAACGTCGCCCGTGAGGTCGGCGAGCGGATCGCGCGGGAGCTCGGGGTGCCCGTGTACCTGTACGAGGCCGCCGCGACGCGGCCCGAGCGGCGGGCCCTCCCGGACCTCCGCCGCGGAGAATACGAAGGCCTCCGGACCGCGATCGAAGCGGACCCAGACCGCGCCCCCGACTTCGGCCCCGCCCGGCTCCACCCGACCGCGGGGGCGTCCATCGTCGGAGCTCGGCCCGTCCTCGTCGCGTGGAACGTGAACCTCGCGACCCGGGACGTCGCCCTCGCGGAGCGAATCGCCAGGGAGATCCGGGAGCGGGGAGGGGGCCTGCCCGGGGTCCGCGCGAAGGGCTTCGACCTCCCGGCCCGGGGGATGGTCCAGGTCTCCATGAACATGCTCGACTACCGCCGGACCTCCCTCCTGGAGGCCTTCGACGCCATCGCGTCGCGGGCCCGGGAGGCCGGGGTCGAAATCGCGGAGAGCGAGATCGTCGGGCTCGTTCCCCTCGATGCCCTCCTCGACGCCGTGCGGGACCGCCTCCGGCTCGCGCGGTTCGACCGAGGCCAGATCCTCGAGACGAGGGTGTGGGAATGAGGGACGAGCCCCTGGGTCGGTTTCTCGACGCCGTCGCGAGCCCGACGCCGACCCCGGGGGGAGGGAGCGCGGCCGCCCTCGCGGGTGCCCTCTCCGTCGCCCTGAGCCGGATGGTCCTCGGGCTCGCCCGCGGGAAGCGCGGGTACGAGGCCGTGGAAGCCCGGCTCGCGGAGATCGAGGGGCGCGCGGTGCCCTTGCAGGCGCGGCTCGAGGCCCTCGTCGAGGACGACGCGAAGGCCTATGGCGAGGTCGTGCGCGCGAGGAAGCTCCCACGGTCCTCGGACGCGGAGCGGGCGGTCCGCGTGAGGGAGCTCCAGGCCGCGTACCGCAGGGCTACGGAGGTCCCCCTTGCCACCCTCGAGGCGTGCGCGGAGGCCCTCGAGCTCGCGGATACGGCCGCGGAGATCGGGAGCCGGGGCGCAGCGACGGACGCGGGAGTCGCCGTCCTCCTCGGGGAGGCCGCCGCGCGCGGGGCCGCGATGAACGTCCGGGTGAACCTCCCGGCGATTCGGGACGAACCTTTCCGGTCCGAGGCGGAGGATCGGCTCGAAGCCCTCGAGGCGCGGACGTCGGGAACCGCCGCCCGCGCCCTCGCGCGGATCGACGGCCGACTCTGACGGCGACGCCTCAGGCGCGGACCGCGGCGCCCTCGGCCACGGGGACGCCGGGGGACTCGGGCTCCACGAGATGGCAGGCGACGAAGACCCGGTCGCTGATCTGC
>DATETY010000058.1:0-3779 GCA_035283365.1 Thermoplasmata archaeon | reverse complement strand
ACCCGGCCCGGGAGCATGAACGCGGTCCCGCCGGTCGAAGTCGCGGCCGCGAACCGGCCCCGGCGGTCTCGCGCGACGGCCCCCACGGTCCCGTGCAGGTCGACGTCTTTCCACTTCCGCGCGTACCGGGGAAGCCGGCCGTCCCGGATCCGGGCCAGGGACTCCTCGAGCCGCTTCTTAGACTCCGGCGTCGCGGGATCGAAGGGGGCGTGGCCCCGGGCCCGTGCGAACCGGACCGCATCCTCCCCCACGAGCAGGACATGGGGGGTCGACAGGACGTCCCGCGCGACCCGGACGGGGTTCTTCACGAACTCGATCGCCGCGACCGCGCCGGCCTCCAGGTCCCAATCCATCACGGCCGCGTCCATCTGGATCCGACCGTCGACCCGCATCCGCGCGCCGGTCCCCGCGTTCGTGCGCGGGTCGTCCTCGAGGGACGCGACCGCTTCCACGGCCGCGTCGAGCGCGCGGCCGCCCCGGC
Organism: Thermoplasmata archaeon; assembly: GCA_035283365.1. Classification (GTDB taxonomy): domain Archaea; phylum Thermoplasmatota; class Thermoplasmata; order RBG-16-68-12; family RBG-16-68-12; genus RBG-16-68-12. The sequence goes on along the minus strand of DATETY010000058.1, from coordinate 3,298 downwards.
GCAGGATCGCCATCCCTTTCTCCCCGGCGGCCATCGCGGCGTCCTCGACGGCCTTCTCCGAGCCGGCTCCGCAGTGCGTGAGGAGGAGGGGTCGCACGGCGGCCCGCACGCCCGCCGGGACTCAAGACCCTTTCGCCACGGTCCCGCCGACCGATCGGTCCACGGGGAGCTTCGCGAGGAGGGCGTCGACCCGACGTGCGAGCTCGTCTCGGATCGCGCGCAGCTCCTCCATCGACTTCCCCGTAGCCCCGGGAAGAGGCCAATCCTCCGCCTTGCCCTCGGCCCCGATCGGACAGCGGTCCAGGCAGCCGAACGTGACGACCCGGTCCGCCCGGTCGACCATCCCCTTCGTGACGGTCCGCGGCGTCTTGGGTCCGAGCCGGATCTCGATCTCCGCGAGCAGGGAGACCACGACCGGATTGATCGCCGCGGCGGCCTGGACGCCCGCGCTCTCGGCCCGCCAGCCAGCCCGCGCGCGGGCGTTGAAGATCGCCTCGGAGAGCACGCTCCGGAACGTGTTCTCGACGCAGACGAAGAGGACCCGACCCATGGACCCCATCCAACGCGGGCGTGGGACAAGAACCTACCCGACGGGTGACCCTCGCACGGGCCAAGCCGACATAATTGCAGGTCCTTTATGTACGACCGGAGGCCATCGTGGGAGGGATGGCGGGATGCCACGGAGCCGGATGGCGAGGCCGCGCGGCCGCGGTCGCCGTCGGGTTCGCGATCCTCATCGCAATCGGATCGCCCCAATCCGCGGCGGCCCTCGAGCCCGCCGCATACGCGATCGAAAAGATCTTCTACGGGAGCGGATGGTCCACGGACCCCGCCTGGGGCAACCGTCGCCAGCTCGCCCTCCTGAACCTCACGCTGGAGTCCTCGAGCGCGTACCCGGACAACGGCTCCTTCGAGCGGTTCTCCCAAATCTTCGTCGAGTTCTCGATCCCGGCGGACGCGACGGGCCCCGCGAACGGGCCCGGGCTCCGAATCCGCTTCTCGTACTACGTGTCCGCACAGTGCGTCGGCCTCGACGCCTCGTCCTGCCCGATCGGGCCGAACACGACCGCGACGAGCCAGGACGTCCTCGAGCTCGAGATCCAACGGCTCCTCGAGTTCCACGACTTGGACGGGGAGGGCGCGTACGACCCGGGCGAGCCCATCGCGCGGGCCATCTCGTACGCCCGGCCCGAGTCCCCCTTCGCGGCCCTCTTCCCGTTCGGGGACAGCTTCACGCACCTCGTCCTGCCGTTCGCATGGAACGTGACCGGGCCCGGGACCTCCATCGCCCTCGGGGCCCTCTTCGCGAACGACACGCTCCTGGACGCTCTGAATGGGTTCCGCATCACGGTCGGGGACGGCACTCCCGTGAACCTCACGCTCGATGCGTACCTGTTCCCGCGGCCGTCCACGTACAAGGGGATCCCGCTCACGCCCGACCGGCTCAAGCTCGACCTGTACATCGGCCATCACAGCGGCTTCGCCGAGAACGGCACATCAATCGCGCTCGAGATGCGCCTCACGTCCACGCAACACGCCTGGTCGTCGACGTCGAACGCGAGCGCGGAAAGCCTGTCGACATCCTCCGCGGCTGCGAGCGCGTTCTTCTCGTGGGACTCGAACGCGACGGTCGACGGAGCCTCGGCGGGCGTGCGCTCGACGATCGTGTCGCCGAACGAGAACGAGACCCTCGTCTACCTCGCGTATCCGCGCGGAGAGGTGATCTGGCACGACCCGGTCCTGGGCCTCGGCCCGGCATCGGAGGGCGCCCCGGCCGACGCCGAGGTCCCGGCGACGGGCGGGCTGGCCCTGTGGGTCGGTCTCGCGGTCGCCGTCATCGCGCTCGTCGCGATCGGCATCTGGTTCGGGCGACGGAGATCGAGACGCCTCCCCGAGCAGCCCGAATCAGATACTCAGGACGGAACTCCTAAATAACGCGCGGCGCGTCGAACGCGCGATGCGCGCCGTGGAGGCCCGCGGCCTCACGAAGTCGTTCGGGGACGTCGTGGCCCTTCGCGGGATCGACCTGTCGATCGAGCCGGGCGAGTTCTTCGGCCTGTTCGGGCCGAACGGCGCGGGCAAGACGACGATGCTCCGCATCCTGACGGGCCAGCTGCGGCCGACCTCCGGGGAGGCGAGCGTCCTCGGGGTCGACGCGGTGCGGGAGCCGATGCAGGTCAAGTCCCTCGTCGGGATCGTGCCCGAGATCGAGTCGCCGCCTTCGTACCTGACCTCCCGGGAGTATCTGTACTTCGTCGGCCGGGTCAGGCGCCTGGAGGGCCTCGAAGCCCGGATCGCGCGATGGCTCGAGTTCTTCGACCTCGGCGACGAGCGGGATCTCCTGTGCAAGGACCTGTCGAAGGGGACGCGGCAGAAGCTCATGCTCGCCGCGGCCTTCATCCACGAGCCCAAGCTCGTCTTCCTCGACGAGCCGTTCATCAACTTGGACCCGATCTATCAGAGGAAGCTCCGGGAGTGGCTCGAGGAATACGTGGCGGGTGGCGGCACCGTGTTCATGGCGTCCCACCTCCTCGACATCGCGCAGCGCCTGTGCGACCGCGTCGCGGTGATCCGGGACGGCGCGATCGTCGCCTCCGGTTCCCTCGAGGCCATCCGCGGAGCCGAGGCGGACCTCGAGGCCGCGTTCCTGAAGCTCGTCGGGGCTCCGCGATGAGCTGGCTCCTGCGGCTCATGCTCACGGAGGAGCACCGGCTCCACGTGTCGTACTCGAGCCCGAGGATGTTCCTCTCCTTCCCGGCCGCCGTCTTCGTGTTCGCGCTCGCCATCGCGGTGACGAGCGAGCGCCTCCTGGCGTTCACGCCCCTCGCGGACGCGATCCTGCTCCTCCATCTGAGCGTCTTCCTGTACGGGCTGAGCGTGGGCGCCTTCGGGTTCCTCGGACATCAGTATCTCGAGCGGAGGCACGGGACCCGGAACTACATCGTCACGATGCCGAACCTCCTCCCGATGCGGCTTCGCCGCACGTTCTTCGGGATGTTCGTGCGGGACGCGATCTTCTACGTGCTCCTGCTCCTCGCGCCCGCGACCCTCGGCCTGTTCGCGTCGATTCCCGTCACGGGGTTCCGCGCGACGAGCATCGCGTTCCTGTTCGGGACGGCGCTCCTCACGTTCCTCCTCGGGATGGCCTTGAGCTTCTTCGTGTCCACCGTGTACCTCAGGTCCCGCGCCGGGTTCGGCGTCGCGGTCGCGGGCGTCGCCCTCGCGTTCGGGGCCTTCGGGGTGTTCGAATCGATTCCCGCGGACTGGGTCCTCCCGGGCCTCGCGGCGGCCGCCCGCC
>DATETY010000057.1:0-7156 GCA_035283365.1 Thermoplasmata archaeon | reverse complement strand
AGGTGAACCCTTATCTCGCCCCCGGCCCTTGATGCGCCCGTGGACCGCCTCGAGGTCGCGAAGGGCATCGAGGTCACGCGGGACCTCGCCCTCTTCCTGAGGGAGGAGCGGACCCTCGTCATCTCGGACCTCCACCTCGGTTTCGAGGGGGCCCTCGCGGAGCAGGGCGTCGGAATCCCGCGCCTGCAGCGACGCGTGATCCTCGAGCGCCTCGGCGCGATGCTCGACCGCACGCAGGCGGAAAAGGTCGTCGTCGCCGGGGACTTCAAGCACGAGTTCTCCCGGAACCTCGTGGACGAGTGGGTCGAGGTGAAGCAGGTCCTCCGGTTCGTCCGGGAGCGGGCCGAGCCGATCCTCGTCCGGGGGAACCACGACAACTACCTGGCGACGATCCTCGGGGACCTCCGGCTCCCCCTGCACGACCGGGTGGACCTCGGCGGGATGACGATCGTCCACGGGCACGAGGACGTCTCGACCCTTCACCCGATCGTGATGGGGCATGAGCACCCCGCCGTGAAGCTCCGCGACGAGCTGGGCGCCGTCGTGAGCGTGCCCGCGTTCCTCGTCGCGGACGGACTCATCGTCCTCCCCGCACTGAGCCCGCTGGCCCTCGGGGTCGACGTGGCCTCGGTCCCGTACCTGTCCCCGATCCTGAACCGCACGCCGATCGAGGACGCGCGCGTGATCGGGGTCGACGAGACGGAGGGTCTCCTGGATTTCGGCCGGGTCCGGGATCTCCGGAAGGTGCGGGCGACCCTCCTCATGAAGTAAGCGGGCTCCCGCGACGGCGGCCTGAGGCCGTGCGCCTCAGCCGAACGAGAGCTCGACGACCCGACGGTCCAGGACGAAACTGCTCACTGCATGGACCGACACGATGACGCGGTCCCCGGACTGGCCCATCGAGAAGTCGGCCCCGACGCGCGTGAGCACGTCGTTAAACCAGATCGCCCACGCGCCCGGCACGCTCGACCGCAGGTCGAGCGTGACGCCCTCGTACCAGTTCCGCCACTGGTCGAGCCGGCACGCCGCCACGAGGACCTCGTCCGTGATGGCGACCGCGAGCCAGCGCTGCATCGCGCCGCGGTCCGCCTGGTCGTCAGCGGCCGCGATCGCGGCGGACAGCCGGGCCTGGGCCCGGTCCAGGTCGAACTTCGCATCCGCGTGGAGGCCCGCGGACTCGTTCGCGAACCCCGCGAGCACGGAGCCCTCCGCGGCGTCGAGCTCCGCGATCACGGCGTCCGCGGCGGCCTGGGTCGCGGCCCCCTGGTCCGTCCACGACTGGACCTCCGCGGAGATGTTCGAGATCCCGCTCGCCTCGTCGTCGAGATGCGGGCGGACGAGGGCCTGCCGCTGGGAGTCGCGCGTCAGGATCTTCGCCTCGACGAAGACGGGTTCGACACCCGTCGCGATGTGGGAGCTCCCGAGGAACGTGACCGTGGTGAGGGAGAGGACGCCCGTGCCGGGCCCGGAGGGTGCGTATTCGAGCGGCAGGCCCTGCCGGATCGCGGCGCCGCTCGTCTGCCCGAGGACGATCGAGCTCCCCTCGAGGAGGAGCGACTGCTCCGGGTATTCGCGCGCGCCCAGCGACAGGGAGAGGGATCCGAACGCCGCATCCTGCGCGTCGAGCTGCCCGCACACGAAGGAGCCCTGGTACCGGCGGCTGATCTCGAAGTAGATCCAGCGGATCGACGCGGCGTTCGGAGCGGCGTAGTACGTCCCGCCCGTCGTCGTCGCGATGGCCCGGAGGAGGGCCGCGTCCGGATCCCGCCCGAGGCCGATCGTGTAGATCGCGATCCCGTTCGCCCTCGCGCGGCTCGCCTCCGTGAGGGCGAGGGTGTCCTGCCAGGCGAAGTTGTTCTGGCCGTCCGTCAGGAGGATCATCACGTACGCGTGGGCCGGGTTCCCGCGGGCGACGAACTCGTCGTTCGCGATCCGGATCGCGTCCCCGAAGTTCGTGCTGCCCGATTGGTCGATCGTGTCCAGGTCGGCCTGCGGGTCCGCGTAGTCCGGGATCCCGTCGTGGCCTCCCTGGCCGAGGAGATGCGGGAAGCCGCCCACGTTCACGCGCGTGAACACGGCGTCCCCGTCGAAGTCCACGATCGCGACCCGGTCCGGATACGCGAGCCGCCCGACGTACTCCTTCGCGCCCGAGATCCGCAGGCGGCCCGGGTCGTTCACGCCCATCGAGCCGGAGCTGTCCATGAGCAGGATCACGTCCTGCACGACCCGCGTGACGCGGCCCTGGTTGAAGTGCGGGACGAACCGCATGGACACGTTCACGCCCGTCGCGACGGACTCCTCGAACCGCAGGACGCCCGGGCTGTCCGCCCCGAACGGGGAGACCGCGTGGGTCCCCAGGGGCAGGACGACGGAGAACCGGCCGCCGGCCACCCCGGGGCCCGCGGAGAACGCGCGGAGCCGCTCGAACGCCTCGAGGGCCTCCTGGGCCGTCGCGAACTCCGCCTCGTACTGCTTCTGCGGGATCACGGCGACCATCGCGGCCGCGAGGAACAGGAGGACGACGAGGAACACGAAGACCGTCGCGACGGTCGACGCGACCGCGGACTCATCCTTGCGAAGGGTTGCCCTCATCGTCGGACAGGGGGCCCACTGCACTTGCGCCTCTATAGCCCTGTGGGTCCAGACTCAGGGGTGATTCTCACCGGAAATACCATCCGCCGGGTCGTCCGCGAGGCGTCCGGGACCTCCATGTGCCTGGAAATTGGCATCGACATGCGGCGGCCGAGCGACCGAGGGCAAATTTTTAGCCTCCTTTTCCCTTCACGCCGTAATGGTCACGGACATCGAACTGGCCCAGGCGACGCGCCTCCGGCCCATCCTGGACGTCGCGGGCGACCTCGGCCTCGGCGCCGCGGACCTCGTCCTGCGCGGGGATCACATCGCGAAGGTCCGCCTGGCGGCCGTCGAGCGCGCGAAGAAGTCGAAGCGCGGACGGCTCGTCCTCGTCACGGGCACGACCCCGACCCGGCAGGGCGAGGGGAAGACCCTCACCACGGTCGGGGTGGGCCAGGCCCTGAACCGCCTCGGGACGCGGGCCGTCCTCACGTTGCGCGAGCCGTCCCTGGGCCCCGTGTTCGGGACGAAGGGCGGAGCCACGGGAGGCGGCCATTCCCAGGTCCTCCCGATGGAAGAGATCAATCTCCACTTCACGGGGGACCTCCATGCGGTCACCGCGTCGAACAACTTGATCGCGGCCGTCCTGGACGCGCACCTGTTCCACGGGAACGAGATCGGCCTGGACCCCGCCCAGGTCACGTTCCCGCGGTGCCTCGACATGAACGACCGCCAGCTGCGGCACATCGTGACGGGGCTCGGCGGGCCGAAGCACGGCATCCCTCGCGAGGACGGGTTCATCATCACGGCCGCGACCGAGGTCATGGCGATCCTCTGCCTCACGGAGGGCGTGGCCGACGTGAAGGAGCGGCTCGCGCGGATCGTCGTGGGGTTCGACCGGGACGGGAAGCCCGTGAGCGCACGGGACCTGAACGTCCAGGGCGCGGCCGCGATCCTCCTGAAGGACGCCCTCATGCCGAACCTGGTCCAGACGATGGAGGGCACCCCCGCGTTCGTCCACGGCGGGCCGTTCGCGAACATCGCCCACGGGCACAACGCGATCCTGGCGGACAAGCTCGCCCTCGGCCACGCGGACCTCGTGATGACGGAGGCCGGCTTCGGCGCGGACCTCGGTGCCGAGAAGTTCGTGGACATCGTGTGCCGGCAGAGCGGACTGTCCCTGTCCACGGCCGTGCTCGTCGCGAGCGTCCGATCCCTGAAGCACCACGGGGGCGCACGGAAGAAGGACCTCGGGACGGAGGACGTGAAGGCCCTCGAAAGGGGCTTCGCGAACCTCGACGCCCACGTCGGGATCCTGAAGAAGCTCGGCCTCACGCCCGTCGTCGCCGTGAACCGGTTCGCTCACGACACGCCGCGGGAGGTCGACGCGGTCGTCGAGCACGGCCAGGACCTCGGCGTGCGCGCGGCCCCGCACACGGCGTGGGCGGACGGTGGGCGAGGCGCGGAGGAACTCGCGCGGCTCGTCCTCGACGCGACGAAAGCATCGAGCGCGAAGGCCCGCCTCCTCTACAAGGACGAGGACCCGTTCGAGGAGAAGGTCGCGAAGATCGCGACGGAGGTGTACGGGGCCGCGTCGGTCAAGTACGACGCGGCGGCCCTCGAGGACCTGGAGCGGATGCGGAACGCGGGCCTCGACCGGCTGCCCGTGTGCATCGCGAAGACCCAGCTCTCCCTGAGCGACGATGAGACGGTCCGGGGCGCGCCGACGGGATGGACCCTCGAGGTCCGCGGCGTGCGGCCGAGCGCCGGGGCCGGCTTCCTCGTCGCGATCGCGGGGGACATCATGCGGATGCCCGGCCTCGGCGCGGAACCCGCGGCCCTCCGGATGGACGTGGACGAACGAGGGACCGTGACGGGGCTCTTCTGATCCGTCGACCCGAGGAAAGACAGATAGCTCACGGCCGGCTTCGAGTCGGCGTGGCGAGCACGACGGACTGGTGGGAGAAACTGTACAAGTCCTCGGAGGTGTCGCAACTCCCTTGGTACACGACGGACCTCGATGGAGACATCGCAACGGCCCTCAAGGCCCACGGGCCCGCGAAGGGACGCGTCCTCGACCTCGGCACGGGACCCGGGGTCCACGCGATCGGCCTCTCGCGGCTCGGCTACGACGTCGTCGGCTCCGACATCTCCCCGAGCGCGATCAAGGGGGCCAAAGCGGCCGCCGGCAAGTCGAACGCGAAGGTCGAGTTCCGGGTCGACAACATCCTGAAGTCGAACCTCGAGGATCAGTCGTTCGACGCGATCGTGGACCGCGGCACGTTCCACGTCCTCCCGCCCGAGGCCCGGCCGCGATACGTGTCGACCGTGTACCGGATCCTCCGGACGGAGGGGCTCCTGTACCTGAAGACGTTCTCCGACAAGGAGCCCGGGGACTACGGGCCGTACCGGCTCTCCCCGGGCGAGCTCCGCGCGTACTTCCGGGAGCTGTTCCACGTCGTGTCGATCGAGGACAGCGTGTTCCAGGGCACCCTGGAGCCGGCCCCGCGGGCCCTGTTCGCGATCTTCCGCCGCTGGGGATGAGCCGGCCCCGCGGACAACCTTAATAGGGTCCCCGCGGTTCCTTCCCATACCGGACCGGGAGAGGCCATGGACGACAAGAGCACGCTGTCCCTCATCAAGGCGGATGTCGGGAGCATCGCGGGGCACCAGGTCGTCCATCCCCGCCTCGAGGAGACGGCCCGCGGGAACCTCAAGGAAGCGAAGTCCCTCGGGGTCATCGAGGACTTCTGGGTCACGCACGTGGGGGACGACCTCCAGCTCATCATGACGCACCGGAAGGGCGTCGACAACCGGCAGATCCACGAGCTCGCGTGGCTCACGTTCGAGAAGTGCACGAAGGTCGCGAAGGAGCTCAAGCTGTACGGCGCGGGGCAGGACCTCCTCGTGGACGCGTTCTCGGGGAACGTGCGCGGGATGGGGCCCGGGAGCGCTGAGATCGAGTTCGTGGAGCGTCCCGCGGAGCCCGTGGCCCTGTTCATGATGGACAAGACGGAGCCGGGCGCGTTCAACCTCCCGATCTTCCGGATGTTCGCGGACCCGTTCTGTTCGGCGGGCCTCGTGATCGACCCCGCGATGCACGTCGGCTTTCGATTCGAGGTGTGGGACATCGAGGAGCACCGCCGGATCTTCCTGAGCTGCCCGGAGGACATGTACGACCTCCTCATGTTCCTGGGGTCGAAGGGCCGGTTCGTCGTGAAGCGGGTGTTCGCGCGGTCCGACAAGGTGCCGAAAGACGAGCCGATCGCCTGCATATCGACGGACAAGCTGTCCCAGATCGCGGGGAAGTACGTCGGAAAGGACGACCCCGTCGCGATCGTGCGCGCGCAGAACGGCTTGCCCGCGATGGGGGAGATCCTCGAGGCGTGGGCGTGGCCCTTCCTCGTGAGCGGCTGGAACCGCGGGTCCCACAACGGGCCCCTCATGGTCGTCTCGATGAAGGAGAACCGCACGTCGCGGTTCGACGGCCCGCCCCGCTGCTTCGGCCTCGGGTTCCAGGTGAGCAACGCGACCCTCGTCGGCCCGGTCGACCTGTTCGACGACCCCGCGTTCGAGCCCGCGCGGAGGCAGGCCGCGGAGCTCGCGGATTACATGCGACGCCACGGCCCGTTCGAGCCGCACCGGCTCCCGATGGACGAGATGGAATATACCACGATGCCCGAGCTCATGGAGAAGCACAAGGGCCAGTGGGAGAGCGTGCGGTAGGCGACGGTCGTCGCCTCGCGTCGCCCGTCGCGATGCGAGGCGCGTGTTAACCTCAAACAAGGTTAACAACGGCCGCGCGGGCCGCCCTCGCGGGGGAGCCTATTTGTGAGCGCGGGGCCATCCGGAGGCGGATGCGGCTCCCCGCGATCGTCGTGAACTTCAAGGTGTACCCGGAGGTCCTCGGGAAGAAGGGCTGGGCCCTCGCGAACGCCTGCGCGAAGGTCGCCGAGGCGACCGGAGCGTCCATCGTGGTCGCCCCGCCGACGTCCGATCTCGCGCACATCGCGAAGTCGGTCCGCATCCCCGTGTTCGGCCAGCACGTCGACGCGGTCGATGCGGGACCGCGGACCGGGTGGGCGCCCCCCGAGGCTCTCCTCGAGTCGGGCGCCGCGGGCACCCTGATCAACCACAGTGAGCGAAAGGTCGCCTGGGAGGAGATGAAGGCCGTCCTCCCGCGGTGCCGGGACCTGGGCCTCGAGGTGATCGCGTGCGCGGACGACCTCGCGGAGGCGGAGACCCTCGCGAAGCTCTCTCCCGACCTGATTGCGATCGAGCCGCCGGAACTGATCGGCGGGATCGTGAGCGTGACGAGCGCGAAGCCGGAGGTCGTCTCCGGGGCCGTCCAGTGCATCCGGACCGCGAACCCGAAGGTCGCCGTCCTCTGCGGCGCCGGCGTGAAGACGCGCAAGGACGTATCAAGGGCCCTCGAGCTCGGGACGTCGGGCGTCCTCCTCGCCTCGGGCGTCGTGAAGGCGAAGGATCCGGAGAAGGCGCTGCGGGACCTCGTGAGGGGACTCCGCTGATCCGGCCCGCGTGGACGTAGCGTGCGTGTAAGCCGGCCCTTTATCCTGTGCCG
>DATETY010000056.1:0-18285 GCA_035283365.1 Thermoplasmata archaeon | reverse complement strand
GCCCCGTTCACCACCCGACTTGAGACGGAACCGTTTGGGAAGAAGCCTTATCTCCCATCGTCGCGCTGCAGGCGGCGGGGGATCCATCTGGTCGGGCATCGTCGTTCCGGGAAGCTCGTGTGGCACGTTGCGGGGATCGTCGCGGTCGTCGCCGCGCTCGTCGCCGTGAGCCCGGCGGGCGCGATCACGTTCGGGTCGATCGACGCGGAGCACACGAACGTGGGCGCGATCCTCGTGTTCAGCCTGAGGTCCCAGCGATGGTTCGAGTTCTGCTCGGGCACCCTCATCTCGGAGCGCGTGTTCCTCACCGCGGGACACTGCACGGACGGGCTCCTCGCGGCCAACGTGGGTCCCGACCGGATTCGCGTGAGCTTCGCCCTCGACCTGTTCGCGCGAGGGGCCAAGTGGCTCGAGATCGAGTCGTACGCGAACCATCCGGACTACAACTGGGGCCCGACGTCGGACCCGCACGACGTCGGCGTGGTGATCCTCAAGAAGCCCGTGAACCACCTCGCGCCTGCGACCCTCGCCCCGATCGGGATCCTCGACGAGCTCGAGGCGGCCGGGAGCCTCGACGGCGCGTCCTTCACGGTCGTCGGCTACGGCGCGGACGAGACCGGCTCCCCGACGGGCGTGCGCATGGTCGCGTTCTCCGAGTTCCTGTCCCTGCACGACGCGTGGCTGTACATGTCGCAGAACCCCCACACGGGGGATTCGGGCACGTGCGGCGGCGACTCGGGCGGCCCTACGTTCTTCGAGGTCGGCGGCGCCGAGGTCCTCGTCGCCATCACGTCGTGGGGCGACGCGGCGTGCATCGCGACGGGAATCAACTACCGGATCGACCTCGCGAGTTCGCAGGCCTTCCTCGCCGACTCGATTGCGGCGACATCCTGAGACGTCCCGCGCAGCGACCGTCGTCCCGCGCGGGCCACTCCGAGTTCCGGGAGGACCGGGCAACGGCATATAGGCGGCCCCGCCCATCCCCCGGGCGGCGATGGTCGAGCTCGGCGGGCCCTTGCTGGATTCCCTCCTCCTCGGCTCCCTGTACACGATGATGGCCCTCGGCCTCACGATCACGTACAAGGTCACCCGGATCCCGAACTTCTCCCACGCGGAGCTCGTGACCGTCGGGAGCTACGCGGGCGTCGTCGCCGTGAACCTCTGGGGCCGCGGCCTCGGCGAGGCCCTCCTCCTCGCGTTCGTCTCGTCCGCGGCGATCGCCCTCGCGGCCGACGAACTCGTGTTCAAGCCCCTGTTCCGCCGCGGCGCGACCCCTCTCCACCTGCTCGTCGCCTCGATCGGGGTGGGCCTCGTCGTCCGATACGTCCTCTCGATCTTCGCGAACCTGTACTCGATCCTCAGCGCGAAGTCGAACCTCCTCGCGCAGACCCTCGTCGCGTTCGGACCCGGCGCGAACCTGACGACCCTCCACGTGTGGGTGCCCGCCGCGACCCTCTCGTCCGTGGTCGCCCTGCACCTCCTGTTCACGCGCACCCGGATCGGGAAGGGGATGCGCGCGATGGCGTCCAACCTCGACCTCGCGCGGGTCTCGGGGATCCGGACGGTCCGGGTCCGTCGGATGACGTGGATCCTCGCGGGCGGCCTCGCGGGGATCGCGGGCACGTTCTGGTCCGTCTACGCGCCGACGGACCCGGAGATCGGCTGGCGCGCCCTGCTCTGGACGTTCGCGGCCTCGATCCTCGGGGGCTTCGTGAGCGTGTACGGGACGATCGCGGGCGGGTACGTCGTCGGGGCATCGGAGAGCTTCGGCATCACGATCCTGAACGCGGAGTTCGGGATCAGCGCCTCGTACAAGCCGATGATCGCCCTCGTGCTCATCGTGGTCGTGTTCCTGATCCGCCCGACGGGCTTCGCCGGGCTCACCGTGCGGGGTGTCCTGGACGGGATGAGGACGTTCCCGACGCGGGCCGCGGCGAGGTGGAGGGCACTGGGGGCCCGGCTGAGCGGCTTCCTGAGCGGCATGCGGAACCCGAGGGAGTGACGCGGTGGCCGACCTCCTGTTCCTGTACACGTCGATCGCGACCCTCTTCGGGATCTACGCGATCCTCGCCTTGAGCTTCAACCTGGAGTACGGGTACGCGGGCCAGGCGAATCTGGGCAAGGTGTTCTTCTTCTCGATCGGGGCGTACGTCGCGGGGGTCCTCGTGGTCCATTCGGTCGCGGCCCTCACGGGATACGCGGGGGACCTGTTCTCGGCCCAGGCCGCGAACGCGCGCCTCCTGTACGCCGCGGGGAACCCGGCCGCGATCCTGTCCCTCTTCGTCGGGGCCCTCGTCCTGGCGGGTTTCGTGGGAGCCGGGTTCGGGATCCTCGCCTCGTATCCCGCGCTCCGCCTGCGGGGGGACTTCCTCGCGATCGTCCTCATCGCGGTGGGGGAGGCGGGCCGGGTCTTCGTGCGGGTGTACACGCCCCTCGCGGGAGGGAACATCGGGATCGGTGGGGTCCCGAGCCCCTTCGTGTTCCTCGGAGACCGCGAGGCCCGCGTCGCGTTCTCCCTCCTCGTCCTCGCCCTCGCGTTCCTCGCGTTCGTGTTCGTGTCGCGGTTGTCGAACTCCCCGTTCGGGCGCCTCCTGAAGAGCGTCCGGGACGACGAGCTCGCGGCGAGCGTCCTCGGGAAGCGGGCCCCCTGGGTGAAGGCCCAGGTCCTCGCGGTGGGCAGCGGCCTCGCGGCGATCGCGGGGGTCCTGTGGGCGTTCTGGTTCCAGACGGTCGCCGCGGACGATTTCATCCCCCAGACCACGTTCCTCGTCGTCGCGATGGTCCTCCTCGGAGGGTCCGGCAACCACCGCGGAGTCCTCGTGGGGGCGATCACGATGACCCTCCTCGATCACTTCACGCGGCCCTCCTTCTACGCGATCCTCGGGATCCAGGCGGACCTCCCCTTCGACATCAACTACCTCCGGTACATCCTGATCGGGCTGATGATCATCCTGATCCTCATGTTCCGGCCCCAGGGCCTCTTCCCGGAGAGGCCCGTGCGCACGAAAGCCCTCGAGGTGGCGCGGGCCGCGTCTGGCCAGGCGCACGCGGACCCACCGGCCGCGCAGGCACCGCCCCCGACGTAGGGGCCCCGAGGGCCCGCGCGCGTCGGGGCGAGGGGGCGCGGGCCGCAAACTTGAATGCCTATCCGCTCGTTTCGGGCGCCATGGCAACGGCAGCGGAGACGGGGGGATCCGCGGGCAGGACGAAGACCCTGCTCGTGGTGTGCGTCGCGATCATCGTCGTCCTGGCGGGCGCGCTCGCGTACGTGGCCGTGCTCCCGCGGGGCACGACGGGGTCCGTCACGTACCTGATCGGCGTCGAGATCGCGGTCACGAACCAGTACGCGACGGACGGGCCCCTGCGGAGGGACGGGGCGTTCCTCGCGATCGACCAGATGAACGCGCAGCTTCAGGCGGCCGGTTCCCCGGTGCGGTTCCAGAGGATCCACGAGGATTCGGCGGGCACCCCGACGGGAGCCACGACCGCCTTCAACTCGCTCCTCACGGCCGGCGTGAAGGTCGTCGTGGGCCCCCTCTCGAGCGGAGAGGTGAACGCCGTGATGCCACTCGCGAACGCCCAGGAGGTCGTCGCGATCAGCCCGTCCTCGACGGCCCCGAACCTCGCCGTGGACGACTACATGTTCCGGGTCGCGCCGAACGACGCGTTCCAGGCCCGGGCCATCGCGAAGCTCCTGGACGACCAGGGGATCACGAAGGTCGGTGTGATCGCCCGGGACGACGACTACGGCCGCGGGCTCGCGAACCTCACGCAGAGCGTGTTCGAGGCGGCCCCGTACAACGGGCAGGTCACCGTCGTGATGTACGACCCCGCCGGGCCGAGTCGCTCGACGGAGGTCGGGCTCCTGAGCACCGCGATCGCGGGCTTCGGCGCGGATGCCCAGACCGCGGTCCTCATCGTCGCGTTCGAGCCGGACGGCGTGGACATCCTGAACCTGGCGCGGCAAGACACCCCGCTGAGCAGCGTGCGCTGGTTCGGCTCGGAGACCCTGCGGCGGACCGCGTTCTTCCCGCCCGCGGCCGCGTCGGAGATCGCAGACTTCGTCGTCGCGCGGAACCTGACGGGCTTCTTCCCGTCCCCCGTGAGGAACCCCGTCGTTGCGCAGTTCGAGACGGACTACAACGCCGCGTTCGGCCGGGCCCCATCGCCCTACGCGTACTACTCGTACGATGCCGCGATGCTCGCGATGCTCGCGGTCCTCCGCGCGGGCACGTACGACGGAGCCGCGATCCGCGCGATGCTCCCCATCGTCGGGGAGACGTACATCGGCGCGAGCGGGCACAAGATCTTCGACCAATACGGGGACTACGCGGCCGCGGACTACCGGGTGTGGCACGCGATCTTCGACGGGGCGAACTACGCGTTCACGGAGGTCGGCACCTGGTTCTACGCGACGGACTCCCTTGAGTGGGACTGATCCGCCGCGGAGGATCCGCCCCGCGAAGGCAACGAGGGACCCCGAGTGGAACCCATCCTCCGGCTCCAGCACGTCGAGAAGCGGTTCGGCGGGCTGAGGGCCGTGGCCGGGGTGAGCGCGGACGTCCGCGAGGGCGAGCTCGTCGGCCTGATCGGCCCGAACGGGAGCGGCAAGACGACCCTGTTCAACCTGGTCTCCGGCGTGTACCGGCCGGACGGCGGGACGATCGAGTTCCGCGGAGAGCGCATCGACGGGCTCGATCCGTGGGACGTCTTCGCGCGCGGCCTCGTGAGGTCCTTCCAGAACCCCCGGCTGTTCCGCGGGATGACCGTCGTGGAGAACGCGCTCGTCCCCGCGCGGGGCCAGAAGGGCGAGCGCCTCGCCGCGGCCCCGTTCCCGGAGCGCTGGGAGGACCAGGAGGTCGACCTCGCGGAGAGGGCCCTCGAGACCCTTGCGAGGAACCGCCTCGAGGCCGTCCGGCTCCACTGGGCCACGGAGGTGTCCGGCGGCCAGATGAAGCTCCTCGAGGTCTCCCGCGCGATGATGGGGGAGCCGAAGCTCCTCCTCCTCGACGAGCCCACGGCGGGCGTGGCGCCGAAGCTCGCGGAGGACATCTTCGACGCGATCGTGTCCCTGCGCCATGAGTACGGCCTCACGTTCCTGATCATCGAGCACCGGCTCGACGTGCTCCTGGACCACGTGGAGCGGGTCCTCGTCATGCACGAGGGGCGGATCCTGTTCGACGGGGACCCGAAGGCCGCCGTCCAGGACCCGGCCGTCGTGGACGCGTATCTCGGGGCGTGATCCGGTGGAGCCGCCCGTGTTCCGCGCGGAAGGCATCGTGGGCGGCTACGGCAAGGCCGTCGTCGTGCAGGGCGTGTCTCTCGAGCTGCGGCCCCGGGAGCTCGTGGCCCTCGTGGGGCCGAACGGGAGTGGGAAGAGCACGTTCATCAAGTGCGTGTACGGCCTCGCGGCACGATTCGAAGGCCGCGTCTCCCTGGACGGCGCCGACGTTACGGACCTGGGGCCCGAGGAGAAGTCCGCGGTCGGCCTGCAGTACGTCCCCCAGGTCGACAACACGTTCCCGGATCTCCGGGTGCGGGAGAACCTCGAGATGGGCGCGTACCTGGACCGGGACCGCGCGTCGATCGCCCGCACGATGGACGACGTGTTCCGCGTGTTTCCCATCCTCCAGGAGCGTCGGGAACAGTTCGCGTCCACCCTGAGCGGCGGGGAGCGGCAGATGCTCGCGGTCGGGAGGGCCCTCATGGCCCGACCCAAGGTCCTCCTGCTGGACGAGCCCACGGCGGCCCTCGCCCCGAAGGCGGTCGGCGAGCTGTTCCGAAAGATCCTCGAGATCCGCGATTCGGGCGTGGCGATCCTCCTCGTCGAGCAGCATGCGAAGAAGGCGCTCGAGATCGCGGACCGCGGGACCGTCCTCGTCGCGGGGCGGACTGTCATGGAGGGCTCGGGCTCGGAGATCCTCGCGAACGAGGACCTGCGGAAGGTGTTCCTGGGCCGCCGATGAGAGCGCCGGCGGTGGACCGGCATGGGGACGGACCCCCGGAATTTTCTTGCCGAGGTTCCCGTTCCGAATCCGAGGATCCCCTTGTCCACCTCGAAGGACGCCGTGGCCTCGTACATCGCGTCGCAGACCGCGGAGCTCCGCCCGATCCTCAACGCGATCCGCGCCTTCGAGCGGGAGGCGGCCCCCACCCTCGCGGAGGGCGTGAGGATGGACGTCCCCTGGTACACGGGCCAGGACGGGATCCTCTACGTGGCCGCGTACTCGAAGCACGTGAACCTCGGGCTCCTGCGCGGCGCGGAGCTCGACGACCCGGACGGTCTGCTCGAGGGGACGGGCAAAGGCCTCCGGCACGTCAAGGTGCGCGACGCCGCCGTGCTGCGAGATCCGCGGCTTCTCTCCCTCGTGAAGAGGGCCGTCTCCCACGACGCCCGCAAGGGAAGGGGGCCGCCGCGACCCGGCTCCGTCCCGCACGAGACCCACCCGCGGCCTACTCGGGGCGGGTCGCCGCGACGGATCGCGCCGCGACCTCGCGGCTCTCGCGGTACACGAGGATCGTCATCGCGAATCCGATTCCCATGAGGCCCGCGGAAACGAGGAACGGGGCCGCGGGACCCACCTGCTCGTACAGGAGGCCCGCCACGAAGGGCCCGGGCACGCGGGCGAGGCTCCCTATCGCCTGGGCCCCCCCGAGGATCGAGCCCTGCTCGTGAGGGGGCGTCCGCTTCGACACGAGGCTCGGGATGAGCGGGAGCGCGATGGCGACCCCCGTCGAGAAGACGGCCACGAGGCCCACGTACGCCGCGAGGTTCGCGACCAGGGGGGCCGCCGCGAGGCCCGCGAGCATCGCGAGGGTGCCCACGGCCACGAGGCGTTCCTCGCCGAACCGACGGGCCAGGCGGCCCGCGGCGCCTCCCATGACGATGCTGATGACCCCGATCAGGATGAAGACGAGGGCGAGCTGCTCGGGTTTCAGGCCGAAGTAGTCGATCCCCAGGCTCGGGAACGCGACGGGGACCGTCGAGAACGCGAACGACACGACGAAGAACGTGGCCACGAGGGCGCGGATCGAGGGGCGACGGATCGCCTCTCCGAGCCCCGCGGCCTGGCGAGAGCCCATGGCCACGCGTCGCTCGGGCGTCAAGGACTCCGGGAGGAACGCGACCGCGAGGCCCAGGTTCGTCGCCGCGAGGGCGGCCGCCGCGAGCGCGGGCGCGAACAGGCCGTACCCGACGAGGGTCCCGCCGATCACGGGCCCGACCGCGAACCCCACGCCGAACGCGGCGCCGATGAGCCCCATCCCCTTCGCGCGCTGCTCGGGCCGCGTGCGGTCCGCGATGTACGCCTGCGCAACGGACAGGTTGCCGGCCGCCATCCCCGCGAGGACGCGCGCCGCGAACAGGAGGACGAGGGAGTTCGCCGCGGCCAGGAGCAGGTGCCCCGCCGTGGCCACGACCAGGGTCGCGAGCAGGACGGGCCGCCGGCCGAGCCGGTCGCTCAAGCTCCCGAGGACCGGGGCGAGGAGGAACTGCATCCCGAAGAACGCGGCGATGAGCAGGCCCAGCACGAGGGGCCCCCCGCCCACCGCGCTCGCGTAGAACGGGAGGAGCGGGATGACCACGCCGAAGCCGATCAGGTCCACGAAGACCGTGAACAGGATCACGAACAGGGGGGACCGCGTCGCGGGCGCCGAGGCCATTGGCGCCGCGGGAGACGTCCGTGGGATATAGGGTTGGCGCGGGGGAGGGTCAACTCGTGTCCACCGGCACGGGCCGGACCGTCCGCTCCTCCGCGTGGGCGATGAGCTTCGCCGGATCCGGATCGACGGCCTTTCGCTCTGCGGAGCCGTAATACTCGGCCTGTCGCGCGGTCCATTCCTCGGGCGGCCCGTCGTGCCTCAGGATCCACACGAACTCGTTCTCTCCCTCGACGACCCACGCGCCGTCCACCTGGAACCCGATCTTCCGCCTCAGGGGACGACGGACTCGGACCATTCCCTCACCCACTCCTCCATCGTCCCGCGGTCGATCGTGTAGATCCGCAGCTGGGACATCCGCAGACTGTAACACCACGGGGCAACCCGCCGCCGCAGGGCCGTCGAAGGCTCTCCCGCTTCGCGTCTACGGGGACGGCTCCGTGCGGGTCCGGAGGAACGGGACGGACTCGAACAGGCACCTCGCGTCCCCTTTCCCGACGCACTCCAATTCCTGGAACTCGACCTGGACTCCGAGGGACCGGTTCGTCCAACCGGCCACGAAGCCCGCGACGAACGGGCACGCGGGCTTGTCCCGCAGGCCGGAGGCGCGCGCGGCGAGGCCGATCGCGGTCCCCTCCGGGAACGCCCACCGCACGACGCCCGTGCCGTCGTCGTAGTCGATGGCCCCGCGGCCCCAACCCGCCCCCGCGAGGATCTCCGTCCCCGTGGACAGGAGCCTCACGGCCCCTCCGTCCTCCTTCCCGTCCGCCGGGAAGGACGCGCTCACGGTCGCACCGTCCCACCCGGACGTGTACCCGACGAGGTAGCTCTGCATCCGCGCGGGATAGTACCCGACGATGTCCTCGAGGACCCGCAGGAAGTCGAAGATCCGGCCCGCCCAGAGGAGCATCGTGGGGTGCGGGGATCCGGCCCAGTAGTTCACGCCCTGGCGCGCGTCGTGCGTGAGGAGAGCCTTCGACACGCGCTCGAATGCGGCCGCGCTCTCCGCCTCGGACACCCTGAACGTGTGCTTCATGCCCGCACCCGGACCATCAGACCGCCTCCAGCCGCGCCCCGATGCTCTTCGAGACCCGGTGGATCTTCAGGAGGGCGAGCCCGAGGTTCACGTGGCTCGCGAGGAGGCACGCGAGGATCGCCTCCGGGCCCGCCTCCGTGACGACGAGGACGCCCTCGTTGTACTGGACGATCCCGTACTGGAACGCCCCCTGCTCGAGCTCATTCCCCGTGGACCGGGCCGATCCGACGAGGGCGGCGGCCATCGCGCTCAGGCTCGCGGCCTCCGCGCCCGTCGCGAGGGTGTGCTGGATCGTGAGCCCGTCCCTGCGCGTCACGGCCGCGGAGAGCCAGCCCTGGAGGGTGCGGAACGAGAGGAGCTCCTCGCGGAGGGCGCTCGAGAGATCCGCGGGGGGCACCACGACGTACGTCTTGAAGTCCGCAGCCCTCTGCGCGGTCGTGCGGGAAGCGGCCATGGACGGGGGCACGGGGAGTTCGTCCGATAAATGCCCTTCCGTCTGAGTGTCGCGCGGCGAACTGAGGCGGGGAACGTGGTAACCCGGTCCCGGCGGGCGTGTCCTGCCGTGCGCCGTCCGGGCCGATCGGCGCCCCGAGATCGCGGGGAGGGTGTCCTCCGCGCGGCCCGCTGCCCTCATATTCAATCCGGAGAACGGGCGGGTAACTGTTAAGCCCCTCTCGGCCTAGGTACCGGGCCGCCGTGCGGCCGGCGACCATGCCCGACCCCTACGTCCTCAAGTCGAAGATCTGCCTCGTCGGGGAGAAGGCCGTCGGGAAGACATCCCTCATCCGGCGATACGTGCTCGACGAGTTCTCCGACGACTACGTCCGGACCCTCGGCGCGAAGGTGTCGAAGAAGGCGATGCGCGTGACCGTGCCGGAGCGCAAGGCGAACGTGGACATCACGATGGCGATCTGGGACGTGATGGGCCACGTGGGCTTCCGCCAGCTCCTCGGGGACTCGTTCTTCGAGGGCGCCCAGGGGATCCTCGCGGTCGCGGACCTCACGCGCCGCGACACGCTCCTCGTCCTCCCGGCCTGGGTCGAGGCGGTCCAGGGCATCTCGGGCGTCGTGCCCGTCCTCCTCGTGGGGAACAAGGCGGACCTCACGGAAGAGGCCCAGGTCGGCGCGGCGGAGATCGCCCAGATGGCCTCCGTGCTCCGCTGCGGGTCCGTCCTGACCTCCGCCAAGACGGGGCAGAACGTGGAGGACACGTTCCTGCGCCTCGGGACCCTCGTCGCGAAAGAGCGCGTCCACGGGTGAAGGCTCCACCGCGGGATTCGTCTCGTTCGTAACCGCAAAGGCGTACATAGGGCCGGCCCCATCGGACGGTCGATGGCCTCGAGACGGATCGTCCTCGCGACGCAGGAAGGCCTCCGCGCGATGGATGGGAGCCCGGCGCTCGACTTCCCGCTGCCGGACGCTGTCGTCACAGCGGGCGCCGTGCGCGGGCGCGACGTCGCCGTGATCGCGGGCGAGCGTCAGGTCTGGATCCTGGAACGCGGGGCGTGGCGCAAGGATGCGTCCGCTTCGCTCCGACTGAACTGCCTCGCGTGGTCCCCGGACGGACGGCTCCTCGCCGGGACGGAGGGAGCGCGCGTCGGGTGGGTCCGTGACGGGGACGTTCGATGGATTGAGGCGTTCGACCGGGTTCCCGAGCGGCCCGAGTGGGACACGCCTTGGGGCGGTCCCGCGGACGTGCGCTCCCTCGCGGGCTCCACGGACGGGACCCTGTACGCGAACATCCACGTGGGCTGGATCGTCGCGTCGCGGGACCACGGCGAGACGTGGCGCAGCCTGACGGACGGCCTGGACAAGGACGTCCACATGGTCGCGGCCCATCCGATCCGCCCCGAGATCGTCTTCGCGGCCACCGCGAACGGGTTCCACATCAGCTCGGACCACGGATCCCGATTCGCAGCCCGGACGGACGGCATGCCATACCACTACCAGCGCGCCGTCGCGTGCTTCCCCGATCGGGACGTGTACCTCGCGTCGACCGCGCGGCACGACGGAGGATCGGGCGCCTCCTTGTACCGGAGCGAGGACGAGGGTCGGCACTGGATCCGTGTGGACGGCCTGCCCGCGAAGCTCGACCGGAACATCAACACGCACCAGGTCGGGTGCCTCGACGGCGGGCGTGCGTTCGTTGTCGCCCGAGACACGCAGCTGTACGAGTCGATCGACTACGGTCTGACCTGGCGCCGGGTCGGGGACGACCTGCCTGCGATCCACGCGATCCTCGTCGTGTGAACCGCCCTACGCGTTCATCCTCGCCCGGGCCAGGACCCCGAGCACCTCCAACGCGGCCCGCTCCCCCGAGTTCAGCGCGCCGTGGACCGTGGCGTACTCCGCGTGGAAGTCCGTCGCCTCGCCTGCGAAAAAGAGGGAGTCTCCGAGGGGCGCCGCGAGCGCACGCCGCGTGTCGAGTCCTCCGTCCACCGCGGGGAACGAGTACGCGCCCTTCGAGAACGGGTCCGCGGCCCAGTCGACGGCCCGGGCCCGCCGGAGGAGGGCTCGCAGGTCCGCCCCCGGGGCCATCCGCCCGAGCCCCGCGAGGACCGCGTCGATGATCTGGGACTCCGACTTCCCGGCGAAGGCCCGCGCCCGCTCCCCGGCGATGAAGCCTTCCAGGATCACGGGGCCGCCCCGCTCCCCGTGGTATGGCAGGAAGAAGAAGCCGAGGTCCTCGTCCGCGAGGAAGACGGCCCGCCCCATCGGGATCCGCCGCAGGGCGGGGTCGAACGCGAGGAGGACCTTCACGACATCCCCGAAGCCGATCGCGCGGATCGCGCGGCGCTTCGCCTCGGGCAGGGGCGGGTCGAACGCGAGGTCGCCCGCCTTGAGGACTCCGAGCGGGACCGTCACGACGGCCGCGCGTCCCTCGTGGACCTCGGGACTCCGCGGGCCCTCGGCGTGGACGCGCACGCGGCCCGGGGACCATTCGATCCGCGTCGCGCGCACCCCGAGCCGGATCCGGTCCCGGAGGGGTGCGGCTCGACGGGTCGCGACCGCGTCGAAGCCGTCCCGGATCCAGTAGTTCCGCCACGGGACGCCGGACCCGGACCGCGAGGCCTCCTCCGCGAGCCCCCTCACGCTGAGCGCGCTCGGGTCCGTCGCGTTCACCCCTCCGTACATCATCCCGACGAGTCGGCGGACCTCGGGTGGGAGCTGCCGGGCCTCGAGGAACTGCGCCAGGGTCACGTCGGGCCCGCGGTACGCGTCGATCGCGCGCGGGAGGCGCCACATGACCTGGACCGCGAGGCCGGGGTCCGCGAACAGGAGGGACGCCATGCGGCGCAGGCGACCGCGGAATACGAACCGGCCGCCGCCGAACATGGGGACCCGCTCCGCGGGGATCCGGAGCTCCCGGAGCCAGCCGTGGACGGACGCGTGCCGGCCGTGGACCATCATGGCCCCCGCCTCGACCGCGCGGCCGTCCGCGAGGTCCCGCAACGTCCAGAGGCGGCCCCCCACGCGGTCCCGCGCCTCGAGCACGAGGACGTCCACCTCGTCCCGCACGAGGGCCCTCGCGCACGCGAGCCCCGCGATCCCCGCGCCGATGACGAGGACCCGATCCGGATCCGACTTGGAGGCCGCCATCCGTGCCGATCCGTACGCGTCCGTCCGCCGAATCCCTTTCGGCCCGCCCGACTCCGGCCTTTATGTATGGGCGGAGGGTTCATGGAGCACGGCCGGCTCTCGGGCCGGAGGGATCCGGATGACTCGCTGCACGGCCTGCGGCGTCGAGAACGCGGAGACCGCGAAGTTCTGCTTCAGCTGCGGCGCAACCCTGACGCCGAGGGCCTCTCCGAGCCCGACCCCGCGGGCCGTCTCGCCTCCTCGGCCGGACCCGGTCGGGCTGGCGGGATTCGCCTTGTTCCTCGTCGTCGCGGGCTTCGTCGTCGCGGGGAACCCGGGCATCTTCGCGCAGTTCCTCGACTGGGTCCGCGAGTGGGTCCGGGTGGGCGTGCCCCTGCGGCCGCCGGGTCCGCTCATCGCGAGCGCGATCCTGTTCTTCGCCCTCTCCGGGCTCACCGGGTTCGCGCGGGCCGCCCTGCGCCTCGGCGTGTCGGGCCTGTGGGTCCGAGCGATCGGTGACGTCATGTCGGGGTTCGCGTCCCTCGCCTTCGCGTACCTCGTGAGCCGGTACGAGGCGTTCGCCCTGTCCGGGTCCGGGGTCCTCTCCATCGAGGCCGTCGTCGTGGGCCTGCTCATCTTCGCGTACGTCGCGGTGGGCCTCACGTGGGGCTTCGGGCGGCGGGTCGGCGCGCCGGCCCGACGGCCCGCGGCGCGGCCGTGATCGCGCCTTCCGGCCGCAATGAATTTCACTCGCGATACGCGGCCGCGCAAGCATAATGTGCCGCGGACGAACGCTGCCGCGGGCCCGTCATGGACACGATCGTCCTCGCGGTCACCGGGTTCGCGGTGCGCGTGGGCGCACATGTGGCGGGGTCCTCGCGGCGGACGTGGGGCCGCCGCCCCGGGCCGCGAACCTGGTCGTGCCTCGGCGCGTGATCGCGAACGATGGGCCGCTAGAGGCGTGCTGGAGATGTGGCCTCGCCGCGGGGACTGCTGGCGCACCTCGCCCTCCCCGCCTGGTGGACCGGCTCCGCGAATTCGGGTCGGCGATCCGGGTCGAGGTCGTGGGCCTCGACTCCCCGAGGGGCGTGTGGCTCGGGATCCGCCATCGGATCGGGAAAGGCTTCGCGATCATCGTGGACGGACGCGAGGTCGTCCGCGGGCCCGCGGACTACGAGCCCGTGCGGGACGCCGTCGCGAGGGCCGTCCAGGCGCACGCCGCGGTCCGGTAGTCCATCGTTCGCGGACCTCCGAGAGCGTCAAGCGCATCTCGTTCGTTGGCTCGAACCCCAGGGAGTCGTACAGGGGGCGGCCGGAGTCGCTCGCGTGCAGGACGACCGTCCGAATCCCCTTCGCGCGGCACCATGCGAGCACGTCCCGCATGAGGCGCCTCGCCAGGCCGCCCCGGCGGTGGGCACCCTCGGTGAACATGTTCAGCACGTACGCGCGCGGCCGGGTGGGATCGCTCGCGGTCGGAGGCCAGTCCAGGAGCCACACCCCGACCCCGCATGCGACGGACCCGTCCGGGTCCACCGCGAACCAGCCGACGTACTCCTCCGCGATCAGCTTCTCCCGCACCCATTCCGCGAACCCGGCGTCCATCCCGGCGAGCGCCTCTCGGTCCGCGTAGCCCATCGCCTCGAACATCCCGCGGCGGTGGGCCACCAGGATCGGGACGTCGTCGAGGGTCGCGCGTCGGATGGCGTACCCCTCGGACATCGGCCTGGACGATGGGCGGGACCGGCTTGTGCCTTTCCTCGTCATCCGGCGGGAGGTCGCGCCTCACGCAGGCTTCTCGGAGCCGCGCTTCCGGCACGCCTCCGCGCTCTTCCGGTCCCCGAGGGCCTCGAACGCCTGGGCCTTGAGGCGCCAGATCCCCGGGTACGCCGGGTCCTTCCGGGTCACGCGGTGGAAGCACTCGAGGGCCTTGTCCGCCTGGTCCCGCTGGAGGAGCCACACGCCCAGCGCGGTCAGGGCGTCCACGTCCCCCGGATGGTCCCGCACGCGGGCCTGGAGGGTCCGCACGAAGTCCTCGTCCGTCACTGCAATCGACGTGGACCGGCCTTTCGGCGGCATGTGCCCGGCCGAGCCGCGGCGGAGCCTTTGAACCCCCCGCCCTGGGTATCGCGGACGATAGGCTCCCGCTCCGCGGGCCGGGCTCGTGCTCAGGAGGGAGAATCAGCGGGGAACGGTTAAGTACGCTGATGCCCGCTGGCAGCCCACGGCGCCCGCCCGGGTGGGATGCCGATCGAGAAACACATCAAGGTCAAGATCGCGCTCGTCGGGGACAAAGCCGTCGGGAAGACGTCCCTGATCCGTCGGTTCGTCACGGACCAGTTCGACGACCGGTACCTCCTCACCCTGGGCACGAAGGTCATGCGGAAGATCGTGCCCGTGCCGTTCGCCGCGCGGGAGCTCCTCGTGAACGTGGACATGGCGATCTGGGACATCATGGGCCAGGTCGGGTTCCGCGAGATCACGAAGGACGCGTACTTCTTCGGCGCGAGCGGGGCCCTCGCCGTGATCGACCTCACGCGGCGCGACACCCTCGAGGGGCTCGAGGACTGGATCGCCGCCGTGGAGAGCGTCGCGGGCAAGGTGCCCGTCGTCCTCGCGGTGAACAAGAAGGACCTCGTCGACGAGGCCGCCTACCGCGCGGAGGACATCCAGGCCGTCGCGAACCGGATCGTCTGCCCCCACCTCATGACGAGCGCGAAGACGGGCGAGAACGTGGAGGTCGTGTTCCGCGCCCTCGGGGCCCGCGTCGCCCAGCGTCAACTCCAGATCGCGTGATCCGGGCCCGATCCGCTCGACCGATCCCACGCCCCCGGGGTTCGATAATCCCGCCAAAGCCATCAAATACGGGCCCTCGGCATGGCCCGCCATGGCCGGCGTCCGCGCGGTGGACGAGGCGGCGAGACAGCTCCTCGGGAAGCGAAACGCGGTCGGGGTCGGGCTCGGCACGAAGGTCGTCCGCGGCCGTCGGACGGACGAGCCGTGCATCGTCGTGTTCGTGGAGCGGAAGGTCCCCGACTCGGGGCTCGGGCCTGCGGACGTCGTGCCGCGGGTCCTGGGGGACATGAAGACGGACGTGATCCAGACGGGGACGATCCGCGCCCTCCAGGCGCGCACGGCGCGGTGGCGTCCCGCGCCCGGCGGCGTGAGCATCGGCCACGTCCGCATCACGGCGGGGACCCTGGGCGGGGTCGCCCTGCGGGACGGCGTCCGCGTGATCCTATCGAACAACCACGTCCTCGCCGACTCGAACCGCGGGGTCCAGGGGGATCCGATCCTCCAGCCCGGGCCGTACGACGGCGGCCGGGACGCGGATCGCATCGCGACCCTCACGTCGTTCGTGCCGATCGCGTTCGACCCCTCGTTCCTCCGGCGGGTCTGGTGCGCGATCCTGGGCCTGTTCGGCATCCGGTGCCCACCCACCCCGCCGAACTATGTGGACGCGGCGATCGCGACCCCCCTCCGCGACGCGGACCTCCGGGACGACATCCTCGAGGTCGGGACGGTCCGGGGCACCGCGCGCGCGGACGTGGGCACCCGGGTCAAGAAGAGCGGCCGGACGACGGCCCTCACGCAGGGAGAGGTCGTCGCGACGAATCTCACGGTCCGGGTCCTCTACGGGACCACGACCGCGACGTTCACGGACCAGCTCGCGACGAGCGCGCGCTCGGACGGCGGGGACAGCGGGTCCCTCGTCGTCGACGAGGGGAACCGCGCGGTCGGGCTCCTGTTCGCCGGGGGCGACGACATCACGATCCTGAACCCGATCGCGGCCGTCGAGCAGGCCCTCCGCGTCCGGATCCCGGGCTGAGGGGCCTCCATGATTGTCGCCGGACGATAATCGTCGGGCAACCGTTACATATGGGGCGGCCCCCTGTATTCGAACCAAGCGGCGCCCCATGAGACTCCCGTTCCCCTGGAAGGGCAAGGATCCGACGATCGAGGCCCCCGTCCCCCACGGGCTCCATCTCCTCACGGGCTACGTCCTCCACCTCTCGATCACGTCCCTCGGGGACGGCGACATCACGCCTCTGTACGAGGAGTACATAAACGACCCGCGGCTCGGGACGTTCGAGCGGCGGGAGCTCACGGAGGCGTTCCGCGCCCTCCGGATCCGGTCCGCGCGCGTGAGCTCGTAGGCCCCGGCTTTCGGGATCCTCAGGGTTCCCGGAGCCGCTCGAGGGTCGCCCCCGAGGCGGGCGTCGTCGTCGACGGCTTGGTCGCCCAGTAGTACGGCAGCGCGACGAGGAGGACGAGCGCGCTACCGATGAGGACCGCGACGATCCCGAGGACGACGAGCATCCCCAGGACGAGGAGGAGCTCGGGCCACAGGCCCAGGACGACGACCACGAGCAGGATTCCCGCGATTACGAGGAGGATCCCGCCCGCGATGGCGGCCGCCTTCCCGCTCATGGTCCCCCGATCCGGATCGACGTGCCGCCGCTCGACTGCCGCGGCAGGAACGGGACGAGGGCCGACGCGAGCTTCGGCAGGGTCATGGACTGCATGAGGATCTTCCCGGGGCCCGTGAGGGTCGTGACGAAGAGACCTTCGCCGCCGAAGAATGCGGTCTTGAGCCCGCCGACGGTCTGGATGTCGAACGCGACCGTGTCCTCCCAGCCGACCACGTGGCCCGAGGAGATCTTCATGACCTGCCCGGCCGCCAGGTCGTACTCCACGAGGTCTCCCGGGCTGTGGACGAACAGGGTCCCTTCCCCCGTGAAGCGTTGGAGGATGAACCCCTCCCCGCCGAACAGGATCGAGCCGAACCGCTTCTGGAACGCGATGTCGAACTGGACGGTCCCCTCCGCCGCGAGGAGCGCGTCCTTCTGGAACACCCACGTCTTCCCGCCGCGCAGGTCGATCGCCGCGATCTTCCCGGGCACCCGGCCCGCGAACGCGACGACCCCCGTCCCGCTCTCCGCGGTGAACTCCGTGACGAAGAACGACTCGGACGAGAAGACGCGCTTGAGGCCCTCCATGATGCCGCCTCGCGCCTTCGCCTCCATCCGCACGTTCCCCGTGAAGTACACCATGCCGCCCGCCTCCCCCCAGACGAGCTCGCCCGGCTCGAGCTCCACGTGGACGAACTGCAGGTTGTCTCCCGTGATGGTGTGGCGCATCGGGTCCCCCCCGGTCCCCCACGGAGGCGCCCGTATTTGTAGGTACGCGGGGCGCGCCGGTCCGGGGCGGCGACCGGATGGCGTCCGGGCCCGACTTCACGGGGCCGCGATGAGGACGTAGCCGCTCGCACCGTCGCGCACCGAGACGTCGCGGAGTCCATGTTCCTCGAGGAGGCGGCGCAGGTCCTCGGGCTCGTAGAAGTGCGGGTCCGACCCGTGCACGCGCCGCCCGAGTATGTGGGTCAGAGGGCCCGCGTGGTCCGCGGGGCGCATCTCGAACAGGACGAGCCGGCCGTCCGGCCGGAGGACGCGGCGGATCTCCCCGATGGCCCGGGCCGGGTCCTCCACATGGTGGAACGAGACGATCCCGACCACGCGGTCGAAGGACCGATCCGGGAACGGGATCCGCTCCGCGTGGCCCTCGACGAACGCGAGATGCGGGTGGTGGCGCCGGCCGTATGCGGTCTTCCTCGGGTCCGGCTCGAGGACCGTCACGTCCCGGCAGCCCGCGGCGAACGCGTTCGTGGCGCTCCCGCCCCCGCCGCCGACGTCCAGGATCCGCGTGTCGGCATGGGCCGCGAGCGCGTCGCGCACGGCGGGGATGTCGCGTCGCCGCTTCCTCACGCTGAGGCGCTCGAACAGGCCGACGAGGAAGGCCATCGCCGCGGCCCCCATCGCGGGCGGGGTTTATCCCGTTTGCAAACCCGGATACGTTAAATGGCGCGGACGCGTGGGCGACCCCATGAAGATCGGGATCCTCGGAAGCGCGGGGGTGGGCCAGTCCCTCGCGTCCGGATTCGCCTCGAACGGGCACGACGTCGTGATCGGGTCGCGGACGCCTGGAAAGAAGGAACTGAGGGACTTCGTCGCGAA
>DATETY010000055.1:0-2109 GCA_035283365.1 Thermoplasmata archaeon | reverse complement strand
GCGAGCAGCTGCATCAACGTGCGCTGGACCTCCCGGTCCCCCGACGTCGCAACCTCGAGGCGTTTCGCCCCCACGCTGTCGAGCTCGTCGATGAACACGATGGAGGGTGATTCCTTGCGGGCGAGCTCGAAGAGCTCGCGGACGAGCCGCGCGCCCTCGCCGATGTACTTCTGCACGAGCTCGGAGCCGACGAACCGGATGAACTTCGCCTGGGTCCGGTTGGCGACCGCCTTCGCGAGGAGCGTCTTCCCCGTTCCGGGCGGGCCGACGAGGAGCACGCCCTTGGGCGGCTCGATGCCCACCTTGCGGTAGAGGTCCGGTTTGAGGAGCGGGTCCTCCACGGCCTCCTTGAGCTCGAGGATCTGCGGCTCCAGCCCCCCGACGTCCTCGTAGGTCACCTCGGGCTTGATGATGACCTCCGCGCCCGTCACGATCGGATCGTACGAAGGAGGCAGGACGCCCATGACCGCGAGGGTCTGCTTGTTCAGCGCGACCCGCGCCCCGACGATGAGGTTCTCCTTCGCGATATAGTCTGCCGCGTTCACGATGAAGTCGGGTCCGGTGCTCGACTTGACGACGACGCGGCCGTCCGTGAGGACGTCCCGGATGTTGCCGATGATCAGGGGCGGGGTCTTGAGCCGGTCGAGCTCCTGCTTCAGCCGCTTGATCTCCTTCTGCAGCCGGACGAGCTCCGTCTCCGCGTACCGCCGCTCCCCCTCGACCCTCCGGGCGTTCTCCAGGAGCTTGTCGTTCCGATCCTCGAGCGAGGCGATTCGCTCGGACAGCTTCTCCGAGAATTCTCGGATCTGATCTTCGTCCATAACTAACGTCCGGTGGGCCGGCGAAAGACGAAGCCTATATACCGAGCACTTTTTATTTAGCCTTTGCGGGCTTGATGACGTGATCTGCGAATTGTGCGGCGCGGAGGTTCCGCGGACGAAGAACGTGGCGATCGAGAGCACAGTTCTGGCCGTCTGCTCCTCCTGTGCGAAGTTCGGGGACGAGGTCACCACTCCCGTTGTCCGACGCTCCACGATGCCCCCGATCATCGCGCAGCGGCTCGAGGCCCGCACGCGGCGTCTGACGCCCCGGGACGTCTACGCGGACGCGGGGACGATGGAGCTGGCCGAGGACTTCCCGCAGCGGATCCGCCAGGCGCGGGAGGCGCGGGGCTGGAAGCAGGCGGATCTGGGGGCGAAGATCAACGAGAAGGTGAGCGTGATCGCGAAGCTCGAATCAGGGGCGATGGATCCCGGCGACGCCCTCATCCGGAAGCTCGAAAACGAGCTCGGGATCAAGCTCAAGGAGCGCGTGGAGTCCGTCGCGGTGAAGAAACAGGCTGCCTCGGGCAGCCTGACCCTCGGCGACCTGATCAAGATGCAGGAAAAACCCGACTGATCACTCGAGCCCGAGGCGCGCCTTGACCGGCGCGAGGTAGGGCGCGACGTCCACCCCCGCCCGGCGCGCGGCGACGAGGGCTGCGACCTCCACGTCCACGTCCATCCGCTCCTGGACCGCGTTAGTCGTCGAGATGACGGCGCGGCGGTCCGACTTCGTGTGGGCCACCATCGCGTCGACGATCCGGAGGAAGATGTCCTCCGAGGCCGGGGTCGGCACGTCGAGGATCTTCGCGGTCGGGGTGAAGTCCTGCGGGACCTCGACGGACGCCACGTCGAACCCGGGCCGGATGTTGCCTCCGCGGGACTCCAGAAGCTTCGTCTCGAGCCCGAGCTGGAGGAGGCGCTGGGCGTCCCGCGGGGGGAACCATCGCAGGTCCATGGAGGCGGAGAGGACGAACTCCCGCTCGGTGAGCTCGTCCCGCCCCTTCCGCTTGAAGAGGAGCGCGATCGCGTTCTGGAGGTCGTCCATGGAGAACCGCGGAACCGGAGACGGTCGATACCTGGGAGCCTAATTAAGGATGCGGCGGAGCATGCGAACGTTTATCCTGTCCGCGGGCCATTGTGTACGTGCTCCCGCGTAAGGTCGCGCCGACTCGTGACGCGCGATGCAAGCCGGGAGAGAACGTCGCATGGGTCCCTCCTCGATAGCCCCGGGACGGGGCGCACCGTGACAGGGGGACAACGCGGCGTCCAACAATCCCTCGGCATG
>DATETY010000054.1:0-3061 GCA_035283365.1 Thermoplasmata archaeon | reverse complement strand
AGTCGTCTCGTTGAGCCGCTCGGGGTCGAGGACCGCGGCGTAGCCCTTCACGATCCCGAGCTGCGTGAGGGTCGTGAGGCGCGCGCTCACGGTCGGCGTGCTCACGCCGACCTCCTTCGCGATCACCCGAAGGGAGAGCCGTGCGTCCCGCTGGAGGCAACGCAGGATCGCGATGTCCGTCCGGTCGAGATCCACGGCCCACGAACCGAGGGGGCGGTTGATAAAGGTTCACCGTGGATCCCTTGGGACCCGGGATAGACCCCATCGCGGCTTACACATGGCAAGGGGAACGCGGGAATACGTGGGGGCCCTACCCGTCTCCATGGCCATCCGGGTGACGGACGCGGCACAGCGGAAGATCCGTGAACTCCTCGAGCGAGAAGGCCCCGCGGGCCGGCCGCTCCGGCTCGGGGTCGTCCGGACCCACTGCATGGGCGGCCGCGGGCACGCGTACGGCCTCGGTGTCTCGACGGACGAGGTTGACGGCGACACGTCCCATGAGGTCGGCGGGATCAAGGTCCTCGTGGACCCGACGAGTGCGACGCTCCTCGAGGACGTCGAGATCGACTACGTGGACGGGTTCCGCGGCGCGGGCTTCCAGGTGAGGAACTCGAAGGCTGTGGGGAAGTGCCCCTGCGGGCACCACGATCTCTTCGAGTGACCCGTCGGGCTCGTGACGATTGGAACCCTGGACCTGTCGCGGGTTCCCATCTGGCAAGCGACACTCCAAAGAAGGCGGCCGCCCCTGTCGTCCTCGAGCCCCATGCGCGCGACGATCCTCACCGGCCTCCTGGCCCTCGGGGCGGGCCTCGCCGCGTTCCTTCTCGTCGCCCTCGCGCGGTTCGCAGGGATTCGGCTGGGCGGCTTCGAGATCTTCTACAGTCCCGCGGTCACGGACCTCCTTCACGCATCCGTGCTCGTCCTCAGCGGCGCCTTGCTTCTCCTGTTGGACCGGACGGTCCGCCCCGAGGGGAGGGCGGGGGACGGAATCCAGGAGAGGGGCCCCGAATGGACGGACGCCGAGGATCCTGACGCCGGAGGACCCGCGCGCGAGCCGGCCCCCTCTCTCGCGTCCCTACGGGCCAGAGACCTCGTCCGCCTCCGCGGCGTCTCCAAGGTCTACCGCGCGGGGGCCACGGAGGTGCGCGCCCTCGATGAGGTGGACCTGGACCTCCCCGCGGGCACGGTCACGGTCGTCCTGGGCCCGAGCGGCTCTGGCAAGACGACCCTGCTGAACGTGCTCGGAGGCATCGACCGGGCGACCCGCGGGGAGGTCGGCGTCGACGGGACGGACGTCGCCCTTCTCGTGGAGGCGGACCTCGTGGCCTATCGCCGGGATCGCGTCGGCTTCGTCTTCCAGTTCTTCAACCTCATCCCGTCCTTGACGGCGCGGGAGAACGTCGGTCTCGCCGCGGAGCTCGTCGGCCGGACCGATCGCTCCGCGGACGCGCTCCGCGCCGTCGGCCTGGGGCACCGGCTCGACCACTTCCCCTCGGAGCTGAGCGGAGGGGAGCAGCAACGCGTCGCGATCGCCCGCGCCCTCGTGAAGGACCCACCCCTCCTCCTCTGCGACGAGCCCACGGGGGAGCTCGACTCTGCGACGGGGGTCCGGGTCCTCGAGGTCCTCCGGGACGCGGCGCGAGGGGACGGCCGGGCCGTCGTCGTCGTGACCCACAACGCCGCAATCGCGGGGATGGCGGACCTCGTCGTCCACCTGCGGGGCGGTCGCGTGGATCGGGTCGTTAAGAACGAATCCCCCGTCGAACCCCAGAGCCTGACGTGGTGAGGCATGCCCGGTCTCCGGAGGAAGCTGCGCAGGGATGTCGGCCGGCACCGGACCCAGTTCGCCGCCCTCGCGGTCATGGTCCTCCTGGGCGTGGCGTTCTTCGTGAGCCTGTACGGGGCCATGGCGAACCTCCGCGCGTCGATCGCGCGCCCGTACGAGGAGCTGCGGTTCGCGGACCTGACGGCGGCCGTGGGACGGGCCCCGGCCGACGTCGTCGGGCAGGTCGAACGACTCCCCGGCGTGGACTCTGCGATCGGGCGACTCAACGTCGAGGTCCCCACGACGTTCCCGGGTCGCGAGGCGGACGTCGTAGTCGGCCGCCTCCTGTCCCTCCCCGCCCCCGCGCGACCGGCGGTCAACGACGTCCTCGTCACCGCGGGCGAATACCTCCGCGGCCCGGGCGAGGCACTCGCGGAGAAGAACTTCGCGGACCACCACGGCCTGCGCGTCGGGGACGACGTCCGGGCGGACTTCTCCGGGACGGAGGTCCAGGCGCGGATCGTCGGGATCGTCGTCTCTCCGGAGTATCTCTGGCCCGCGCGGAGCGCCCCCGAACACATGCCCGACGTCCTGCGCCGCTGGGGCGTCCTCTTCCTGGCGGAGGAGGCGATGGCGGAAGCCCTCGGCTTCCAAGGGTCAATCAACGAGGTCGCGGCCGTCCTCGAGGAAGGGGCGGACCCGGCCGCGGTCGCGGAGGACGTCCGGGACGTCCTGGCGCCGTTCGGACTCAGGTCCATCGTCCCGCGGGAGGACCAGCCGAGCGAGGCGGTCCTAGAGACCATGGTAGGCGCCCTCGACGCCCTGTCCGTCGTGTTCCCGTCCTTCTTCCTCGTCATCGTGGCCTTGAGCACGTACGTCGTGCTCACGCGGCTCATCCACGCCCAGAGACCGCAAATCGGCATCCTCCTCGCCCTCGGGTTCTCGAGGAGGGCCGTCCTCGGGCACTACCTGGGTTTCGCCCTCCTCCTCGGTCTCGTCGGGTCCTTGGCGGGCCTCGCGCTGGGTTTCGTCCTCTCCCTCCCCGTCACGGACCTGTTCGCCTCCCGCGTGAGCCTCCCCGTCGTGGAGAAGACCCTCCGCCCCGACGTCCTGGCCGTCGGCGTTGCGATGAGCCTCGCGGCGACGGCCGCGGCGGGCCTCCTCCCCGCCTACCGCGCATCGAGGGAAGAGCCCGTGCAAATGATGAGGAGCGGTGGGCCCCGGGCGCGGAGGTTCAAGCACGAGCCGATCACGGGCGAGGCGTCCCGCCTGCAGCTCGTCGAGTCCCTCAAGCCT
>DATETY010000053.1:0-4422 GCA_035283365.1 Thermoplasmata archaeon | reverse complement strand
CAGAGAAGGTGTCCATCGTCGTGGCCCTGTCGAGCGCGGCGGCCCTCGCGGCGATCGGGATCGTGTCCCTCCTGTCCTCCTCGGCCGGGCTCCTCGTCGGTCCGGCCCGGGGCCCCGCGGACTCCCAGACGGGCGCGGCACCCCTCTACGAGGCGGTGACCCCGGGAACGCCGGAATTCGCGTTCCTCTTGTTCGCCCTCGCCGCGGCGGCCGTGGGCCTTGCGTTCCTCGCCCGCTGGCTCGGCTCGCGCCGGCGGGAGCGGCTGTTCGCGCACCTGGCGGGCGCCTGAGCGTCCGTCGAGGTCTCGGATGGACCCGCGGGGACCCGAGAAACCATTAATTGCCACCGCGGCTTTCTTCACGGTCGTGTTCGACTCGCACCGAGGGCGGTCCGCCTGGGCCGTGCCCCTGCTCCTGTTCGCGGGCGTCGTCCTCGTCGCGGGCCTCGCCTTCAACCTTGCGAACCTGGATACCGGCCCGGAGACGGTCCCGGACGTCCCGGACGCGGGCGGGACGGCCCCGACCTCGACAAGCCTGATTGACCTCCTGCCCTTCCTGTACGCCGCGATGGCGACCCTCGCGGTCCTCTTCCTCGTCGCATTCTTTCTCCTCCTCCGCACGCGACGACGGAAGGGCCCCGCAGCCCACGTCCTCCGTCGGAGCATGGCGATCCAGACCCTCGTCACGCTTCTCATCTTCTTCCTCCTCCTCGCGATCTGGCGGCAGGGGAATCCCGGTGGTGGGTCGGACGGGGACCAGCCCCCCGATCCGAACGCGGCCAATCCCGGGTTTCCTGTGCCCAACCTGCCCCGGATCGCGGGCATCCCCCTCGTCGTGTTCCTTGCGGCCTCTCTCTTCATCGCCCTCGCGTTCGTCGTGTACGCACTTCGAGGGGGGCAGGCGGGCCACGTGGCCGCCCCCGCGGGCGTGCAGTCCGGAGCGAGGCAGGCCGCCGTCGCGGCGCTGGGGGAGACGATCCGACGCCTCGAGTTCGGCGGGGACGTCCGCGGCGCGATCCTCCTTTGCTTCCATCGGTTCTGCGAACTGCTCGGGGCGCGAGGGGTGTCGGGCCAGGATGTCCTGACGCCACGGGAGCTCGAGGGTCTCGCGGTCCGACAGCTCCGGGTCTCGGGTGACGCGGCCGAGGACTTGACGGGTCTCTTCGAAGAAGCCCGATACAGCGAGCACGTCCTCGACGAGGACGATCGGCAGCGCGCCGTACGAAGCCTCGAGCGCCTCCGTGCGGTCCTGGAGGCGTGACGTGCGGACCGAAACGGACGCGGCCCCGCCGCCTCCCGGCATGCAGGAGACATCGGGCGGAAGAAGTCGCGTCCTGTTCTCTGTCGCGGCCGTCACCGTCCTCCTCTTGTTCGGCGCGTACGTGTTCTACTCGATCCAGTTCAGTGGGGTCGCCCAGTGGGCGTTCGGCGTGGCGCTCCTCGGGCTCCTCATCCTGATCGCGACCTACTCGGTGATGCGCCGCACACGGCGACCGGAGCCGTTCGTCGCCCCGGCGCAGAGGCGGGTGATCCACGAGGGCGAGCTGACCGTCCTCGCCGACACCCTGGAACGGGCGGACCGAGGTCTGGGCTACAGCAGGGAACTGCTCGTCGGTCGGATGCGGGACGCGATCGCGGAACGCGTGCGCCTCGTGCGCGGCCTCTCGCCCGATGCGATGCGGGACCTCGAGACGGACCCCCCGGCCTTCCGGCAGGCCGTCGGGGACGCCATGCTCTCGGACTTCCTCCTGGCGACCCGGGACCGTCGGGGGCGCAACGCCTGGGTCGGCGCGACACCCCAGGCCGGATTCCTCGATTCCCTGGAGGCGCTCATGGACCGGACGGAGGGATGGCGATGAGGGTGGAGTCCGTCGAAGCGGCGGGCGGCCGGTTCCTCGACGCGATGGAGCAAGTGATCGTCGGGAAGCGTCCCGTCCTCGAGAAAGTCATGTGGGCGGTCCTGAGCGATGGCCACCTCCTGATCGAGGACGTCCCGGGCGTCGCGAAGACCCTGATCGCGAAGTCCTTCGCGGCGGGGCTCGGCCTCACGTACCGGAGGATCCAGTTCACCCCGGACCTCCTCCCCGCGGACATCACGGGCACGTACGTGTTCGACCGGAACACGGGCGCGTTCTCGCTGCGCCGCGGACCCGTCTTCACGAACGTCCTCCTCGCGGACGAGATCAACCGCGCACCTCCGAAGACCCAGTCCGCGCTCCTCGAGGCGATGCAGGAACGCCAGGCGACCTTGGAGGGCGAGACGCACCGGCTCGATCGTCCGTTCTTCGTGATCGCGACGCAGAACCCGATCGAACTCGAGGGCACGTACCCGCTTCCCGAGGCCCAGATCGACCGCTTCCTCCTCCGGATCGACGTCGGGTACCCGGCGAGGGAGCAGGAGGTCGAGATCCTCCGACGGCGCCGCATGCGGCGGACGGACGACTTCGTCGTCCCCGCGGTCGTGTCGCCCGAGGAGGTCCTCGCCCTCCAGAGCGCCGTGGAAGACGTCCACGTCGACCCGGCCGTCGAGGGGTACATGGTCGATGTCGTCGCGGCGACTCGGGTGCACAGCCAGGTCGAGATCGGGGCGAGCCCGCGCGGATCCCTCGCCCTCCTGAAGGCGTCGCGGGCGCGCGCCGCCCTCGCGGGGCGCGACTTCGTCACCCCGGACGACGTGAAGGCGGTCGCCGTGTCGGCTCTCGCCCACCGGATGCTCCTGAAGCCGGACCCCTGGATCCGCGGCGTGCGGACGGGGAGCATCGTCGCGGACGTCCTCGGGCAGGTCCCCGTGCCCAAGGTGCCGTGACATGCGGACGCCCCTCGTGACGCGTCTCGTCGCGACGTCCCTTGCGTTCCTCTTCCTCGGCTTCGCGTTCAAGAGCTGGCACATCGTCCTCCTGGCGATGCCGCCCCTCCTGTTCTTGGCCCTGGGCTCCCTCTCCCCGCCCGCGGAGCCCGTTCTCGCGATCGCCCGTGCCGTGTCGAGGGACCGACTCCAGGCAGGAGGCCTCGTGGACGTCGAGCTCGTCGTCCGGAACGAGCGGGAGAGCCTCGACCTCGTCGAGATCCTCGACGTGCTCCCGTCGGAGTTCGCGCTCGAGGCGGGGACGAACCACGCGGTCGTCGGCCTCGGGCCCGGAGAGTCCTTCTCGCTCGCGTACACGGTCCGGCCCGCGGTGAAAGGGGACTACCGGATTGGGCCCGTCCGCGCGCGCTCCCTCGACGTCCTCGGGCTCGGCGCAGAGGACGCGACGGTTGCGCTCGAGACGCGGGTCGTCGTCGCCCCGATCCTCGAGGACATGCGCCGAGCGCACTTCGCGCCGCGGCGCACCCGTCCGTGGTTCGGGCAGATCCCGTCGAAGCGACCCGGTCCCGGGACCGAGTTCTGGGCGGTCCGGGACTACCAGTCCGGGGACGAGGTCCGCCGGATCAACTGGAAGGCGATGGCCCGGCTCGACCGGCCCCTGACGAACGAGTACGAGGGCGACCGCTCCGGGGACGTCGTGATCGTCCTCGACGCGCGGAGGGAGTCTTTCGTCGGCACGACAACCAACAACCCGGTCGAGCATGGGGTGCGGGCGGCCCTCGGGATCGCGGACCACGTCCTCTCCACGCGGAACCGTGTCGGCCTCGTCGTCGAACGGAACGTGCTCGACCGCGTGCCCTCGGCCTTCGGCCGGAAGCAGCTCTATCGGATCCTCGACTCCCTCGTCCACGTCCGCGCGGGCGGGGAGTGGCCCTTCTCAAGCGTCGCCTGGATCCTCTCCCGATACTATCCGACGGACGCCCTCGTCGTCCTCATCTCCCCGCTCTCGGACCGGACGGCCCTCGACGCGGTGGAGGCCCTCGCGGTTCGCGGGTACGAGGTCGTGATCGTGTCCCCGTCCCCCCTGGACATCGAGCGAGACCTGTCCCGTCCGACGGACGCGGCGGACCTCGCGTACCGGATCCTGAAGACGGAACGGGACAACCTGCTCCTGCAGCTCCGCCGCGTCGCCCAGGTCGTCGATTGGGACCCGGCGACTCCCCTCGCGCTCGCGCTCCGGAGGATGCGCACATCGACGCGGCCCGCGTGATCGCCCGGTCCCTTCGCATCGCCCCCCTGGGGACCCTGTCGGTCCTCGTCGTCTGGACGGGCTGGGACGTCGCCCATGTGTCCACGCCCCGGTGGGACACGTCCCTCCAGGCGTTCTTCGCGATCTCCGTTGCGCTGCTCGCTCTCGGGGAGACGCGCTGGGGCGTGCCCCTCCGCCAGATCGGGATGCTCGTCCTCGGCCTCTCGTACTACGCCGCACACGTCGTCGATCTCGGCGTGGACGTCGTCCGGGCCCTGGTGTTCCTCACGCTGCTGATCGTCCAGGTCGAGCTCCGACTCCTCATGGAGCGGTTCGCGCCTCTCTACGAGAGGCGGATGCCCCAGGAG
>DATETY010000052.1:0-14036 GCA_035283365.1 Thermoplasmata archaeon | reverse complement strand
CATCAACCTTTCTGTCGGATAATCAACCCGTTCCAGAGGGAAAACGACCCCCTACAGGCGGCCGGGTCCTCGTCGGGCGCCGATCCAAATCGTGGGCTGCGCCGCATCAAGGATCGAACCTCCGAGGCTTCCGCCGGCGGCTCGATGACCGCTCACCGGCTGATCCGTCGGCACAACAGGCTCGCGCCAGGAGTCGGACCTTGGCCGCTCGGAATCATCGCCGTCGGACAGGATCTCGGGGAGTTGACAAGGCGCTCGCCAGGCGGTGGTGCATGTCGTTACTCTCCTCTGAATCCACGGTTATCGCTCGGGAGGCATGCTTCGCAGACGGGGGAGCCCTCTTCCAGGGTGTGAAATCTTAAGAACATCCGAGCGCTCCAATCCTCTGTGAACCTCGATCGAGTCGATGTCGCGATCCTGCGCGCCGTCCAGGCGGATGCCCGCCTGTCCTTACGCGAGATCGCCAGGGCGGCCGGTGTGAGCGCCCCGACCGTCGCGGCTCGCCTGGCGACCCTGGAACAGCTCGGCGTCGTGAGGGGCTACCAGGCCTCGATCGACCCGGAACATCTCGGAGAGACGCGCGTGCACATCGTCGTGAAGGCCCGTCTGCAGACCGCGGAAGCGACCGCGCGGGACATCGCAAGCATGGACCGGATCCGTCGCGTCACGGTGGCGCGGGGCGGGCGCATCCTCGCGGAGGCGACAGCCTCGAGCGGCTCGGAAATCGATCGCGTGCTCGATGGGATCGCGGCCTTGCCCGGCGTCGTGGACCTGGACCACCACGTGGGGGTGCGCACGATCAAGGACGAACCCGTCGCAATCCTCTCGGACGGTCTATCGGCCTCCCTGGCGTGCTTTGAGTGCAGGAAGCCGATCGAGGGCGAACCCGTCCGGATCCGTCTCGATGGGCGAGACCACTACCTCTGCTGCGCCTCCTGCGAGCGTCTGTACCGGGAGAAGTACGGCAGGATCAAGGCGGCCGCCTGACTCGCCGCGTGCCGCAATCTTTTCATCCCGCATCGTGTTGGGCCCCTTCGCGCGGCGGTAGTCTAGCCTGGTAGGACACAAGCTTGCCAAGCTTGTAGCGCGGGTTCAAATCCCGCCCGTCGCACTCGTTCAGGTACCCGCGACCCCGACGAGGTACGCGATCCCGAAGCCCGCGAGGGCTGCGAGGATCCCGATGAGGACCATCTGCACGCCGCTCCGTCCGGGCCGGCCGACGGTCGTCTTCGCTTTGTACCAGCCAATCAGGAAGAGGGCGATCGCGCTCACGATCAGGGCGCCGATGATTCCCGCGATCAGATCGATCGAGAAGAAGATGAACGGGCCGAGGGGGATCAGGGAACCGACGACGGCCGCGATGCCCACGAGGATCGCGCTCTTCCGCGCCTGCTCCGGCGCGACGGGCGCGAGTCGAAGCTCGTGGGCCATCATCAGCTCGAGCCACGCTTTCGGCTTCGCGATGATTCGGTCGACGATTTCCTCGAGCTCCGACCCTTCGTACCCCCACTCCCGGAAGATCGTCCGGACCTCCTCGCGCTCCACGTGAGGGAGGTCCTTCATCTCCCGCATCTCGCGCTCCTTCTCCTTCAGGTAGTGGTCGCGCCTTGCGAGGGTCGACGTGTACGCCACGGCGCCCATCGAGATCGATTCACCGAAGGTCGCCGCGAGCCCGGCCGCGAGGATGATCCGGAACGCGGACGACGCATCCTGCGCGGTCTGGATGCTCGCGATCGCGACGCCGAGGAGGACCGCGAGGACGTTCACGAGGCCGTCCTGGCTGCCGAGGATGAAGTCGGACCACACGCCGGGCCGCGCGTGCTCCTCCTGCTCGCTGAAGGCCTCCTCGACCTCCTTGCGCCAGAACGCGAACCGTGTGGACATGTCGGAACCCCGCGGCCAACGAACTCGTCCGATATGACGATTGTGTATCGACGTACGTTCACTCGGTCCATGTGGGCCGTGCGCGAAGGTATTTTTAAGCCACCCACGATGCGGCGCCGTATGGCGGAAGCCGACGGCTCATCGGCCCTCGTCGACGTCGCCACCGCGATCGCATCCTCCCATGCGGACCGCGCCGCGGAGGCCGGTGTCCGAGCCGTGCGCGCCAACGTGCCGCCCATCGAGATCGTCCGCGCGGCGGCCCTCGCCGCGTCCGACCGGTTCGATCCGTCCCCGCGCCGGGCGCCGATGGGCCTCGTCGCGCTCGCGTCCGCGGCGAACCTGTTCCCCGTCCTCCAGCCGAAGTTCCATCCCCTGCCGGTCCTGCAGGCCGTCGCGTTCGCGGCGGCGGAGAAGAAGGCCCCGGGGCCCTCCCGGCCGCCTCTCGTCGTCCGCGGCGAGATCACCCACCTCGGCCGCTCGTTCCTGTTCGCGACGAGGGACGGGAACCTCCCCGAGGCGGAGGCGATCTTCCTCGGGATCGTGACAGAGGGCGCGGAGCACCGGCTCGCGGGCGACATCCTGTTCCGCGCGGCCCTGGAGGACATGGGCGACGGCGGGCTCAAGCTCGTCGTCGCGGTGAAGTTATGGCAGCTCGCCCGATCCCTCCGGTTCCGGGACGCCCGACGGATCCTGCGGCCGGCGATCGGCTATCTCACCGCGGGGACCCGCGACTCGACCGCATACGTGTCGATCATGACGGCCCTGGGCAAGGAATGGGTCGACCTCGAGGCGCTCTCGACCGGAGGCCGGCCGCTCGACGACGCGGGTCGTGCCGCGCTGTCGGCCCTGATCCGCCTTCCGGACCCGTCGGCGCGGGTCCGCGCCCTCCTCGGACTCCTGCACGACGGGTACGCGGCGACGAGCCTCGCGGAGCGCCTCTCCGTCGAGGCGGCCCAGCGGATCGTTGCGGGTGCGGGCCGGGACCGGATCGACGCGGTCGGGCTCGCGTTCGCGCACGCGGCGCGTTTCGTCGTGACGTTCTCCCGGTCTCCCGAGCGCATCTATGCGATCTTCCAGGCGGCCCTCCGGCTCCGCGCGGGTCCGGAGGCCCACGCGCCGGGGCCCGTCGACCGCATTCTCGGGGAAGGGGAGGAGCTGTGCCACATCGCGGGCGACCTCGAGGCCCGGCGACCCGCGGAGGCCGCGGCCCGCGCGGCCGCGTACCTCGGCCAACGCTACTCACCGGAACGGTTCTTCGATGTGCTCGCGAACTACGCCGCGCGGGACTCTCCTCTCGCCTCGGACGGTTGGAACCTGCTCATGGCGGATGTGTGCGCGGCGGAACATGTCGCCACCCGGGCCGCCGAGCCCGCGCAGGCCCTCGCGGCCTTCGTGGCCGCGTCGCCCGCGGACTGGACCGCGTACAAGGCGTGGGCCCCGGTCCTCGGGCCGTGATCACTTCTTCGACTTCTTGATGTCCTCGCCGAGGAGGGTGAAGTGCGCGAGGAGCGCCTCGATCTGGATCCGCTCGCTGCTTCCCTCGACGAGGCGGAAGTCCGCCTCGCCGATCCGGTCCACGAGCCGGACCTTGAACTCGTCGTCGATGTTCAGGTCGAACACGGACCGGTGGAGCTGCCGGACGACGTCCTCCCCGGAGAGCCCGTATTCGATGAGGAGCGTGTCGAGCGCCTCGCGCGCGGCGAGGAACTCCCCGGACAGGGCCCGCTCGATGAGCCGCTTGATCTCTTCGGGGCGCACCGTGCTCGCGGCCTTGTACAGGGCGTCTCCGTCGACGGTCGGCGCGAGGGAGGCGGCCACCTGGAGGGAGTTCACGGCCCGGCGCATGTCGCCCTGGGCCACGTACACGAGCGCCTCCATCCCGTCCTCCGTGACCTTCAGCTTCTCGGCCTTCGCGATCCTCGACACGTACGTGCGGATCGCCTCGGGCTTCAGGGGCCGGAACCGGAACACGGCGCACCTCGACTGGATCGGTTCGATCAGGCGGGATGAGTAGTTCGCGGACAGGACGAACCGGGACGTCCTCGTGTACGTCTCCATGGTCCGCCGGAGGGCGGCCTGCGCGTCCGCGGTCAGGTTGTCCGCCTCATCGAGGAACAGGATCTTGAACGACGTCCCGCCGAACGGCGCGAGACGCGCGATCTCCTTGATCTTCTGCCGCACGACATCGATCCCGCGCTCGTCGCTCGCGTTCATCTCGTAGTAGTTCTGATGCCACGACTCCCCGAACAGGTCCCGGGACAGGGCGATCGCGCACGTGGTCTTGCCCGTCCCCGCGGGCCCCGCGAACAGGAGGTGCGGGAGGTTCTCCGTCTTCACGTACGACTTGAGCCGCTCGACGATCTCCTCCTGGCCGACGACCTCGTCGAGCGTGCGCGGTCGGTACTTCTCGACCCAGATCTCCTTCATCCCTGCCCCCGGAACGGCGAGGCATCCGGGGGCACGCTAATAACGTTTTGCCGGAGGGGCGCGCACGCGTCGTCCGCGAGGTCAGAACTCGATCTCGAGGAGGTGGAGGACCGCCCCGATCGGGTTCACGAGGGTCGTCACGTCGCTCCCGGCGAACAGGAGCCCGACGGCCCGGTTCGACTCGTCCACGACGAGGGAGCCGCTGTCCCCGCCCCTCGAGAGGAGGTCGCTCACGACCTGCTGCCGGAACACGGCGCTCTTCCCGTCGTAGTCGACCTGGACGACCCCATCGATGCCCGTGATGCGCCCGGCCGTCAGGCCCGTGGTCCGGCCGCTCTTCCGGACCCGCATCCCGATATCCGCGTCGACGGGGCCGCGGACCCGGCCGATCTCGAGGATGTCGGGCGTCACGAGGTCCGCCCCGAGCGGCGTCGCGACGGCCGCGTCCACGAGGTTCGTCCGGCCGGACGGGAGGCGCTTGAGCCCCAGGCCCAGGCGGCCGAGGAGGGGCCCGAACATCCGCTCGAGCATCCGGGCGAGGACCCCCGCGCCCCGGTCCGCGAACGCGATGGGGACGAAGTCCGCGAGGCGAGCGATCCCGTCCGCCTCCGTGCCGCCGTCCGCGGGCCCGGGCTGGACGATGAGGTCCCCGAGGCGGGCATCGTTCGAGTTCGCGAGGATGTGATTGTTCGAGAGGATCGCGGTCGTGCCGTCCCGCCGGCGGACGAGGGCTCCGAGCGTCCCGGCGGTGACCCGGACGTGCGCGAGGCTCACGCCCCCCGGGGCGGGCCGGACCCTCGATGTGCGAGGCGGGTCCGGGCGCTGCATGAGCATGAACGCGCGGAACCGGCCCGTCTCGACGACGTCCGTGCGGACCCCCTCGAGGGCCTTCGGCACGATGTCCCGCCGCGCGAGCGCACCCTCGGAGACCTTCCGCTCCACGTAGACGACCACGCACGCCTCGTCCGTCTCCCGGCCCCGGGTCACCTTGTGCCCGAGCGCGAGGCCCACGACGTTCGCGCGACGGAACAGGGTCGCCTCATGGAGGGCCCGCGCGGCGCGCACGCCGTCCCACGCCATGCGTCACTTCCGCGATCCGCGGTACGCGCTGATCTCGAGGAGCCCGTCGCCGAGCTTCCCGCCCACCGCGGTCCCCGCGACCCGGACGACCATGTTCGAGACGAAGCCCACGAACACGCCGATCCCGTAGTACGCGAGGAGCCCTCTCGCATAC
This sequence comes from Thermoplasmata archaeon, assembly GCA_035283365.1. Taxonomy (GTDB): domain Archaea; phylum Thermoplasmatota; class Thermoplasmata; order RBG-16-68-12; family RBG-16-68-12; genus RBG-16-68-12. Next base: position 8,491 of record DATETY010000052.1, on the reverse strand, counting down.
AGGAACGACATGATCCCGACGCCGAATCCGACCGCGAAGAACCCCGCGAACGCGCCCCACTGGACCTTGTACCGCCGCACGCCGAACAGGAGGAACCATCCGAGCACGACGCCCATGAGGGCGATCCCGAGCTGGTTGATGTCCACCGGCGGCGCCTCGGAGGGCGTCCGATGGCCCGCGGACGTTAAAAGCCGACCGCCCCGGATATCACCCCGGAAAACACGACCCGCATGGGGACGGCATCCTTATCGCGCGGTCCAGCCATTCGGCCCCCGATGGCGGGGATGCCATGGCGGCCCGGGATGGCGACCCACTGCCGCCTGTGCATGGCCTCCAACCTCGAGTACTTCGAGGACGGCGCGGCCCGATGCCGCTCGTGCGGCACCTTGTCGCCGCCCGCCTGGGCGCCGTCTCCCGTCGGAGCCCCGCCGGGATCCGGTCCCGCGCCGCCCCCTTCCGGCCCGCCTCCGGCCCCGAGCGCGCCGCCCCTCGCGGGACTCCCGCCGGGCTACCCTGTGCCCCCATGGCAGGCCCCGGGCCGGTACCGCACCGCGACCTTCTCGTCCATCTTCTCCGACACGTTCGGCCTGTTCGCGCGCCATCCGCTCGAGTTCTTCCTCCCGTACTTCGTGTTCTCGATCGCCGTGTCGAGCCTGTTGAGCCTGGCCGAGGCGTATACGCTCGGCTCGCTCTCGTTCACGTTCGACCCGGCGAACCCCGCGACGTTCCCCGCGGACCTCCTCATCACATACCTCGCCCTGATCGGCCTCATCGCGCTCGGCTCGTCCATCGTCGGGACCGTCGTGCAGGGCGGCGTCTCCCATTTCGCGATCCTGCGCCATCGGAGCGCGGACGCGACCCTCGGGCGTTCCTTCCGGGAGGGCCTCTCGCGGATCCTCAGCCTCCTCGGAGCCGGGATCCTGGTCGCCCTCGTCGTCATCGGCCTCTTCGCGATGCCGATTTTCCTCCTGCTGCTGGGGGTCGTCTCGTCGAACTTCGCCGTCCTCGGGCTGGGGTTCCTCGCGCTCATCGTCGCGGTCCCGGTCGCAATCTACGTCGGGATCGCGCTGAGCCTGTTCGCCCCTGCCATCATGATGGAGAGGGTCCGGGCCGTGCCGAGCCTGCGTCGGAGCTGGGCGCTCACGAAGGCCCGCCGGCTCTCCCTGTTCGGGGCCTATTTCGTCATCGGCCTGCTCGCCGCCGTCGTGAGCTTCGCGATCTCCCTCCCCGCGGGGCTCATCGGGGACCCGATCATCGCGATCGTCCTGGGGGGCATCGGTCAGGGCCTCGTCGGCTCGTGGGTCGTGATCGCCGCGGCCGTCGCGTACGACCTGATCGTGAGCCAGCCCGTGGTCACCAGCTGGCCATGGCCCGCGTGGGGGACGCCCGGCGTCCCGCCTGGGGCGCCCGCCGCGGCGCCTCCCGGGCCGCCGCCTCCGCCGCCCGCGGGACCGCCGGGCCCCTGAAGGCTTAAGGCGTTCGGGCCGATGGAGCCGCGGTGGACTGCTCCCGCTGCACCTCGCCGGCCGTCACCTGGATCCGCTACAGCGGGGAGCACCTGTGTCGCGCGCACGTCCTCGAATCCGTCGAGCGCCGCGTGAAGCGGGAGGTCCGGGCCCAGGCGTCCCTGCGCGGGGGCGAGCGGATCGCGATCGGGATGAGCGGCGGGAAGGACTCGAGCGTGGCCGCGGTCCTCCTCCACGACATCCTCGCGGGCCGCCGGGACGTGGAGCTCGTCGGGGTGACCGTGGACGAGGGGATCGCCTCGTACCGGCCCGGCGGGATCGCCGCGGCGAGGTCCCTGTGCGACGGCCTCGGGATCGAGCACCGCGTCGTCGCCGTCGCGGAGACGGTGGGTCGGACGATGGACGAGGTCGTCGGGCTCGATCCCCGCGCGATCCCGTGCGGCTACTGCGGACCGTTCCGCCGGCACGCGCTGAACCGGGCGGCCTGCGACGTGGGCGCGGACTTCGTCGCGACGGGCCTGAACCTGGACGACACGGCCCAGTCGATCCTCATGAACGTGGCCCGGGGCGACGTCGAGAGGCTCGCCCGCCTGGGACCCCATGGGACCGTCCAGCCGGGCCTCGTGCCCCGCCTCCAGCCGCTCCGCGCGGTCCCGGAACTCGAGGTGTACTTGTACGCCAGGCTCCGGAGGATCCCGTTCCACGACGCGACGTGCCCGTACGCGGAGCGCGCCCAGCGGGGCCGGTTCCGCGAGGTCCTGAACCGCCTCGAGGCGGACAGTCCCGGCACGCGCCACGCGATCGTGAGCACGTTCGACCAGTTGCGGCCTCTCCTCGCGGAGGCGTTCCCGCCCGCCGCGTTGAACGCGTGCGCGCGGTGCGGCGAGCCGACCGTCCGCGCGGTGTGCAAGGCCTGCGAGCTCCGCGAGCGGCTCGGCGGGCTCTCGGCCGCCGTGGACGCGCAGGTGGCGGACCCGTGACGCGGCCTACCGGCCCGATCCGATCGTGGCGGCCCGGGAACGCCCCACGGACGCGATCCGGACGGGCACCCGCAGGTGCGTCTCGAGGAACGCGAGGTACGCGCGGACGGCCGCGGGCAGCCCGCGGCGGCCCGCCTTCGCGGCCCGGACCCACGCGTCCTCGGACCGTTCGGGCCATCCCTTGAAGTCGCGGTACACGGGCGCGCACTCCGCGAGGATGCGCATGCTCGCGGGGAACTCCTTGATCGTCGCGCCCTCCCTTCGATACGCGACGCAGACGCGGACCCGATCGAGTCCGCCGAGCACATCGATCTTCGTGACCGCGAGCCCCGTGAGGCCGTTCACGCGGGCGGCCATCCGCACCATGACGAGGTCCAGCCATCCCACCCGGCGGGGCCGCGCGGTCGTCGTGCCGTACTCCCCGCCGCCCGTCTCCCGGAGGTGACGCGCGACGTCCCCCTCGAGCTCGGTCGGGAAGGGGCCCGTCCCGACCCGCGACGTGAACGCCTTCACGACGCCGATCACGTCCCGAATCGACTGCGGGCCCACCCCGGCGCCCACCGTCGCGGCCCCCGCGACGCACGCGCTCGACGTGCCGAACGGGTAGATCCCGTGGTCGATGCACAGGTGGGTCCCCTGGGCCCCCTCGAACAGGACGCGCTTCCCGCGGTCCAGCCGGGCCTGGAGGAGGACGGACGTGTCCGTGACGATCGGGGCGAGGCGCTCCCCGTACCCGGCGAACTCGTCCGCGATCCCGCGCGCGTCCAGGACGTCCGTGCCCCCGAGGGCCGCGATGATCCGCCGCTTGATCGGCACGATCGTGTCGAGCTTGGCCCGCAACACGTCGGGGTCCACGAGGTCGCACATCCGGATCCCGAACCGCCCGACCTTGTCCTCGAAGCTCGGGCCGATCCCGCGCAAGGTCGTGCCCGCGCCCAGGCCGCCCTTCGCCTTCTCCTCGAGGCCGTCCAGGATCCGGTGGTACGGCATCACGACGTGGGCCCGGTCCGAGACGCGGAGGTTCGTCGCGGAGTGGCCGCGGGCCCTCACCTCGTCGATCTCCCGGAGGAGCTGCGGGGGGTCCACGACGACGCCGTTGCCGATCAGGTTCAGGGCCCGCCGACGCAGGATCCCCGAGGGGAGGAGGTGGAACTTGTACAGCTCCTCGCCCACCTGCACGGTGTGCCCCGCGTTCGCGCCGCCCTGGAAGCGCACGACGACGTCCGCGCGGTCCGCGAGGAAGTCGATCACCTTGCCCTTCCCCTCGTCGCCGAACTGGGTGCCGACGACGACCGTGCCGGGCATGGGACCCGGCGAGGAACGGCGCCTCCGACTTAAAGGGTTCTGGCCGAGCCCGTGGGCCCGCACGCCCGCGTCGGCGGGCCGGCTCACAGTCGGATTCAGATAATTACGGATGATAGGCGGGTCGCAAGGTATAAGGTCCCAACGACGGACCCCATCGTTCCGATGGCCGGCTCCATCGCGGAAAACCAGCTCGAGTGGTGGACCCTCGTCGACGGCCTCCGGGCCGGCGACCACGTCCTGTTCTGGCGGGACGCCTCCCGGACGTCCCTGGCCGTGCTCGAGGATTTCCTCCGCGGGGCCCGGGCCCGCAACGACCTCGCGGCCGTGTTCCTGTCCGAGGCGGACTGGCACCGGCTCGCGGAGCGGCTCCGGGAGGACCGCGTCTCCGTGGACCGCCTGCAGGCCCAAGGCCACCTCATCCTGATCTCCCCGACGACCCTCCTGACGGACGCGGACCGCTCGGCGGAACAGGTGGCCGAGGTCCTCGAGGAGCTCGCCGCGAGCGCGCGGAAGAAAGGCTACAGCGGGCTGTCGCTCGTCGGCTCGATCGCGGGGCCGGCCTTCGTCCGCGGGGAGCAGGCCGTCGCGGAGGCCATCGAGGCCGCGGTCCACGCCCGCCGCGGCCAGGCGCGGACCCTCTGCCTGTACGACTCCCTGGACCTGTATCCCTTGCGGGTCCGGGATGCCTACGAGCTCATCCGGTTCCACACGCACACCCTGACGGCCCTCGGCCCGGGCCAGCTCCACGCGGAGCCGGTCGAGGGCGGACGGAAGCCCGCCGTGAAGGGCGTCGCGGCATCTCGATCCACGGCGACCGCGGACGCATAGGGCCTCCGGACCTGCCCGATCGGCCGACGCTCGGATGCGCGTCGATAGACTCATTACGCCGCCGCGCGTTGTGCGGCCCAGGCCAGCGCACGGCGGAGGCAGGGGGGTTCTCACGACCACGCAGCCGCGAGCCGAAGGCCGCATCCCCACGTACGTGAAGGGGCTCGACGAGCGCCTCGGCGGCGGGATCCCGCAAGGGCACATCGTCCTCATCAGCGGGCCTCCCGGTTCCCTCAAGTCCTCGTTCGTGTACCGGATCCTGTACCACGAGGCCCAGGGCCGCGGGACCTCGGGCCTGTACCTCTCCATGGAGCAGAGCCGCGGCAGCCTCGCGGCCCAGATGACCTCCCTCGGGATGGACCCCGCGCGCGCGAAGGGCGTCCACGTGATCGACGTGCGGGCCCTCCGGCGCGAGCTCGAGGAGATGCGGGAGCAGCCGCGGTGGCTCCTCGGCCTCCGGCGCCAGCTCGCGCGGTACAAGGAGGAGATGGGATGCGACCTCCTCGCGGTGGACTCCCTGGACGCCCTGTACGCGCTCGCGCCGTTCGAGAACCCGAGGAACGAGATCTTCCAGTTCTTCGAGGAGATCCGCGAGCTCGAGGCGACCACGTTCCTCGTCGCGGAGACGGCCCGGGACAGCGCGCGGTTCGCGAAGTACGGCATCGAAGAGTTCCTCGCGGACACGATCGTCCACCTCCGGCTCCGGGAGGTCGACGCGGGCCTCTCGACGTCCGTTCGGCGCTACATCGCCGTCGTGAAGATGCGAGGCGTGGAGCACGAGCTCGACTACCATCCGCTCCTCGTGGACCGCGGGGCGTTCGAGATCGTCTCGGAGTGAGGCGGGAGGCGACGGAGTGGTCGCCCTCGGGGTCGCCCTGTCCCTCGCGGCCCTCGGGGTGTCCGCGTTCCTCGCCGTGTACGTCCTGGGGCTGAACCCGCGCGGGTCCGCGAACCGGGCGTTCTTCATCCTCATGCTCGCGTTCGTCCTGTGGGACGCCGCGGAGGCCGCGGAGCGGGCCCATCCCCTCGATGCCCCCGCGTCGGCCCTCGTGCCCTACGCGGACGCCGTCTGGCTCGGGATCGCCCTCGTGCCCGCGGCCCTCATCCACCTCGCCGTGGCGTACCCGCAGCCGAGCCGATGGCTCCGGGGGCCGTGGGCCCATCTCGCGATCTACGCGCCGTCCGCCGTGTGGGCGTACGCGATCCTACGCACGGACCTCGTGATCGCGGGCGTGTCGTCGAACGCGTTCGGCCCGAGCGCGCGGGTCGCCGAGACGTACGGGTTCGTGGCCCCGATCTACGCGGCCTGGCTGTACCTCGGAGTCGGCCTGTTCGTCCTCGCGTGGCGGAAGTCCCGGGAGAACGGGATGAGCACGATGCAGGCCGTCGTCGCGGCGGGCCTCCTCCTCGGGGCCGTCCCGGCCGGGATCACGGAGGCGTTCTGGCCGCTCCTCTCAGGGGCCGACACGCGCCTCGGGTTCGGCTCCCTGTACACGCTCACGTGGTCCGTGTTCATCGCGTACGCGGTCGCGCGCTACCGCTACCTCGAGATCGTCCCCGTCATGGAGGCCCAGCCCCCGAGGGCGGTCCGGCATGGCCTCGAGCGGGGCCTCAACTACCTCGTCGTGGAGGGGGGCCGCTCGACCGCGATGGGCGCCTTCCGGGAGATCGTCTCGAAGGTCCCGGGGCTGTGCGTGACGGGGCTCCCGCGGAGCCGGGTCGTGGCCCGGTTCGGCCTCGAACGCACCCCCGTCCTCTGGATCACGGCCCTCACGTCGGGGGAGCTCACCGTGCGCGCGTCGGCCCTCGAGTTCGAGCTGCAGCATTCGGTCACGAAGTTCCTGCGGGAGAACCCCGGGACCGCGGTCCTCCTGGACGACCTGGACTACCTCGCGGCCCTGAACGGGTTCGAGGCGGTCGCGCGGTTCGTCCGCCGGGTGACGAACCAGGCGAGTGCCTCGGGGGGCACCGCGATCCTCGCGGTGGGCCAGGGCACTCTCCCCGCGGACCAGCTCGCGGTCCTCCGCGGCGCGGTGGACCACGTGCTCGAGGTCCTGCGCGGCCCCGCGGAGGTCGCGGCGGGCGAGGGCCCCGTGGCCCTCCTCGTCGGGCCCCAGGAGGCGCCGGACGCCCTCGCCACGGCGGGCGCCCGGGGCGGCCTCCTCCTCACGATGGAGCACCCCGCCAAGGCCCGGCGCCGGTTCGGGCCGGCCTTCGAGGTCGTCTGGATCGCGGAGGGCGGGGAGTCCGACGCGCCCCGCGTGCCGCCCGGGTCCCTCGACGCGGAGCTCAAGCGGGCCCTCGTGCAGTACGTGGCGGGCCACCGCGGATCCGACGTGGTCCTCGTCGGGCTCGAGCAGCTCGCCCTGTACAACGAGTTCCGCGCGATCGTCGCGTTCGTGAAGGACGCGGTGGACCTCGCGACGGTCGGGGGCTGCCGGCTCTTCGTGACCGTCGCGCCCGAGGCGCTCGACTCGCGGGACCTCGCGATGCTCCTCCGCCGCTTCGACGCGCCGACCCCGGCCGCGGGCCTCAGGCGCTCGGCTCCTCCCGCAGGGCCGTCCACAGCCGGTCCTGAAAGTCGAATTCTGTATCGAGGACCCGTTTCATGAACAGGACGATCTGGCCATGGGGGTCCAGCCCGTTCCGGGCGCAGTACGCCCGGAAGCCCTCGAGGATGTCCGCGTCCACGCGGATGTTGAACTGGATCTTGACCTTGCCCGCGGACGGCCCGGAAGGTCTGCGTCCCGACATGATTCGGCATGGGTTGCTACGTACTTCTACGTTTCGTAGCATCGGCTAGATAAAGTAGTAACCGTTATGTAACTGATAATCACTCCTGGGAACGAGTGGGAGAGGAGGAACCTCCACCGTGGCGAGTGCCATCCCAAACCGAAGGCGACCGGCGAACCCCGCAGAACCAGGAATGGAACCCCCTGATTCGATCGTCGCCCCCGAGACCTCCGCCCGGCTCGAGGACGACCTCCTCAGGTCGCTCCTCGAATCGACGGACTACGTGGGCTCTGGGTCACCACTCCCGGCCCGGAGTGGCGGGGCGCTGCAGCTGGCCACGCCCGAGGAAATCCGCGAGGCCTTCGTCGAGACGTGGGAGTCCCTCTCCCATTCCCTCGGCCTCGGGATCAGGCCGGAGGACGCCCTCGCGAGCGTGCGGGACCTCGTCCTGTACGACATCCCGGACGGGACCCGGTCGACCCTCACGGTCCCGCCGCACCATGACGTGGAGACGGACGCGGGGATGTACTGCCTCGGGCTCGTCCACACCCTCGCGTCCCTCGGCGCGCGGACCTCTCTGGTCCTCACGCACACGGCGTACAACCGGGAGCGGGGCCCCGAGGACACGAAGCGGTTCCTCGGGATCATGGCGAAGGGGATCGATCCGTTCCGCGGGTACGCGAAGCGCCACCGGATCGGGATCAAGATCCATGGCCTCCTCCCGGGATACGAGCTGGACCGGGCCCTCCGGGCGTCGTTCCCTGCGCCCGAGGATCCCGCCCACGACGCGCACTTCCTCATGGACTACGCGGAGGAGTGGTTCCTCACGACGGAGGGCCGGACCCTCCTCGAGATCCTGCCGGACATCGACGTGGTCGTGCGCCACACGAAGCTCCAGGTGAGTGGCGGCTGGATCCCGATCCGGATGCGGAAGTCCGCGTACCTGTACAGCCAGAACGGGACCCTCCTGAGCAACTGGACGTTCCGCGAGTTCGCCGGGATGACCGCCGTCGCCCTCCTCGCGAAGATGATGCAGCGGGGCGAGGCCCTCTCGAAGACGTACATCTCCATCGACGAGATCAAGGAGCGGTTCAAGGAACGGGAGCTGGGCCTCGGGCAGCGCGTCGTGCGCCTCGTCGCGAAGCCGAAGAAGCTGTTCGTCCTCGGGTCGCCCGTCGG
>DATETY010000051.1:0-2143 GCA_035283365.1 Thermoplasmata archaeon | reverse complement strand
GGAGACGTACCCGTGCGGCACGGCCCCCGAGGACATCGACGACGTGCGGACGGGCGCGCAGATCATGGCGTGGGCCGCGAGCCGCGCGCGGAAGCTCCCCGTCCTCGGGGCCACGTACGCGGAGTTCCTGAAGTCCATGCCGGGCTGGGTCGACGCGGCGAAAGGCCTGTCCGAGAAGACCGTGGGGCGCGAGGTCTACGTGACCGTCGTGTGCCGATGGCTCGCCTGCCGGACGCGGTCGTGCTGGGTCCTCTGGACCCGGCGGAAGTGGGTCGAGGAGACGACCGCGTACGGCCCCTTCAAAATCAAACCGCCGACGGGCTACTACACGGGCAACGCGGACTGCTTCGGCCCCGGGCTCACGGCGGAGCAGTTCTACGAGGGCTTCAAGAAGGCCGTCGAGGGGAGCGAGGAGATCGCGGAGGCGAAAGCGAAGTGCGAGGCGGTGTGCGGCGAATGAGGCTCCCCGCGAAGTTCGGGGCGTGCGGGCGGTGCGTGGGCCTCGCGGTCGGCGCGCTCGCGATCTCCCTCGTCGCCCTCTTCGCGAGCGTGCCCGCGGGGGACCTCGTGTCCGCCGTCGTCAGCCTGGGGCTCGTCGTCGCGAGCGGGACCGCGGTCGTCCTCCATGGGATCGGATGGCGCCGTCGGCACGATTCTTCCCTACGCGATTAAATACCCTGAGGCTCGTCGCTTCCCCGTGGACCCGGAGATCAAGGCTAAGGACGCCCGGGCCGTCGAGGACCCCATCGCCGCGATCTTCGACCTCGCGGAGGCCGTGGACCGCCAGACCCCGACGATCCGGAGGGTCCTCCGGTACGTCCGCGTCTTCGTCTCCCTCTGGCTCCTCCTCGATTTCGCGATCATCCTCGTCTTCGCGGACGTGCGGGCGTTCGTCACACTCCTCCTGTTCGTGCCCCTCGTGATCTCCCTGTTCGCGATGCGGTCCGCCGCCAGGCCGGGGATGCGCTTCGCGTTCTTCGTGACCGCCTGCGTCTTCGGGGTCCTCCAGATCATCACGTTCGGACCCGCGTTCCTCGTCGGGATCGTGCTCGTCTCCCTGTTCATCCTCGGGTTCGTGATCCTCGAGCTGCTCCGAGACCTGCGCTCCTTCTTCGACTACTTCGCGCTGAGGCACCGCGTAATCCAGAGGGTGCGCCAGGCCGACCCCGTCGTGTACGTCCCCGAGGGCAACGACTCCGTCCAGCGGATCCTCGCCCACCTCGCGAGGACGAGCGCGGACGCGAACGCGGCGATGGCCCGCCCGGACGGCCTCGCGGCGCCCGCCCTGCTCACGGGACGGTCGGGCCTGACGTACTCCTTCGACGCGTTCGTCCGGACCCCGCCCTCGGGCCTGTGGCGGACCCTGGGCCTCGGGAGCCCGGGCTTCGCCGTCTACGTGAAGGCCTTCGACGCGGCGCCAGGCCTCGCGGACCTCCAGGGCCTCGCCCGCGCGGTCGCGGACGTCTCGGAAGCCCTCCGGGTTCCGCCGGTTCGCGTGATCGCCCTCTGGACGCCCAAGGCCGACGAGCCCGTCGCCGCGGACGCGTACGACTTCCTGATCAAGGAGGCCGTCCGGGTGCGGATCCGCGGGTCCACGTTCGCGTGCTCCATCGAGCTCGCGAGGGAAGGCGCCGACGGCACGTACGACTTCATCCCCGTCGTCGTGGACACGCCCCTCGGCGGGCCCGTGAGCCCGGCCGTCGCGAAGGCCTAGTCCCGCAGCCAGAACGGGGCCTTCGTGTACCGGTAGTGGTCCCGAATCTGCTCCTCGTAGATCTTCCGGTAGAACTCGTTGTACTTCCGGATGTGGAGGACGCCCTCCGGGGTAATCCGGATGCGGTACCGTCCGTCGGCCTGCACGACCGCGACGAGGCCGTCCTTCTCGAGGTGGTCGATGACCCGCTCCGTCATGAAGTGGTTCGACTTGATCTCCCGCTTGACCTCCTCCTTCGAGATGCCGGCCTGGCCCGGCAGGACGCGCGCGAGCTTCTCCGGCAGGCCCTCCTGGTAGAGGTCGATCCCCAGCTCGGCCACGAGCCGGTTCAGGACGAAGCATCCGTAGATCACGAGGTCCTTGTAGGGCCGGCCAGGCATGAGGAGTGGGCGCTGAATGTGGACGCGCCTATTTGATGCGTCCCACGGG